>NZ_JBVIOL010000017.1:0-185917 GCF_055578825.1 Streptomyces sp. NPDC032822 | reverse complement strand
GGCGGGAGATCTTCAACGGCGAGATGCTGACGCGCTGCGAGGCGATCATGCGGGACGTGTGCGAAAGCTTCGGCGCGGAGCTGCGGGAGTTCAACGGCGAAGGCGATCACGTCCACCTGCTCGTGCACTACCCGCCGAAGATCGCCCTGTCCAAGCTCGTCAACAGCCTCAAAGGCGTCAGCTCCCGCTACCTGCGCGCCGAGTACACCGGCCGCATCAACCGGATCGGGACAGGTTCGGTGTTCTGGTCCCCGTCCTACTTCGCCGCGTCCTGCGGCGGCGCACCCCTGAGCATCGTCAAGGACTACATCGACAACCAGAAGCGACCGGCCTGACCGTCACCGCCCAGACGCAGTGATCTCCGGCGCTTCGCGCCTCCAAACCGAGGATCACATTCCCGCCCGGCCTGAAGGCCGGGATTCCCTGCGAAGAACAAGGGATGGCACAGATCGTCCTCAGCGTGTCAGGGAGATCAAGACGTTGCGTGCGGCAGGTCGCGGGTGCGCGGGCCGTCGTACTGCTCGTCGGTGACCGGCTCGGCCCACGTGGTCTCCGTACTGCCGTCACCCTTGGACTCCCACAGGGCGAGGTGCTCCATGAACCGATCGGGGGCCGCCCCGTGCCAGTGCTCCTCGCCCGGCGGACAGGTGACCGTCTCATCCGGGTGAGCCTCGAAGATCGTGCCGTCCCGGGTGCCGATCAGGGCGATACCCGAGACGACGTGCAGGGCCTGGCCCAGCACATGGGAGTGCCAGTTGGTACGCGCGCCAGGCGAGAAGCAGACCGTGTTCACGCGCATCCGGGACGGCTCCTGGCCGGCGTGGATGACGTCCCACCACACATCCCCCGTGAACCGGTCCGACGGGGCCTTGCTGCTGGGCTGCTGCTCGACGAACTTCATCGTGCCTCACACGTCATTGCTTACGAGCGGGGTTTGGGGTGCCGAACGGATGCCGGCGTCGGGGCGGGTCCCTATCGGGCGACGTAGCCGCCGTCGACGGGGAGGGCGACGCCGACGACGAAGCCGGCTCCTGGGCTGCACAGCCACAGGACGGCTTGGGCGATTTCCTCGGCGGTGCCGAGCCGGTTGATCGGCTGGTTGGCCTCGGCCTCGGCGCGGTCGAGCTCCCCCTTGGCGATCATGTCGCTGACCATGGGGGTGTCGATGGTGCCGGGGCAGACGGCGTTGATACGGATGCCGCGCGGGGCGTATTCGAGGGCGGCGCTGGCGGTCAGGCCGATCACTCCGTGCTTGGAGGCGTGGTAGGCAGCGCGGCCGGGCAGGCCGACCAGGCCGCCGAGGGAGGAGCAGTTGACGATGGCGCCGCCGCCCCGGGTCCGCATGTGCCGCAGCTCGTGCTTCATACAGGCCCACACGCCACGGAGGTTGATGGCGTTGACGCGATCGAACCGCTCGGCCGGCTCCTCGGCGGCATCGCTGGGCGGGATCTGGATGCCGGCGTTGTTGTAGGCCATGTCGAGGCGACCGAAGGTCTCCACGGTGCGGTCGACCGCGGCGGCGACCTGCTCTTCGTCGCTGACGTCACAGGTGAGGCCGAGGACTTGGTGACCGGCAGCGGTGAGGTCCTTCGCGGCCAAGTCCAGTGCGGCTTCGTCGATGTCGGTGAGGGCGATGGCGGCTCCGGCTTCGGCGAAGGCGCGGGCGGTCGCCAGGCCCATACCGGCGCCTGCTCCGGTGACGAGGGCAACCTGGCCGGTGAAGTCGTAGGTGGGGTTCATGTCGGGTCCTCTCGTTCGGTCCGCCGGGGACACGGCGTCGGTTCGTGGCGGACGTCGGCCGGACTCAGCGATGCGACGGCGTCCGTGCGGGTTGGTCACCCGGCGCGTGGGCCGCAGCGGTGCGCTGAGCCACGATGCGGCTCCTGCCGGAGGCGCCGCGGACGGCGAGGGCGATGAGCGGGAGCAGGGTGAGTACGGCGATGACCGTGCCGACCAGGGGCGGGCCGGCCACGCCGAGGGAGGAGTCCAAGGCCGTACCGGCGATGAAGGATCCGCCGGCCACTCCGACGTTGAAGGCGGAGGTGGTCAGCGCGGACGTGAGAGTGGGGGCGTCGCCGGCGAAGCGCATGGCGAGCGCCGTGACGACGGGGTTCACCGCGAAACCGGTCAGGCCCATGAGGAAGACCAGGATCGTGGCCGCGACTGCGTTCGTGGACAGCGGGATCATCAGGAACAGGACCAGGGCGGTGGCCGCGGCGGCGGTGATGGTGGTGGCCATCGGACGGCGCTCACCCAGACGGCCACCGGTGGCGGTGCCGCCCAGGGCGCCGACGCCGAAGGCGATGAGGACGAACGGCACGGCGCCCGCCGGGATCCCCGCGCGGTCGGTCAGCAGCGGGGTGACGTAGCTGTAGGTCGCCAGGACACCGCCCATGATGAACATGGCGGCGCTCAGCGCCAGCCACAGCCTGCCCTGGCGCAGCGCGCCGAACTCGGCGCGCAGCGAGACGCTCGCGCGCTCCTCCGGGGCGGGGATGAAGCGGCCGATGAAGGCGGCGGCGAGCGCGGAGAGGGCGGCCAGGGCCCAGAACGGGCCGCGCCAGCCGACGAACTGGCCGGCGAAGGAGCCGATGGGCACGCCGACGACGTTGGCGAGGGTCAGGCCGCCGATCATGACGCCGGTCGCGCGGGTGGCTTTCTGCGGGCCCGCGGCGGCGGTGGCGACGACGAAACCGACGGACCAGAACGCTCCGGTGGCCAGTGCGGTGACAACGCGGGCGGCGAGGACGACGGTGAAGGAGGTGCTGAGTGCCGCCACCACGTGGCCGAGACTGAAGACAGACAGGGCAAGGATCAGTGTCTGGCGCTGGGGCAGGCGCAGGGTGGCCAGGGCCATGGTCGGAGCCCCGATGATCATGCCGACGGCGAAGGCGGTGATCAGCAGCCCGGCCTGTGAGGTGCTCACACCGAGGCCGGTGGACAGTTCGGGGAGCAGTCCGGCGATGACGAACTCGGTGGTGCCCATCAGGAACGTGCCGGCGGCGAGCACCCAGACGACGAAGGGAAGCTTGCCGGGGGTGGTCCCGGATGCGGAAGCCATAGGTGCGGTCTCTCCTTGAGTGAAATGGCGGAGTGGCGGATCGGAATGCGGTCAGGCCACGGGGACGGGAAAGCCGCCAGAGCGGACGGCGGCCACCTGTCGCAAAGGTTCCACGGCCGAAGGGGGAGGAAGAGGGGGGATGTTCTGCCCCTCTGGGGCACTGCCCGCGTGGCTGCGGTGGTTGCCGGCTGGGTCAGGGGGCGGCTTCGACGGTGATGTGCTCGGCGTTGGCGAGCCGTTCGGTGTCGATGTCGATGTGGCCGAGGATGAGCAGGTCGGCGGAGGCGGAGCCCCCGTCGCGGTAGAACAGCGCCATGTTGCCCCAGGGAGCGTAGTAGGCCAGGTCGCCGGCCTTCACTGGAGCCGGGTCCGGGGCGCCGGAGATGTCCAGCTTGCGCGGCAGGTAGGCGATCCGCTCCGTCTGGTGGAAGTCCTCCAGATCGAGGCTGAGCGGGAGCAGTGAGGCGAAGTCGCGGGCTACGGCGTTGTCGTTCAAGGTGGCGTCGACCGGTTGGCCGTCGATGGTGACCTGGATCTTCATGGCGGTGTTCCTATCGGACGATGCGACGGATGCCGGGCGTGTCGGCGTCTGTTGCCGTCCGGCAGGGGACGACACGGCGGGCGAGCTGTCGGTGCAGGCGCTGACCACAAGCAGCAGGGCCGCGGCTACGGCGCCACGGGCCGCCAGGGTGGAGCGGGCGGTCGGCATCACGGGGGCGTCCAGGGGTTCACTCGGGAAGGGGTTCGGAGTAGTGGCGGAAGCCGTCGCGCTCGGTGTGGATGTCGTACAGGCGGCGGGCCAGGGCATCGGGGCTGCTGTGTTCGGCGTCGGATCGGATGGCGCCCGGCACGATCAGCTGGGCGACGTGGATGTTCTCCGCGGCCAGGGTGTCGTGGAGCAGGTGGGCGTAGGCGCTCTCGGCGGCAAAGGCGATGGAAGTGCCGGCGACGTTCGGGTTGGGTCGTACGGCGCTGGAGCCGTTGACGAACAGCAGGGTGCCGCGGCCGAGTTCGCGCATGCCGGGCAGGACGGCGTTCACCGCGGTGACGGGGGCCTTGACGGAGAAGGCGAGGGGCGCGTCGAGGTCGTCGGCGCCGGTGTCCAGGACCGGCCTCATAAAGTCGGCCCGGGGCACGGGGCTGTACTGGAGGATCTCGACGGGGCCCAGCGCGGTCCCGGCCGCGTACAGGGCCGCGGTCAGGGACTCGATGTCGAGGACGTCGGCGGCGAAGCCGCGCGCCTTGATGCCGTCGTCGGCCAGCTCGGCCGTGAGGTCGTCCAGGCGCTGTTTGTTGCGGGCGATGAGCGCGACGCTGTGGCCGGCGGTTCCGAAGCGGCGGGCGGTGGCGAGCCCGAGACCGGGTCCGGCGCCGATGAGAGCGAAAGTGGTCACGGTAAGTCCTCTACTGGAAGGGAGCCGTCCGGGGCCGGTCAGGGGATGCTCGGCCCGAGATGGAGGCGTTGACGGGTCAGGGCTTGAGGAGTGCCTTGATCGCGCGGCGCTCGTCCATCGCCTTGTAGCCCTCGGCGACGTGGTCGAGGGGCAGGGTGAGGTCGAACACCTTGCCCGGGTTGATCCGGCCGGTCAGGACCCGGTCGATCAGGTCGGGGAGGTAGCGGCGCACGGGTGCGGGGCCGCCTCGCAGGCCGACCTGGGAGAAGAACAGCTCCTGGCCCTCGACAGCAACGTCGTGCGGGACGCCGACGAAGCCCACGTTGCCGCCGGGCCGGGCGGAGTGCAGGGCCTGGCGCATGGACTCGGCGGTGCCGACGCACTCCAGCACCGATTCGGCTCCGATGCCGCCGGTGAGGTCCTTGACGCGGGCGATACCTTCGTCGCCGCGTTCGCTGACGATGTCGGTGGCCCCGAAATCCCTGGCGAGCTGCTGGCGGGACTCGTGACGGCTCATGGCGATGATCCGCTCCGCGCCGAGTTCCCTGGCCGCGATGACCCCGCACAGACCGACCGCTCCGTCGCCGACGACCACGGCCGTCGATCCAGGAGTGACCTCGGCAGCGAGGGCGGCGTACCAGCCGGTGCCCATCACGTCGGAGACGGCGAGCAGGCTGGGCACCAGCTCGCCGGACGGGTGCTCGTCGGTGGCGACGAGGGTGCCGTGGGCGTTGGGGATGCGGACGTAGTCGGCCTGGCAGGTGCTCATGAACTCGCGGTGCAGGCAGGAGGACTGCCAGCCGTTCAGGCAGTTGACGCAGGTGTTGTCCGAGGTGGCGAAGGAGCCGACGACGAACTGTCCGGGCCGGACGTTGGTGACCTCGCTGCCGGTCTCCTCGACGATGCCGACGTACTCGTGCCCCATCGGGTGCGGGTCGCCGATGGGCTCCGCTCCGCGGTAGGGCCACAGGTCCGAGCCGCACACGCAGGTGGCGACCGTGCGGATGATCGCGTCGGTCGGCCGGCTGATCTTGGGGTCGGCCAGAGTCTCGAAGCGCACGTCGCCGGGGGCGTGAATGACTGCTCCGCGCATGATGGGGTGCTTCCTTCGGTCCGAGGGTCTGGAGCCGCAGCCGACATTGGGGACGGCTGCTTGGAACCGAGCCTTACACGCGAGGGCGGGCGCGAAAAGCGGAGGAATCTGTCCGGGGAGAGGAACATCCAGGGAGGAAATTCTCCCCCCTTGCTCAGGTGCGATCGATGTAATGCTGGGAAGCATGACCAGCAACGTCCCCCTGAATGAAATGGGAGAATTCCTCAAGAAGCGCCGCTCACAGCTGAGCCCGCCCACGGTCGGACTTCCGTCGACCAGCCGGCCCCGCCGGGTCGAAGGGCTGCGCCGTGAGGAGGTCGCCCAGCTCGCCTCGATCAGCACGGACTACTACACCCGTCTTGAGCAGGGCCGTATGCAGGCGTCCGCGCCTGTGCTGGACACCATCGCCCGCGTCCTCCACCTGGACGACGACGAGCGGGGCTATCTGTTCCAGCTCGCAGGCAGGACCACCGTGCGCACGCGGCGCCGTGGCGTGCGGAAGGTCCAGCCGCAACTACAGCGGATGCTGGAGGACCTCTCCTCCGTCCCGGCCATCGTGCAGGGGCGGCGCGGTGACGTTCTGGCATGGAACGCGCTGGCCGCCGCCTTGGTCACCGACTTCTCCCGTGTTCCGGAGAAGCACCGCAACTACCCGCGGCTCACCTTCACCGATCCGGCGCTGCGCAGCCTGTACGCCGACTGGGAGACCTCGGCGCGGATGGCCGTCGCACAGCTTCGGATGGAGGCGGCGAAGTATCCCGAAGACCCCCGTCTGATCGCACTCGTCGGTGAACTGTCCATGTGTGACCAGCAGTTCGCCCAATGGTGGGGCGATCGCCGCAGGGCCGCCCGCACCGTGGGCACCAAGACCCTCAACCATCCGGTCGTGGGCGAGATCACCCTCGACTGCGACACCCTTACCGCCAGCACCGACCTAGATCAATACATGACTGTCTGGACCGCCGCCCCGGGATCCCCCGCGCATGACCAGCTGCGCGTCCTCGCCTCCTGGGCCGCCGGCCAGAACCTGCCGGCCTCGTCAGGATGTGAAGCATGACCAGCAACGTTCCTCTCAATGAGCTCGGCGAATTCCTCAAGAAGCGCCGCTCCGAACTGAGCCCGCGCACGGTCGGGCTGCCGGAGACGGGCGGGCCCCGCCGGGTGGCCGGGCTGCGCCGTGAGGAGGTCGCCCAGCTCGCCTCGATCAGCACGGACTACTACACCCGTCTTGAGCAGGGTCGTATGCAGGCGTCCGCGCCGGTGCTGGACACCATCGCCCGCGTCCTCCACCTGGACGACGACGAGCGGGGCTATCTGTTCCAGCTCGCGGGCAAGACCACCACCCGCACCCGGCGCCACGGCAGGCAGAAGGTACAGCCTCAGCTGCAACGCGTGCTGGACGACCTCACCGCCACCCCGGCCATCGTGCAGGGGCGGCGCGGTGACGTTCTGGCGTGGAACGCGCTGGCCGCCGCCTTGGTCACCGACTTCTCCCGTGTTCCGGAGAAGCATCGCAACTACCCGCGGCTCACCTTCACCGATCCGGCGCTGCGCAGCCTGTACGCCGACTGGGAGACCTCGGCGCGGATGGCCGTCGCACAGCTGCGGATGGAGGCGGCGAAGTATCCCGAGGATCCACGGCTCGTCGAGCTGGTGGGGGAACTGTCTACGCGGGACCAGCAGTTCGCCCAGTGGTGGGGCGATCACCGCGTCGCCGCCCGCACCGTGGGCACCAAGACCCTCAACCATCCGGTCGTCGGAGAACTCGTCCTGGACTGGGACACCCTCACCGCCAACACCGACCCCGACCAGCACCTGACCGTCTGGACCGCCGCCCCCGGCTCCCCCACCCACGAGCGGCTGCGCATCCTCGCCTCCTGGGCCGCCGACCAGAACCTGTCGCCCTCTTCGTCTCTCCGCTGACGCACCTACACCGAGGGGGACCCCGCCGGGCTGTACCTCACCTTCGGTCGATCCGCGGGCATGACCTGCCGCTCGCGCGTGGGACGAGCCAGGAGCCGCGTCACCCAATGCCGCCGTGAGCGCCGCACCCGATCGACTGGTCTGCGGCCGCTCGGGGCTGAGGCGGGGAAGTCTCGGAGCGGGTGGCGCGCATCAGCGCGAGTACGGCGAGGGGTACGAGGGTGAGGGCGACCGCCACGGTGCCGACCAGCGGGGGCCCTGCCTGCTCCAGCGGAGAGGTCAGGGCGATGCCCGCCGTCCAGGAACCGATGGCGATGCCCACGTTGGGCGCCGAGCCGCTGAGACCGGAGACGAGGTTGGGCGCGGAACTGGAGAAGCGCAGGGCCAGCGCGCCGAGCACCGGGGTCGCGGCGAAGCCTGTCAGCCCCATCAGTGTCACCAGGATGACGGCTGCCACGGGGCTCGGGGAGTACAAGGTCAACAACAGCAGGACCAACGTGGTCGTGGCAGCGGAGGTGACGAGCGTGGCAAGGGGGCGACGGTCGCCAAGGCGCCCGCCCACCGTGGTGCCCAACAGGGCACCCAGGCCGTAGCCGGTCAGGACCATGGGCACGGCTCCAGCGGGGATGCCGGCCCGGTCGGTGAGCAGGGGCGAGATGTAGGTGTACGTCGCCAGGACACCGCCCATCAGCAGCGTCATGGAACTCAGCGTCAGCCAGACCCGGACATCCCGCAGCGCGGCGAACTCGGCCCGGACGGAAGGCGCTTCGGACCGCTCGTCGGCAGGGATGTACCGGCCGATGACCGCTGCCGCGCCGGCCGAAAGTGCGGCCAGCACCCAGAACGGGCCGCGCCAGCCCGACAACTGCCCCAGCCACGCGCCCAGCGGTACGCCGGCCACGGTGGCCACGGTCAGACCTCCCAGGAGCATGCCCAGGGCCCGTGACGTCGCCGTCGGCCCTGCCGCGGTCGTGGCCACGATCGCGCCGACGCACCAGAAGGTCCCGGTGGCCAGCGCGGTCACCACGCGGGCCGCGAGTACGAGAGTGAAGGACGAGCTGAGCGCGGCGACCAGGTGGCCGAGGGCGAAGACGACGAGCGCGAGGATCAGCGTGGAGCGCCGCGGCAGGTGGAGCGTCGCGATGGCCATCGCCGGCGCTCCGACGATCATGCCTGCCGCGAACGCCGTGATCAGTAGACCTGCCTGAGACACGCTGACATTCAGATCGCCGGCGATCTCGGGCAGCAGGCCCGCGATGACGAATTCCGTGGTGCCCATGAGGAATGTCCCGGCGGACAGCACCAGGACGACGAAAGGCAGCTTGTGAGGTGGGCCGTCCGGTGTGGGTGGCATTCGGTTGCTTTCTCTTTTCAGGCGGCATGCGACCCCTGCGGGGTGGGGTCGCCGCACGGTCTTTCTCGAAGAGGGAGGAGTTTCTCCCTGCTTCGTGGCGGAACAGTGACCCTTCTTTTTCGCAGCTGCCGCTTTATGGATGAGGAATTCACTTGCCCCGGCATAGACCTGGCAGGCGGTGCGCCGGGCTGGCCCGGGTGTCGGCGGTGCCGGAGATCAGGGGCACCGCCTGCGTTCTGGGGCCTACCGTTACGTCTGTGAAGCGGCCACCTCCACAGGCCGAACGCTCCCGTGGCGCCTTGTCGGCCGGTGGATCGGGCCGGTGGCCTGGGACAGGGGCAGGCCCGTGCCTCGGTTGGTGTGGGCGATGATCTCCGCGGTGATGGAGACGGCCGTCTCCTCGGGGGTGCGGGCGCCGAGGTCGAGGCCGATCGGGGAGTGCAGGCCGGCGAGCTGTTCCTCGGAAACGTCGGACTCTCTCAGCAGGCGGAGGCGTTCGTCGTGGGTGCGCCGGGATCCCATCGCGCCGACATAGCCCACCGGCAGGTAGAGGGCGAGCCGCAGCAGCGGGATGTCGAATTTGGCGTCGTGGGTGAGGACACAGACAGCGCTGCGAGAGTCCACGGCCGTCCGTGACAGGTAGCGGTGGGGCCAGTCGACCACGACCTCGTCGGCGTGCGGGAAGCGGGCGGGTGTGGCGAAGACCGGGCGGGCATCGCAGACGGTGACCCGGTAGCCGAGGAAGCCGCCCGCCTGGCTGAGCGCGGCCGCGAAGTCGACGGCACCGAAGATCAGCATGCGGGGGCGGGACGCGTGGACGTGGACGAGGACGGTCAGCGGTTCTGGGCAGCCGTCCCCGTTCCCGCCGACCGTGACACGCGTGGTGCGCCCGGCCCGCAGCAGGGACCGCGTCTCCTCAGCCACCAGGTCTTCCGTCGGCCCGGCGTCCAGGGTGCCGTAGGTGACGCTGCCGTCGGCGAGGACGCTCAGGGTGGCGCCGATGAGGTCGCGGGGGCCGGTCACCACCTGGGCCACGGCGGTGGGGCGGCCCTGGACGACATCGGCGAGGGCGGCGGCGAGGTGCGGCTGGAGGGCGGGATCGATGCGTTGGACGAGGACGTCGAGTTCGCCGCCGCAGGTCAGTCCTACGGCGAAGGCGTCGTCGTCGGAGTACCCGAACCAGGCGCGTTGCGGGGCGTCCCGGTCGCTGAGCACCTGTCTGCACAGGTCGTAGACCGCCGCCTCGACACAGCCGCCGGAGATGCTGCCGACCACGGTGCCGTCCTCGTCCACCGCGACCGACGTACCGACCGGCAGCGGTGCGCTGCCGGTGACGTCGACGACGGTGGCCAGGGCGAAGGGGCGTGTCTCGCGGCACCAACAGTGCAGTGTGTCTGCGATGTTCAGCATGGAGAGGTCCTTCGGGCAAAGGGTGAGGGGCCGCCACCGCGCAGTGGGGGGCATCATCACGCGGCGGCGGCCCTGGGCAGGTCCGGCAGCCGGACGGGGAGGCCGGCTGCCGGACGAGGAGAGGGTGCCCCGGGCCGCTCCGCCGCGGCCCGGGGCACTCGGCTCAGAGCAACGCCTCGGTGGTGATGGGCAGTTCACGGACCCGGCGGCCGGTGGCGTTGTAGACCGCGTTGCCGATGGCGGCGGCCACACCCACCTGGACGACCTCGCCGAGCCCCTTCACCCCCAGTGCGTTACCCGAGTTGTCCTCGCCGTCCAGGTAGATCGCCCGGACCTCGGGGACATCGGCGTTCACGGGCACGAGGTAGTCGGCGAGGTTGGCGTTCACGATCCGCCCGTCACGGTGATCGGTGACCGTGTGCTCCAGCAGCGCCGTGCCGATGCCGCCCACGATGCCGCCGATGGCCTGGCTGTCGGCGAGCTTGGGGCTGATGATGCGTCCGGCGTCGTACACACCGAGCATCCGCCGCACCCTCACCAGCCCCAGCGTCGCGTCCACGGCGACCTCGGCGAAGGTCGCGTTGTAGGCGGCGTAGGAGTCCCGCTCGGGAGTCGGCGGCCCGGCATAGTCGCCGTGGGCTTCGAGGTGGGTTCGGTCGTTGCGGGCAAGCAGGCTCTTGTACGTCTCACCACGCGCCGGATTGCCCTGCACGTGGAGTCGGCCGCCCCGCGCGACGACATCGCCGGCCGGCACGCCGTACAGCGGTGACTCGCGGTCCTCGACGGCCAGCTTGATCGCCTGCCGGCGCACCTGGTTGCACGCGTCGAGGACGGCGGAGCCGACACTGGCCATGGTCGACGAGCCGCCGTGCGGCCCGGTCGCCGGATAGAGGGAGTCGCCGAGCCGGAAGGTGACCGCGCGCATGGTCAGCCCGAGCGCGTCGGCGGCGACCTGGGTCTGGGAAGTGTAGGTTCCCGGCCCCATGTCCGTGGTGGCCGCATCGACGACCGCGGTGCCGTCGGCGTTCAGCCGGGCCTGGGCCTGCGCCGGATAGCGCCCCGGGTCGTACACACCCGCGGCCATGCCCAGACCGATCAGCCAGTCCCCGTCACGCGTCGAGCGAGGCTTGGGATGACGACGATCCCAGCCGAACTCACGCGCACCGACCGTGTAGCACTCACGCAGCCGACGGGTGGACCAGGGCAGGTTCTTCGCCTCGTCCTCGGACGGCTCGTTGCGCAGGCGCAGCTCGATCGGGTCGACGCCGAGCTTGTGGGCGAGCTCGTCCATCGCCGACTCGATCACGAACGACGCCGACGCGAAACCGGGTCCGCGCATCCAGATCGGCGAGTTGACGTCCAGCGGTACCGTCCGATACGCCTGGCTGACGTGGGGCATGCCGTAGAGCATCTGCCCGGGCAGCATGACCCCCTCGGTGAAGGTCTCGTACGACGAGGTCTCCGAGTCGATCCGGTGGGTGGCGGCGGACAGCCGGCCGCGCCGGTCGCTGCCGAGACGCAGCTGGTACTCGTAGGATGGCCGGAATCCGGTGCCGAAATACATCTGCTTGCGGCTGAGCACCAGCTTGACGGGACGCTTCACCTCCCGTGCGGCCAGCGCGGCGACGATGGTGTGGGGCCAGCAGCGCAGCCCGCTGCCGAAGCCGCCACCCACGAACGGGTTGATGACCCGCACCGCGTCCGCGGGCAGATCGAACACGGCGGCGATCTCGTCGTGCGTGCCCACCACCCACTGAGTCTTGTCCCAGACGGTCACCTGGTTGCCGTCCCAGCGAGCGATGGTGGCGTGCGGCTCCATCGGATTGTGATGGTTGCGCGCCAGCCGGTACGTCAGGTCCAGTCGTACGGGAGCGTTGCGCAGCCCCGCTTCCGCGTCGCCGCGCGCGTAGTTCGTCGGCTTGTCCGGCTCGGCCTCGTGCAGGTCGGTCGAGGGTTTCTGCGCGTCGTAGCGGACCTTGACCAGGCTCGCGCCGTGCTGGGCGGCCTCCAGGGTGGTGGCGATGACGACGGCGACCGGTTGGCCGTGGAAAAGGACCTTGTCGTCCTGGAACACCCGCAGCCTGCGTCCAGGCATGTTGTTGGACCCGGAGTTGTCGCGGTACGGCAGCTTCGGCGCATTGCGGTGATGGATCACCCGCAACACCCCCGGCTGCTGCTCGGCGTCACCGGTGTCGATGGAGGTGATACGACCGCGGCCGACGCTCGCGTCGACGATGACGGCGTGCACCACCCCGTCGACATCGAACTCGGCGGCGTACTGGGCCTTGCCGGTGACCTTGAGCCGGCCGTCCACCCTCGACAGTGGCGCACCTACAGCTGCCTGCGGCTGGGGGCTCACTTCATACCTCCTACTACGCGCAGCTGGCGTTCCACGGTCCGTTTGAGCAACTCGACCTTGAACCGGTTGTGCTGAAGGGGACGAGCGCCTTCCGCCGCCTTGGCGGCAGCGGCCGTCCACAACGACTCCGAGGGTCGCTCGCCGATGAGGGCCTGCTCGACGGCGGGCAGCTTCCACGGCACGGTTCCCACGCCACCGGCGGCGACCTTCGCCTCCCGGATCACCCCGCCCCGCACATGCAGCGCGACGGCCGCCGACGTCAGGGCGAACTCGTAGGACTGACGGTCGCGCACTTTCAAGTAGCCGGACTTCAGTGGGCGCGGGAGCGACGGGATCTCCACCGCGGTAATCAACTCGCCCTGCCGGATGGCGTGTTCGCGGTCCGGGGTGTCGCCGGGCTTGAGGAGGAAGTCCGCGAGGAGGACGCGGCGTTCTCCGTCCGGACCCAGCAGGTGGACGGTCGCCTCCAACGCCGTGAAGGCCACGGCGGCATCGGAGGGGTGGGTGGCCACGCAGGAGCCGGAGGTACCGAGGATGGCATGCGTACGGTTGAAGCCCTCCCGCGCGGCGCAACCCGAGCCGGGCTCGCGCTTGTTGCAGTCGGCACTCACATCGCGGAAGTAGGTACAGCGGGTGCGCTGCATGATGTTGCCGCCGATGGTGGCCATGTTCCGCAGCTGCGCCGAGGCACTCAGCTCCAGCGCCCGCGAGACGACGGGATACAGGGCACGCACCTTGGGATGGGCGGCGGCCTCGGTCATCGTCACCACAGCGCCGATGCGCAGCCCGCCGCGTTCGGTGACCGTGACCTCGCGCAGCGGCAGATCGCTGATGTCGACCAGAGTCTTCGGGGATTCGACGGTCTCGCGCATGAGGTCGACCAGCGTGGTGCCCCCGGCGATGTAACGGCCGCCCACGCGACCGGCGTTGAGGGCTTCACGGGTATTCGCGGCCTTCGTGAAGGAGAAGGGATGCATGTCAGCGGTTCCTTACTTCCGGTCGGCGGTCTGCTCGACCGCGCGCACGATCTTCACGTAGCACCCGCACCGGCAGATGTTGCCGCTCATCCACTCCCGGATCTCCTCCGCCGAACCGGTGTGGCCCTCCTGAACGCAGCCGACACCGGAGAGGATCTGACCGGGGGTGCAGTAGCCGCACTGGAAGGCGTCCTCGTCGATGAACGCCTGCTGCAGCGGGTGCAGCCGGTCACCCTTGGCCAGACCCTCGATGGTGGTGACCTCGACGCCCTCCAGCCGCACCGTCAACGTCAGACAGGAGTTCACCCGCTGCCCGTCGACCAGGACCGTGCACGCCCCGCAGGCCCCGGCGTTACAGCCCTTCTTCGAACCGGTCAGCTCGAAGTGCTCGCGCAGCAGATCCAGCAGCGAGGTGCGGTTGTCGACCGTCACCGTCCGCCGGGTGCCGTTCACCGTCAGGGACACGCGGCTGGAGGGCGGCGTATCGGCGGCGGCCGCCTCCTCCGGGCCGAAAACATGTGTCCCCCCGATCACACCTCCCACAACGACGGCACCACCGACCGCGCCAGTGGTGGCGATGAAGGTGCGCCGGCTGGGGGCCGACGAGGGCTCGCCGGCTCCGGCGGGAGGTGGAACGGCAGACTCGGGGACTTCAGTGGACATGGCTAAGCCTTCGCATCGCGGACGGATCACACCGCGCACAGCGGCACGGCAGGAGCGGGACCGTCGTCGCCGCAGGACCTGGACAACCGTGCGAATCAGCGCCTCGGTCGGTCATGCCCGGCAGTCTGGCATCGCCAGTGACACCCGTGGCAGGGAGACTTTTCTCCCCCCAAGGGCCGAGCCGTGGTGAAGTTGCGGTGTGGGTGTATGGGGCAAGCAGCGGGGCGGCTCTTCCCGCCGATGGCGCGCGCCACGAAGTGCGTCCGCATGGCGCCGGTGAGTCTGGACCCGACCGGTAAGGGCCGCAGGAGGTGGACCATACGCTGGAAGGCGCCCCTGAACGTCTTCCTGATCGCCTTCGAAGGCCGACTGCTCCCGAGCGACAACTGACACCTCAACAACGAGGATCAGCCGCCGAGTTGACACACCCACTCCAGGCCGAGGCCTGCTAGGCCAGGTCGACCGGCCGTATCCGCAGCTTGGCGGCGATGCGGGCCAGCGCCTGCTGGTCGGCGGCGGTGAGCGGATCGAGTACGAACTGCCGCACGGAGCGCACATGGGCAGGCGCGGCGACGACGACCACGTCGTAGCCGGCGTCGGTGAGCGCGGCGACGGTGTACCGGCCGTCGTCGGGGTCGGGCGAACGTTCCACCCAGCCCCGCTGCTCGAACCGCTTGACGACGTTGGACAGGCGCGAGAGGGAGCCGTTGGCGAGGTAGGCCAGGTCGCTCATCCGCAGGCGGCGCTCCGGTGCCTCCGAGATATGACTGAGGACCAGGTACTCGAAGAGGGTCAGACCGGCTCCTTGCTGGAGCGGCGACTCCAGCCGGCCCGGTAGCAGCAGGACCAGCGAGACCAACCCGGTCCAGGCTTCCTTCTCGTCCGCGGTCAGCCACAGCGCGTCGGCGGAGGCGTCCGCAGCGACGCCCTCGCCGGGGTTCGGGTTCGCGGGGGTGGCCATGACGGCACTTTACCGAACGACCACGACTTCACGCTTGAAGTAAACCCTGCTACGTTCACTTCATGCGTGAAGTGAACGCGCGTGAAGTCAACCTTGAGGAATGGACACCATGAGTCGACCGGAGTTCTTCGTCACGCCCGGATACGGCGAGACACTGCTCGCCGACCTGCACTACAACCAGGCGGTTCGCATCGGCGACCGCGTCGAGACCTCGGGCCAGGGAGGGTGGGACGAGCACTGGCACTTCCCCGAGGACCTCGAAGCCGAGATCATCCAGGCCTTCGAGAACGTCGAGCGGACCCTGGCGTCGGCCGGCGCCACCTGGCGTGACGTCATCGCCATGAACTCGTACCACATCCCCGAATCCGCCGAATTCATCGGCGAGGTCCACAACCGCGTCATGGTGGAGCAGCTCCGCCGGCACATGGGCGACCGCGCGCCCATCTGGACCCAGACCGGCGTGCCGGCGCTCGGTGCCCCGAAGATGCGCGTCGAGATCCGGGTCACCGCCGTCGTCGGCCACGGCGACTGACCCGCACTCCGGCGAACACGTCGGGGAGCAGCGCCCGTTCAGCCGCCCGACCTGGTCGGCCTCCCGCAGCCGGGGAGGCCGAGCACGACCTCGACGAGTGCCGTGACGCGAGGGGTGTCGCCCCTCCGCTTCGTGGGTGAAGGAAATCGGTGGCGCTCCGCGGAGTGAGCCGTTAGCTTCCGCCTGAGCGCAGTGGGGCACGTGACGCGACCGCAGGGGGAGCCGGGCATGGGGACACAAGGCACACGCACCGACCGTCTGGGCCTGCTCCTCGATCTGTTCGACCAGGCCAGGGAGATGGCCCAGGTGCGGCTGACCGGACTCAGCGACGAGGAGTACCTGTGGGAGCCGGTGCCCGGTTGCTGGTCAGTTCGGCGCCGCAGCGAGGCGAGGACGCCGCGGGCTTTCGGGCCGGGCGAGTGGGTGCTCGACCTGGGCGCCCCGGACATCCCGGCCAACGAGTACGCCGAGGTCGCCCGGCAGGCCGCCGACGGCATGACCGTCACCAAGATCGCCGACGACTGGAGTGTGAGCGTCGAGCGCGTCGAACAGGTCCTCGCCCACACCGGCGAGCCGGAGCCTGACGAAACACCGGTCACGACCATCGCGTGGCGGCTGTCCCACCTGCACTTCCACTTCGCGGGCGGCTGGGAGTGGACCTTCGGCGAACGACGGCAGGAGCCGAAACTGCTGGTCGACTTCACGCCCTCCGCCGCCGTGGCACTCGAACGGTTCTGGACACTGATCGACCGCTGGCGCGACAGTGTCGGCACCCTCACCGACGAACAGCTCGACACGGTCGGCTTCTCCCAGTACCCCTACAGTTCCGCCCCTGACGACCCCTACGTCGCCGTACTGTCAGGAGCCAACCTCGAATTCATCCACCACATGGCCGAGATCGCCCTCCTCCGCGACCTGTGGCGGAACCGGTTCGCGACGGGCGGATAGGTCCGGACGTGGTCGCGTCGTGGCCGGGCTGGCCAGGCCGAGTCGGGTGAGGAACTGTTGCAGGGTGAAGGCCGCCATGCCGAGGGCCACGGCGTTGCCCGGGACTTGGGACGGCTCGACGGTGAGGCCGGGCAGGGAGCCGGGCAGGACGTGGTGGGCGAGTTCCTCGCGTACGGCGGGTACGAGCCATTCGGCCAGGGCCTCGGAGGTCCAGCCGGTGAGGGTGACGTAGGGGATGTTGAGCAGGTTGACCAGGTCACCGAGGGCCGCGGCGAGGTAGCGCGAGGTGCGCAGGGCCAGGCTGGTCAGTGCCGGGTCGCCCGTGGTGAGGCCTTGGGCGACCGCCTCGACGAAGTCGCGCTGCCGTGAGAGTCGCAGCGCGGGGTGTCCGGGATCGATCTCGGCGAGCGTCGTCCGCAGGCCGGGCGCGCCGAGATACGCCTCGACGCAGCCGCGCCGGCCGCAGCGGCACGGCCTGCCGTCCAACTGGAGGAGTGTGTGGCCCCATTCGCCGGCGTTGTTGGTGGTGCCGCGGATCAGTGAGCCCTCGATGGCGAGGCCGGCGCCGACGCCGGTGCCGAGGTTGACGACGGCCATGCTGTCCACCGTCCTTCCGACACCGAACCACATCTCGGACAGGACGATCGCCTTGAGCGGATTGTCGACGTAGACGGGGACCGGGAGGGTCTTCTCCAGCATGTCCTCGACGTGCACGTCGTGCCAGTCCCAGTTGGGTGCGAAGACCGAGACGCCGGCGCCGGGATGGACGTGCCCCGGCATGCTGACACCGACGCCGATGATGCGCTCGCGCGCGGTTCCGCCGTCGTCGACGGCCGACTCGATGGCGCGGACGATGCCGTCGACGACGTAGGCCGGGTCGTTCTCGTGCTCGTCGAGCGCGACCTCGCCGTGGCCGAGCCCGCCGAGCGCGAGGTCGTACACCGTGGCGTCGACGTAGGTCTCGGCCACGTCGACGCCGACGATGCGGCCGCGGTCGGGGTTGATGGTGAGCCGCTCCTGCGGCCGTCCGCCGGTGTTGCGTTCCACCATGGCGATGCGCAGTACGCCTTCGGACAGGAACTCGGTGACCAGCGTCGCCACCGTGGCGGGACTGAGTCCGGTGTGCCGGGCGAGTTCCTGACGGGTGGACGGCCCGAGTTCGAACAAAGCGTGCAGAACCTCGAAGCGGTTCTCGCTGCGCAGATCCCGGGCCGTGTGCCGCGCCACCATTCCCCCTCAGCCGTTCGGAGTCTCCAGCCACAGCGTACGGAGTTCCGGATCACTCGGCCCGGCAATTCCCCTCACCAGCAGCGTCAGCCCGGACCATCCCGACGGCACCCATAGTGTGTTCGAATCTCCGCCCGAGAAGGACGGCCGGTCGCCGACCCAGATGCGGCCCACGCACTCCCCGCCGGCCCATCCCGTGACGCGGATCTGCGATCCGTCCAGGCGTACCACGAAGCCGTCGTCGGACGGCGGGAGTTCGACGTCGAGCCACGTCTCCTCCCCCGGTCGAAGGGCCAGCGGCAGCGGGACGCCGTGGACGGGGCCTGAGCCTGCGGCGAACCCGGTCAGCAGGTCGTCGTCCTGTACGGCGCAGGACCAGTCCGTCACCGGGTCGAGGCCGAGCAGTTCGGCGCGGAGGCCGGTGCCGCTGGGGTGGTGCGGCATCGTGACCGAGATCTGATGGGTTCCGGCCGGCAGCAGGACCCAGGGGTCCTCGGCGTGGACGGTGCGCGGTTCGCCGTTGTCGACGCTCACGCGCAGCGGCTCGACCACACCCGGCAGATGCAGCGCCGACGCGGTGGTCGACCCGATCTCACGCGTGTAGGTGACGGGGAGGCCGACGCGGGTGCTGCTCCAGCCGCCGAGCCCGCGGAGCGGCGTCGGCAGGCCGGCCCACTGACCGTGCACCGTCCACAGGGCGGACACGTCTGTCACGTCCCGAACCGTCCACAGCGAGCCGAGTCCGCGCAGCGCGCCGAGCCGGAGGGCCGGCAGGCGCGCGTCGTCGAAGTTCGCGTGCCCCCAGATCTCCACGACGGCCTCGACGGCGACGCGGCCGGTCGCTTCCTGGACGTCGATCCGCTGGGCCGCGCCGAATCCGGCGATCGTGGGATGGACCCGGTTCCCGATCGACAGGTCGACGATGTCGGCCGCGCCCACGAGCAGCAACTCGTCGACACCTGTCAGATCCGCCGTGGTCCGGTAGGTTCCGCGCCCCCGGTACACACCGAGCGACTCCAGAGTCGGCGGCAGTTCGTGGGTGCCCGCCGGCTCCTCGGGCGCGGCGGCCGACCGCCGCCCTACGGTTCCTACGGCGGTGGGCGACGGCGCGTCCTGCCGGGGCGGCGCGTCGCTCAGGTGCACCGTGCCGTCGCGGTCCGTCGCCCGCAGGCGAGCGGCGTCCGCCGGCACCAGGGCGACGAGCGTCGCTCCCCCGGTCGTCGTCCACTCGGGCACCCCCGGCTTCGGGGCCGGGATCTCGACCCGGGTTCCGTCCAGGACGACGGTGACCGGCACGTCGGAGGAGAACGTCAGCACGCCGTCCGACGCCGCGACGAGATCCGCGGACGCCAGGGTGAGCGTCGCCTCGACACCCCAGGACCGCAGCGGTACGTCGACCAGCATCAGGGGGCAGGAGTCCGTGGCGACGGCGACCGGGACGCCGTTCACCACCGCCGTGCCCGGTGCCGTGCCGAGGTGGGGTACGGCGATGAGCCGGCCGCCTTCGTCGAGGTCCAGGGCCGAGGGTGACGAGCTGGTCGGGAAGTCGGCGGTCACCGGTGTGCGGGGCACGGTCGTGGTGGCTTGCGCCAGCCTCGGCCCCAGGGTGTCGATGACGCGTGCGAGGACCTGGGCCTCGGTGAACTCGGGGCGTTCGGCGCCGGTGGAGGAGACGTATCCGCCGAAGTCGTAGCCGTGGCTCATGAAGTTGCCGGGGCTGCCCCAGTTCCCTGTGGACGGCGTGTACCCGAAGTTCCATCCGGAGGACTGGAGATAGGGCGCGATCAGTGAGGCGCCGCTCGCCAGCATCCGCCGCAGCGTCCGGTGACGGCGGTTGGTCTCGGTGATCAGCAGCGGCAGGTCGCGCCGCGCCAACAGCTCGGCGTAGCGCCGCACTTCGGGCTCGATGTCCGGGGAGTCGTCGTCCGGGTAGAAGTTGCACGCCGGTACGACGCCGGGGACGTCGCCGGTGGCTCCTTCGATGTCGCCCTGTCCGGCGCAGGCGATCAGCGGTACGGAGATGCCGTGGCGCAGCGCCTGGTCGCGCAGGGCGGTCAGGTAGCCGGTGCGGTCCTCGCAGTCGAAGAAGTCCAGCTCGTTCTCCAACTGCACCATGATGACGGGGCCGCCGTCCGGGTACTGCCGCTCGGCGAGGAGGGGCAGCACCTGGTCGAACCAGGCGGTGACCCGGTCGAGGAAGCGCGGCTCGTGCTGACGAACCCTCAACTGCGGGTCCAGGCCCAGCCAGGCGGGCAGCGCGCCGCCGTCCCACTCGGAGCAGATGTACGGGCCCGGCCGCGCGATGACGTACAGACCGGTCTCCTGCGCGAGGTCCAGGAAGGCGGCGACATCGTGTCTGCCCTCGAAGGACCAGCGGCCGGGTGCGCGCTCGTGGAAGTTCCACGGCAGGTAGACGTCCACGCAGGTGTATCCGGAGGCCCGCACCTGTTCGAGCCTGGCGCGCCACTGCTCCCGCGGGAGCCGGAAGTAGAACAGGGACGCGCAGAGCACGACGCGGGGGCCGCCCTCGGTCCGGATGCCCCGGGCGTCGAGCGCGATGCTGTTGTTCAGGACTGTCGGACGACTCACTTGACCCCCGCGCTTCCGCCGCTGATGTCCATTTCGTACAGGTACCGCTGGCCGAGGTAGTAGACGGCGATCATCGGCAGGGTGAGCAGGATCGAGCCGACCATCACCAGGTTCCACGGTGGCGGCTGACCCGCCACCGCCGTCGTGGTGATGTACTGCACGCCCAGCGCGAGCGGCATCTGCGACTCGTCGTTGAGGTAGATCAGCGGCCCCATGAAGTCGCCCCAGCTGAACGTCAGCGTGAAGATGCCGATCGCGATCAGCACGGGCCACAGCATCGGGAGCATGATGCGCCGGTAGATGCCGAAGAACCCCAGACCGTCCACCATGGCCGCCTCGTCGAGCTGGTTGGGCAGCCGGGACACGAACTGTCGTACCAGGAAGACGTTGAAGGCGTTCGAGAAGAAGTTCGGCACGATCAGCGGCAGATAGGTGTTCACCCAGCCCAGGTCCTTGAACAGGATGAACTGCGGAATCATCGTGATCTGCGCCGGGATCATCATCGTCATGATGACGACGAGGAACAGGGCGTTCTTGCCGGGCGCCCGCAGACGGGCGAAGGCGTAGCCGACCAGGCCGCTCGACACCATCTGGCCGATGACCGAACCGACCGAGATGATCAGCGAGTTGATCAGGAACCGGCCCATCGGCAGGTCCGAGCCGAACACCTTGGTGAAGTTCTGCCACTCGAACTCGTGCGGGAAGATGCTGAACGAGTTGGTGGTCACCGTGTGATCGCTCGCCAGCGCGATCGATATGGCGAACACCAGCGGTGTCGAGAGAATCGCCGAGACGATGATCAGGGTCGCGTAGGTGAACGGTGTCGCCCGGAACACTCCCAGGACGCGGGGCGCACGCCCGTCCCGCCGCTGGTCCTTCCGGTCCCTCTGGCCTTCCTGCTGCGGCGCGGCGGTGCATACCACGGTCGCCATCACTTCACCTCGGTCTCGTAGAACACCCAGCGGCGGGTGGTGCGGAAGGCCACCAGGGTGAACACCAGGATCACGGCGAACAGCAGCCAGGAGATCGCCGACGCGTAGCCCATGTGGTAGTAGGAGAAGGCCTGGTCGAACAGGTAGGGCACCGTCGTCTGGCTCGCGTTGTAGGTGCCGGGCTGGGTCGCCTTCGGGGTGAGGATGTACACCTGGGAGAAGATCTGGAACGCCGCGATCAGCCCCATCACCAGGTTGAAGAAGATCACCGGGGTCAGCTGTGGAACCGTGATGCTCCAGAACTGCCGTACCGGTCCGGCGCCGTCGATCTCGGCGGCCTCGTACAGCTCCCGCGGGATGCCCTTCATGGCCGCGAGCAGCAGGACGGTGGCGCTGCCTGCGCTCCACACCGACAGCAGGACCAGCGCGTACTTCACCCAGCTCGGGTCAAGCAGCCACTGCGGCCCGGAGATGCCGACCCACCCGAGCATGTCGTTGAGCGGCCCGGAGGGGGCGAGCACCACCCGGAACGCCATCGACGCGGCGACCAGGGGAACCAGCGTCGGCAGGTAGATCAGGGTGCGGAACAACTTGCGGGCCCTGACCTGCTTGTTGAGCAGGTTGGCCAGCCACAGCCCGACCAGCAGGCCGAGCGGGACGGATATCGCCGCGTAGTGGAAGGTGTTCCCGAGTGCCTTCCAGAACACGGGGTCCTCGGTCAACAGCGTGACGTAGTTGTCCAGTCCGACCCACTTGGCGGGGGTGAAGGAGTCCCAGTCCGTCATCGAGAGGTAGATCGACGAGATCATCGGCCCGAGCAGGAACACGAGGAAGCCGATCACCCACGGCGAGACGAACACGTAGAACCAGAGCGCCTCACGGCGCCGTCGTTTCGACAGGGCCATGGCCGGTCATCCCGCGGACTTGATGATGGACTCAAGGTTCTTCTGGAGCGCGGTGAGCGCGGTCTTGGCGCTCTTCTCCTTGCCGAGCCAGAAGTCGGCGGTCGCGGTGTCGATCGCGGCGAGCATCTCGTTCCACTCGGGGATGAACGGCGCCTTGAAGAGGAACTCGCTGGACTCGGCGAACACGCCCATGTTCACGTCCGACTTCATCCACGCCGGCTTGAGGAACGCCTCGCTCTTCTGCACTTCGAGGTTGGCCGGTACGTCCTCGGCGGCGGCGATGATCTGCTGCTGGGCCGCGGGCGAGGTGAGGAAGTCGATCGCCTTGAAGGCGTTCTCCCGATTCTTCGCGGTGCGCGAGATGGCGAGGCCGCTGCCGAAGGAGGCCACGGCCTGCTTCTCGCCGCGCCACATCGGCGCGATGTCCCACTCGAACTTGGACTGCGCCTGGCCGGCGATGGCCCAGAACCCGGTGGCGTTGACCGCGACCGTGCCGGCCGCGAAGGCCTGGTCACCGCCGACGTCCGTGCCCATGTCGGCGTACTGCGCCTTCGTCGGCACCACACCGTGCTTGAAGGTCAGGTCACCGACCCACTGCAGCGCCTCGACGACCTCGTCGCTGTCCGCCGTCGGCCTCCCGTTGGCGTCGATGATCGCGCCACCGTTCTGGTACGCCATGCTCCACCACTGGGGCCACCAGCCGGCGCCGCCATAGCCCCAGGTCTTGCCCTTCTCCGTCAGCTCCTTGAACGCGTCGAGGGCGTCGTCCCAAGTCCACTCGGCCGTGGGCGCCTTGATGCCCTTCGCGTCGAACAGTGTCTTGTTGTAGTACACGATCATCGCGCCGGAACGGTCCGGGATCGCGTAGACCTTGTCCTCGTACGAGTAGAGCGACCCGATCGTCCCGAACCGCTGCGTCAGGTCCAGCCCGGCGCTCTTGGCGAGGTCGTCGAGCGGCAGCAGCTGGTTCTTGCTCGAGTAGACGTTGACGCTCTCCGCGACCTGCATGATGTCCGGGCCCTTGCCGCCCGCGATCATCGTCTGCACCTTCTGCGGGTACGAGTCCGACGGGATCAGCTGGAGCTTCACCTTCAGCTCCGGGTACTTCTTCACCAGCAGGTCGATGCGCTTCTGGTAGGTGGCCCGGTCGGTCTCGCCACCCCACACCGTCATCACCAGCGGGTCGTCACCCGAACCCGAACCGGAGCCGCACGCCGTGAGCGTGATGACGCCCGCCGCGACTCCCAGCCCGAGAAAACCCCGACGAGAAAACTGCGCTCTGTCCAGCGTCATGGCAGTGCCCTTCCTTGAAGCATGCACACGGAAGCAGCACATGCCCTGGAGTCGCCCGACGATCGGTCCGGGCTTCGAATGGCGGTTAAACTAACCCTCGTTTTAAGTCAGGGACAAGACCTTGTTTCCCACGGGTTTCAGCCGCCGCCCTCGTTGCACGCGCCGCAGAGCGGACATCTCCGTTGTCCCCGCAGGTGGGGGCACGGGCTCGGGAATCGCGAGAAGCCCACCGCCGACGACGTTCTCGGCCGGAACGCCGGGGTGATGCCCTGAGCCACCGTCGCCGTGCGGCGCCACCGACCGGTTCGTGTACGGCCCTTCACCGGGGCGTAACTGGCACGGATACCTGCCTGTCGCCGGAATGGCAGGGCGCCGACGGGCGGTGCGGACGGGTTACCGGTCGTGCAGCCAGATCCGTAGCGGGCCGACCGGCTCGAAGCCGTGGCGGATCGCTGTCGCCAGGTTGTCGCCCTGCTCGTAGCCGACCACGGGCAAGGTGGGGAACAGCCGGTTCAGCGCGTCCAGTACGGCCGACCAGACCCCGTCAAGGCCGTCGTCCAGCGCGAAGACATTGGAGACTCCGACCACCTGGTCGCTGCGGCTCGCCACCGCGCCGGCGACCACTCGTCCGTCGGCCGACTGTCCGGCGAGGACGAACGTGGCTGGGTCGTCGAGCAGTTCGGGCCGGAAGAGATGCGCGTTGCCGCCCCCGTCATCCCAGGCCGTCGCCCAGACACGCAGGTGGTCCGCGTCGCCCGCCGCGTCCAGGACGAGGGGCGACGCGGGCACGGGCGCGCTCGCCGGGCGATGGATCCACTGTGCCTCGAACAACACGCGGAAGCCGGCCTCCGCCAGGTCGAGGTCGGCGAAGCTGTCCTTGACGGAGGCGCCGGGTGCGGCGGTGTCGATCCGGGCTTCCAGCGCGGCCGGGTCGGCACCCGGCACCAGCGTCACCGCGTCGGGGTAGTAGGGCGGCGTACGCGACGCCGCGGCCCAGGCTTCCGCCCCGAACTCCCCCACCAAGCCGTGCGACCGGCTCATCGCCGCGCACCACTCGGCGTTGTTGCGGGCGGCGGCCCGGACCAGATGCTGCACAGGAGGCGTCACGACTGTGGATCATGACGCCTTCGGGCCGGTCCGTCGAATTCACCCGTACCGGATCGTTCCCGCACTCGCCCGAGCGGTTCGTCAACCAGCCCGCACAGACGACTTCGGCTGCGGTCAGGCACTGGTGTCCAGGGCCGGATCTCCGGTCCTGGTACGAACAGTGGCTGAGCCGCAGCCGTTGACAGTGCCGACCAGCATGTTCAGCCGAACACGGCCGAACGCGTTCATTCGTCAGGCGGCGAAGCCGATGTTGGTGACGTATTCGTACTGACCCCATTGAGAGCCGAGGTCCGCCACCACCTCGCTGACCCAGGTGTCGTCCAGGGCCTCGTTGTCGTCATTCGCCCACGACTCGACGATACGGTCCCAGCGACGGACGTTCAGCGTGCGGTATTCGACCGCGCGTTGACGGGGCCGGTCGACCTGGGACTGGTTGAGGGGATGGAACTCCACGCGGGTACCGCGGCCTTCACGGTTGAGGCGGGAGAGCAGGTGGCGGGCGACATTGCGTCGGCGCAGGGTGCGGTAGGCCTGCTCGATGTTCTGCAGGTTCTTCTTCGAGGGACTGCGCCTGCCGTCCAGCCACGCCTTCAGCGTCCGGTCGGTGACCGTGAGGCCGGCCCCGCGGGCCGCCTGGCGGGCGTGGTCGGTGCGGGTGAGGTAGTGGAGCCGCGCCTGCAGGCCACGCCGTGCCGTGATCGGCGTGGCGACAAAGCCGGCGAGCGCATCGAGCTGGCGGGCCACGGCCTCATGCCCCTTGATGCCACGAGCCCCGTGCATACCGAATTCGATATTCCTCTCCGGCACCTCATCTCCTCATGTAGTCGGTAACTGACTGACCTTCAACAGCCTCTATCGCAAGGCAAGTCAAGAATACAGGATGCGGCAGGCCGAATGTGTTCCGGTACCCATTCCATTTCCGGTTATGAGGGTGAATCGGTTTCCTTTTCCCGAGGTCCGGTATCCGGTTCGGCACCGATCGGATAGACGTCCTTGACCTTCACTTCGGCTACGCCTCGCCCCTCCGGGAACACCGCATGCCAGTCGCCGATGACGTGCAGTTCGTCGGTGCCCATCGCGCGGACGACCATCAGTCCCTCGTCATAGGCGCGGTGAGCCTTCCACCACAGGTTCGCGAAGGCCTGGGAGCGGATCAGGTGCATCCAGTCGGTGCGGTACAACTCCCGGTTGTAGTTCGACTCCCCCAGCGTCGAGACGAACTTCGCGTACATGGCCTTCACGTACTCCAGCGTCACCTCGTCGTCGGTGGCGATCGCCTGGTCCCGGGCGTCCTTCAGAGCTACGCGGAACTTCTCCAACAGCCCCTCCGTGGCTCCGGAGGTCCAGGACTCGTGAATCTCCGGCGGGTCGCACAGGCCGTACTTCGGACCGGCCACACGCAGCAGCAACCGCAGGGTCGGTTCGGTCACCCACAGCGGGCCCGGCTCGTCCCGGCTGCCGATCGGGTTCGGCAAGTAGTCGTCGTGTTCCCAAGCGGACGGGGTGATCAGGTGCACGCCGGCGCGGCGCCGGTCATGGTGATCCCCGGTGGAGTGCTCCAACTGGCCCAGCGGGAGGTGGGTCTTGAGGGCGGACAGGTAGGCGCCGTTGATGTCGAGGGCGGTCACCTCGTGCCGGCCGGACGGCAGTTCGGGGCGGGTCCACTTGGGGCGGGCCTCCCAGACCTGGTCGGCGCCGCGGGAGGTCTGCTTGCGCAGGATGTCGGGAAGCCACGGGTGGGCGACGATGTCGTACCGGCCGCCCTTGCGGGTGGCGTCCAGCAGCGCCATCGCGTCCGGGATCGCCCGCTTGACCAACGCGGCGGTCGCCGTCTCCACATCGCCGGCGTGCTGGGCGAGTGCGGCGGCGACGGCGGAGCCGATCAGGTCCGGGGTGGCGTCCGCGGTCTGCAGTCGACGACCCGCGGGCACGACCTTGACCCCGCCCGCTCCACGGCCCTGTCCGCCCGAGAATGCCGGACGCCTTGACTGCTGCCGAGACGGAGGCTCCTGCCCACGCCCGGGCGACTGCGACTGCGGGTCCGGGTCCGGGTCCGGCACAGCCGACCGCACGGGCACAGCCGACCGCACGGGCTCGGTCGATTGCACGGGTTCGGGCATGCCGCAGTCGGCGGGGTCCAGGTGCTGCGGGAATCCAGCGACCTGGTGACCTGCGGGCCGCCCGCACAGTACGCAGGGCTGGGGCTTGGCGAGGGCTTCGACGTCGTCCTGGTACCCGGCCGGTCCGGCAGTCGTCGGGGAGTCGTCCGGGAGCTCCTGGGCCGACAGCTCTTCGGCCGGTTCCTCATCGGCCTCGGGGGCGGTCAGCTTGGTGCGTGCTCCTTCGAGGAAGTAGGCGTACTTCTCGCGGACTTCGCCGCTCGGGTCCCGTCCTGACTCCCAGCCCCCGACCGTCGACGGGCCGACGCCCAGGGCCCTCGCGAGCTGGGCCCGGGAGAGGTTCAGCCCTTCCCGAAGGGCGCGCCGCTCTTCGACGGGCGGGAGCGGGGCCTCCTGTTTGGCGCCGGCGAGCAGGGCGTCGATCGCGTCGAAGTCCGTCATCGCACACCCCCGTCCCGCACGGCCGCAGGAAGCGCGCCCTGGGCATGGCGGCCGGGAACGCGTCGGCGTTGCGTCGGCAGCGACTCCGTCGCCCGGGTGGGGCCCGCCAGGAGGTCGAGCGCATCGATGCCGTAGTGCGCGGCCACCGCGTCGCAGGCGGCCAGGCTCCATGCGGCTTCACCGGTCTGACGGCGGCTCACCTGGGTCTGGCTCACTCCCAGGACGGCGGCGAGCTCGGCCTGTGACTCGCCGGTCGCGTGCAGGAGCGCGGCCACGGCAGACCGCGCTCGCTCATCGAGGCTCATACCCATGGTGGCGAAGTTACCACCTCATTCACATCTTTCATGCGCATACCGCATGGCCCGCGCGGCTCACCCACGTACCCGAGACTCCGGAACCCGAGCACCCCCACCACCCCGCCGTCGAACGGTCACCTGCGGCCTTTGCCGAAGGAGCTTCGAGCTGGAAGACCGGCTCCCCGGCCCGTTGCCGGACGAGCCCGCAGGGTCGTTCAGGGCCTGCGGCCGTGGAAGGTGCGGCGCAGGTCGCTCACCCAGGCGTCGGGGTTCTCCCAGGGGATGAAGTGGCCGCCGTGGTCATGGGCGTTGACGTTGACGTGGTGGAACCAATCGGCCTGCGGGCCGGTCCGGAACGCCCGGACGCGCTCGTCGGCGCTGTGGATGCCGGGCGGGTTCTCGTACGTGACGAAGGTGAGGCCGACCGGGGCCTGCACGACCGGGGTGCGGTCGTGGGCGGGGGCCCAGGGGTAGCGGTTGGCGTTGGCGTAGTAACGCATCGACGTGGCGATGGAGTTGTTCACCCAGTAGATCGTGGCGTGGGTGAGCAGGTCGTCCTTGGTGAAGACGGACTCGACGTCCCCGCCGTTGTCACTCCAGGCGTTCCAGCGCTCCAGCAGCCAGGCGAGCAGTCCGGCGGGTGAGTCGCTCAGCCCGTGGGCCAGGGTGGCACCGTCGAGCATGTGCACGGAGAGGTGGGACGCCAAACGGTGGTCCAGCTCGATGATGCGGGCGCGGACGTCGGCGGGCTGGTCGTCGGTGAGGGGCCGATTCCGGGCGAAGTCCCAGGCGCGGGGGCCGTTGAAGAAGTCGAGCGGCAGCCCGGAGCCGATGTGGATGCCGTACAGCTCGTCGGCGTACTTGTGGCCGAGCTGGCTGGTGACGATCCCACCGATGTCGCAGCCCCCGGCGGCGTACTTCTCGTACCCCAGGGTCTCGGTCATCAGGGTGTGCCAGAGGTCGGAGACCTTCCAGAAGTTGACGTCCGGGAAGCCGGTGAGGGGGCCGGGGAATCCGAATCCCGGCAGGGACGGCACGATGACGTCGAACGCGTCGGCGGGGTCACCGCCGAACGCGGCCGGGTCGGCGAGCGGGTCGATCACCTTCGACCAGTGCCAGAACGTCCACGGCCAGCCGTGGGTGAGGATCAACGGGATCGCGCGAGGGCCACGGCCGGGCCTGCGCATGAAGTGCACCGGGACACCGGAGACGCTCGCCTGGTAGTGCTCGTGGACGTTGATGGCGGCCTCGGCCTTGCGCCAGTCGTAGCCGTCCCTCCAGTAGGCGACGAGCTCACGGAGATAGCTGTCCGGGACCCCGTAGGACCAGTCCTCATTCCCTTCGTCCAGCGGCGGACGGGTCGAGGCGAGACGGGCGCGCAGGTCGTCGAGGACCTCGTCGGGCACGTGGATCGGGGTGGGCTCCAGGGGGAAGGTGTGCAGGGTGGCCATGACATGGCTCCTTACTGGGCGGAGGAGGCGGTGCAGGCGGCCTGTCGGGGGGGGGTCGGGCGCTGAGGGCCGGGCCGGGCCGTGTCGCGGAGTGCGGCCAGCGACGCGGCGAGTGGCTGCCGGTGGTGCGGGGCGAGGCGGCAGGGCGACCGATGCGCTCCCTTCGCCGCGACTCGACCACCTCGGCACCGGCGCGGACACTCCACGGTTCTGACGATAGGACGTTTCCGTGTCCCCCCTGGTGGCGTTTCACAGCCGGTCGATCGTGACCCACTCGCCGCGCTACGGCCCACCTGCGGCGAACACGTCGTGCGGCCGAGCTACCCCGGCCTGCGAGCCTCGGCGCCGAGGTAGGTCGGCGGGCACGTCCGCTCGGGTACGCGCGCCTCAACCGCACAGCCGTCCCCTGGACGCGCAGCTCGATTCCCGCACCCAAGCTTGCGTGGTATCTCCGCCCCTGGCAGGCCGACCGTCAGGAACAACCTGGTCACGCACGGGGCGCGGCTGATGCCGTTGCCGTGCGGGTCGGTGTGGGCCACGCCATGGACGTCCGACGCGAACGAACGCATCGCGCCGTGGCACGGCCCGCCGGGGTTACCTGTGGTGGATGGGCGGAGCCCTCCGTCCGACGAGGACGCGAACGCGAACACGGTCAGATCGCTGCGGTCGCGCATCGGTGCGGGCGAACCCGCCGTACCGCCTGTGCCGATACGGCGGCAGGGGGACGGCCGACGTGTGCGTGGCCGGCCGGTGTGCAGCGTCGGTGCGCTTCGTCGGCCCGCTTCCGAGGCGTGGATCAAACGGAGGGGCACTTTCGAGCCGTTGACGCTCTGAGCGGCGCGTTCGTATGAGGTCCGATGCACGCGAGATTTTTTCCGGCCGGGGAAGTCATACGAACGTCTCGCGTCCGCCGTCACTCAGATGAGCCAGACGTCTCTCGCCGTGGATTCCGGCCAAGTGCCCCTCGTGAGAGGGCTGGAGCGGTGAGTCGCCCATCCGCAGGGGTCGCTCTCCCGTCCGGAGAGACCGCTCCCCTGTCCGGGCTGCCCGGCCCTCGGGAGGACGCGGCCCGTTCGGGGCACCGGTCGGATCCGGCCAGGTGGCCCGGCGTCCGGCCTGCGCGGACGGCGTCCGCCGATATCGTTGTCGCGCCCTGTGGGGCGGCAATGGTACGGCGATCGGGGAGTGATGCTCGAGGTACGTCTACTCGGTCCGGTCGAGGTGTGGGAGGGGGACCGCCGGGCCCCGCTCGGCGGGGTCAGGCCCCTGGCCGTGCTGTCCGCACTCGTCGTCCACCTCGGTCAGGTGCTCTCCACGGAGCGCCTCGTGGACTGTGTCTGGGACGAGCAGGCTCCCGCGACGGCCGGCGCGCTCGTCGCCACCCATGTCTCCGCCGTACGCCGCGCCTTGGCCCGCGTCGACGGGGCCGAGGCGATCCGGACCCGGCCGCCCGGCTATCTCGCCGAGCTCGACCCGTCCCAGATCGACGCCCGCCGCTTCGAGCAGCTGCTCGCGGCGGGCCGGACCTCGGCCGCGCAGGGCCGCCCCGACGAGGCGTCCGAGCTGCTGGCCACGGCGTTGGGGCTGTGGCGGGGCCAGGAGGCTCTCGAAGGGCTCGGCCAGTCGTTCGCCCGGATCGAGGCGTCGCGGCTGGCGGAGTTGCGCCTCGTCGCCCAGGAGGAGTCCTTCGGTCTGCAGCTGGCGCTCGGCCGCGCGGACCGGACGATCGCGCCCCTGCTCGCCCACGTGGCCGCGCACCCGCTCCGGGAACAGCCGCGCGGCCAGCTGATGACCGCGCTGTTCCGCACAGGCAGGGTCTCCGACGCCCTGCGCACCTACCAGGAGGGGCGCGAGGCCCTGCGCGACGAGCTGGGCATCGACGCCGGCCCCGAACTGCGGGCGCTGCACAAGGCCGTGCTCACCAACGACGCCGCCCTGCTGGGCTCGGGCTCCCGGCCTGCGGGACGGGACGCGGCCGGGTTCCCGAAGGCCCCCGAAGCACCGGAGACCACGGCCTCTGCGGCTCCGGCTCCCGCCCCCTCCCATCTTCCGCCCGACATCGCCGACTTCGTGGGCCGCAGGCGGCAGATCGACTGGGCCACCGCACTGTTGGGCGGGGTCGACGACGCCGACCGCACCGCGTCGCCGATCGGCGTGATCTCCGGGCGCTCGGGAACCGGCAAGACCGCGCTCGCCGTGCACGTCGGTCACCGCACCGCCGAACTCTTCCCGGACGGCCGCCTGTTCGTGGACCTGCGGGCCGCCGACACCGCTCCGCTGCAACCCGCCGACGCGCTCGCCCGGCTGCTGCGGGCCATGGGCGCCGACCCCAAGTCGCTGCCCGGCTCGGTCGAGGAGCTGACCGGGCTGTACCGCACCCACATCGGGCACCGGCGCATCCTGCTGGTCCTCGACAACGCAGCCGGGGAGGCACACGTACGCCCGCTCCTGCCGCCCGGTCCCGGTTCGGCGGTGCTCGTGACCAGCCGCCGCAGGCTGGTGGCCCTGGAAGGCGCCGCCCACCTGGACCTGGCCGTGCCGGACCAGAAGGAGGCGCTCGAACTGTTCCGGCGGGTGGCCGGCGAGGACCGTACGAGCGCCGAGCCGGAGCGGGCAGCCGAGATCGTCTCGCTGTGCGGACGGCTGCCGCTGGCCGTGCGCATCGCCGGAGCGCGGCTCGCCGCCCGCCCGCACTGGGTGCCGGGACAACTCGCGGGACGGCTGCGGGACGGACGCCGTCGGCTCAACGAACTGCGCGCCGGGGACCTGGAGTTGCGCACCAGTCTCGAACTCGGGTACGCCGACCTCCATCCGCAGGAGCGCCGGGCGCTGCGCCGACTGGCCCTGCTCGACCTTCCCGACTTCGCGGGCTGGATCGCCGCGCCCCTGCTGGACATCGACACCGACGAGGCCGAGGAGGCGGTGGAGCGGCTGGTGGACTGCCACTTCATCGACGTGATCGGCGTGGACGACACCGGGCGCAGCCGCTACCGCATCCACGACCTGGCCCGCGAACACGCCCGAGAGCGCTGCCTGTCCGAGGAGAGCGCCGAACAGCGCGAGGCTGCCGTGGTGCGCCTGGTGGCCTGCTGGCTGGGGCTCGCCAAGAAGGCCGCCGCCCGCGGCCCGGGAGGCGCGGCCAGGTACTTCCCGGAGCCGGCGACCGTGCGCCACCTCGACACGGAGACCGAGGAGGCGCTGCTGGCGCGCCCCGCGGCCTGGTTCGCCGCCGAACAGGCCTGTCTGCTGGCAGCCGTGGAGTACTGCGCCGGTCACGGGATGGACCGGCCCGCGCGCGATCTCGCGGGGGCGCTGATCGCGAGTTCGGGCGCGCTGTACAACCAGTTCGACGCCTGGTCCCGCTCGCACGCCGCGGCCATCGCGGCGGTACGCCGCAGCAAGGACGGCGAGGGCGAGGCGTGGCTCCTCACCGGTCTCGGTCAACTGCGATACGAGCAGGACGAGTTCGAGGCGTCGTACGCCTACTTCGGCGACGCCCTGCAGCTGTTCGAGGAGCGCGGGGGTCCGGCGCAGGGAGCGGCGGTGGCGCTCGCGGGGATGGGCACGGCCCGGCGCGAACAGGCCCGCTACACCGAGGCGTTGGAATTGCTCGACGCGGCGCTCGAACGGTACGGGCCGGACGAACGGGAGGGGCCGGGTGAACGGAAGAGGCCGGGGGACGACCGCGGTGCCCGGGCCCGTGTGCTGTACGGCATCGGGTACGTCCACCGGGAACAGGGGCGCGGACCGCAGGCCCGGGACGCCCTGACGCGGGCGTTGGAGTTGTACCGGGCGGAGGCCGACCGGCACGGCGAGGCGCTCACCCTGCGGTCGCTGGCCCTGTGCCACCGCGCGGAGGGGGCGCCGACGGAGGCCGCGCGGCTGCTGCACGACGCGTTGCGGATCTTCACCGACCTCCAGGACACGTTCGGGGTGATGTACACCGAGCAGTCGCTGGCCAAGGTGGAGCTGCGGCAGGGCCGGCTGGAGGAGGCTGCCGGGCGTCTGGGCCGGTGTCTGGAGGTGGCCCGCGAGCGCCAGGACCGGTTCGGCGAGGCACTGGTCCTGCGCACCCTGGGCGAATGGCATCTGGCGTCCGGTGACCCCGATCGCGCCCGGGAACCGCTGGAGCGGGCGCTGGCGGGCTGGGAGTCGCTGCGGCTGCCGCTGTGGCGGGCCCGCACGGCCTGGGACCTGGCGCAGGTGTGGGCGGCGGACGGTGACCGGGTCCGGGCGCGGGCGGCTCGGGCCGAAGCGCTCGTGGTCTTCGGGGAGTTGGGCTCCCGCGAGGCACAGGAACGGGCCGACATCGCCGAATAGCCCCGACCGACCGGCAGGCAGACAGGCACGTCACCGGATGGTCGGGGCCGACCGGCCCAGACCGGTTCTGGGCCGGTTCGCTCCGGTTCGGGACGGCTGCAGACGCCCTGGCGACTGCTTGCAGGCAACCTGCAGAGCATTTGCAGCGGCCCCGGCGACTCTGTTCTCGTGACAGACATCATCACGCTCTCGGACCCTCGGGTCGCCGCGGTCGCGGAGGACGACTGCGGTGAGCCCCTGGTCGATCTGCGCGGGACCGGCCCTCTGCGGCTCGATCACCGGCAGGCCGACGACGACGGCAGTTACGCCCATCTGCGGTCGGGCGCACTGCGACGTCTGGTCCAGGCGCAGCGCCTGCTGCCGGCCGGTGTCCGGTTCCTGGTGGTGGAGGGGTACCGGCCGCCGGACCTGCAGCGGCGCTATTTCGAGGAGTACGCGGCGACGATGCGCCGGGCGCACCCGGACGCCGGGACGGAGCGGATCCGGGAGCTGGCGAGCGCCTACATCTCCCCGCCGGAGGTCGCCCCGCACGTGAGCGGCGGGGCGGTCGACCTGACACTGTGCGACCAGGACGGCAGGGAGCTGCCCCTGGGTACGGAGGTCAACGCGACCCCGGAGGAGAGCGCCGGCGCCTGCCGCACCGGGGCCCCCGGCATCGACGCCGCGGCGCGCGAGAACCGGACTCTCATGGCCTGGGCTCTCACCGCGACCGGCTTCGTCAACTACCCGACCGAGTGGTGGCACTGGTCCTACGGTGACCGGTACTGGGCCCTGCTGCGTGGGGTCCCGGCCGCCCGCTACGGCCCCGCCGCCCGGCCCCGCTCGACGGCCTGACCACCGGGAGCGAAGCAGGGCACGGCAGCGGCGGGGCACCGTCCGACACCGCACGTTGGGCACCGCACGCACAGCACGGCCGGCACGCAGCACATCCGACCGAGGGGGAAAAGAAGTGGAGACCAGCAAGGCGCCCTGTCCGCCGCCGACCCGAGAGGGCGACGACGGGATGAGTCCGGGCGAGTTCGACGCGTCCTTCACGGCCGACATGCCGCGGCTGCGGAGACGGCTCCTGGCGCTGACGGGCAATCCGCACGACGCCGACGACCTGCTCCAGGAGACGTATCTGCGCCTCTCACGGCGGGCCCGGTCCCAGAACCTGACACGGCAGCAGCATCCGTACGCGTACACCTGTGCCGTCGCCGCCAACCTGCTCCGCGATCTCCGGGTGCGTCCCTGGCGCCGCGAGCGGACCACGGACCGCCTGCCGGAGGCCGACTGGGACGGCGGGCTCGGCACGTACGAGGCGTCCGCCTCGGCGCTCGCGCTGCTGAGCGTGCTCTCCGCCAAGGAGGCTGCCGCGGTGATCCTCGTGGATCTGGAGGGCCTCAGCCACGACACGGCCGGCGAGCGGCTCGGCGCTCATCGCGGCACCGTCCAGCGCAACCGCATGCGGGCCCTGGCCAAGATGCGCACCGCGCTCGGCAACTAGACCCGTGTCGCACCTCCACGGGGGTGGGGTGCGACACGTCTGTTCCTCTCCGCCGTCGCCGGAGTGCCGGTGACGACATGTCGACGAAGGAAGAGTTCCTTGAAGATCACCAGCACGCGCCGCCGGACCGGCGGCGCGCTCCTGGGTGCCTTGGTCCTGGCCCTCTCCGCGTTCTTCTCCGCCCCGGCCCAGGCCACACCGGCCCAGGCCGCACCGGGCGCCGCCGCGTCGGAGGCCGCCTCGTGCGGGGTCCTCGCGCCGGGCGCCTCGGCCACCGCGAAGGCCGCCGTGTCCGCGGCCTGCGCCCAGATCGGCGTCTGGTACAGCTGGGGCGGCGGCCACGGCGCCACACCGGGCGCCACCTACGGCTACTACGACGGCTCGGACCCGGACAGCCTGCACGACAACGAGCGCATGGGCTTCGACTGCTCGGGCCTGGTGCGCTACGCCTACTACCGGGCGACCGGCAAGGACCTGATCAACGGCACGGCCGACGACCAGTTCCACAGCTCGCAGGCCTCGGCCCGCTTCTCCGCCGCCCAGGGCACCGCACCACTGCTGCCGGGCGACCTGATGTTCTGGGGCAGCGGAAACGTCCATCACGTCGCCATGTACCTGGGCGACGGTCAGATGGTCGAGGCGTTCGAGTCGGGCACCCGCATCCGGGTCACGCCGGTCCGTACCGGCGGTGACTACGCGGGAGCGATCCGGATCAACGGGTCCGGCACCCCGATTCCGCCGCCCGCGAACGGCGGTACGACGTTCGAGACCTGGGGCACCGACGTCGACACCCACTCCTCGCCGAGCGTGCGTGCCTCCGTCGTGGACACCTTCGCCGGTCCGACCCAGGTGTCGGTCCAGTGCCAGGAACACGCGGAGACCGTCACCGCCGAGGGCTACACCAACGACATCTGGTCGAAGCTGGCCGACGGCTCCTGGCTGACCAACATCTACATCAAGGGCCCGGCCGAGCTGCCCGGCATCCCGGACTGCGGCGGCAGCAATGTCCCGCCGCCGACCGGCGACAGCAAGGCGTTCCAGACCTGGGGCACCGGCGTGCGCACGCACAGCGAGCCGAACGTCGACGCCGACGTGGTCGCCTACTTCGCCCAGCCGACCACGGTCAACGTGGTGTGCCAGGCCCACGCCCAGGAGGTCACGGCGGAGGGCTACACCAACGACGCCTGGTCCAAGCTCACCGACGGCTCCTGGCTGACCAACATCTACATCAAGGGCCCGGCCTGGCTGGCCGGCGTCCCCACCTGCTGAGCGGCCACGTCTTCGGCGGTACGGCATCTGTCACCCGGATGCCGTACAACCTCTGAGCCGTGACACGCGTCTTCCACACCGACCGAACCAATCAGCACCTTCTGTCCCAACTCGTTCCAACGGGGGAACACATGAGTCTGGCCCGCACGCGCACCCGCTACGCCACCGCCGCAGCCGCCACCGTCCTGATGGCGGCCACGCTCGGAGCCGTCGGCACCGGTGCCTCGAATGCCACCACGTCCGCGCAGCAGACGCGGCAGATCGCCTCGTCCGTCCTCGGCACCGACTACAAGATCACCCTGACCGCGCTGCGTTCCGCGGAGGACGACTACGCCGCCACCGTGGAGCTGCAGGTCTACACGCAGGTCAAGGGCGCCTGGAAGGAGTCGGACCTCGTCACCGTGGGCGACGTGGACGGCTGGTTCTGGTATCCGCTCACCGGCAAGGGCGCCGTCTGCGAGCTGTCGACGGCCAGCACCGAGCCCGCCCCGCTCACCGTGAGCCTGCTGCGCACCCCGTCTCTCGGCTGCTCCGAGCCGACGAAGTTCGTCATCAAGGAGGGCCGGGTCTTCGCCGGCTGAGCCCACACACGACGAGAGCTCTGCCGCACCGCCTGCTGGGCGGTGCGGCAGAGCTCCGTTCGTGGGGCCTCTGTTGGTCCCGCGCCGCCTAGTCGGTCACGTCCGTGACCGTCCAGCGCTGGTTGGAGCCGGAGTTGGCCTGCCATGTGGTGACGGCCGCGCCCTCGTTCGTGGCCTGGCCGCCGACCTCCAGGAGGCGGCCGGTGGCCTTGTTCACCAGCGTCCACGTGCCGTCACCGGTGGTCGACATGTACCACTCGGTGGCCGCGTCACGCCTGCCGGTGTCGGGCTCGACCACCGGCACGTTGTCCCGGACGGCCAGGCGCTTGCCCTTGGCCGGGTTACTGAAGACGTACTGCTGGCGGGCGCCGGTCTTGCCGTGCCGGGCGTCCAGCTGCCACTGCTGGGCGGTGCTGCCGTTGCCCGAGCCGATGACCAGGCTGGTGCCGTTGGCGGCGACGGTGACGGCCTTGCCGCTCTGCACACCGGTCAGCGTGTAGGTGTGACCCTTGCGGATCAGCGGGGCGTCCTTCGCGACGCCCGACACGCCCTTGACGGCGAAGGTGGTCACCGACTGGGCGGGCACGGTGAACGTGGCCTCGCGGTCCCTGACCTTGATCGGCGCCTGCTTCTTCAGCTTGCCGGCGGCGTCGGTGACGACCGGCGTCACGGTCGCACTGCGGCTGACACTGCCGAACTTGGACAGGTCGAGGGTGACCGTGCGGGCCTCGGTGGTGCTGTTGACGTGGACGAGCGAGGCGCCCTTGCCGTTCGCGGTCACGGCGGCGGCACTGGAGGTGTCGTCCGTCTTGATCAGCTTGTCGCCGGGCTTGATGAAGTGCGTGAAGTTGCGCGCGGTGTCGAACTTGGTGTTCGTGTAGATCGGGCAGGACTTGAGGGTGTCCGCCGAGGTGCAGCTGAACGGGAGCTGGATGCTGCCCCAGTTGCCGCCCTTCGCGGACTCACCACCCGGCTTCATGTTGTCGTAGTCCTCGACCGGCTGCCAGAACACCCAGGCCTGGGGCTCCAGTTCACGCAGGTCGTTGACGATCTGCTGGGCCAGCCCGAGGCCGGGCCGCATGTCGGTGAAGCTCTGCCCGTCGCCCCAGTCGCCCTCGACCTCGCTCATCCACAGCGGCTTGTCCGCGGCCTTGGCGAGGTCCCGGACCGTGGTGCGCTGCCCGGTGCCGTAGGTGTGGACGTTCATCTGGTCGACGAGGTCCTTGGACGCCTGCGAGTAGGAGTTCCAGTTGTTCGCGAAGATGGACGGGTTGGTCTCGTCCATCGCCGAGATCTCCGCCTTGACCTTCGCCTTCTTCAGCTCGGGAGCGAGCGCGGCGAGGACCTTCTGCTGGAGTTCGGGGCCGATGTGGGCGCCCTCCTGACGGCCGCCGACCGGCTCGCCGTCCGCGCCGAGGCGGGTGCTCCAGTAGCCGGTGTTGGGCTCGTTGAACGGGTCGACGGTGTCGACCTTGATGCCCTCGGCCTTCTCCAGCCGCTTCGTCGCGCCCGCCACGTAGGCCGCGAAGTCGTCGACCGAATCCGCCTTCAGCTGGTCCGTGTTGGCGTTGAACCCGCCGGAGACGTAGCCGCTCTCGGTCATGAACCAGGGCGGGGAGTTGCTGAACGTCTCCCAGTGGGTGATGTCCTTCTTGATGCGGTCCACCCACCAGCGCTGGGTCGCGTCGGCGTTCTTCTTCCAGTCGGCCGCGTCGTCGGCGCTCCACCAGTCGGTGTCCTCGCGGGTGGTGCCCGCGGGCGCCTTCCACCAGCCCTCGACGGCGCCGCCGGCGCGCAGGTAGTCCTTGACGTCGGGGGCGTTGCCGCCGCCGATGTTGTACCTGGCTATGTTCAGTGCCAGGCCGTCGTCGCCGAAGAGGAGCTTGGCGAGCTTCTCGCGGACCGCCGGCGGGTAGTCCCCGGTGGCGTTGGCGAACCAGACCAGGCTGGTGCCCCAGCCCTCGAACTTCTCCTGCTTGTACGACGGGTCCGGCGTCACGGTGACGGCGGCGGCGGCCTCGGCCTGTGCGGGGACGCTGAGCAGGGCGGCCCCGGTGGCCAGGGCGGTCAGCGCGGCTCCCCCGAGGGACCGTCTGGTGCGGGTACGGCGTGCCATCGTGTGCTCCCAACTGCGGTGGTGGTAGCTGTACGGACCCCTCCCGCCACGGGGCGGGAGGGGGACGGCCCTCGAACGGGTACGTGCCGTCCGAGGAGTCGTGCGTGCGGGTGCGTCGCGGGCCTGCGGGTCAGTGGGCCGGCTGCCGGAGTACGGCGACCTCTCGGGGGCCGAGGGTGAGCACGCCGTCGGCGAGGGCGGTGCCGTGCAGCACCTCTCCCCCGAGACCGGGCACCGGCACCGTGTCGTCGGTGCGGTTGACGAGGAACAGGAACCGGTTGTCGGTGCCTCGGCGGACGGTCAGTTCGACCAGGCCGTGCACCTCGGCGGGCAGTTCGCTCTCCACACCGGCCGGCCCGAGCAGGCGCGGCAGCAGCGCGGTGAGCCCCCCGACGCCGAGGCGGGTGGAGACGTAGGCGGCCGAGCCGCTGCCCGTCGGCCGCCGGGTGACCGCGGGCCGGCCGGCCTGGGGGCCGGTGCGGTAGTGGGCCAGGACCTGTGTCTCGGGGTCGGTGACGGTGATCCGGTCGGTCCACAGGGTGCCGGTCGTCGCGTCGTCCAGGGTGACGGACTCCCCCTCGAGCAGCGGGCCGAACTCCTCGACGCGCAGGCCGAGCAGGTCCCGCAGGGCGCCGGGGTAGCCGCCGAGCCAGACGTGGTCGTTCTCGTCGACGACCGCCGAGAAGTACGTGGTGATCAGGTGGCCGCCCTGCTCGGCGTACCGCGTGAGGTCCTTGGCGAGGTGGGCGGGCATCACATGCAGCACGGGGGCGATCAGCACCTGGTGCCGGCTCAGGTCGGCGCGGGTGGTGACGAGGTCGGCGCGGACACCGAGGGCGAGGAGCGCCGAGTACCAGTCGAGCGCCTCCTGTCGGTAGTCGAGGAGCGAGGTGGGATGCGAGTCCTGCTCGCCGGCCCACCACGAGTCCCAGTCGTAGACGATGCCCACGCGGGCCGGCTCACGCTCGGATCCGGCGACCGGGGCGAGGGTCTTCAGGGCGGCGCCGAGACCGGCCACCGCGCGGAAGAGCTCACTGTCCTCGCCGGCGTGCGGGACCATCGCCGAGTGGTACTTCTCGGCGCCGGCCGCCGACTGGCGCCACTGGAAGAAGCAGACCGCGTCGGCGCCGTGGGCGACGTGGAGCAGCGAGTCGCGGGCCAGGTCGCCGGGCCGCTTGGCCACGTTGACCGGCTGCCAGTTGACGGCGCTGGTGGAGTGCTCCATCAGGAACCACGGCCGGCCGCCCGCGATGCCGCTGGTGAGGTTCGCGGAGAAGGACAGTTCGTCGCGGTCCTGAGAGCCTGGATGGAGGTAGTGGTCGTTCGAGACGAAGTCGATCTCCTCCGCCCACTCCGGGTAGTTCATGCCCTTGGCGCCCTTCATCACCATGAAGTTGGTGGTGACGGGCACGTCGGGGGTGATCTCGCGCAGGATGTCCCGCTCGGCCCGCAGGTGGTCCTTCAGCGCGTCCGAGGAGAAACGCTTGAAGTCCAGCTGCTGGGTGGGGTTGGGGTGCGAGGCGGCGAGCCGGGGCGGCAGGATCTGCTCCCAGGCGCTGTAGCGCTGCGACCAGAACGCCGTCCCCCAGGCGTGGTTGAGAGCCTCCAGCGTGCCGTAGCGGGTACGCAGCCAGTTACGGAAGGCGCGGGCCGCGTCGTCGGAGAAGTCGTAGACGTTGTGGCAGCCCAGCTCGTTGGAGACGTGCCAGGCGACCAGTGCGGGGTGGTCCTTGTACCGGTTCGCCATCTTCCGGACCAGGCGCAGGGCGTGCTCACGGAACACGGGCGAGGTGGGCCGCCAGTGCTGGCGGGCGCCCGGCCACACCGTCTCCCCGTTCGCCGTGACCGGCAGGATCTCCGGGTGGGCCGTGCTGAGCCACGGCGGCGGGGAGGCGGTGGCGGTGGCCAGGTCGACGCCTATGCCGCCGGCGCCGAGCAGGTCCATGATCTCGTCGAGCCAGGCGAAGTCCCACTGGTCCTCGGCGGGCTGGATGCGGGCCCACGAGAAGATCCCCACGGAGACGACGTTGACGCCTGCCTCGCGCATCAGCCGGACGTCCTCCTCCCACACGTCCCGGGGCCACTGCTCCGGGTTGTAGTCGGCTCCGTAGCCGAGGCGGGGGGCGGGGTCACCGTCCGCCCCGCTCCGCAGCCGGGACAGGAGGGTGGAGATCATGGCGGTCCTTCCGAAGGTGGTGCACGGGGGCGGCGCGGCCCGGGTGCCGCGCCGCCCGGCGTTGTGCTGCTTGCCGACTGCTACTTCTCGACGGTGAAGCCCTGCTCCTCGCCGTACTTGATCGAGGCGGTCTGCCATGCCTTCAGGCCGTCAGCCAGCGTGGTGCCGGAGACGTAGGCCTGGCCGACCGTGTCGTTGAAGATCGAGTTGGCGTACGGCTGGTAGGGCAGGTAGGACCAGTCGTCGGCGACGTTCGCGGCGGACTGGGCGAAGATCTCGTTGGCCTTCTGGCCGTCGAAGTACTCGAACTCCTTGCCGAGGAACGTGGAGTCCTGCAGTTCCGCGTTGGTCGCCGGGAAGGCGCCCTCCTTCACGCGGGTCGCCACGCCGTCACCGGCGTTGGCGTACTCGACGAAGGCGTAGGCGAGTTCCTTGTTCTTGCCGAGCTCGGGCAGCGCCAGCGAGCTGCCGCCGTTCTCCGCGCTCGCCTTGTCGCCCTTGGTCCAGGCCGGCAGCGCGGCCGCGCGCCACTGACCGGAGGCGTTCGGCACACCGGTGGTGAAGTTGGCGGGCATCCAGGCGCCGGTGGCCAGGGTGGCGATGGTGCCGTCGCCCAGGCCCTTGTACCAGTCGTCGGTCCAGCCGGTGACCGGGGCGAGGAGCTTCTCGTCGATCAGCTTCTGCCAGACGGCCTCGAACTTCTTGGCGCCCGCGTCGGCGAAGTCGATCTTCACGTTGGTGCCGTCGACCTTGTAGGGACGCGAACCGGCCTGCCACAGCAGGGAGGTGGTGAGACCCGCGTCACCGGTGTCGTTGGCGATGTAGGCCTTGGGGTCGGCCTTGTGCAGCTTGCGGGCCGCGACGAGGTACTCGTCCCAGGTGGTCGGGACGGCGATCTTGTACTTGTCGAAGACCTTCTTGTTGTAGAACAGCGCCATCGGGCCGGAGTCCATCGGCAGGCCGTAGACCTTGTCGCCGTCGCTGACGGCGTTCCACGGGCCCGGGGTGTACTTGGAGGCGAGCTTGTCGGCGCCGTAGGGGGCCAGGTCGGTCAGGCCCTTGGTGAGGGAGTACTGACCCAGCGCGAAGTACTCGACCTGGGCGACGTCGGGGACGCCCTTGCCGGCCGAGATGGCGTTCGACAGGGCGGTGTAGTGCTTGTCGCCCGACCGCTCGCTGACCAGGTTGATCTTGACCTTGGGGTACTTCTTCTGGAAGTCGGCGGCGACCGTCTTCAGCGTGGGCTCCCAGGCCCAGACATTGACCGTGCCGCCCTTCTTCAGGGCTGCCTGGATGTCCCCGGCGGAGACCGCCTTGGTGTCGGAGCCGTCGTCCGAGCCACCGCAGGCGGTGGCTCCCAGGGCGAGGGTGGAGAGGAGGGCGATGCCGCGCAGGAGGCGGCTGGTCTTTCTGCGCATCGAGGTGCTTCCACTTCTTCGTGGGTGGGACAGGTGAGGGTGGGGGTGGTGCGGGTGGTGCGGGTGGTGCTCAAATGTGGGGCTTGGGGGCGCGGCCCGTGTCACTCCTTGACACTTCCGGCGGCGAGGCCGGACTGCCAGTACTTCTGGAGGAACAGGAAGGCGGCGATCAGGGGAATGATCGTGAGCAGGGACCCCGTGATCACCAGGTTGAAGATCACGTCGCCACCGATGGTCTGTGCCTGGGAGCTCCAGGCGCTCAGACCCAGTGTCAACGGGTACCAGTTCGGGTCCTTGAGCATGATCAGCGGGAGGAAGTAGTTGTTCCAGGTGGCGACCGTGGTGAACAGCAGCACGGTCACGATCCCGGGGGCCAGCAGCGGCAGCGCGACCTGGAAGAAGGTCCGCACCTCGCTCGCCCCGTCCATCCGGGCCGCCTCCAGCAGCTCGGTCGGGATCGCCTCCGCGGCGAACACCCACATCAGATAGAGGCCGAACGGCGACACGAGCGAGGGGATGATCACCGCCCAGGGGGTGTCGGTCAGCCCCATCTTGCTGAACATCAGGAAGGTCGGCACGGCCAGCGCCGTGGCCGGCACGGCGACCGCACCGATCACCACGGCGAAGATCGCGCGCTTGCCGGGGAACTGGAACTTCGCCAGCGCGTACCCGCCCAGCACGGCCAGCAGTGTCGCGCCGCCCGCACCGAGCACCACGTACAGCAGGGTGTTCAGCAGCCAGCGGCCGAAGATGCCGTCGTGGTAGGTGAAGGTGGTCCGGATGTTGTCCCACAGGGCGAAGTCGTGGGCGAACCACAGGCCGTTGGAGTCGGCCAGGCCCGACTGGGTCTTCGTGGCGTTGATGACCAGCCAGATCAGCGGCACCACGGTGTAGACGACCATCAGGGCCATCAGCACCGTCAGCAGCACATTGCGCTTGGGCTTGCCCGGGCTGTGCTTCTTGCGGGGGGTTCGTAGCCTCGGGGCGGTGTTCTTCGCGGGGGAGGCGGTGACAGAGGTGCTCATCGGGTCACGCTCCCTTGCGCATGCCGCGCAGCTGGACGGCGTAGGCGACGATCATCGTGATGACGCCCATGATGATGGCCACCGTCGCGGAGTAGTTGTGCTGCTGGCCGTTGAAGGACAGCGAGTACGTGTAGAAGTTCGGCGTGTAGTCCGTGGTGATGGCGTTCAGCGCCAGCGGCCGCAGGATGCTCGGCTCGTTGAAGAGCTGGAAGCTGCCGATGATCGAGAAGATCGTCGCGATGACGAGCGCGCCCCGGATCGCGGGCAGCTTGATCGAGCTGATGATCCGCCACTGGCCGGCGCCGTCGATCTCCGCCGCCTCGTACAGCGAGGTCGGGATGACCCGCAGCGCCGAGTAGAAGATCAGCATGTTGTAGCCGACGAACTCCCAGGTCACGATGTTGCCGATGGAGGCGAGCACCCAGTCGGGGGAGAGCAGGTCGGGCAGGGTGACACCGAACGCGGAGTTGATGTCGCCCACCAGGCCGTACTTGGTGCCGTACATGAAGCCCCACATCAGGGTGGCGACCACGGCGGGCACGGCGTACGGCAGGAAGATCGCGATCCGGAAGAAGCTCTTGCCGTAGAGCCGGCCGCTGTCCAGTGCCAGCGCCACCAGCAGGGCGATGCCCAGCATGATCGGTACCTGGATCACCAGGAAGAGTCCGACCCGGCCGACGGCCGACCAGAACGCGTCGTCCTGGAAGGCCCGCGTGTAGTTGTCCAGCCCGACGAACTGGTTGCCGCCGATCAGCTGGTCCCGGAAGAGGCTCAGGTAGATCGAGTACACGATCGGAGCCAGGAAGACCAGAGCGAACACCGCCACGAAGGGACCGATGAAACCCCATCCCGTCCAGGATCGGCGGTCCCTGTTCGTCGGAGGCGGTGCCGGCCGCGGCTCGGCGGCGGCCGGCGGTTGCAGCGTCGTCATGTCGTTCCTCGCTCGTCCACGTTCCGGAACCGGTGGTGCATGGCCTGACGTCCGACGCACGGTCCGCACCACCTCGTCGATGTTTGCGCAACCATCAGCCATTCCGCAAAAACACGGAGCTGTTATGTTTACGTAAACATCCGATGGCGGCATGTCTACACTGCCCCGTTGACGGGGGTCAAGGGCCCTCCGCGTAAACCCTGGCGTGAGCAGCAGTGGAAAGGTGGCGGACGACGCGTGGACGCGGCTGGGAGAACACCGACGAACAATCCCACTCCGGCCCCGGAACCGGTGGCCGGTGCGGTGGGCGTGTCGGATCACGGTCCGAAAAGCACCCGTCGCCGCGGTCGGGCCAGCGCCTCCATGGCGGACGTGGCCCAGCTGGCCGGCGTGTCGTCACAGACGGTGTCCCGGGTGTCCAACGGCTACGCCGGGGTGAACGAGGAAACCCGCCGCCAGGTCCTCGCCGCCATGAAGGAACTCGGCTACCGGCCCAACAGCGCGGCCCGCGCACTCAAGAGCGGCGAGTTCCGCACCATCGGCGTCATCACCTTCACCCTGTCCACCACGGGAAACATGCGCACCCTGGAGGCGATCGCGACCTCCGCGGCGGCCGAGGGCTACGCGGTGACACTGCTGCCGGTCGCCATGCCGACCCAGGACGAGGTACGGGGCGCCTTCTCACGGCTGGAGGAACTCGCGGTCGACGCGGTGATCGTCATCATGGAGGTCCACCTGCTGGACGCGGTGACCGTCACGCTCCCGCCGTACGTCCAGGTCGTGGTCGTCGACTCCGACGCCGGCGACCGGTATACGGTCGTCGACACCGACCAGAGCAGCGGCACGCGGACCGCCGTGCACCACCTTCTCGACCTCGGACACCGGACCGTATGGCATCTGGGCGGCCCGGAGGGCTCGTTCGCCGCCCAGCGCCGCACGGACGCCTGGCGCGCGGCCCTCGCCGAGGCCGGCCGCCCCGCGCCGCCCCTCGTACGCGGCGACTGGTCGGCGGAGTCCGGCTACCACGTCGGCCTCGAACTCGCCGCCCAGGACGAGTGCACCGCCGTCTTCGCGGCCAATGACCAGATGGCCCTGGGGCTGCTGCGCGCCCTGCACGAGCGCGGGCGCCGGGTGCCCGAGGACGTGAGCGTCATAGGCTTCGACGACATCCCCGAAGCGAGCTCCTTCCTCCCCCCGCTCACCACCCTCCACCAGGACTTCGCCGAGGTGGGACGCCTCTGTGTGGAAGCGGTCCTGCGCAAGATGCGCCAGGGCGGACCCCAACGGGGCACCACGCTCGTGCCGACCCGCCTGGTGGAACGGTCGAGCACGGCGCCGCCGCCCGAGGGCGGGGCGGGGCTCTGAGATCGTGGGCCCAGATGCGGCGACCCTGCTCCCGGACGAACTCGCCACTCCTGCCCGCACTTGAGCCCGCTCCGAACGCGGCCGGAGCGCTGACCGCGAGGAGCACCGGGCCCCAAGGAGCCCCGAGCCGGATGGACACGTCCGATCCGCTCACCGACGAGGAACTCGCCGGGATCGAGGAAGTCGCCGGTGCCGCCACCGCTGGGCTCTGGCACGTGCGCCGGCTCGACGACGACTTCGCGATGAGTCGCGTCGCCGTCAGCACGGTCCCCGACACCGGGGCCGGTGAACGCCTGCCGGACTTCGACCACCGGGACTCGTGGCCACCGCCCTCGTCCAACAGCCACGCCACGTCGATGTCGCGGACTAACGCCGGGACGAGAACGCCCACTTCATCGCCTCCGCCCGCCGCGACGTTCCCCGGCTGATCGCGGAGATCAGGCGTCTGGGGCGCCTCCTCGACACCGAGTGGTGACGAACGGCAGCGGTGTCGGCCCTCAGACCTCGTGCGGGGCGAAGAGTTCCAGGTGGCCGCAGGCCGGGCACCGAAAGGCGTCGATCTGGTACCGGGGACGCCCCCGGCGCTTGGCTCCCCCGAAGATCCCCCGTTCCAGAGGCCCGGCTATCCAGCGGGAGTAGCCGTTCGAATTCTCACCACTGTCCTCGACGAAACCGGGCTCAAGACCGGCACTCTGGCACTGCGTGCACTTGATCTCCATGGCGGCACTGTAATAGCGCCTCTCGCACCGGCTTGCCGGGGCCCGTCCGCTCACCCGCACCGGCCAGCGCCGCTCCGCATCACGTCCGAGCGGGCATTTTTCCGGAGAGGTGGCCGGGGCGCTCCGCTACGGTGCGGGGATGGCGAACTTCGTACTGGTCGCGGGTGCGCGGCTCGGCTCATGGGCTTGGGACGACGTCGTGCCCCATCTGGCCACGTCCGGCCATCGCGTCCACACCCCCACACTGTCCGGTCTCGCTGAGAAGCAGGGCGTGCCGGCCGGACAGCAGACCCACGTCCAGGACATCGTCGACGTGGTCGAGCGGCAAGGTCTGCGTGACGTCGTCCTGGTGGGTCACAGCTATGCGGGCATCCCGTGCGGGCAGGCCGCCGGGCGGATCGGCGACCGGCTGGCCCGTGTGGTCTTCCTCGACGCCGACGTTCCCGCCGACGGTGAACCATTCGTCTCCGCCTGGCCGGACGGCGGGGCGATGATGCGGGAATCGATCGCCGAGAACAGAGGATTCTGGCCGGTCGCGCCTGCGGCCCACTTCGAGGGCCACGGTCTCACCGATGAGCAGATCGCACGGATCGTGGACGGTTCGACACCGCACCCGGGCGCCACGCTGACCGAACCCGCCGTCCTGGGAAGGCCGCTCGGCGATCTCCCGGCGACGTACGTCAAGTGCACGCTCGGCGACCCCGAACCCGGCGACGACGTTGCCGAGCTGCTGACCAGTGAGCGCTGGCAGCTGATCGAGATGGACACCGGCCACTGGCCGATGTTCTCCCAGCCGCGCGAACTGGCGCGGATCCTCCTCGGCCTTGCCGCGGCGTGAGCACGGTTCCGTCTCCGCGGACATAGGCCGGCGGTGCGCCGACAGCGCCGCCGGCAGCCTCGTCGCCGCCACGGCCGTGGTCCCCTTCCGCGTCCTCCGCCGCGGGATCCGGCCGGCGAGCCATCCCGCCACCGCCCGTGCCGCCGTCCACGCGACCGTCCTGAAGGAGCGGCTGCCGAGGCGGGTGCGTCCCCGCCTGTTCCCCCGCGACGAGATGGCCCCGCTCCACCTTTGAACATACGCACGCAGTCCGGTGTAAGGCATCGCGGGGTGGTGGACATTGCTGGGCATGAACGCGGACGACCGCAGTGACGAGTTGGAACAGCTGTTCCGGCAGACGTATCGCCGAGTGATGGCGTACTGCCTGCGCCGGACCAGCGAGTCGGCAGCGCCCGACGTGGTGGCCGAGGTGTACGGGGTCGCCTGGCGTCGACGGCGGCACCTGCCCGCGGCCGAGGAGGAGGCGGTGCTGTGGCTGCTGGGCATCGCCCGCCGGGTGCTGGCCAACCAGGCGCGCAGTCAACGCCGTTGGGCCCGACTGCTGCTCCGGGTGGCCGAACGCGGCGACCCACCGCGCGTGGACCCCCACGAGCCCCCCGGGGGTGGCGACGACGTGACGGCGGCTCTGGCACAGGCGTCGGCCACCGACCGGGAACTGCTGCGCCTGGCCTACTGGGACGACCTGTCCCGGCAGGACATCGCGACGGTGCTGGGCATCTCCGTCGGCGCCGTCGACACCCGGCTGCACCGGGCCAGACAACGCCTGCGGGAACACCTCGCCCCGGCAACCGGCCACCAGGACCCCACCAGGGAGAAGAACCATGCTGAGCGATGACGAGATGGACCGGATGCTGCGGAACAGCGATCCGGCACACGACGACCCGACCACGGACCCGCACTCGGCGGTCGCCGTGCGGATCCTGGCGCGGGTGCGCCGACGTACCCGCCAGCGGCGCAGGCGGCTCCTCGTCCTGACGCCGGTGGTGGCGGTGACGGTGGCCGGCGCGACCGCGGGGACCTATGCGTGGGTGGCCGGTGACGGCAAGGGCCACACCCTCGATTCGACGGGGCTGGCCTGCGTCGCGTCCGACGGGTCCGATGCCGTCGTCGGCTTCGACCCCACGTCCGAGGAGCCGGTGCGCAAGTGCCGGCAGCGGTGGCAGGAGCTGTTCGGCGCGAAGGCGCCCGACACGCTCACCGCCTGTGTCGACAGCTCGCGGCAGGGCTCGGTCGCCGTCTACCCCGGTGGCCGGGGAGAGTGCGGACGCCACCGCGCGGACCCCTACACCGGACCGACCCGTGAGCAACTGCACCTCGCGCTGTTCCGCACCGACCTCAAGGCACACTTCGCCGACCGTACGTGCGTCCCCTATCCCGAGTTCAGGCAGGTGATCGGCACGCTCCTCGCCAAACACCGCCTCACCGGCTGGTCCAGCGGCCATTTCCAGACCGCCGACAGGGAACCGGAGGGCCGCTGCGCCGAGATCAGCTACTACGACGAACCGGAACGGACCATCTGGCTCACGGACCACAAGGCCGGCACACCCATCCACTGGCCGTAGAGAGGGCGGCCCCGTCGTCCGGAAGCCGGTGTGTCCGGCCCGGCGGTGGTGCCGGTGGCCGGCCGGTCGATCGGCTACCGGTCGTCAGCCGGTGAAGGACTCGGGGCCGAGACGGCCCCACGCCACGAAGGCGAGCAGGGCGAGGTAGGTCAGGTTCAGCAGTGCGTGCAGGACCTCTCGACGGCGGAAGGTCACGGTCGCGGCGCCCGCCATGACCAACGCCAGGCCGAGGGCGGCCAGCGGCACCAGGACCGGCACGATGCCGAGCAGGGCGGGCAGGACCAGGCCGACGGCTCCCAGGACCTCTACCGTTCCCAGGGCCTTGAGGAAGCCGGCGCCGAAGTCGGACACCCATCCCCCACCGGGTGCCTTGGCCAACTTCTCCCGGGAGATGAGCAGCTTGTTGGCGCCGGCGACCAGGAAGACGGTGGCCATGAGTCCGGCGATGATCCACAGGGCGGTGTTCATTAGTTGCTCCTCGTAGCGTCGTGGAACGGCTTCTGTTCCTGTCGACCTCTGTCGCGACAGGTCGTCGCACACAAGGCGCCGACGGCCCGCTCCGCGTGACAGTGCACGTGCGTGACGTGCGCCACAGGTCGGTGGCGGCCGTCTGCGCCGGTGGTGCGATCCTGTGCGGATGCTTCTCGGCGCCGCCCGGGTAACCACCCCGTGATGGCCCGGCGTCCGGTGGGGCCACGCAGTTCAGGGCGACGGGACAGGAGCTGCTCCATGGGGGACCACGCACACGGACGGGACGGCCGCGGGGACCCCGCGACGGACGCGTTCCTCGACCACCGCAACCTGCTCTTCACCGTTGCCTACGAGATGCTCGGCTCGGCGCCCGACGCGGAGGACGTCGTCCAGGAGACCTGGCTGCGGTGGCGGGTCGTCGATCTCGACACGGTGCGGGACCGGCGCGCCTACCTGGTGCGGATCACCACCCGCCAGGCGCTCACCCGGATGCGTACGCTCCGCCGGCGCAGGGAGTCCTACGTCGGCCCCTGGCTGCCCGAGCCGCTGCTCACCGCGCCCGACGTGGCCGAGGACGTCGAGTTCGCCGACAGCGTCTCGATGGCGCTGCTACTGGTCCTGGAGACCCTTGCCCCGACCGAGCGGGCGGTGTTCGTGCTGCGCGAGGTCTTCGCCTTCGGCTACGAGGAGATCGCGGAGGCCGTCGACAGGAATCCCGCCGCCGTCCGCCAGATCGCCCACCGGGCACGGGACCACGTCGCCGCGCGCCGACCTCGCGGGGCCACTTCACCGGCCGAGACCCGTGCCGCGCTCGCCGCCTTCCAACAGGCCGTCGAGACGGGTGACTTGCGGGGCCTGGTCGATGTCCTCGCGCCGGACGTCGTCGTCCTGAGCGACGGCGGTGGCATCAGAGCGGCCGTGCCGCGGCCCGTCGTGGGGGCCGACAAGGTGGCCCGCCTGCTGCGTGCCGGTGCGGCAGCGGTCGGCGCCAAGGCGTCGTTCGAGGCGGTACAGGTCAACGGCGCCCCGGCGCTGGTCATGCGGGTCAGCGGGGAGCTCCACAGCGTCGTGGCGCTGCGGATGGACGACGGTCTCGTCACCGGGCTCTATGTCGTGAGCAATCCCGAGAAGCTGGCGCGGGTGGGGCGGGAGACCGCGGTGAGCCGCTGAGGAACGTGCGTTCCGTCCGCCTCCGTGGGGCGGTCGGGTCGGCCCGGGCCGGCGGCTCGGTCTCCCGATCGCCGCCCGCCCGGGCCGACTTGGCTGGCCTCTCGTCCTGTTCCGTGTCGCTCAGCTGAACGGGTCGAGCGTGATGTACGCCGTCTGCGGGTTGCCGTCGTTGACGAGCGACTCGTGGTTGCCGACGTCGTCGAAGGCGAAGCCGTAGGCCTTGCCGTCGGCCATCTGGGCGTGGATCTTCCGGGCGTAGTGGTTGGTCACCGCGTCCTGGTAGAAGCCCGCGGAACTCGTGTCGGGCTGGCTGGAGTTGGTCAGGAGGGTGGAGCGGTTGTAGCCGGCGCACAGGGTGCGGGAGATCGGGCCGCGTACCAGGTCGTTCGGGGCGTCCAGGAGTTTGTAGCAGCCGAAGATGCTGTCGGAGTCGGGCTTCTGGAAGGTGGTGACGACGGCGCCGGAGCTGTTGGTGAAGTTCATGACGTTGCCGGAGACCCTGCCGTAGTACTTGGTGGCCGGCTGGTCCGCGAACGGTGTCACCGTCAGCGTGGAGGTGGCGTACTTGGTCCATACGCGGTTGACGTAGTCGTTCATGACCGTGCTCGGCAGGGCGCCGGACTCGATGCCGTGGCCGGGTGCGAGGGCACGCAGGATCGTGCCGTCGGACCGGGTCCTGATGAGGTTGGCCCAGCCGCCGGGCTGGCCCTTCAGGGCGTTGAAGAAGCCGGTGTAGCCGCCGGGCTTGAGGTGACCGGTGGTCTTGACGGTGCCGGCGGTGTTCTTGACGCCGACGGCGTACGGGGCCGAGAACATGTCCACCTGGGTGCTGTTGATCCACAGTCCGGCGTCGCCCAGGGTGTACTCGGTCCAGTTGAAGAGGATGTTCACGTTCGGGTCGGACGGGTTCTGCACCGCGGGCTGGACGAGGCCGCCGGTGGTCACCTTGAAGACGAGTTTCTGGCCGTAGGAGAAGTAGACCCGGCCGGAGAACTTCGGCATCCGGATCGTCTTGGTCTGGCCGTTGGCCGGTCCGGCGATCGACGCGTCGGGGGCGGGGGTCGGCGGGTTGCCGCCGGCGGGCCAGGCGTGGAATGTGCCGTTCGCGTCGGCCCAGCCCTGCTGGCCGGTCGAGAGCAGGGTTCCGATGTTGTAGAGGTAGATCTGGTCGCTGCGCCCGGAGTTGTTCTTGAATTCGAGCGGGATGGTCGTGGGCACCGCCGCTTCTGCGTCGGATGCGGGGCCCGCGGCCGTGAGTCCCGCGGCGACGGCCGCTGCGGCGGCCAGGGCCACCAGCGCCTTCCGTAGGGCAAGCATGCTCGTCCTCCTGCCGGGTGGGCTTCTCCACCGGAGTTGAATGGCGACGGACGGGGGTGGGTCCCTCGCCCGCCTGAGAGCGCTCTCAGAGTCCTCCCGATGAGCAGGACACGTCAAGGTCTAGACCAACATGGGTCGTTGCCGGATGTCGGCACGAAGGCGACGGCGGCGTTGCGGTGCCGCCCGAACCGGCCGTGCCGGTGCGCCGGAAGAGGGACGCCGGCGCGGTGTCCGACAGGATCGTCCCGACACCGTGACCGACATCGCCCGGAGGAGAGCAGGAACCATGTCCCGAAACAGGGAGACCGTCGAGACCTACCTGGACGGCTTTCGCAAGAACGACCACGCGCAGATCCTCGGCTGTCTGACCGACGACATCGAGTGGACCGTCTTCGGCGGGTTCCACCTCACCGGGAAGGAGGCGTACGGCGCCGCCATCGAGGGCCCGGGCTTCGTCCCGCCCCCGCGGCTGGAGGTCGTGCGCATGGTCGAGGAGGGGGATGTGATCATGGCGGAACTCACCGGATCGGTGCGGCGCGACACGGGCGAGGTGATGCGCATGTCGATGGCCGAGGTCTTCCGCATGCGTGCGGGGAAGATCTGCGAGCGCCGCGCCTGGGTGACCGAACTCAAGGAGAACGACTACCGCTGAAGTCGCCCGCGGCAGCGCGGGGTTCACCGGTCCGCGAGGCGGTCCTCACGGCATGAGGGCCGCCTGCACCGCGGGTGCGTACCGCTCGACGACGACGTCGAGCGGCGCGGCACGCAGTTCGCCGCCCCGCGCGATGCCGTACATGACGCCGAGGCCGAGCAGCATGCTCACCGCGAGTTCGGCGCGCAGGCCGGCGTCGGGGCCGTCGAGGCGCAGGGCCAGCCGGTCGCTCACCTGGGTACGGAAGTTGGTGCGGAGGGTGTCTCCCTGGTTGCCGTGCAGCGGGGCGAAGACGATCCGCAGCAGGGGGTCGGCGCCCTTCTCGGTCTGGCTGACCAGGACGTGGCGGACCATGTGGCGCCCGAGGTCTTCCAGCGGTGCGTCCAGCAGTGCGGCGGCGTCCTCCTCGAAGGACATCACCTGCGCGAAGAGGGTGTCCTTGTTGCCGAAGTACTTCATGATCAGGGGCGGGCTGACACCGGCGCGTTCGGCCACGGCCTTGAGCGTGATGTCCGCGTGGGCGTGCCGGGCGAGGAGGTAGCGGGCCGCGCGGAGGATCGCCGTCCTGGTGGCCTCGGCGTCCCGACGGCTCGGGCCGGTGTCCGTGGCCGTCGCGGTCACCGGACCCGGGGGCGTGAGCGCGGAGTCCGGCCCGGTGGCGGAGGGCTTGGGTGGCCTCATGGCTCTCATGTTCCCTCCAGTACCTGGTCCGCGGTCCGTCCGCCGCGCCGCCGGGACGGTCGCCCGGTCTGCTTCCGCTCGCCGTCCCCAGGGATGGCCAGGGCCATCGCGCATCCGGCCAGGGCGACCGTGCCGGCCATGGTGAAGGCCAGCAGATAGCCGTGCAGGGTGGGGAGGTCCACTCCCCCGGCCGGGCTGATGTGGTGGACCAGGATGGCGGCCACGGCGGCACTGCACACGGCCTGGCCGATGGTCCGCATCAGAACGTTGACACCGCTCGCGGAACCGGTCTGCCCGGCGGGCACGGCGTTCAGGATCAGTGTGGGCAGGGCCGAGTAGGCGAGGGTGGTGCCGGCCGACACGATGGCTCCGCCCAGGACGATCACCCACAGGTCGCGGCTGTCCAGGATCCGCAGGGCGTACCCGAAGGCGATGACGACCGCTCCGAGGGCCAGCGTGATGCGGGGACCGCGGGCCGTCGAGATGCGGGCGGAGACCGGGGAGAGGCACAGCATGATCACGCCGCTGGGCAGCAGGCACAGTCCCGCGCCGACGATCGACAGGCCCAGGCCGTAGCCGGTGGACGTGGGGGCCTGCACGAGCTGGGCGGTGACCAGGGAGTTGGCGTAGAAGGAGAATCCGACCAGCAGCGCGGTCAGATGCGCGAGCGCGACGCGGGGCCGGGCGGCCAGCCGGAGGTCGACCAGGGGCCGTTCGGCTCGCAGCTGCTGCCACCACCACAGGGCCAGGCCGATCGCGAAGCCCGCGAAGAGCGCGATGATCGGCGCGCTGGTCCAGCCCCACTGCCCGCCCTGGGAGACCGCCAGGAGCAGACAGACCAGCACGGTGGCCAGACCGAACGCACCGGGTGTGTCGAACCGGCCCGGGTGCCGTACCGGCGACTCGCGGACCGCCCACCAGGCGAGCGCCAGTCCCGTCGCCCCCAGCGCACCCGTCACCCAGAACATGGTGTGCCAGTCGGCGTACTGGACGATGAGCGCCGCGAGCGGCAGGCCCAGGGCCGCGCCGATGCCGACCGTGGAACTCATCAGGGCCACGGCGGAGGTGGTGCGCTCGGGCGGCAGTTCGTCGCGGAGGATGCTGATGGACAGGGGCACCACGGCCGCGGCGGCGCCCTGGAGCGCGCGGGCCGCGATGAGCACCCGGATGTCCGAGGTCAGCGCACACAGCACCGAGCCGGACGTCATCAGCGCGAGGGCGAGGAGCAGGACCCGCTTCTTGCCGTACATGTCCCCCGCGCGTCCCAGCACCGGGGTGAGCACCGCGCCCGCGAGGAGAGTCGCCGTGACCGTCCACGACACGGCGCCCGCGGAGGAACCGGTCAGGCGCGGCAGGTCGGGAAGCAGCGGTACGACGGCGGTCTGCATCACCGCCATCAGAATGCCGCCGAACGCGAGGACCGGGACCGTGAGGCGGGCCCGCAGTCCCTCCCGGGACACGGTCTCGACGGCCGCGGCAGGCACCCCCGGCAGCGGATCCGGCATGGGCACTCTCCCGAGGCGGCGGACGACGTGGGGAACGACGAGGTGAATAGTCATTCATCGTAACCGAGGAATCGCATTTAATCGACCTTCCCCACTCTCGGGTGAATGGTTATTCACCTCCCCTTCGCGAAGGTCGCCGGTGGTGAAGGGGGCAGCGGCTTCCGGCGGCCTCGGAAGCCGGGTGTCAGAGCCGGGCACTACGGTTCCCGCATGACTCCTGAGATGCGTCACAGGTTAAGTCCCTTGCGGGACAAGGCAATTGGGCAGGGCGTTCCCGCCGACGACGTCGAGCGGTGGCTGGACCTGGCCCGTCCCTGCGCGACGCTGGCGCCTGAGGGCGACGGGCCGCTCGTGGGCCGGTTCGGCGGTCCCCTGATGCTGCCCGCCGACGCCCCGGACCCGGCCTTCCCCCACATCGCCTCCCTCGACCTCGCGGCCCTGCCCGAGGACGCCACCGGCCTCCCCCTGCCGCCCGACGGCCACCTGCTGCTGTTCGCCTACCCGGACAACGACGGCGAGCCCTGCAACGTCGGGCACGTGGTGTACGTCCCCGCCGGTGAGGCCGTCGAGGAACGGGACACGAGTTCCGGGTTCTGGTGCGAGATCGACGAGTGCCAGGAGATCGTCGACGCCTATCCCCGAGGGCAGCTGCGGGCGACGGCCAACTTCTCACTCCCCTACCACCACGCGGTCGAGGCCCCCGGCCCCCTCCACAGCGCGCCGCTCCCCGGACATCCCCACGCCAGGGAACTGTCCGGGCTGTGGGAACGCACCCGCCTCGACATCGCCACCGGGGGGCCTCTCCAGATCGGCGGATACGCCTCGGAGGAGGCCGTCCATCTCGACCCGGTCGCAGTCGCCGTGCGGGACGCGGTGAACGCGGCGGAAGCAGGCGACTGGGGCGGGGGCGCCGCGGTGTCGCAAGACGTCGAGGCCTGGGTGCTCCTCGCCGACTGGGATCCCCACATCGAGGGACTGGAGGGCTCCACCGTCCACTGGGTGATCCAGCGCGAGGACCTGGCCGCACGACGCTTCGACCGTACGTTCGCCACAGCCTTCTGGAACCCCTGACGGCACACCCGTCTCCGCCGGCGTGGTTCACGCGCACGCTGACGGCCGCTCTCCGGCGGCCATGCCGAGCAGCAGCTTCGCGTCCACCGTCGCGCCGTCGGTGCGGATCATGCCGGCCACGGTCCTGGCCCGGGCGCGAGTCTCCGGGGTCGGGGCCGTCCTGAGTGCGGCCGACAGGGACGCGAAGGTCGGAGTCGGACCGCCGAATGCCGCACCGGCGCCCAGGTCGGCCACCCGGCCGAGACCAGTACGGCTGGTCCACCCCCTGGGGCACCACCCCACCTGAGGGGCGCCGGCCCGGGTGGCCGTCGTCGTGGTGCACGCGCCACCGTGGTGCACGACGGCGGCCACCCGGGCGAACAGCGCCTGCTGGTCGACCTCGCCGACCACGAAGCAGCCGTCCCGGTCGTCGACCAGCGCCAGGTCGGCCCAGCCGCGGGCCACGACCACGCGGCGGCCCCGCGCTCGGACCGCGGCGATGGCCACCTGGGCGACATCCGTCGACCCGGGCATGGGCACGCTGCCGAAGCCCGCGTACACCGGCGGGGCGACGCGGCCACGGCCTCGCGTGCCCGAACGGGCAGCGGGGGCGGGTCTCCGGCCTCGGGTCTCTGCCCCGGAGCACCTCGTGGGGACGCCGGACCGGCGTGTACATAAGGAGAATCGCAGGTCCAGGCCAGGAAGTGGGAACGTGTACGCCCGAGACAGAGCCCGCCCGCAGGATGCCGCAACGCGGCCTGCCCCGGTGAGCACCCCCGCGCCCAACGCCAAGTCCCCGCACGAACTGCTCTCCCTCCAGGCGAAGGCGGGCAACGCCGGAGTCGTGCAGATGCTCAGCGAGGCAGGCCGCCCGGGGGCCACACGGTCGGCCTCAGCCGCTCCGCCCGTGCAGCGGACGGCGGTTCAGCGCAACAAGCTGTCGCACGGGAACATCACGTTCACCAATGTGGCCCTCAAGTTCCCGGAATCGCAGGGGAAGGCCACCCGGATCCTGGAACTGCTGACCGCCAACACCGCGATCGAGTCCTTCCTCAGCGGCCGGACCTGTCAGATCACGCTTGAGAAGCGGACGACGGAGACGCCCGCGGACGTGATCGACAAGGGGGACGCGGGCGTCTTCGTCACCCTGGCGTCCTACTACCTGGAGAACTACGACATCGGCTACATCGTGGGCATGCTGTGCCATGAGTTCGGTATCCATCCGATGGCCAACGCCAAACCCCACATGGCAGAGGAGGAGGAGTCCTTCCGCGGCATGCCCTTCCCGGTGCCGGGCCTCGAAGGGAAGGCCAGTGCCGACGGGTTCGCATCGATGAACTCCGACTCCGCCAAGCAGGCCGACCATGTGCTCGGCGTCATCCCGGGAAGCCCGCGGTACAACGTCTACCGTGACGTCACCCTGGAGATGGCGGACCTGCTGCTGCGGGACGTGCACAACAAGAGGGACGACGCCCGGGAACAGGACGTCACGGACCTCATCGACTGCTTCCTCATGGACGTGGCGTCGATCGCCGCGACGAACGACAACCGCATGCGCGGTATGCCGATCCTGGGCAACAAAGAGGGCGAGACCATCCGTCAGGACATCGCGTCCGTGTACAACGCCTACAAGGCGCGTCTCGCCCAGGACATGCCGCTCGCGCGGCAGCCCATGGTGCCCCTGTTCCCGCCGGAGAAGACCCCGCAGGCCGTCAAGGCCGACTTCAACACGCTCCTCGCCCGCATCGCCAAGGGCAAACTCTGGGCCTGGAGCATCAACAACAGCGACTAGCCGCTCGGTGCGGGCGCCTTCCCCGACGACGGACGTGCGTGGTCGGCGCCCACGATCAGCGGGACTGTTCGGTCATCCGGCCGGCGGCTCGGCGCGTTCCCCTCTCGCGGCCGACCAGGCCCGCCAGGGAGAGGGCGCCCGGGCCGGAGAACACCAGGAGCAGGAAGCCCCAGCAGAAGAGCACCGGGGCCAGACCGCCGTTCTGCAACGGGAAGAGGCCGTCCTGCTGGTGTTCGGTGAAGTACGCGAACGCCATGATGCCCGAGCAGACGAACGCCGCACCGCGGGTCGCGATCCCGAGAAGCACCAGGGCGCCGCACACCAGCTCGATCACCCCGGCGTACCAGAAGGGCCAGTCACCTGCCGGAGTGGCCTTCCGCTCCAGCACCCCGAAGACCGTGGCAGCACCCTCGGTGGTGAACAACAGGCCCAGGACCATACGGAACAGGCCCAGCACGAGGGGCTGGCGCGTCGTCAGCCAGTCGCCGAGGCGCGGAGTGGTCATCGGTACTCCTCGAAAGGTGTCAGCGGGAATCGGGGAATCCCGGTCACAAGGTGCGGATCGCGGGTCCCAGTTGTCCCTACGTGCGCGCGGCACGCCGGGTTCAAAGAAACCCCGAGGTGTCCGTGAACTGCCGGTCTGCCTCCCGCCGGACGTGGCACCCTTCGCGCTGCCCGGTGCGGTGCCGGCGCCGGACTACCCCTACTACCCCGACTACAGGGAGAACCGCTCCCGCGCCAGCAGTGGGCGTACCCGGCCGCGGAAGCCCGCCGTACGGAACGGTGCCTGGAGCAGGCCGGGGCGCAGATGCTGGGCCAGGGCCGCGGTGATCATGCCCTGGTCCAGGGCGAGGACGTGGTCGCTGACGCGGCCGGTGGTGACGTCGACGGAGTCGCGGAAGCCTTGACTTGCTCCTCGCCCTGAAGGGGCGAGGATTCTGGCCTTCTCGATCGTTGCTGTGCCGCTACGCGGCGCGGGGTTCGGTCGGGAATCCGTGGCTTCCTGTTTCTGCGCGCTGTGCCAGAACGAGTTCTGGTCTTACCGGCGCTCCGCAGGCCGATTCCGCCAGTCCGGCGGCCGTCTTCACGTTGATCGCGGCATTGATGTCCCGGTCGTGGACTGCGCCGCAGGCGGCACACGTCCACTCCCGGACATCAAGGGGTTTGGGCCCGTCCTTGACGCCGCAGGTGGAGCAGACCTGACTCGTCGGCTCGAACCGGCCGGTCTTGATCAGAGTCCGTCCGTACCGTTGTGCTTTGTACTCCAGCATGTTCACGAATGAGGCCCAGCCGGCGTCGTGCACGGACTTGGCCAGCCTGGTGCGTGCCAGTCCCGTCACCGACAGGTCCTCCACGGCGATCCCTTGGTTCTCGGAGATCAGCTTGGTGGAGAGCTGGTGGTGGAACTCGTGGCGGGCATCGGTGACCTTGACGTGGGCGCGAGCAACCTTGAGTCGGGCCTTTTCGCGGTTCTTCGAACCTTTCTGCTTGCGGGACAGTTCCCGCTGGGCCTTCTTCAGCTTCTTCTCCGCGCGGCGCAGAAACCGCGGGGAGTCGATCTTCTGGCCGGTGGACAGAACAGCGAAGTGCGTCAGGCCGAGGTCGATGCCGATGCTCTCGTCGGACTCGGGCATCCGGGCCGTATCGGTGGCGGGGTCGGTGTCGATGACGAACGAGGCGAAGAATCTGCCCGCGCTGTCCTTGATGACGGTGACCGAGGTGGGGGTGGCGGGCAACGTGCGGGACCATTTCACCTTCACCGCCCCGATCTTCGGCAGGCTCAGCCGTCCACTGTCGGTGATCTTCCAGCGGGCGTTCGCGGTGAACCGGATCGACTGCCGGGTGTCCTTGCGGGACTTGAACCGCGGCGCACCGGTCCTTGGCCCCTTGCGGGTGCCCTTGAGGGAGGCGAAGAAGTTGCGGTACGCGGTCTCGGCGTCGCGCAGGGACTGCTGGAGAACGACCGCGGAGACCTCGCCCAGCCAGGACCGCTCCGCAGTCTGCTTCGCCTGGGTGATCAGGCGGGTGGACAGCTCGCCGGTCTTCGGGAACGGCTGCTGGGCCTTGCGGGCGTCCTCACGGGCACGCACCGCGTCGTTGAACACGACGCGGGCACACCCGAACGCGCTCGCCAACGCCCTCTGCTGGCCGGAGTCCGGGTACAGGCGGAAGGCGTACCTGAGCTGCATGACCGTCACGCTACGTACTTGGGTGATGAGTGAGATGCAGAAGATCAGAACTGGTCGGCACTGTGCTTTCGTGATGCATGTGCACTTGGTCTTCGTGACCAAGTTGGTCAACTCCCTCAAGGGCGTCTCCTCACGCCGACTGCGCCTGGGGGCACCTCCCGGCCGAAGGCTGGGGGAGAATTCCCCGACCTGGTACGGCACTACTGGCGGGCCAATAAGCTGTGGTCGGGCTCCTGCTTCGCCGGCACCGTCGGCGGCGCCCCGCTCACCGTGGTCAGGCAGTACATCGAGCAGCAGAACCGGCCGCTGTGAGCACAGCCCGGCTCCGCCGGGACCAGCGATCACGACGCTCCGCGCCGCGGGGAGTGAACATGCGTGTCCGGCTCCGCCGGACCAGACGCGGCGACGCTCCGCGTCGCAACCATCAGATTCGCTTCACCACCGGGCTGAAGCCCGATGCACTGCGAATGAATCCCGGTAGCACCGGTGGGTGGTGACCCAGGAGTGTGGGGACACTCGGGTTCGGGGACGAACAGGGGGACCATCAGGGCTTCGAACATGGAGCCGCCCCAGGTGGGCACGAGAGGGCGGCCTCGGTAGGTGTAGTGGCCCTGCCAGACGCGCACGCCGTCGATCGTGACGTACTCGCCCCGTGGTTCCTGTTCCTGGCCCATGCCGGGCAGCAGGGTGCGCATCAGGTGCCAGTAGTACTCGGCGGGCAGTGAACCGTCCGCGATGCCGAGGTAACTGGCCATGCGGGGATCGGTGTTGAGGGCGGCGTAGTGGTGGGCGGTGGGTTCGCCCCTGCCGGGCTTGTCCGGCTAGAAGCCGCCGCTCAGCTGTCCGGGCCCGGCGACGGGGTCCGCCGGGTCGTAGGGGGTGCAGTAGTACGACCAGTCGGCGTCGGCGAGGAGCGCGCCGACGCGGGGGCGCAGCAAGGGGTCTGCGTGCGCGGCGATGCGCAGAACGGTCACCAGCCAGGCGTTGTCGACGGTGGACAGGAACGGACGTACGGGGTCGCCCGTCTCCGGCCAGCTCGTCAGCACTGAACCGTCGTGCGCGTCGTACCAGTTGAACCAGACGCCGTGGGCGCGTTCCAGCCGTTCCATGGCGGCGACCGCGCGGGTGAGCCGGTGGCGCATGGTGTCGGCTGTGATGACACCGAGGCCCGCGGCGGCCACGGTGGACTGGCAGGTATCCCAGTTCGTTCGCCGCCTCGAGTACCCGCTCCCGGGTGGCCTCGCGCACGGAGTCGGGGCTGCGGTACGCCCGGGACACCGTGGCGATGGACACTCCCGAACGCTCCGCCACGTCGTACACCGTGGGGATCGTGTTCACGATGTGGCGCCGTTCATGGGTCGGGCCCCCGTCTCTACTGGTCCACCGTCTCCGATGGTCCGTCGTCTCCACTGATCCATGCGCGTAGATGAAAGCGCATTCACACTAGAGGCGGGCAGGTCGATGGGCCGACCGAGGGCAGGGGGGCCGACCCCGGGCCGACGGTCACGGCCGCCGGCCCGGGGCGGGCCCGTGCCTCACACGTCCAGGGCGGCCTCGATACGCCGGAGGTTGTGCCGCGCCAGGGCGAGGTTGGCGCGCTCCCGGTCCAGCGCGAGGTAGAGGAAGAGCGAGCCGCGCGAGCTGGCCAGGGGCCTGATCAGGTGGTACTGCTTGCCGAGCGTGATCAGGATGTCCTCGATCTCGTCGTCCACGTTGATGGACTTCAGCGTCCGCTGCTTGGCGCGCACGACCTCGGTGTTGCCCGCCGCCGCGACTTCCAGGTCCAGATGGGCGCCGCCGCCCAGCATGCCCAGCGACATGCCGCTCTCGTAGTCGACCAGGACGACCCCGACAGCCCCGTCGATCGTCATCGCTTCCTTGAGCGCTGTCTCAATATTCACGCTGGTGTCCTCGTTTCCTTGCCGACCCACCAAGATGGATGATCGCGCCGTGAAAAACGGTCTCAATGCGAACCGCGCGAGTTCAAGCAACGCCATCTTTGGTCAGTGTTGCGATAGTTGGCAAATAAAGTACTGTGACCAGCAGAGCGACTGGAGGGGGAAAAGTTGTTCTCGCTCGACGCCGCACTCGGTGAGGCCCTCACGACACCCGGCATCAGCGGAGTCTCTCTGCTGGACGCGGTCACGGGCCTCTCCTACGCCGAGGTGGGCGATGTGAGTGCCGGTCAGGACTCCTGCGCAGTAGCCGACATCGCCCGCACCCGGCTCAACCAGGCAGGTTGCGAGGGCGAGTTGGAGAGCGTCATCGTCACGACCTCCACCAGACACCTCGTGACGCTGCAAGTGGACCGGCCGGGCGACCCCCTGCTGCTGTACGCGACCGTGGAACGCGACCGGACCAACATCTCCTGGGCACTGCACGATCTGACCCGGCACGCGGGCGAGTTGCTGCGATGACCGGCGAGAGCCCCGAGGCGAGAGCCGGCTCCCGCAACATCCCCTCGCTGCTGTCCGGCCTGCGGTCCGAGAAGCGATCCTGCACGGTACTGGTGTCCGGAACGCCGGGTGGCGTCATCCATGTGCGGGACGGACTCGTCGTCGCCATGGAGACTCCCGGCGCGCCGAACACCGAAGCCCTGCTGCTCGGTTCCGGTCGGCTCACCGAGGAGGCGTGGACCTCCGTCTGCGCCGCCGACACCACCCACGAGCGCATCGCGGCGGAACTGGTCGCCCGCGGGCTCGTCGGCGGTGGGGAGTTGGAGGTCATCAGTCTGGGCGCACTGTTCGACGCCGCGTTCGCGCTCTCCCTCGCCAGGCCGGAAGGCTGGGAACTGACCGATCCCGTGCCGGTCCTCCACCACAACGGTGGCGTCACACCCGAGCGACTGGTCGGGGAGACCTCCCGGCGCTTCGCACTGCTGGCCGGGGAACCCGGGTCGGCCGCCGAACTCACCCGCACCCGCCTGGAGTCGACGGCCGCCGCCCGGCTGCCCGGGGCCGCCGCCACCCTGTCGGCCCGGCACCAGGACGTCCTGGCCGGCACGGACGGCCGCAGAACCCCGAGGGACCTCGCGTTCGCCCTCGGGCGCGGCCTCTTCGCCGTTCTGGTCGACCTACGGCAGCTGCTCGGGCTCGGACTCGTACAACCCCTCACACCCTCGGCACAGCAGCGACCGAGCACAGCCCAACGTGCCTCGGTGTCCCCTCCCACGGCCCCGATGAACACCACGTCCCCGCTCCCCCGCCGCCTGCCGGGCCGCAACACCCTCGGAGGAACGCGCCCTGCCCGTGAAACGCCCTGACGTGAACACCGCACCCACCGCCTGACTACGTGGCTCGACGCGGACGTTCCCACGCCGCAACCGGTGACGTACCGCCCCTTCTCGCCGCCCACCGCCAGCGCGCAACAGAAAGAAGACGTCATGAGCGACCCCGTGAACGACCTCCTCGTCTCCCTGCGGGACAAGGTCATGGGTGTGACCGAAAGCCTTCTGGCCACCGTCGACGGCCTGGTCGTCACCAGTGACGTCAGCAAGACGCACCCCGAATCCATGGCCGCGGTGGCCGCCGCCACCCTCTCCCTCGGCCACCGGCTCGCCGATCAGGGGTCCACCGGCACACTCCGTGAGATCAGCGCGCAGTGCAGCACGGGGCACGTGATCGTGACGGCCGTCGGGGACCGGGCCCTGCTGGCCGTCGTCACCGACGACGGGCTGGACCAGGCGGCGTTCCGGCGGGAGATCCCCGCCGTGGTGACGGAACTCCGCCACCACCTCGACAAGGACGCCTCGTCCTGACCGGATCCGTGCGGGCCGGCTGGTCCCCTCCCAGGTGCCCGAGGGCGGGGTTCAGCAGGGCTTGCGCCAGACGCCGAGTTCCGGCTCCTTCAGCATCGACGACAGCTTCAGCCGGCGGGACTCGGCGCAGAACTCGCCGCGCGGTTCGGTGTACTCCACGTGGAACACCGCCTTGCCGGCCTCGATGAACGGACTGAGGTCCGCGCACTCGTCGTACTGGGCGCACTCCTCGTTGACCGCGAAGTCGAAGTGGGCCAGCAGTTCGGGGATCTGGGGGAGGTCGTTCTTCAGGCCGACGGAGAGTCCTCGCTCGTGGGCGATGTCCGCGATCATGCGGTTGTAGCGGAGTTGGTGGGCCGCGGTGAGCGGGAAGCCGGTGTCGTTGCCGTAGCCCTCCACCAGGTCGGGTTCCACCGCGTCGAAGCCCTTGTCCCGGCACATGTCGAAGCGGCGTTCCATGATCGGCCGCAGGTCGGAGAGGCGGCGGATGTCCAACCAGCGTTCGCCCGCCCAGCCGTTGGGCTCGCCGAGCAGCGAGCGGGGAAAGGCCTTCTGGTCCGGCCGGAAGTCCTCCCACGCGCCCACGTTGACGTAGCAGATGACCTTCCGGCCGGCGCGGTGCAGCCGGGCCACGTCCGCCGCGGAGTTCTCGAAGCCGTCGATGTCGTAGACGGGCACGTCCGCCGACGGCTCGACCCGTCCGTCCAGTTGCCACTGCCAGGCCAGACCGGGGCGGGGTTTCCACCGGGCCCCGGCGGGGCCCGCCGAAGGGGTGGCCGAGCGCGAAGACGGAGGGCGAGACGGGGTGTTGCCCGGAGAGGCGGGTTTCGCCGGGTCCGGCGCCGGAAGGCCGGAAGCCGTCGTGCGCGGCGCGGCGGGTGTCGTGCCGCGCGCCCCGTCGGGCTGTCCGGTGTGCCCGGAGCAGCCCGTCAGGACCATGGCCGCCAGAGCGGCGATGAGCGCCGGCGGCGTCCGTGCCGTGCGGTTCATCGCTCCGCTCCCGTGAGCGCGGGGGTCAACTCGGCCCAGGGGTTGGGCGGTTCGCCCGTCACCGGTCCGCAGACCGCCGCGCCGCGCTGGTGTGCGGTGCGCACGGCCAGCGGGACCAGCGCCTCGGGCACGCCGTAGACGAGGTGGCACAGTCGCTCGGGTGGATGCCGGGAGGTCCACGTGGGTCGGCTGAACGCGGAGACGTACGTCGACCAGTGGCCCTCGAAGGTGACGGTCAGATCGGCGAGGCGGGCGTACCCCGGTGCCGGATGCACGCCGTGGTTGAGGACGACCGTCCCGGCGCCCAGCCGGCGCACGGTCCGCACCAGCCGTCGGCAGGCCGGAAGGCCTTCCGGTGTCGCCGTCACCCGGTCGAGGAAGCAGCCGTCCGCCGCGTACCACTCCCGGTGCCGACGCAGATCCTCGGCGACCTCCCCCAGGTCGCGCACCCCGTAGTCGGTGTCGACATAGCCCAACAGCAGTGCCCCCGCCGCCCGCAGTGCCTCGGCCGCCGCGGTGAACGCCGGGTCGGGTGCCTCGCCCGGACCGTTGGCGGGGTTGAGGACGACGCCGTAGGTGCGGGTCGCGCCGGTGATCAGGCGGTGCCAGGCCCCCGGATCCTCGGCCGGATGGACGTACAGCGGGATCAGCAGGCTCACGGCGTACCGCCGCCTTCCCACAGGGCGGCCAGCGCCTCGTCGAGGGTGTGGGCCGGGCGCCAGCCCAGCGCCTCCTCGGCGGCGGTGATGTCGGAACACTGCCATGACACCTGCGCCGAGCGGGCCGAGCCGGCCGTGCTCGCCGTGTTCTCCTCGATGCGACCCCGGAAGCCGGCCCGCTCGGCCAGGCCCCGCACCAGCTCGCGGACCGGGACGGCCCCGCCTCCGCCGATGTTGAGGACGGGCGGCAGCGGTCCGGCGGCCGTGGCCGCGAGCACCGCGGCGCGGGCCACATCGCGTACGTCGACGAAGTCGCGGTACGCGGAGAGGTCGCCGAGCCGCAGTACCGCCTCCGGGTCCGGGCCGGCCTCGCGCAGCAGCGTGGCGATCCGGCCGGGCAGGCCGGTCGAGGGTGCCCCGGGCCCCACCGGATTGCCGACCCTCAGCACCACCGCGTCCAGGCCGGAGGCGGTCACCGCGACCGTGCCGGCGAGTTTGGTCGCGCCGTAGGGGCCGACCGGGCTGGTGGCCGCCTGTTCCGGCACCGCGGTGTGCGGGGTGCCGGGGCCGTACTCGGCGGCCGAGCCCAGGTGCACCAGGCGGGCCGTTGGGACCGCCTCGCGCAGCGCCGCGCACAGCACCGCCGGGCCGCGGGCGTTGACCTCGGCCAGGGTGACGGCGTCGCCGCCGGTCGCACCCGCACAGTTGATCACTGTGTCGGGCGCGGCCGACGCGAGGGTCTTCGCCAGCTGCTCCGGACGGACGGAGGCGAGGTTGATGCCGTGGTCCGCGACGGCCGAGCGGCCGCCGCCGAGCACCCGCGCGCCCGGCAGGGCACGCAGCCGCTCGACGACGTGGCTGCCCAGATAGCCGGTGAAGCCCAGGACGAGAATGCGCATGACGTGCTCAGGCTCCCTTGAGCAGAAGCGACTTGCGGGTGGTGAACTCGGCGTTGGCCCGGTCGTAGTCGTCCGGGCGGCCGATGTCCAGCCAGTATCCGTCGAAGTCGTAGGCGTGCGGCTGGTTCCCGGAGTTCAGCAGGTCGAGGACCAACTCGTCGAAGCCCAGCGGCAGTCCGGGTGTGTAGCCCTCCAGTGTCGAGCGGGACAGACCGTAGACGCCCATGGAGACGCGGTAGTCCATGCTCGGCTTCTCGGTGAACGCGACGACCTTGCCGCCGTCGGTGGTCAGCACCCCGAAGTCGATGTGCACCTTGCGGGCGTAGGTGGCGATGGTCAGCGGGGCGCCGGAGGCGCGGTGCCGGTGCAGGACGTCGGCGTAGTCGAGGTCGGTGAGCACGTCTCCGTTCATCACCAGGAACGTCTCAGGCAGTTGGTGGCGCAGGTTGAGCACCGGGCCCATGGTGCCCAGCGGGCTCTCCTCGGTGGCGTAGTCGACGGCCAGGCCCCACTGGGAGCCGTCGCCGACATAGGCGCGGATGATCTCGCCGAGGTGGCCGATCGCGATGGTGCAGCTGGTGAAGCCGGCGCCGGAGAGCTGCCGCAGCACGATCTCCAGGATCGCGTGCTGGTCACCGATGGGGACGAGCGGCTTGGGCAGCGCGGTGGTGTACGGCCGTAGCCGGACGCCTTTGCCTCCGGCCAGGATCACTGCGTGCATGGGGGCTCCTCCTTCGTGAACGTGCGCAGACGTGCCGGACGGGTCAGATGTTGTAGATGCCGGTCTTGTAGCGGGCCAGGTTGGCCGGTTCGCGGAAGAACTCCACGGTGTGGGCGAGGCCCTCCTCCAGGGAGTGGGCGGGCTGCCAGCCGGTGGCGGCGGCGAGCCGGCTCGCGTCCGCGACCAGCCGCATCACCTCGGAGTTCGCGGGCCGGATCCGGGCCTCGTCCTCGCGTACGTCGAGTGCGGTGTCCATGACCTTGCCGATCAGCGCGACCAGGTCGCCGACCGAGATCTCGCCTCCGGTACCGGCGTTGAAGGTGCGGCCCACGACCTGTTCGGCCGGCGCGGTGCCCACCGTGAGGAACGCCTGCGCGGTGTCCTTGACGAAGGTGAAGTCCCGGGTGGGGCGCAGGTCCCCGAGGGTGATGGTGCGCTCCCCGGCCGCGACCTGGCCGATGACGGTGGGGATCACCGCGCGCATCGACTGACGCGGCCCGAAGGTGTTGAACGGCCGCAGCGTCACCACCGGGGTGTCGAAACTCGCGTGGTAGCTGTCGGCCAGCCGGTCCCCGCCCGCCTTCGAGGCGGCGTACGGCGACTGGGTGTTGATCGGGTGGTCCTCGGTGATCGGGACGGTCTGCGCGGTGCCGTACGTCTCGCTGGTGGAGGTGTGCACCAGACGGGGCGTGCCCAACGCGCGGACCGCCTCCAGCACGTTGAGGGTGCCGGTGACGTTGGTGTCCACATAGCTGTGCGGAGCCTGGTAGGAGTACGGGATCGCGATCAGGGCGGCCAGGTGGTAGGCGGTGTCGGCGCCTTCGAGCAGGCCGCGGACCGAGCCGGGGTCACGGACGTCGCCGAGGACGATCTCCACCTGGTCCAGGACGTCGGGGTGCAGGGTCTCCAGCCAGCCGTAGGAGGAGAAGGAGTTGTACTGGGCCATGGCCCTGACCCGGTGTCCGGAGGCGACCAGGGCCTCGGTGAGATGTGAGCCGATGAAGCCCTCGGCTCCGGTGACGGCGGCGAGCGGTGCGGAGGTCAACTGCGGTGTCCTTTCTGTCGGTCGGGCAGGAGGGGGCGCGCTACTGAGGTACGTCAGGCGTGCGGGGCGGGTCGTCCGAGCAGCCACAGCGCGCACGCCGTCAGGGCCAGCACGGCCGCGCCGCAGCACAGCGGCAGGGCGAGGGCGCCCGGGGGAAGGCGGAACACCGTGACCGCGCCGGCGGCGCCCGCGGCCGTGAGACAGATCGCGGCGGACGGCCAGGCCGCTCCGAACGCCTGGAGCAGCAGGGCGGTCCACAGGGCCGCGGCGAGGAGCAGCAGGGCGGATGGTTCGGCGCCGGTGAGCCAGGCCGCGGGCAGCAATGGCAGGAGGTAGACGAGCAGGCAGAGGCCGAGGATGCCGGCCGAGCGCAGCAGGAACGCGGCGGGGGTGGCGGTGGCGCGCAGGGCGGCGACCGACAGTCCGCGGTAGCGGTACAGCAGCCACTCGGCCGGCCCCATGCTCACCGTCAGCACGATCACCGCGTACGGCTCCTCCCGCCCTTCCAGGAGCACCAGCACCCCCGCGGCCAGCCCGAACAGCCCGTACGGCAGGGACCACAGCAGGCGTGGCCGGGTGGCACCGTCGGCGGGCGGGACGGCGAGGGTGGTCCACAGGACGCGGCCGGTGACGGCGAGCGTGGCGAGCAGGGCGAGGAGCGGCAGCCCGGCCCGGAGCACCGGTCCCGGCTCCCACCACGGGAGGACGGCCGCGCCCGCGACCAGCGGGCTGAGGGCGGCCAGCAGCAGGCGTTCGCGGGCCAGCACCAGCAGGACGCCCGCCGCCGCCAGGTATGCCGACTGGGCGGCGGCCACCAGGGTCACGGGACCGCCGTCGGCGGGCAGGGCGGCGATCGCGGTGGCCACCACCGCCCCCGTCGGGGCCCCGGCCAGGAGGGTGCGGCCCGCCTCGCGCCGTCCGGTCGCCAGCCGCAGGTGGGCGCGGTGGCCGAGCGCCTGTCCCCACGCCCAGGAGACGAGGCCCGCCACGATCAGGGCGGGGGCGTGCCCGCCGGCGTTCCACAGCGGTGCGGTGAGCAGGTAGGCGAGCCCCGGCAGCGCGAACAGCACGCCCCGCAGCAGGCAGCGCAGGGTGTCCGGGCGCCAGGGGTCGGCCGCGCGCCGGGGTTCGGGGAAGGTCCGCGGCACTCGTTCGTAGAGGGCGGCGGCGAGGGAGAACAGGTTCGGGTGGCCGTACCGTTCCTTGATCAGGGAGGCGGAGAGTCCCTCCGCCTCCAGCAGGGCGGCCACTTCGTAGGGGTGGACGGCGGGGCCGACGCGGTCGGCGAGTTCGGCGGCGAGTTCGCTGACCGCTTCCTCGTCGGGGCCGTGCCGGGGCAGCCGGATGGTGAGGGTGGCCTCGTCCGGGGTGTCGTCGAGGGCCCAGCTGGGACGACGGCGACGCCGGGGCCGGGGCCGGGGTTCGGCCAGCCGGATGGCGAGCGTGTCCTGTTCGGTGCCGCCGGGTTCGAGTGATATCGGGCCGCTCATAGGGCGAGGCTCCCGGTGACGGCGGGGGCGGTTGTCTCCGCCAGGCTGGACAGGTCCGCCAGGTCCCTGGCACGGGTCGGCAGTTCCAGATAGATGGCGCGGAACGTGTCGATGGTCTGCCGCAGGGTGAACTGTTCGATCACCCGCAGCCGGGCCGCCTCGCCCATGGCGCGGCGCCGCCCGGGATCGCCCAGCAACTCCAGCGCCGCCGCGGCCATCGCCGCCGGATCACGGGGCGGGACCACGAGTCCGGTGTCGCCGACGGCCTCCCGTACGCCGCCCACGTCGGTGGAGACGGTGGCCCGTCCGCACGACATGGCCTCGATGAGGGTGAACGGGAAGCCCTCGCTGATGCTGGAGAGCATGACGACGTTGCCGGCCGCGTAGGCGTCCTTGATGTCGTCGACGCGTCCCTCGAAGGTGACGGCGTCCGCGTGGCCGAGTTCGGCGGCCAGGGCCTCGCAGCGCTCCCGGTATGCCTCGCCGCCCCGGGGTGTCCCGCCGAACAACCGCAGCCGGGTGTGCGGGCGTTGGGCGCGGACCAGGGCGAAGGCCCGGATCAGGGTCTCCAGGTCCTTGATGGGGTCCACGCGGCCCGCCCAGCTGAGGGTGAGCGCGTCCGGTTCGGGTCCGGCCGCCGGGAAGGCGGCCGGGTCGACGCCGTTGTAGACGGTACGGATCGACTCCGGGTCGGCGCCGCCCTCTTCCTCCCACAGCCGGTTGTAGCGGTTGCCCGGGGTGATCAGGGCGGCCCGTCGGTAGGTCTCCTGAGCGAGCAGCCGGAAGAAGCCGAGGACGACGGCCTTCACCGGCCAGCGGTAGGGCGCGGTGCGGTAGCCGAGGTAGCGCTCGCGCAGGTAGACGCCGTGCTCGGTCAACAGCAGCGGGACACCGTGGCGTTCGAGGGCGGCGAGGCCCGGCAGCGCGGCGACGCCGCCGCTGACGGCGTGGGCGACCCCGCTCTCGGGCGGCGGTGTGGCCAGGGGGCGCAGGGCGTGTTCCAGCAGGGCGGTGGCGGTGAGCGCGTCGTGCAGGGTCGGCCGGGCCTCGCGCACGGCGAGGCCGGGCCGGTTCCACAGCGCGGTCAGGACGGTGATCGCCCGGTCCGTGCGCAGGAAGGGGCTCAGGGTGCCATCCGCGGCGGCCCGCGCCATCGCGTAGAGAGCGGGCGCGAACCCGTCCTCGGCGCGCGGATCGAGCAGGGCGGTGAGGAACTGCTCGTAGACGTCGGTGAGTTGGCGGCGGGCCCGGCCACGGGGCACGCGGCCCTCCGGCGGGGCGCCCCACATCGGGACGGACAGCACGCCGGAGACGTGCGCGGGCAGCTCCCAGACGACGGGCTCGCGCCCGGTCCCGGTGACGGCGACGACGTCGAAGTCGACGTCGGGCATGCCCTGGACGAGTTGGTCGCACCAGACACTGACGCCGCCGTGACTGTGCGGGTAGGTGCCTTCGGTGAGCAGGGTGACGCGCGTTGCTCCGGTGCGTCGCGCGCCGTGGGAAACGGGCATCGATGTGCTCCACGGCCGAGGTGTGGGGTGGTCGAGCCGGTCCCGGCCGCCGGGTGGGCGGCCGGGACCGCGGTTCGGTCCTTCGGGCGTCCCGGGACCGTGCTGGGCCGGTCCTGGGGTCGGGTCCTGTCGCGTCCCTCGCGGTGCGCGGTTCAGTTCTCCGCGGTGTAGGGGACCTGCTCGGTCACGCCCGCGGGGACACGGGTGTCCGGCGCGGGATCGGTGGCCGGGGCGGGCTCGGCTTCGGCGAGGGCCGGTGCCGCGGCGGACGCGGGGAGCGTGAGGGTGAGCGGGGTGCCCGCCGACGGGGTCCAGCCGGAGACCGCGCCCGCGTACGCCTCACCGAACGCGGTGCCGGCCAGCGTGGTGCCGGTGGGCAGGGTCGCGGTGACCGCCAGCCCGTCCGGCGCCTCGACGCTCACCGTGTCGCCGACGCGGTAGGCGGTGACCTGACCGGCCTGGAGGGCGCTCTGCCAGTCCGCTCTGCGCTGCAGTTCGGCGCCGATGTCCTGCATCCGCAGGTTCACCACGGGGGTGTTCTCGGCGAACAGCGCCTGATAGCCGTCGAGGACGCCGTCGAGCACCGGGTAGGCGATGCGGTCCTCGGCCAGGTTCGACTGGTGGATGAAGTGCGGCTTGGGGTCGTTGGACAGGACGTGCCCGAGCGCGATCCGGGTCTCCAGCGGCACGATGTGGTCGGCGTAGCCGGTGGTGGTGTCCAGCGGCGCGGCGAGACAGGTGCTGGTGGCGGGGTTGTCCTCGCAGATGCCGCTGCCGCCCTGGGCCCGGCCGGTGTAGATCCAGTTGTACTCGTCGACCTGCTCGGCGGCGCGGCCCGCGTTGTAGAAGACGTTCATCGGGTAGCGGGGCACGGTGGTGGCCGGGCCGACCTGACGCTGGCCGGGCTCGCGGGAGTTGTCGGAGCCGAGCCAGGCGATGTCGTTGTCGTCGAGGGCGAGCGCCAGGTTGGGGTTGTCCTCGGGCTGCTGCGGCAGCACCTTCATGCCGGAGTGCTCGCCGGTGACCAACTCACCGTTCTGCAGCGGGAGTCCGGCGGTCTGGCCCCAGGCCCGGTTGGCGGCGATCTCGTCCGAGATGTCGTTGCGGCTGACCCACCGGGTGCTGCCGTCGGCGTTGGTCGCGCACTTCCAGGGCACCACGCCGGTGTCCTGGACGCAGCCGAGGAAGGGGTGCGAGTAGGTGTGGTTGATCCAGCGGAACTCGTTCCGGTCCGCGATCAGCCGGTCGGCGAGTGCGTCGACGCCGTTGTTGTCCTGGCGCTGGTCGACGGTGCCGGCGGCGTTGTAGGCGAAGTCGAAGGTGAAGTTCTTCTCGTCCTGCCAGGCGGTGGCGTGGCCGACGTCGGCGGCCGTCATCCGGATCGGGTCGGGTGTCGCGTTCGGGTCCGTGCAGTCGACGTCGCCGGGCGTGCAGTTGAGGTCGCTGTTCCAGCGGTCGTCGGCGGCGAACACGTCGTCCACGTGCACGGCGAAGTAGTTGCGGGAGGCCCCCAGGTGCACTCCGCCGGTCATCCACTCGACGATGCCCCGGGCCAGCAGCCGGAACTGCTGCTGGTACTGGTTGTACACGAAGGTGACGACGAGTTCGCGCCGGCCGTCGTGCCGGTACTCGCCCACCAGCGAGCCCCGCGTGGACTGCCCGGGGATCGCCGCCTCGACGTAGGGAGTGAAGTCGGCGCCGGTCACGGGCTTCGAGAGGTAGGCGTAACTTTCGCCCACGGAGGGGTCGTTGTCCTCGAAGGGCACCGCCCCGTCGAGGTAGCCGAAGGGGCCGGACGTGCCGGCGGCGGTCACCTCGGCCTGGGCGCCGTCGAGGCTGCCGGAGTAGCCGCCGTAGATCGGGTACTGCAGACCGGCTTCGGGACGTGCGTAGGTGTAGGCGTCGACCTGCGGAACGTCGTACGTCTGCTCGTAGGCCGCCAGAGCCGTCATCTCGGTGGAGCCGGCCGGGAACGGGTTGTCGTTGGGCAGCACCACGGCCTGGAACCTGGCTCGTGGCCGTCCCTCGACGGTGTCGGCGAGGAAGCCGGCGTCGATGACGGGCCGGCCGGACTCCGTGAGGTCGATCTCGGTGTACGGCGTGCCGGCCGCGGCCAGTTCGGCGGCGATCGCGTCGGTCGACGGGCCGCCGTCGCTCACCACCAGCACCCGTAGGTCGATTCTGGGTGTGGTGTCGGCGTGGGCCGCGCCTGCCGGCAGGCCCAGCGCGGCTATGAGCGCGCCCACCGTGAGCACGGTGGTGCGTATGGTCCGCTTCATGCGGTGAAGTCCCCTCCCCGGGCAGGGGCGAGCACGGCTCCGCAGAGCGGACCCACCCCCTTGCGCGACGCCGACATCCCCCTCAGAAGCCAGTCGCCAACGCATCTGTTCGTGTCACATAGTGGTGCCTGTGTGTAGCTTTCGTGGTCATGTTGCGAAACCTGACGGAAAAGTGCAGGTGTCCAACTGACATTTCCGGGCCCGAATTGAGCGTTTTCCCCACCTGCGGGACAGTCTGATCCCCCGGTCGACAGGGCCCGGCCCGCTGGTCCGGGCCCTGTACGGCACACCGGCGGACCCACGGGGTCCGCCGGCCGGAGCGTCAGTGGTCCATACCACCGAAGGTGCCTGATCACAGATCGATTCAGGTCAACGGCATCACCGCCGACACGCTCCGTCGGGCCTCAGGCGCAGAGCACCCGCGTCTCGGGCGTGTAGACCGGGCCACCGCTGACGTTCGTGGTGTCGCTGAACTCGGCGTAGAAGTACGAGTAGAAGCCGATGTTGCCGTTGCAGCCGGAGTCGGCGGCGACGGCGAGCGTCAGCGTGACCGTGCGGCTCTGACCGGGCGGGATGGTGGCGCCGTAGTTGGTACCGAGGTTGGCGGGCCCGGTCCCGGAGCAGGGAGTGGGGCCGGCGGCCGTGGCCAGGCTGCAGCCGGAGAAGCCGTACTTGAGGTCGGGGCGCTGGGTGGTCAGCCAGGTCGGTTCGATCGTCTGGTAGACGAACCAGATGTCGTAGGTCTTGTTGTTGGTGATCGTCATCGACAGGTTCACGGTGCCGCCGGGCGTGGTGGTGGCGCTGTCAGTGGCGAACGTCAGCTCGGCCGGCGCCGGGTCGGCCGCGCTCGCGCTGGGGGCCAGACCGAACACGGCCAGGACGAGGGCGAGGACGGCACCGAGGCCGAGACGTCTCATCAGTGGTGATCGCATGGCCTGGGAGGCTAGGCACCGGGCGAGCGCAACGTCTGCCCCGCGGACGGCCCGCTCCGCCCACACGGCCAAAAGCGTTCACGACGTGAAGACCACGTGGAGTCCGCGTGGAGGCGTCGAGCGTCTCGCATCCGCGCACGTGGCCGGGGTGCGGCGGGACGGTGGCGCGGGACGGTGACACCGGTCGGTCGCTCGGTGCCGAAGGATGACATTGGCTCGTATCGGATCCAGGGGGCCCTTTCGAGGCCGGTCGGTGTCCCGGGAAATCTCGGCCATCCGCCGCTTTCCGGCCCGGGTTTCCTCGGGGCCGGAAGTGACCTGTGGAAACCCCGGCCCCATTGATGAGTGGGCGTATCGCCGGTTGCATGGCCCTGCCCGGCGGCGATCCGCCGTCGGTCCGGATCCTCGCTCTGAGGATTTTCCTGCTGTGGGGATGGGGGGACTGTGCGTCAGTCCGGAACGAGTTCGGAGAGACCGACCGCGTTATCGAGAGCGGGACGACACGGCATTTCCGGTGCGGCGGCGCTCATGGGCGTCGCCGCACTCGTCGTGTCGGCGCTGCCCACCGCCGCGAGTGCGGCGCAAGCGGCACCACCACCGAGTCCGGGAGAGGTGATCCCGGGACAGCGAACGGCGACACCGGCCCTGGTGGAGGGGATCCGGGAGCAGGCCCCGGCGGCACGGAACGCGGCGGACGCGGCCCGCGCCCATCTCGCCGACCAGCGGCAGCGCTACCGCATCGCGGACCCGGGCCGCGACCTGGAACCCGGCGGGACCGTCACAGCCGACGGCCAGGAGACCGTGCGCCTGCGCCAGCGGCACCACGGCGTGCCGGTGCTGGGCGGCGAGTACGTCGTCCGCATGGAACGGCGGGACGGCGACCGGGTCGTCACCGGCACCTCGGGCCGGTACTTCACCGGGCTGCGGGCCGACACCACCGCCGAGGTCGACGACGCGCTCGCCGTCGAACGGGCGGTGGACGCCGTACTGTCCGGGCTCGGCGGCGAGACCTTCACCGCCCATGAGGACGACGAGGAGGACGGGACCTCGCTCACCGGCACCTCCCACGGCCTGGTCGTACTGCCCACCGGAACTGGTGTCCTCACCCGGCATGTCACGGTGCGGGGCAAGGATCCGGCGAGCGGCGAACCGGTGCTGCGCGAGGTGTACATCGACGCGCAGGCCGGATACCCGGTCCTCCAGTACAACGGCATCCGGACATTCACCGCATCCGGTACGGCAGCCTCCGGTACGGCCGCCTCCGCCGGGACCGCGACAGGCCGCCGCGGTGGCGCCGAGGAGCCGGCCGCGACGGTGGCGGGCTCCGGCGTCAAGCTCGACGGCACGACCGTCGAACTGCAGGTCACCCACGACGAGTCGCGCGACGCCCATGTCCTGCGCGACCGGTCCCGGATCCAGAACGACACCGGCGATGTCCTCGCCACCTGGGACGCGCGCGACAAGTCGGTCGGTGACGTCGGCGGCGTCTGGCCCGACGGCATCCAGGAGTTCGCCTCGCCGACCCCGGCCTTCGGCGCCGAGGCGACCGAGGCGGGCGCGGTGGACGCCCACTGGGCCTCGGGGCAGGTGTACGACTACTACAAGAACAAGCACGCCCGGGACAGCCTCGACGGCCGGGGCATGACGGTCAACTCCCTGGTCGGGGTGACCGATTACGGCCAGCCGTACGTCAACGCCTTCTGGGACGGCCAGAAGATGGTGTACGGCTCCGGCGACGACGAGTACCGCCCGCTCTCCGCCGGGCTGGACGTCGTGGGACACGAGATGACCCACGGTGTCATCGACCACTCCGCCGGCCTCGTCTACGCGGGCCAGTCCGGCGCCCTGAACGAGGCGGTCGCGGACTACTTCGGCAACGCCATCGAGACGGAGGTGTCCGGCGGTGCCATGGACGACCCGGACTCGGGGCTCCTGGGCGAGACGCTCTGCCGGACCAGGACCGCGCGCGAGTGCGCGCTCCGCGACCTCAACGACGGGCGCACCACCGCCAAGCACTTCCTCGGCGTGGGGTTCGGCACGGACAGCGGCGGCGTCCACCTCAACTCCACCATCTTCTCAGGGGCGTTGTGGGACATCCGCGAGGACCTCGACCCCGCGCTCGCCGACCGGATCGTCTACAAGGCGCTGACCGAGTACCTCACCCCGCTCGACGGATTCACCCAGGGCCGGGACGCGGTGGTCGCCGCCGCCAAGGCCCTCGGGATCGGCGGCCAGGACCTGACGGCCGTCCAGCGGGCCTTCAACGCCCATGGCATCGTGGCCAACTGGGAACTGGCCCTGGGCATCGACTCCGACCTGCTGCTGGAACGCGTCAACACCGCCGACTCGCGCGTCGGTGCGGGTGGCGACTGGTGGACGGCCTCCTCCTCCAACGAGGAGGGCTCCGAGCCGTACTCGGTGTGGGCCGGACGTACCGACGGCACGGGCCGGTTGAAGCTGATGAGCCCCAACGACGGCCGCTACCACGTGAATCCGGCCACCGACGGCAGGACGGTGGTGTGGCAGGCGCACGGGGCCAGCGGCGTCGACATCCTCGCCCGGCCTCTCGCGGGCGGACCCGTGAAGGTCCTGTGGCACGGCCGGAGCGTGGGCAGCGCGCTGGACGTCGACGGTGACGTGGTGGCCTTCGCCTACAACAACTACGGCGGCCGGGCGGGCGTGGCCTATCTGAGCCTCAAGAACCCCTCCGACGTGGTCCAGCGCGGAGGCGGCACCTACCGCAGGGCGACCTTCCCCTCCGTCAGCGACGGGAAGGTCGTCTACCAGGACCGGCGGCGGGTGAGTCTGGTGTACGAGTCCACCACCCGGGTGATCGACGTGGCGACCGGCGAGGAGACGGTGATCCAGCAGGCCGCACCCACCGCCAGTCCGGGACCGACGGCCGTCACCGGCACACACGTCTACTGGCTGGTCGACGAGATCCGCCAGAACGGCGTCACCACCCTGCGCCGGGCCGGACTCGACGGCTCGGGCATCACGGATCTCAGCACGGAGACCGGCCCGGAGGCACTGAACGTCTCCGACGTGACGGCTTCCGAGGCGGCGGTGACGATGATCGCCCGGACGCCGGACGGCGAGTACCGCAACGAGTCGCTGGCCAAGCTCTGGCAGTTCTCGCCGTCCGCCACCGGCGAGGGCGTGCGCCGGAGCCGGGTCTCCTGCAACCGGGGCGAGCAGCTCTCGGCCTCGGCGGCACCGGGCACCCAGGTGGTGTGGCTCGACGCGACCACCGGCGTCAGCAACGTGGTGACGCGAACCCGGCCGAGCGGTACCTGCGGCTGACCGGTCCGGCAGCGGGCGAAACGGTGGTCCGCCGGCCTCTGGTCCGGCGGACCACCGGCCGCCCGAAGGCCGCGTGACGCCGAGTGCGGCGTGCGGTCGTTCGTGGGGTCGTCGGGTCGTGGGGTCGGTCGGGTCGGTCGGGAAAGCGATCGACAGCCGGGGCCACGAGACGCTGTGATGGTGGTGACCGTCCGCCGCACGGAGCGGGCCCAGCGCGGGAGTTGTTCTTGGCGACGACCGGGAGAACCGCGGACCACCGGCCCGCGATCGACGCCGTACTGGCCAGGCGCCTGGTCGACACGCAGTTCCCGCAGTGGGCCGAGTTGCCGCTCGAACTGCTCGACCCGGCCGGTTCGGACCATGTGATCCACCGGCTCGGCGAGGAGTTGTCCGTCCGGCTGCCCCGGCACGCGGGGGCCGTAGGACAGGCCGCCAAGGAGTTCGAGTGGCTTCCCCGGCTCGCCCCGCACCTGCCCCTGGCCGTCCCCGTACCGGTGGGGGTGGGTGAGCCCGACTTCGGCTACCCCTGGCCATGGGCGGTGTCCCGCTGGCTGGACGGCGAGGTGGCCACCGCCGAGGCCCTGGCCGACTCGTCCCGGACCGCCGTCCGACTGGCGGAGTTCCTCACCGCGCTTCAGGCGTTCACACCCGAGGACGTCCCGGTCACCGTCGTCCGCGAGGACCTCGCCGGTGGTCCGCCGGCCGACCGGGACCGTGCGACGCGCACCGCGATCACGGAGCTGGACGGCAGGTTCGACGCCACGGCCATGACCGAGCTGTGGGACGCGGCGCTGAGCGCCCCCGGATGGGATCGCTCGCCGGTCTGGTTCCACGGCGACTTCCACACCGGCAACCTGCTGACCGTCGACGGCCGCCTCAGCGCGGTCATCGACTTCGGCGGGCTCGGTATCGGTGACCCCGCCTGCGACCTGATCATCGCCTTCACCCTGATGTCCGCCAGGAGCCGGGCTGTTTTCCGCGGCGCGCTCGGCATCGACGACGCCACCTGGACCCGGGGCCGCGGCTGGGCCCTGGCCACCGGCCTGAACGCCTACACGTCCTACGCCGCCGTCAGCCCCCGGGTCGCCGCGCAGACCAGCCGACAGATCAACGCGGCCCTCATCGGCTGATCGACTGGTCTGCGGACCGGCGGGCGGGTTGCTAACCCGCCCGCCACATCAGGGCCTTCACGCCCTTGCCCTCGCCCGTGAAGGACACCATCGCCGGGCGGTCGCCCTTCGGGAGCAGGTGGACGGTGCACAGGGTCAGGGCGGAGTTCGGTTCGAGACGCGTGTTGGGCACGCTGCCCCGGCACTCGTCGATGCCCTCGCCCTCCCCGGCGCCGGAGAAGGAGAGGTCGAGCAGCGGCACCGGCTGGACCTCACGGCCCCCGGCGGAGCGCATCCCGATGCCGTCGTCCATGGTCGGCAGGAGCTTCACCTTGCCGTCGTTGCGGTACGCGACCGTCACGTACCAGGGCACGAGCTTCTTCTGGCTGTCATTGAGGTCGTACGCGTCGAGATCCTTCAGGCTGCCGACGCGCACACTCTTCGGCGTGACACGGATCGGTACGGCGACGCCGTCGGTGGTGACGTCCTCGTGTGCCGAGTCGGCGGTCGTGCCCGCGGCCAGCAGTCGGCCACCGTTGTCGTCGCCCTTGCCGTCGGCGACCTTCCACAGCAGGGTCTCACCGGCCTCGTCGGCGTAGGCGACGGTGGCGGGCTTGTGCCCCTTGGGCAGCATCACGAGCCGGCACACCGTGGCCGTGGCGCCGGCCGCCACCGAGGCGGGGCCGGTCTTGTCGCAGTTGTCGGGGAGCGACGAACTCGATTGGGTGGCAAGGGGGTTGGACCACAGGGAGACCGTCTCGCCGGGCGTGCCGTCCGCGAGGGTGACCGAGAAGTTCGCCTCCGGGTCCGGCTGGGCCAGCGGCGCCGAGCCGGTGTTGGTGTACTTGACGGTGAGGTAGTAGGGGATCAACCCCTTCAGGTCCTCGTCCAGTTGTACGTCTTCCAGATCCGCCGCCGTACCGCGCGCGAGCCGCTGGGGCGCCAGCGTCAACCGGTGGGAGGTGCTGCGGTCGGTCCACACCGCCTTGCGCACCGTCGACTCGACCGTCAGTGCCGTGGCCACGGCGGGTTTGCTGGTTCCCTTGTCGGAACCTGATCCCGTCCCGGAGTCACCCGCCCCGCACGCCGTCACGACCAGCGCGAGCACTCCACCCCCCGCGATCGCGGCCGTCGTCCTGCGCGTACGCATGAGCATCCCCGTAACTTTCCTCTGTTCCGTTCGCAACGCGATCAGCTTACGTGTCCTGCCACGGCCTCTTTCGCCACGTGAACCGCTCCCCTTCGGAGGGCGAAGGCTCAGGCCAGCGCGCGCAGATACCGTCGCCGGGCGTACCGCTGGGCGAGGAGGAGGAAGGGGAACAGGTACCGCCAAGTACCCGCGGGGGCGGGGCGGGTCAGGGATCTGAGGGTGAGGAAGACCGTGCCTCCGTGGTCACGGTGGACGACGAAGGCCTCCTCGCCGCTGACCGGGTGGCCGTGCCGGGTGCCGTACGCGAAGCCGCACCGGCCGGAGGTCTCCACCACGGCGACGACCTCGACGGGCTCCCGGACGACGAACCCGCCCCACCCCGCCGTGACGCTGTAGCGCCCCCGCTCCCGCGCCCGGGTGCGGCCTCCGTCCGCGGAGGCCACCCTGAAGCCGCTGCGTGTCTTGACCTCCCAGCGCATGACGGCGTCCGCCGCGGTGCGCCAGGCGTCCTCGCCCCGGCCGATCTCGACGGTCCGTTCGAACCGCCGGAACCCGGGCGGACCGTCACCCCAGTGCGGGTCCTCCGGACGTGTCCCGCCCGGGATGCCGTAGCTCAGGCCGTCCCGTGAGGGCGGCGCGCCCGGCCGGCTCGCGTCCGCCGTCATCTGTCTCTCCTCGTGCCGGAAGCCGGAAGCCTCGCCCGATCAGCCATCGGCGGGGTACAAGCGGGTCACCTTGCCGGCGGCGTCGGCCTTCAGGTAGCCGGTCTGACCGTACTCGCCGCTCAGGTAGATGTTCATGCCCCCCGGAGTGCCGAAGACGTTGCTGGGCGGATCCAGCAGCAGGTAGCGGGATTCGGGATCCTCGACGTTCAGCTTCCGCTCCGCCTCTTCGAGAAGCGCCGGGACCCGGTCCCAGTCGAAGTCGTCGAGACCGACGGGCCGCAGGGAGGACGGCAGTGAGCCCTTGATGATGCCCTGCTCCACGCCCTTGCCGGGGCGGTAGGTGTAGGTGTCGTACTTGGTGTCACTGCCCTTGACCATCAGCCAGGCCGACACGTACTCCGGGTGGACGGAGAGGCTTCCGTACATGTCCCGGCCGGTCTCGTCCTTGAACGCCTTGATGGCGGTGCGGATGCCGTGCGGACTGAGCATGCCCGTGGCCCCCGGTTTCGCCGACTGCCGGGCGGCCGGGGAAGCGGCGGTCGGAGAGGTGGCCGTCTTCGACGGCGGGCCGGTGGTTTCCGGGGCCGAGACGCTGGACGAGACGCGTGCGTCCGGGGCACCCGCGTCCGAGTCGCCCGAGTCGCCGCCGAAGGGCAGCAGCCACCCGAGCAGAACCAGCGCGCCGACCACCGAGGTCCCCGAGACACCCAGCAGGACCGACCGGCCGGGGACGCGTCGGCGTTCGGTCCGCACGGGCGCGGTCACCGGCAGGGGTACGGGTCCGCCGGACGGGACCGGCGGTGGTCCGAACCCGGCGGGGGCCGCCGCACGCGCCGGACCGGGGGCGTCGGACGGGACGAACGTGGCCGGTTCGGCGGTGGCCTCCGGCGCGACGGGCGCCGAGGCGGGCGGCGGGCTCAACCGGTAGGAGGTGGGCTCCTCGCGCGAGGGCGCAGGACCGGCGCCCGACCAAGGACCGGCGTCCGCAGCCTCCTTCCCCGGCATCTCCGCCTGTGCCAGATCGCGGTCCAGCTCGGCCGCGGGCGGGCGCGCCGACGGATCCCGTACGAGCACGCTCACCAGGATGTCGCGCAGGGCACCGGCACGCACCGGCGGCGGTACGTCGTCGTGGAGGACGGCTGCGAGGGTGGCCAAAGTGGTGCCCCGGCGGAGCGGGTGGTGCCCCTCGACGGCGGCGTACAGCATCATCGCCAGCGACCACAGGTCGGAGGCGGGGCCGCCCTCCTGGCCCGAGACGCGTTCCGGTGCCATGAAGTCGGGCGTTCCGATGAGGGACCCGGTGGCGGTGAGGGCGGTCGTCTCGCGGATCGCGGCGATGCCGAAGTCGGTGAGGACGGCACGACCGTCGGGGCGCAGCAGGACGTTGGCGGGCTTGACGTCACGGTGCTGGATTCCGGCCTCGTGCGCGGCGCGCAGCGCGGCCAGCACACCCCGGCCGATCCGGGCCGCCTCGGCCGGTGGCATCGGCCCCTCGGCGAGCCGGTCGGCCAGCGAGCCGCCGCCGACCAGTTCCATCACGATCCACGGGTAGGTGCCGTCGCCGCCGTCGACTATGTGGTGGATGGTCACGACGTTCGGATGGTCGATCCGGGCCAGGGCCCTGGCCTCGCGCAGCACGCGCTCGCGCAGCATCCGCGCGCCGTCCGGGTCGTACTCGGCGAGGTCCCGGTCGGGCGGGCGGACTTCCTCGACCGCCACCGACCGGTGCAGCACCAGGTCCCTGGCCCGCCAGACCGTCCCCATCCCACCGCCGCCGAGGCGGGCCTCCAGCTCGAAGCGCCCGTCGACGACCCGTCTCCCGGTGCCTCTGCCGGCCTCACTCTCACTCATGTACGGGAGCTTAATTGTCGCCACCGACGCCGTTCGCCGTCCCGGCACCGGCCCGGGCGGGCGCATCGGCGGCGCTCCGGCGTCGACGCCCGTCCGCTCGACCGGCTCATGGTCAACTCCCGTGTGTGGCACGCCTGATGGCGGTTGCGCGGCGGTCACACGGCACGGCACCGGAGGAACCCGCCCGGCTGAAAATCTCTGCTCGCATGACAAACCCGCAGCACGCAATGGTCAATTCAGGCCGTTACTTTGTCTCGCCCATGACAACCCTGTGAGCGCGGTGCCACCCTTCTCTCGAACGTTCACCAATCGTTCACTCCCCCACCTCATCCCCCACTCCCCCCACATCGCGCCACCCCACCCCCACGCCCCACCCCTCGCACGTCACGGTCGGCGCGGAGACCCGCGCGACCTGGCGTATGCGGTGTTCCTTCCCGTTCGACGGGCCCCTGTCCGACACCACCCCGTCGGTCCCGCCCGTCCCGGCCCGGTTCCCCGACCGGCCTCACAGAAGGAGAAGCCCGTGCCCCGGCCCCACCACTCAGCCCACCGGCGCAGATACACCGCCGCCCTCGCCCTGACCACCATCACGACCCTGCTCACCGTCGGCATACAGAGCGGCTCCGCCGGGGCCGCCCCGGCCGACCCCGGTCCCGCCGGGAGCAGCGCCGCACCTCGCGCCGGCGCCGCCCCCGTCGCCCTCTCCCCCGCCAAGCGCGCCGCCCTCCTGAAGAGCGCCGGCCAGGCCGCAGCCGGCACGGCCCGCGAACTCGGCCTCGGCGCCAAGGAGAAGCTTCAGGTCAAGGACGTCATCAAGGACGCCGACGGCACCGTCCACACCCGCTACGAGCGCACCTTCGCCGGGCTCCCGGTCCTCGGCGGCGACCTCGTCGTGCACACCGGTGCCGGCGGCACGACCGCGTCCCGGGCCACACAGACGCCTGTCGCCGTCGCCTCCACCCGCCCGGCGGTGACCGCCGCGAAGGCCGGCACCAAGGCGCTCGCCGCCGCGAGGAAGGCCGACACCGCGCGCGCCGAGGTCGGCGACGCGCCCCGCCTCGTCGTGTGGGCCGTCTCCGACGCGCCCTCGCTGGCCTGGGAGACAGTGGTGGAGGGCGTCCAGGAGGACGGCACGCCCAGTGAGTTGCACGTCGTCACGGACGCCGCCTCCGGCAAGACCCTCCAGACCTACGAGGGTGTGCACACCGGCACGGGCGTCGGCCAGTTCAACGGTCCGGTGCCGCTCGGCACCACGCTGTCGGGTTCGACGTACCAGCTGCTCGACGGCGACCGGGCCGGGCACCGCACCTACGACCTCAACCAGGGCACCTCCGGCACCGGCACCCTGTTCACGGACGACAACGATGTCTGGGGCAACGGCACCCAGGCCGACCGGCAGACCGCCGGGGTCGACGTGGCCTTCGGCGCGGCGGCGACCTGGGACTACTACAAGGACGTGCACGGTCGCAACGGCATCCGCAACGACGGTGTCGCCGCCTACAGCCGTGCCCACTACGGCAACAACTACGTCAACGCCTTCTGGTCCGACAGCTGCTTCTGCATGACCTACGGCGACGGCTCCGGCAACGCCGCCCCGCTCACCTCGCTCGACGTGGCCGCCCACGAGATGAGCCACGGTGTCACCAGCGCCACCGCGGGTCTGACCTACGCGGGCGAGTCCGGCGGGCTGAACGAGGCGACGAGCGACATCTTCGCCGCCGCCGTGGAGTTCCGCGCCGACCTGCCCGCCGACGTACCGGACTACCTGGTCGGCGAGAAGATCGACATCAACGGTGACGGCACCCCGCTGCGCTACATGGACAAGCCGTCCAAGGACGGCGCCTCCCGCGACTACTGGAGTTCCACCCTCGGCAGCGTCGACGTCCACTACTCCTCCGGCCCGGCCAACCACTTCTTCTACCTGCTCTCCGAGGGCAGCGGGACGAAGACGGTCAACGGCGTGGACTACGACAGTCCCACCTACGACGGCGGGGCGGTCGCCGGCATCGGTATCGAGAACGCCGCGCGCATCTGGTACCGGGCGCTGACGACGTACATGACCTCGTCGACCGACTACGCGGCGGCGCGCGTCGCCACGCTGCGGGCGGCGGCCGACCTGTTCGGCGCGTACAGCGCGACCTACCTCACCGTGGCCGACGCCTGGGCCGCCATCAATGTCGGTGGTCGTATCGCGCTGGGCGTCAACGTGGCCGGGATCGGCGACCGGAGCAGCGGGGTGGGCCAGGAGGTCGGCCTCCAGGTGGAGGCGTACACCACCAACTCGGGCGCCACGCTCTCCTACGAGGCGACCGGTCTGCCGGACGGGCTCGCCCTCGACGCGGACGGCCTGATCTCGGGTGTGCCGACCACCACCGGGTCCAGCGAGGTCGAGGTGACCGTCACGGACAGCACGGGCTCGTCCGTCACGGAGGCCTTCACCTGGCGGATCGCGTACATCTACGCCAACTCCACCCGGGTGGACATCCCCGACGTGGGGGCGGCGGTGGAGTCGCCCGTCACGGTCACCGGCCGCTCGGGCAACGCGTCGGCCACCACCCAGGTGTACGTCGACATCGTGCACACCTACCGCGGTGACCTGACCGTCGACCTGGTCGGCCCGAACGGCACGGTGTACTCGCTGCTCAACCGCAGCGGCGGCGCCGCCGACAACGTCGACCAGACCTTCACCGTGGATGCCTCCGCGCAGCCCGTCGAGGGCACGTGGAAGCTGCGGGTGCGTGATGTCGCGGCGATCGACGTGGGCTACATCCGGGGCTGGCAACTGACTCCCTGACCTCGGCCCGCTCCCCGTCCGCCCGGCACCGGTCACGGTGCCGGGCGGACGTGTTCCGGGAACCGGCTGTCCCGGAAGGGCACTCCACTCCCAAGAATTCTTAGGTTAGGCTTACCTAAGTACACCGTGCGGTTCTCTTCGACCACGCAACTGGAGAACAGAGATGGCCCTTCGTCGTTCCCACGTCACGCAGCCGAGCCCTGCCGAGCGCGTGCGGTCGATCCTGGCCGTGGCCCATTCGATGACCGTCTCGGCCGACGGGCTGCACCGCGAAGTGCACCGATTCGACGGCGTGGGAGCGATGGGCCACATCCACCTGCACGCCCCCGGGGAAGCCGGACCCGCCCGGCCCGCCGAACGCGTCCCCGTCCGGCTGGAGTTCGCGGACATCGCGCCGACACCCGTCCGCGAACGCCTGCGCGCCCGCCTCACCCTGACCGGTCTGCTGCCGGCCCCATACCGGGCGGAGTCCGCGGAGAGCACCTGCATGGAGTTCGGGCAGGCGGTCCTCGAAGACGCCTCGGGGCGTACGTTCGTGACCCTGGACATGCTGCAGGCGACCGAGCCCGACCCGGTCGCGCCCCACGAGGCCGACCTGCTGACGCACCTCATGGACGGCCACGGCGACCTCGTCCTGCTCCTGCTCCGCCTCGTCCAGCCACAGCCGCGGCAGGGCATGCTGCGCGCCGTCCCGGTGGCCATGGACCGCTACGGACTCACCCTGCGCCTGGAATACGGCAGTTCCCAGCGCGACGTCCGGCTGCCGTTCCCGACGCCCGTGGCCGACATCGAGCAGGCGACCCCTCGGATCCACGCCCTCATCGCGGCGGCCCGCCGCTCCTCGCACTCCAACCGGCTCATCGCCTGATGATCACATCGCGAGACACGCTTGCATCGCACCCCTGACCGGGCGTTGCCTCGAACGGTGAGTACCGAACGCCCCGCACCGCCGCAAGAATCCGCACCCCACGGCGACGACGTCGCCGACGACCGCTCCGCGCGACGCGCGGTCACCGTCTTCCCGGTCCTCGTCCTCGCGGCCGGCGCCGTCGGACTGCTGTTCCCTGGCGGCTTCACCGGCTGGGGCGAGACGGTGCCGTACCTCCTGGGCGTGGTGATGTTCTGCATGGGCATCACCATGACCCCGCAGGACTTCCGCGGTGTCGCCAAGCGGCCCTGGGCGGTGGCCCTCGGGCTGGTGGCGCACTACGTCATCATGCCGGGGCTCGGCTGGGCCGTCGCCCATCTGCTCCAGCTGCCGCCGCAGTTGGCCGCGGGGGTGATCCTCGTCGGCTGCGCCCCCAGCGGCACCGCCTCCAACGTGGTGACCTATCTGGCGCGCGGCGACGTCGCGCTGTCCGTCTCCGTGGCGACCGTCTCCACGCTCGTGGCCCCGCTGGTCACCCCGCCCCTCACACTGCTGCTGGCGGGTGAGTACCTGCCGGTCGACGCCGGCTCCATGGTCACCGACATCCTCAAGACGGTGCTGCTGCCGGTGCTGGCGGGTCTCCTGGTACGCCTTCTGGCGGGCCGATACGTCCAGCGGGCCCTGCCGGTGCTGCCCTGGCTGTCCGCGCTGACCATCGGCGTGATCGTGACGGTGGTCGTGGCGGGCAGCGCCGCCGCCATCAAGTCGGCCGCCCTGCTGGTGTTCGTCGCCGTGGTGCTGCACAACGGCCTCGGACTGGCGCTGGGGTACGGCGCGGGACGCGTCGCCCGGCTCGGTGAGCCGGGGAGCCGTGCCATGGCCTTCGAGGTCGGCATGCAGAACTCCGGGCTCGCGGCCTCGCTGGCCACCGCCCACTTCAGTCCGCTGGCCGCCCTGCCGGCCGCGGTGTTCTCCGTCTGGCACAACGTCTCCGGCGCCCTGGCCGCCGCCTGGCTGTCCCGCCGGACGCGCTGACGGCCCGCGGACACCGGGAGTTCCGTCGCTGTCCCGGCCCTGGACGGCATCAGCCGGGCACGAGCGCCGGCATCGGCGTCCCCGGCAGCTGACCGGTGTGCGCGGGAACGGTCCGTCCCCGCGCACGTCCGTGACTCAGTCCACGACCAGCACGTTGCGGACGGTCGACGCCGCGGGGGCGAGCGCGGCGCCGAAGTTGCCCTCGACCTGCGCCTTCTCGGCCGCGTTCGGGTAGGGATTCGTGCACGGTACGCCGGCGCTGGAACCGGACATCAGGCTGGTGCAGGGTCCGGGCTTGCGGTCCGGCAGGCCGAGGATGTGACCGAGTTCGTGCGCCGAGATCCGAACCGTGTTGTAGCCCTCGTCGACGGCCTGGCGCCCGATGTAGACCGTTCCGTTGCCGAGCGAGGTGGTGAGCGCCCGGGGCCAGCCGTTGTCGGCCAGGACGCGGATGTTGGCGCGCTGGCCGGCGGTCGCCGGGCGCAGTTCGACGGCGTCCACGCTCTCGTTCCAGATCGCCGCGCCCCGGTCGACGGCGGCCTTGAACTCGGCCGACGCACTCGCGTCGTAGGTGACGACGCGGGCGGCGGCCACCTGCTCGGCGGCGCCCGGCGCCGCGGCGTAGGCCTGGCCGCCGGCCAGGGTGAGAGCCACCGTGAGGGCAGCGGTGAAGCCATGGGTGAAGGTGCGCGCGTACATGGTCGGCCTCCTGTGGGGGGAGAAAGAAGAACAGGCATGCTCATGCCACACACTGTCAGGCTCCCTCCCCACACCGCGCGGACCCCAATCCGTCAATCGGCACCCGAACAATATTGTGTGCGTCAAGTGATCACGGTGTGCTCTTTCTGTGATTGCCTCAACTCCCCCGGTCGGCCATCCTGTTGCCCTGGTTGCAAAAGCCCAGTTCAGCAGGGGGAGAACGTGGCACTCCGGATACATTTCACCGAAATCGACCTAGCGAGAACGCGCGTCGCGACGCGTCTGGACCCGCTGTGGGAGATCGCCGCGAGCCTGCACCGGCTGCAGTCGCGGCGGGGCCGGTGGGCCTACGCCGACTGGTACCGCGGAGCCCGAGTGGCGGTGCGTGAGCAGGGGTTGGAGCGGGCCCTGCGCGGCACACTGCTGCCGCTGTACCCGAGAGCCGCGTACTTCCCCGACTTCCTCACGCCCGCGCACACGCCGGGCGACCTGAACGCCGGACTCGACGAACTCCTCGCCACCCCGCCCCGACGCGTCGGGGCGGAGATCGAACTGCTCGACCGGGCCGTCGGAGCACCGTCCTGGGCCCACCGGCTCGCGGAGCAGCCGGAACGGGCCGCGCTGGCAGGGGTGTTACGCGCCTACTACGGTGCCGTCATCACCCCCTTCCATGACCGGATGGCGGCCCGGATCGAGGCCGAGCGCACCGCGCGATGTCGTGGGCTCATGGACGGGGGCATCGAGGGCATGCTCGCCGGTCTCGGCCCCACCATGCAGTGGCGGCGCCCCGTGCTGCACGTCCGCTATCCCGCGCAGGAACGCGACCTGCACCTCAACGGACGGGGCATCACGCTCGTCCCCTCCTACTTCTGCTGGGACGCCCCGGTCAGCCTCGCCGACCCTGAGTTGCCGCCCGTCCTGTACTACCCGCTCCTGCACGAACAGCCCCTCCCGGACGGCCTCTTGGGGAGCGCGTCCGCCGACCGTCCGCTGACCGAGCTGCTCGGACGGGCACGCGCCGCCACCCTCCACGCCACGGCCACCGGAGCCACGACCGGCGAGATAGCGCGCGCCGCCGACGTGTCCGCGTCCTCCGCCAGCAGGCACGCGACGGCCCTGCGCAACGCCGGCCTGATCACCACCACCCGGGACGGCGCGACGGTCCTGCACACGCTCACCCCGCTCGGCGCCTCCGTGCTCCGTGCCGTGACCGCCACGCCGGCTCCCCGGCCGGAGTCGGTACGCCCCTGAGTGACGCGCCGGCGTGAGGTGTCCGAAGGAACCACCTCGGGCGACACAAACCAGGTGCCCGCCGACCGCCGAACGTCGACATCCCCCCGCTGACCTGTGCTTTTGCGGTGAGCTGCAAAGGCATGGCCTGAGGCCGTACCGCAGGGAATCGTATGCGGCACGCCCCGCCACGGGGCCCGGCCGAATCAAGGGGGGACCGGCATGAAGCGAGCGTGCGCCCTCGCCTGCGTGGGTGCGGCCGTCGTCGCCATGACGTCGGCCGGCTGCACCGCGAGCGCGAACCAGGACGGCGGCCGGGCCGGCGCCGGCAGCGCCGGGACGGTCGACGCGGCCTCGGGTCCCGGGGCCGGCGGCCGGGAGCTGACCGACGCCGAGCAACTCCTCGTTCAGCGCGCCGAGGCCCAGCTCGTGAAGAAGTGCATGGAGAGCGAGGGCTTCAGGTACTGGGTGTGGACGGCGGTGACCGTCGACGACCTCAAGGGCAACGGATACGTCCTCTCCGACATCGCCTGGGCCAGGAAGCACGGCTACGGCAGCCGGCTCACGGACCGGCTTCAGGACGTCCAGCGCGACGACCCGAACAGCCGCTACGCCAACACGCTCCCGCGCCAGGAGCGCATCCGCTACGGCAAGACCCTCGAAGGCGGCCCGTCGAGCGGGATGCTGAGCGCCGAACTGCCCGCCGGCGGCACCGTCCAGACCCCGCGCCACAGTTGCCAGACCGAGGCGAAGAACCGGCTCTACGGCGACTTCGAGACCTGGTTCCGGGCGGAGAAGACCGCCACCAACCTGTCCCCGCTGTACGTGCCCGCCCTGATCAAGGACAAGCGCTTCACCCACGCTGTCGAACAGTGGTCGACCTGTATGCGCCGCAGCGGCCACCCCTACGCCGACCCGCCGAGCATCCGGCGCGAACTCCCCGCGCTCACCGAGGGATTGACGTCCCGCAAGGCCTACGCCGTCGAAGTCGAGCTGGCGGTCGCGGAGGCCACCTGCGCGACCGGCACCCCGCTGTCCGAGACGGCCCACACCCTGGACGCCGAGTACCGCGACAAGCGACTCGGCCGGTACGCCACGGACATCGCCACCTACCGGCGCATGGCCCTGACCGCACTGAACCGGGCCGAGGACCTCACCGGCTCCGGCGCCTGACGACAGACGATCGGGCCCTCCCCACACGTCCGCGGCACCTCGCCCGCGGAGCATCCCGCACGACATCAGCAGAACTAGGAGTGATCCCTCATGCGCAAGACCCTGGCCGTAGCTGCCACCCTCGGCCTCGCAGGCCTCGCGGTGATCGTCCCCTCCGGCGCCGCCCAGGCCGCCACGCCGTGCGACACCGCGTGGGCCAACGCCACCGCCGGCTACTTCTACGCCTACTCGGGCGACAACTGCACCGGCTACCTCGGCAGCGCCGACGGCGTGGACGCGAACTGGGGCAACGGCCAGGGGGCGTTCCAGGGCGGCGACACGAACAACGCGGAGTCCATCCTGCACAAGGGAACCTCCGGCCTCGCCGTCCAGGTCTTCAACGGGACGGGAGAGGACTGGGCCGGCGGTCACACCTGCATCAAGAAGTCCGAGTACTACATGAGCAGCCTCAACGGGTTCACGTTCACCAGCGGTTACGCCGTGGACAACGAGATCAGCTCGCACCGCTGGCTGGCCGAGGGCTCCTGCGGGAAGTTCCTGGACTCCTGACTTCTGCCGCACCACGTCCTGTCCCCGTGGCCCGCCGCACCCCGGCGGGCCACGGCCCTGTTCCCTGCCTCCCCGGGGGCGCCTACCGCTCGGCGGCGGCCGTCGGACCCCAGTCCCTACGGCCCACCCTCTGTCATGAATCAGCCACTGGCCGTACCATGACAAGTCATAGAACTTCAGGCGTGTGGACTTGGGGAGCCATCATGTCCTGGGATCATCATGACCCGCGTGACGACTTCGTCGTTCCGCCCATGCCCACCGCGCCACCATCGCCGCCGCCTCCGCCGCCACCACTCGCACCCGCGGACCCGTGGCGGGCCGTCGCGGTCGCGTTGCTGAACCTCTGCGGGCTCGGCCTCGGTTACGCCCTCCTGCGCCGCTGGGGGCCGATGGCCGCCTGCTGGGTCGCGACGGCGCTCCTGCTTCTGCTGAGCCTGCCGGCGGACCCGGACGGGGTCCCCGGCACGGTGCTCGTTCTCTACCTGGTCTTCCTGGTGCTCGCCGCCGCGCACGGGGCGTTCGCCGGCCTGCGGACCCCCCTCGTATGGCCGCCGAGCACGCCGATCGCGGCCGCACTGGGCATCGTGCTGCTGGCCGTTCCCGCCGGAGGCGTCGTCCTGTACGACGGGGCGCGCGACGAGGCCACCGAACAGATGCTGCTGGAACGGCTGGACGGGGCGGACGAACTGGTCGCGGAGTCCGGGACGCAGCCCTTCGAGACGGCCGAGGCGGGCTACCGCCGGGCGCTGGCCGTCTACGGCGGGCTCAGCGACGACCACCCGGGCTCGCGGGCCGCCGAGCGGGTTCCCGACCGGCTCAGGACCTACTACACGACCGTCGCCTCCGCCTACGCGGAGAAGAACTACTGTGCCGCCATAGCGCCGTTGAAGTACCTCCGCACGGTCCCGGGCACGGTGGACAAGAAGGATCTCGGGGCCCTGTCCGGCTGGCCGGACGACCGGCTGGCGACGTCGCTCTACGAGTGCGCCTCGACGTCACTGAGCGGTGGATCCGAGGGCTGGACCGCCCAGTTCGCGGAACTCCTGTCGACGTTCCCGAAGTCCGCGCAGGCCGGGAAGGTGGAGCCCGCCGTGCAGGCCGCCGTCGACAAGGCGGTGAAGTCCGTGCGCGGTGACGAGCCCTGCCCGGCCGTCGAGCGGCTCGAAGGCCTCGGCGCCCAGGTCCGTACCCTCCCGACGGAGCCGGCGGATCTGACCGACGGCTTCGAGAAGGACGCCGACCGGGCCGATTCGAGCGCGGCATCGGGCACGTACACCTGCGGTGTCGACCAGTACAAGGACGGCGACTTCAGCGACGCCGTCACCACCATGAACGCCTTCGCCAAGGACAACCCGCACCACAAGAACCGCGAGCGCGCCAAGAAGATAGCCATCGCCGCCGAGATCGCCCAGACGATCCCCGCGGCCGGCAAGCGGCTGCCGACCACGGCCTCGGGCGGCAGCATCTCCGTCACGGTCAAGAACGACAGCCCCGACGACATCACGGTCATGTACACCGGACCGGTGACCGGGAGCTTCACCCTCAAGGCCTGCGGCAGTTGCACCTCGTACTCACTGATCGGCTCCTCGGTGCTCGGCTTCGAGCCGTGCAGCGACAGCGGCAAGAACTACCCCCAGCGGACCATCCGGCTGCCCGTCGGCACCACCTACTTCGTGCACAAGTCCCAGGAAGGGGACGGCAAATCCCCGGCCTCGGACACCGCCAAGCTGTCGTCGGGCTACATCTACACCGAGTGCGCCTACACGACGAGCTTCAGCTACTGACGCGGCCCGCGGACACGCGGACACGCGGACGGACGGCGGGAGCCGGAAGGGGCCGAGCAGTCGGACTCAGTCGGCCGTCATGGCGCGGCGGACGCTCTCGCGCAGCAGGGCGCGGCGCTGCTCGTGCGCTTCGGGGGCCTCCTGGGCGGTCGCCGCGTAGACGTTGCTGACCGGTGACCAGGCCATGGACATGGCGATCACCATGGCCATCACGTCGAACGGGTCTCCCCGGCGCACCTGACCGGCGGCCTGCGCGTCGGCGATGGCCCGCAGCTTGCGGTCGTCGAGGCGGTCGGGGTCGTCCACCAGGTGGCCGGCCGGGCGGCGCTCCAGGCGTGCCCAGGTGGCCAGTCGGATGAGGTCGGGGCGGCGGAGGTACTCGTCGTAGAGGCGGACGGCCCAGTCCGCGAGGTCGGCGGCGTCGATCGGTACGACGTTCACGATCCGCTCCAGCGAGCCGAAGAAGATGGCGTCGAAGAGCCCGTCCTTGCTGCCGAAGTAGGCGTACAGCTGCGCCTTGTTGGTGCGGGCGGCGGCGACGATCCGCTCGACGCGCGCTCCGGCGATCCCGTGCTCGGCGAACTCCCGGGTCGCCACGTCGAGGATGCGCTGGTACGTCGCCGCGCCGCGCGCGGTCAGGGGCTGATCAGCCATGTTTCCACGCTATCAAACAGAACAGTTTGTTTGCCTGTCGCGCTTCCGGTGTGCCACTGTAAATAGACCGAACAGTCTGTCTATGAGGAGGAAGCATGAGGAGAACCGTGGGCTGGCAGGTGGACGGTCCGTCGTCGACACTGCGGCGCACGCCGCTGGAGCGGCGCGATCTGCGCCCCGACGACCTGGCGGTCCGGGTCGACTACTGCGGTGTCTGCCACACCGATCTGCACGCCGTCGGCGCCCGGGAGGGCGCGGAGGGCCGATCCCTGGTTCCGGGGCACGAGTTCACCGGCGTGGTGACCGAGACCGGACCCGAGGTCACCGCCTTCGCCGTCGGGGACCCGGTCGCGGTGGGCAACATCGTCGACTCGTGCGGCGAGTGCGCGATGTGCCGGGCGGACCAGGAGAACTTCTGCCACGCCTTCCCGACCCTGACGTACGACGGCGTCGACCGCCACGACGGATCGACCACCCTGGGGGGCTACAGCCGGGAGTACGTCGTCCGCGACCGCTTCGCCTACACCCTGCCCGCCGGTCTGGACCCGGCCGCCGCAGCCCCTCTGCTCTGCGCCGGAATCACCGTCTGGGAGCCAATGCACGCCCTCGGCGTGGGGCCGGGGACCCGCGTCGCCGTGGTGGGACTGGGCGGTCTCGGCCATCTCGCGGTGCGGATCGCCGTGGCACTCGGCGCCGAGACCTCGGTCGTCAGCCGCTCACCCGACAAGGCCGAGGACGCCCGTCGACTCGGCGCCCAGGACCTCATCGTGTCCACGGACCCGGATCGACTGGCCGATGCCCGCGACCGGTTCGACGTCGTCATCGACACCGTCTCCGCACCGCACGACCTCGGCCCGTATCTGCGTCTGGTCGCCATGGACGGCACCCTCAGCCACCTCGGACACCTCGGCCCCGTCACCGTGGAGACCACCGACCTCCTCGTGGGGCGCAGGAAACTGAGCTCGGCGGGCAGCGGCGGCAGGTCCGCGACGGCCGCCATGCTGGACTTCTGCGCGAAGCACGGCATCACCGCCGACATCGAACTGCTCCCCTCGGCACGGGTGAACGAGGCCCTCGACCGACTGCGGCGCAACGACGTCCGCTATCGCTTCGTGCTCGATCTGTCCGACCTCGACTGAACAGCCAAGGCCGTGAACCGCGGTACGTCCGGGGCGACTTCGACCGGAGCCGGGCCCGGACCAGGGCCCGGCCGGGACGGGACGGTCGACCGGCAGCCTCCCGACGGCTACGGCACCAACTCCCGCATGACGGCGAGCGGCAGCGACGGGTTGGCGGCCGCCGCTGCCGCCACCCCCCGGTCGGGGTCGGCGAGCAGTTCCACGACGTACCGGGGCGGGAGTGCCGGGTGACCCGCGGCAAGGGGCCTTGCCCGGCTGTCCGCCAGGCAGGCGAGCAGCGCCGGGGCGGTCGCGTGGGGGTGACAGGCGACCTCGCGGAACACCCTCCGTACCGGTGGCTCGTGTCGCGTCAGGTCTTCCAGGAGCGCCGGTGTCGCGTCGGGGTTGGCCGCCACCTTGGCGACGACCCGGACTCCGTGCCGGTGGACCATGTCGCGCAACTGCCCCTCGGAGAGGCCCGGGTGGGGAGCCAGCGACGTGAGGACCTTCGCGTCGGGGTCGGTGGCCAGCCTGTCGCGGATCCCGGCCGGCAGATCGCGTCGCTGGGCCAGGAGCATCCGCGCGGCCGGCTGCGGCGACCGGGCCAGCTCCGCGACCTCGGCGGGAGAGGCGGTCGCGATCCGTGGCAGGAGCGTGGCGCCGATCTTGACGGTGGCGGCCAGGTGCACGAGCACGTCGAGGGGCACGTGCGGGTTGTGGGCGAGGCTGCGCCGCACGTCGTAACCATGGTCGTCGGCCAGCGTGCGCATCAGGGCCTCGTCGATCGCGGGGTTCTCGGCGAGGTCGGACCGGACCCCCGGGGTGGGGTCGGCGGCGAGCCGTCGGCACACCTCCCGCGGCAACTCGGGGCGGGCGGCGAGTGCCCGGCGCAGCAGGCTCGAAGGATGGTCCACGAAGCCGGTGACGGCTTCGGTGGGCGTGTTCGGGTTCTCCAGCGCCGCCTGGAGCATGCTGCGCCGGGTGGACTCGTGGGAGCCGTCGCAGGAGGCGCCCGGCGGTAGATCGCAGTCGGGCCGCGGGCAGTGCGGATCGTGCACGAACGGCGTCTCCTGCTGGTCGCAGACCAGGCACCACCGCGCCGGCGGCAACCCCTCGCCGCCGATCAGCATCGCCAACACCCCTGGAGGCGTTGCGTCGTTGAAGGCCACCGCCCGGCGGACCTCGGCATGCGGATGCCCCGCGAGGACGGCCGCCGTGTCCGCCGTCGTCCACAGGGCGAGTTCCGCGACGACCCGCACATCCGGATCCACGGCGAGCGTCGCCACCACGTCGGGCGGCAGGCCGGGGCATTCAGCCAGCTTCTCCCGGCGCTCGACCATCGGGTCCGCCGCGAGGAGACGCCCCCATTCCGGGCTGCCGAATCCGGCGTCGAGCATCGCCAGAGCGACGTGGGGCTGTGCCACGGGGTCGACGTCGGTGGCGGCCAAACGGCCCTCACGGGCCAGTAGTACAGCGCAGTCCTCGGCCCGTGCCGCCAACGCGAGCGCCTGCCGGTGAGTCAGATCCGGGCGATCGGCGAGTTCCGCGCCGATGTCGCCGAGGTCATCGTCCGCGACCGCGACCGCGATCAGCCGGTCGACCAGCTCGGACGGCAGTGCGGTGTTGGCGGCGAGCCCGCGCAGGACATGGTTCACAGAGGTCATCCTGCCGGGGCGGTGCCCGGATGACCCACGGGTTTTTCACCTCACCGGGCCGCCGGCGGCACCGGGCACTTCGCGGCAAGGGGATCCCCGGCGAGCCGCACGGGCGAATCTCCGCCCACGCCGTGCGCGACACCGGACCCGAACGCCTACTGCGGCGGCCGTCGGCGCCCGCTGGCACACTGCCCGCATGCTCCGACGCATACAGGTCGCCCGTCACCCGGCCGCCCTGGCGGCGAGTCTCGTCGCCGTCCTCTCCCTGGCCTCGGCGCCCGCGGGGGCCGACGGCTCCCGCGAGGTCGCGTTGCGGTTCGAGGCGCCGAAGACGTTCCGCATGTACCCCGCCGACGAGGGCGCCCAGGCCGCGAACAGTGACTTCGTCGTGCCGGTCGCCGTCGTGCGCGGGGACGGCGGCCCGGCCCGCGGCGTCAAGGTCGTCGTGGACGCGTCGGGGTTGCAGGGCGTCGCCCGGGCGGTGAAAGGCGGCGCCGGGAACTGCGCCGGCGAGGGCCCGGTGTTCACCTGCCTGTACGGCGATCTGCAGAACGGCGACGGGGAATCCAACACGCCCTTCACCCTTCACGGTGTGGACGGCGTCGAACCGGGCGACAGCGGGACCGTCACCTACACCGCCACCGCCGACAACGCGGCCCCGGTCACCGGCACCACCCGGATGACCGTGGGCGGCCCCACCCTGCACACGCCCGAGGAGGAGAAGGCGGTCACGGGCGCGGTGCCCGGGAAGTCCGTGCCGCTGACCCCCAGGTTCGCCAACCACAGCCGGTTCACCGCGAAGCGGGGCGTCGCCCTGCACCTCACCGCTCAGGACGGTCTGCTGGTGAGGTCGCGCCCCGACAACTGTTACTTCGACACCACGTACACCTCCGCATGGTGCGCCTTCCCCACCCAGGCCGCCCCGGGCACCGCCTACCGCACCAGCTCCCCGGTCGACTACACGCCCGCCGCCGGGAAACTGACGGGCACACTGCTCTACAGCTGGTCCTCGGAGCCCGACCGGCCCGACGACCTCACCGTGCGCGGCACGGGTGCCCCGCTGACCCTCGCCAGGACGGCCGACCGCCGACTCACCGACGGCAGCAGCGAGGTCCGTGTCGAGACCACCGTGCAGGCCGACTACGAGCCGGTCACCGCGACCGTCCGGGGCCGGGTCGGCGACACCGTGAAGGTACGGCTGGGACTACGGGACCACGGACCGGGGCGAGTGACCGACTCCGAGACGATGGGCGGCTTCGAGGTGGTCCCCCCGCAGGGCACCACCGTCACCTCCATCCCTTACGTCTTCGAGGACTCGGGCGGAAAGTGGGCATGTGAGCGGCCGAAGAAGTCCGGCGGCGCGTTCGTCTGCGACATCGGATACGACGACTTCCTCGACGCACGGCACGAAGACGGCACGACCACCATCGACTTCCACATGCGCATCGACCGGCAGGTCCCCGGAGCACGGGGCACGATCCGCACGTACAACCCCTACGACCGGACCCCGCGCAACGACACCGCCGTCATCCCCCTCGCCGCGTCCCCCGGCCCCTCTTTCCCCGCCCCCGCCGTGTGGACCGCGGGGGCGGCGGCGGTACTCCTGGCCCTGGTCCTGGAGGCGCTGTACCGGCGCCGCCACACGAAGGGTGAGCCGCACGGCGCGGACGTGAGGGAGAACGGCGGCACGGACATCCCAGCGCCTTGAACGATGCCGTTGCATCACGTCAACGGTTGACCACCGGTTGACAACCCGCGCCGCCCAGAGCCCAAGGGGCCCGAACACGGCACCCCGGGCGTCGGGCGAAAGCCGAGCGGGCGAGGGGACCACGGGGTGAGGGTCCCGGCCCAGTTCACGTACGACAGGGCGCGCGGCGTCGAAGGGACGATCACGCTGTCGGACCGGCTCGGTGACACGCCCCCGACGGTGGCGGGCGGGCACGGCCCGATCCCGATGACGTAGCTCGCTCGTGCGCGACGACCGCCTCCCGAGCCGTTGCCCACCTCTCTCGCCGGCATCCTGGCCACACCGTTTGAGTAACTCGGCACGACGGCGACCGCGGTCGTGGTGGCCGTGGTGGTGAACAGCATCCGGCGGCGGGTCGAGCCTGCGGTGTCATGTGGTGCCATGTGGTGCGGTCAACGTGCGGGGCTCCCTTCGGTGAGTGTGGGGCGAAGTACTGCTCAGAATTGAATCGTTTTTTCAGTGCGGCTGCAGCAGCCAGGTTCAACCATGGCAAGCGTCAAGGCTTTTCACAGGTCGTGATTGAAGGGTGTCGCACCGACGGCACAACATGCCAGGTGGAGCACGCCAGTTACTCCCCCGCGGACATCACTGCCGTCCGACGAGGATGTCCAACACCCTTACCGAGGAGTTGTATTGAAACGTTCAATTCTGGGCGTCTCGGCAGACCGGGAGAGGAGCCTATGACTTACAAGGGGGCCCACCCTGTTTTCGGTTGTCCGTACTATCGCTATGACAGGGCCCTTCAATGCGGCTTCGGCCGAGAAAGTGGTGCGCCCCATGTCCGAAAACGTCTCAGCCACCGAACTCACCTCGCAGTACACCGCCCAGGTGACCGCAGACCTGGAACGCAACACCAAGGAACAAGAACGTGTCAGCGCCGAAATCGCCGCTCTTCAGGAGCAGTTGAGCGCCCTGCAGCGTGACCACCAGGTACTGGTGAGCATTCAGCAGGCGATCGGAACGGTCCCTGCCCCCGCAGCGCCGGCGTCCGCACCGGCCGGTGCCGTGGTGCCGACACCCCGCAAGAAGTCGGCCGCCTCCAGGGGCAACGGCAGGCGCACACGGACGAAGAAGTCCGCCCCCGCGGCACCCTCCGTCCAGCCGGAAGCCGAGCAGGGCGTGGCCAAGACCAAGGCCAAGTCCGACAAGAGCGCGCAGCCGACGCTGGTCGCCCTGGTCCGCAGTCACCTCGGTGAGCAGCGCGAGCCACGCTCGGCGGCGGAGGTCGCCACGGCGCTCGGTGCGGCCCATCCCCGTCGCGGCATCAAGACGACCGTGGTGCGTACCACCCTCGAAGGACTCGTCGCCCGCAACCAGGTGCAACGCGCCAAGCAGGGCACGTCCGTCTTCTACACCGCCTCGGACACCACGTCGGCCCAGGCCGCACCGCCGCAGACCAAGGAGCAGCCCGCACCCGCCGACGCGTGACACACGGAGTGGACGTACGGACACAGTGAATGTCCGTTCCATGTCGCGGCCGCCCGGGCCGACACCCGGGCGCCGGACCCCCTCCGGCTCACCCACCGAGCACGGGGCACAACGGTCATCGCGCGCACATGGGGGAGGCGCCGCCCGGCGGTCGGTGGCGTCGACGACCATGAGCACTGTTGAACTGACCGCGGGTGTCCCGGACTTCGGCTGTCCGGTCGCTCTCGTGTGTGAGCGCGCAGGTTGAGGTGGAGGCTATGACTGCCCGCCGGTCGAGCCGTTGCCGTCGACCGGTTCGAGGTCCTTCAGCGGTGGCATGTCGTGACGCCCTGATGCCGGGGGCAGCCGGTGGCGGCGAAGCCTCCGTCGGCGACGACTCGACGCTGGGCGTGTCACCGCCGCGCAGCACTCGCCGGTCCCGGACGAGTCCGTCGGCGCCGTCCCGGTCGCGTCCTCGTCGAGGTCCGGTCAGGCCACGCGCAGGCGTCGCTGCGCTGCCCGCACAGGCGCGGTCGGGCTGCGCGCGGGCCGTACGCGGTAGGTCGTCTTGGTCGGGTCGACGACCGCCTCGCCGAGAGTGATCCGTCCCGCGGCGTACAGCGCGTCGCATTCGGCGGTGGGCAGGGCGGCGTAGCAGCTGCCCCTTCCGGTCGCGGGGTCGAAGGCCTGCCAATAGCTGTATCTGCGACGTCCGTCGGCGTGGGCCGTGAGATACACGGGGGTGCAGGATGCGGTGATGACGCGCAGGACGTCGTGCTCGGCTGCACCGACCGGGACGCCGGACCGGCGGAGCTGTACGGGTTCGGGGGTGGAGCGCATCGACGGTGGCCTTCCTGGGCGGGGACTCAAGACCGTCTACCCAGGGCGGACCATCTTGATCTTGCTTTCATCGCATTGTTCAACACAGCACTGACAACGCGACATCGAACTCGCCGTCAGAGACCAAGTCCGTGCACCGAGTTCACAGGAACACGGCGGTTGTGAGACCGATCGAGACCGCCGCACCGGCCGACGGACACATACAGCGCACGTCGGCCCGCGAGGTCCGCGAGGTCCGCGAGGTCCGCCTGACGGCGTTGTTCGGCCTGCGCGGCCGACACGTTCTCCGGCTCCTCGGTCAGAGCGGCGAACACCTGGCCGTCCAGACGGTCCGCGGCGGCCGACGGCCGCCCCATGTACGCGGCGATCTTGGATCTCCCGGCATGGACCGATGAGCTCGCGACCGGCCCTACAGAGAGGCGACCCACGTGGCGGCGTCCTCGGGGCGGGAGAACCGGAGTGTACGGAGAGGGGCGAAGCGCGGGTCGCGGGTACGGCGTTCGATCTCGCGCCGGCGCCGCGCGTGCTGGGACCAGGCCCACCATGCTGGGTGCTCGCTGCTCAGCCAGCCCGCCCAGGTCTCCCTGTTGCCGCCGAAGACGACCTCCCGGGTGAGGGTGCGCCGGAGGGAGCGGCGCAGGACACGGGGCATGATGACGCGCCTGGTGTAGTCGAGCCAGATCACGGTGTCGGCCTTGTCCCAGAGCAGGTCACGGACTTCCGGCGAACCAAGTGAGTCGAAGATCCAACGAGGTCGGGCCGTGACGCGTGACACCTCTTCGGTCAACCTGTCGTTCACCGCCCAGCCGGGTCCGGTGAAGTACAGCGCGTCCATCTCGCAGTAGGGGAGCTCCAGACGGGCGCTCACGGTCCGGGCGAGCGTGGACTTTCCCGCACCCGTACTGCCCACCACCAAGATCCGTTCCATACCGGCACCCTACAAAGGCCCCGCCCTTCCTGCCGGACACCCCGGCACCATCAGGATCGACGCCGCCGCCAACGTGCTGGAGATGGGGCGCGGGGCCGGCTCGGCGGCCCCGCGCCCTCACCCACCGCGCGAACTTCGCGGACGCGTTCTGGGCATCGACCTCGGCCCCTGCCTCATGGCACCCGCGCAACACCTCCGCCTCGCCTACGCCTACGTGGCCGGACGCCCCGGTGCTACCGAAGTGACGCTGCCGCAAAGGACGTTCGGACCACACGGCCACCATGATCACGCGACCGACGCTGCCCCGTCACCCCGTCACCCCGTCAGCCCTGTGCCGCCAGCCATGGCTGCGGGTCGGCGTAGTAGCCGTCGTAGATCACCTCGAAGTGCAGGTGTGGACCGGTGGACAGACCGGTGGAGCCGACGCGGCCGATCGGTGCACCGCTGCTCACGGTCTGTCCGACGGTGACTTCGAGCGCGGACAGATGGCTGTACGTCGTCTGCAGAGGCTTGCCCTCGATCGTCCCGTGGTCGATGACGATGCGGTTGCCGTACGCCTTGGTCATGGCCGCGAAGACCACCCGGCCCTCACGGGCGGCGGAGACCTGGGCACCCTGCGGTGCCCCGAAGTCCACGCCGGTGTGGAGTTTGGTGATCCCGGTGAGCGGGTGTTGGCGCGATCCGTACGGCGAGGTGATGACGAGGGTGCTCACGGGCGGGGCCAGGATCGCCGACGACGGTCCGGCGGTCGGGCTCTCCCGGTCGAACGCCTCGTAGCGCGGAAGGAGTTCCTTCACCTCGGTCAGGTAGGCCCGGGCTCCGTCGGGCACCCGCCCCGCCTCAGAGACCTCCCGGACCCCCACGGCGTAGGCGGCGAGGGTGAGGTCCACCAGCTCGCCGCTGACGGTGCCGTCGGTTCTGAGGTCCGTGACCTTCCGGGCAAGGGAGCAGTCCTGCCGGCCGAGCGCCATGATGGCGTCGGCCGGGTCGTGCGGCGAGGAGGTCCCGTTGCCGTCGTCGTCCTTGCCCCAGGTGCGCCACTGCGCCGTCGTGAATCCGGCGATGCCCTGCCCGCCCGAAAGCTTGCCGTCGTCGTCGCGCCAGCCGGACAACTGGTCGATCTGAGCGGCGAGCACCGACGCGGTGACGACGTTGCAGGCGGCCGCCTTGCGCAACCACGGACCGTACGTCTCGTTCACGCCGCCCGCGGCCGACTGCGGTGAATCCCCGTCCGAGGTCCAGTCCGAGGAGAGTCCACCGGTCAGGGCGAGGAATCCGGCGACCCCGAGGAGAGCCACCAGACCCGGCAGCACCAACAGGGTGAAGGGTCCCGGACCGCGCCGCCGGGGGCGTTGCGCGGGCCGCTCCTCCTGGGGCGGGTCGGAGGGCTCGACGGTGTCCGCCGGTTCCGTGGCGGTGGGTGCCTCGTGTGTGGGTGTCCCGAGGGCCCTGTCGTCGCTCACGCCACCGGCCGTTCGGGGAAGTTCCTCGTGCTCACGGGCGGACGCTAGCGCGGGACCCGTCGGACGTCACCGGACACGGAGGCAGACAGAACGGCCCCTCGGGGCAGACTTGGTGCACCTTGGTCCGGCAGACACCTCGGACGGGCCGACATGGCCTGCGTACGCCTCTCCCCATGGGAGATCGGCCGGCCCACGGGCGCGCAGAACCGAACTCGGAACACCCGTGGCCCACTTGGGGCGGCCAGCACGCCCGATCGCCCCAGTCGCCCAACTCGACTCCCCCGCACACCGGTTGGACGTATCCGCGCACGCCTCGCCCCGAGCCCGACAGGCCCCGTGACTGCCAGGTGAACGGCGCGGACCAGCACCCGTGGCGAACAACACCCGCCACCTCGGATTGCACCCGCCCCTCGGACGGGAATCGATCTCTGCGCCAGTGATCGCCGTGAAGGGAGCACCCCCCGTGACGCTCGCAGCGTCTCCCCCCGTCCCCAGAGCAGCAGGATCGTTTCCCCTCCTGGGCCACGCGTTCCAACTCGTCCGTGACAACCTCGGCTTCATCGCCTCGCTCCGCGACTCCTACGGCCCTCTCGTCGAGATCACCCTCCAGCCCGGCACCCGAACCGTCGTCGTACAGGACCCCACCCTGATCAAGGCGATGCTGGTCGACCTCGGACCCAGCCTCGACAAGGGCCGCTTCTTCGAGAAGATGGGCCAACTACTGGGCGACAGCGTCGTGACCGCCGCCGGCCAGGCCCATGTGCGCAAACGCCGTCAACTACAGCCCGCGTTCACCCAGACGAACATCGCCCGCTATGTCGACCTCATGCGCGACGAGGCCACCGCCACCGTCGCCGCCTGGAAACCCGGCCTGACCCTCGACGTGCGTGAGGCGATGGTCGGGCTCTCTCTCGACATGCTCGCCAAGACGGTCTTCTCCGGCAGTCTCGACGAGGCCACCTTCCGCCGGCTGCGCCGCGATCTGTCCGTGGTGATGAACGGAGTCGGCGCCCGCATCATGCTGCCCGACTGGGTCGAGCGCCTGCCCCTACCCTTCAACCGACGCTTCGACCAGGCCCGCGAGGGCGTACGCGCCACCATCGGCGCCGCCGTCGAGGACCTGCAGTCCTCCGGGCACGACACCGGGGACATGCTCTCCATGCTGCTGCGCGCCCGGGACGAGGAGACCGGCCGGCCGCTGACCGGCCATCAGATCTGTTCCGAGATCCTGACCCTGGCCGTGGCCGGCACGGAGACCACCGCCTCGGTGCTGTCCTGGGTGCTGTACGAACTCGCCCGTGATCCAGGTGTCGAGGAGCGGGTGCTGGCCGAACTCGACGACGTCCTCGACGGGCGACCGGTGACCTTCGACGACCTCGGCCGACTGCCGTATCTGAACCGCGTCATCACCGAGACCCTCCGTCTGCACCACACCGGCTGGCTCGTCACCCGCCGCACGACCCGGGAGACCCGCCTCGGCGCGTGGACGCTGCCGGCCGGCACCGAACTGGCCTACTGCCAGCACGCCCTGCACCGCGATCCCGAACTGTTCCCCGATCCGCTCAGGTTCGCCCCGGACCGGTGGGCGGACGACGAGCCGCCCCTGGCCTTCCTGCCGTTCGGGGCGGGGAAACACAAGTGCATCGGCGACCGTTTCGCGCTCACCGAACTCGTCACGGCCATCGCGACGATCGTCCGGCAGGTCCGGCTCGGCCTCCCGCCCGGCCGGAGGGTGGAGCCCGTGGCGCGGGCCACGGTACGGCCCAGGACCCTGTCCATGACGGTCGAGCAGCGCGGGAACGCGGACCGCCGGGCAGCACACGCGAAGGACTGAGGCGACGACGCCTGCTCGGCGGGGAGATCCTTGTCCGCCCGCCGAGCGGGGCCGAGTCAACGTCAGCCGGGCGGGTACCCGTTAGGACATGACCACGGTAGGGAGGCGCAAGGTGAGTGATCCTTCGCTGCGGGCGGTGGGTTGGGCGCGTTCGCTGCCTTTGGACAGCAGTGTCAAGGGGGCGCGTGACTGGGTGCGCGCCCATCTGGTGTCACTGGGGTGGGAGCGGTCCGCGCCGGAGACGATGGACGCCGTCCTCGTGACGGTCTCCGAGCTCGTCACCAACGCGCACCGGCATGCGCACAGCAGTGCGCAGCTCGTGCTGGCCTGGGACCACCGTTGTCTGCACGTGAGTGTGCACGACACCTCGTCTCTGCTGCCCACTCCCCGCGCGCCGGGCACGGACGCGCTCGGGGGACGCGGCATGCTGCTCGTCGACGCGTTGGCCGACACCTGGCACGTCCGTCCGTGTCGGCACGGAAAGATCGTGCACGCCTGCTTCGAGCCGCCCGGGCCGAAGCCACGGGTCGATCACTGACCGGGTCTCAGCGTTCGGGGACCGGGAGTGAGCGCCGGGGTGCCCGGGGCGGGGTCGGCCGTCACGGACGGTGGTGCAGCCCGTCCGGGTCCCTTCCCGGCCGGTTGCGGGGTGCGTCGCCCGCGGTGAGGTGTTCCAGTACTTCCGCCAGGTCCTGGCAGGCCCGTTCCACCGAGCGTCTGGTGTTGCGCTGCTCGGTGATGACCGCCGAGAGGAGCAGGGCCGTCAGGGCCATGGAGCCGTTGAAGGCCTGCAGTTTGATCATCACTTCCACAGGGGTGAGGTCCGCGAAGGGGCCGGCCTGGTCCGTCGCGGCGATGGTGGTCGCGGTGGAGGCGAAGAGGGCACACAGGATGCTGCCCGCCAGCTGGAAGCGCAGGGCGGCCAGGATCAGCAGGGGATAGACGAGGAAGAGCAGGCTGATGCTGCTGTAGGCGGCCAGGGGCACGAGTCCGCAGGCGACGAGGGCGAGCCCCGAGGCCTCCTTCCATCGGGACGGGTTCGGCGGCCGGCGTGCCGTGTGGAGCAGCAGCAGGATGGGCGTGACGATCAGGACGCCCATCGCGTCGCCCACCCACCACGCCAGCCACACGGTCCAGAAGCCGGGCGCGTCCAGCTTGCCCAGGACGACCAGCAGACCGACACCGACGGTCGCGCTGATCAGCATGCTGGCCAGCGCCCCCAGGAACACCAGTGCGACACCGTCCCGCACCCGGCTGAGGTCGGTCCGGAATCCCACGCGGCGCAGCATGAGGTACGCGCAGACGGGGGCCGCGGTGTTGCCGACGAGGGTGCCGATCACGGCGGGCTGGAGCGCGGTGAGGGACATGACCACGAAGAGGACGCCGAGGGTGATGCCGAGCAGGGAGCGCATGCCGAGGATCAGCAGGCAGGCCACGGCGACGCCGGTGGGCGGCCAGATGGGTGTGACCACGGCGCCCTGGACGACGAGCTCCCGCATGAGGCCGAGCCGCCCCGCCGCGAAGTAGGAGGCGGCGACCGCCAGCGTCTGGAGGGCGTAGAGCGCCGGTCGACGCAGATCCTGGTTACCCGCCACAGCAGCCATCACATACCGATGCCGCGCCGACGGCGAGCCGAGAGCGCGGCCGTTCCGCCCCGCGGGTCACTGCCGCCGCACGTCCGTACCGCTGCGTGTCCCTATCGCCGCACGTCGGGTCCGTCGTGTCCGACGACCAGTACGGCCGCGTCGTCCTCGTGCCCCACCCGCTCGGCGCCCTTGATCACGGCGGCGGCGAGGGAGGAGGCGTCCATGCCCGCGACGGCGGCGACACCCGCGAGCCTGACCACCTGGTCGAGCCCTTCGTCGAGGCTCAGCGAGGGCCCTTCCACCACGCCGTCCGTGACGAGGACGAACACGCCGCCCGTGCTGAGCCGGTAGCGGGTCACCGGGAAGTCCTGGCCCTTCTGGATGCCCAGCGGGGGTCCTCCTTCGTCCTCGGCGATGCCGGACTTCCCGTCCGCGGTCGCCCAGACGCAGGGGATGTGACCGGCCCGGGCGCTCTCCAGTACCCCGGTCGAGGGGTCGAGCCGCATGAAGGTGCAGGTCGCGAACAGGTCGCTGCCCAGGGAGAGCAGGAGGTCGTTCGTGCGGGAGAGGAGTTCGCCCGGCTCGCTGGTGACGGAGGCGAGCGCCCGCAGCCCGACCCTGACCTGCCCCATGAAGGCGGCGGCCTCGATGTTGTGGCCCTGCACGTCGCCGATGGACAGGCCGATGCGCCCGTCGGGCATCCGGAAGGCGTCGTACCAGTCGCCGCCCACGTTGAGGCCGTGGAAGGCGGGTGAGTACCGGACGGCCAGGTGGAACCCGGGGGCGACGGGCATCTCCCCGGGCAGCATGCCGCGCTGCAGGGCGACGGCCAGCTCGACCAGAGAGCGCTGCAGCTCGGCTCGCTCTCGCGCCTGAGCGGTCAGCGCCCCGAGTCTGGCCAGCAGTTCGTCACCGTCGTCGGTTGAGCGCTTGCGGGACATTGACCACTCCGGAAGGTTCGCGTCCCTTTGAGTATAAGAACCTATTTGACCCATTAGGGTGATCTGGGGCGCCGGCCGGGGCAGGGCACCGGCAAGGCCGCGCCCGTACGCCGAGCCGAGTACACCGGGTTACTCCCCCTGTCAGACGTTCTCCGCGCCGCCTCCCGGCACCGTGGGGAAGGTGAAACTCAGCCGCCCCGCACGCCGGGCCTCCCTCGTCGTCCATGTAGTCGCCTCCGCCGGCTGGCTCGGGCTCACGCTCGGACTGCTGGCGCTCGGGATCACCGCGGCCACCACCGGGTCCGCGGTGACCGTGGAGGCGTCCGTCCGGGCCATGAAGCTCTTCGCCGACTGGCTCCTGCTTCCGCTCGCGTTCCTCGCCCTGTTCAGCGGCGTACTGCTCTCCCTGGGCACGCCGTGGGGGCTGGCACGGCACCGGTGGGTCTACACGAAGTTCTGGCTCACCCTGGCCACGACCACCGCGACGGTCTTCGCCCTGCGCCCCGGCGTGAACAGCGCGGTCTCCGCCGTCGCCGCGGGCGGAACGCTGCCCGACGCCGGGGACATCCTGTTCGGGCCGGTCGTCTCGCTGTCCGCCTATCTCTTCATGACAGTGATCTCGGTCCTCAAGCCCTGGGGGCTCACCCGGCGTGGCAGGCGCCTGCGGGCCGAGACCGGTACGCGGAAGAACGTCCGGCGTGCCCGGCAGGCCGCCTGACCCGCTCGGCCGTGCCCCGCGGCCGGACGCCGGCCACCGGCTCTTGGTGGCCGACGTCGAAGGCGTCGAGACCGAGCAGGCCGGCGCGGCGGACGCACCGACGGCCGACGCGGAACCGGGCGGACGCCGGTCCGGCCGGGCTCGACGGCGCAGACCGTCCGTGCCGGTGAGTGACGGTTCCCAGGAACCGGCGCTCGCCCCTGCGTCGATCACCTGCGCGGCGCTCCGGGGCCCGGTCTCGACCCGCGCGGCACAATTGACGCGCCCGGCACAGGCGTTGACCGGACTCCGACACGACAGCACAATGAGCGCGCACGCTTGAGAGCGCTCTCAGCCCTCTCGTGCCCCCAGTCCCGCCATCGCGTCCGACGAGATGTTTCGAGGAGACCCATGACCGGCAGCCAAGTTCCGGGACCCAGCCGCCGGGCGCTCATCGGAACCGGACTCGGAGCCGGCGTCGCGGCCTTCACCGCGGCCGGCGGCGGCGCGGCCCGGGCCGCGGAGAGCACCGCCGCGGGCAGGGGCTCCGCGCAGCGCCGGGCGTACGGCTTCCTCGCCGCGGCCATGGACGCCTATCCGGACCACGGCACCGTCCGTCTCGCCCAGAGCTACACCGACCAGGCCGGTCTGTTCAGTACGGCCTTCACCTACGACAACGCCCTCGCGGTCCTGGCCGGCCTCGCCGCCCCCACCGCCGAGGGCCGCTCCCGGGCCGTGGCCCTCGGCGACGCGCTCCTCTACGCCCAGGCCCATGACCCGGTCCACGACGACGGGAGGCTGCGCCAGGCCTACAACGTCGGGCCGTACACCTTCTACGACGGTTCACCGCAGCCGGACGGCTTCGTGCGGGCGGACGGCACGGCCAACGTCGGCACCCAGTTCGGCTTCACCGGCACCGCCGTGGGCGACATGGCGTGGGCCGGCATCGCGCTCGCCGCCCTCGCCCGCCGGACCGGACAGCGGCGCTTCCTCACCGGCGCCGTGCGGATCGGGGAGTGGATCGAGAGGGTCGGCCGTACCGACGAGCCGCTCGGCGGCTACAAGTTCGGGGTCGACGGGGCCGACCAGCGGCTGCCGTTCACCTCGACCGAGCACAACACCGACCTGGTCGCCCTGTTCGGGCAGTTGGCCCGGCTCACCGGCGACCGGGTGTGGCGGGAGCGGCGCGCGCGGGCCGAGGCCTTCGTCCGGAAGATGTGGGAGCCGTCCGCGGGCTTCTTCTACACCGGCACCAACGACGGCGTGACGATCAACACGTCACCCGTTCCGGAGGACACCCAGACCTGGACCCACCTCGCCCTCGGCTCCCGCGCCCATGCCAGGTCGCTGGACTGGGCGAGGGCCGAACTGGCCGTCCTGGACACGGCCGCCCGGCCCAACAGCACCGTCCCCGCGGGCCAGTCCTACGAAGGGGTCACCTTCAGCTCGGCCAGTCTCGTGGCGAACGAGGACGCCCCGATCGCGGCCGGCCAGCCGAAGCCCGACCGCAACGGCGTGTGGTTCGAGGGCACCGCCCACCTCGCGCTGGCCCTGCGCGAGCGGCAGGCCGCCGGGGACGGGGCACGCGCCCGGCGCCTGATCGCCTCCGTCGAGCGGGCCCAGGACCTCCTCGGCGGCGGCCAGACCATCGGGGGCTCAGCGGTGCCCGGGCGCTCCGGCGTCGTGTCGGCGAGCAGCCCGCTCGACACCGGTTTCGGGTTCGGCTACTACCCGTACCGGCACACCGGAGCCACCGCCTGGTACCTGCTGGCGGCGACCCGCACCAACCCGCTGCGGGCCTGACCGGCACGGCGGCTCCGGGGACGGACGCGGCGGCTCAGGCCGATCCGCCGCGCCGGCTCCGCAGCCACCAGGCCCCGGCTCCGGCCACGACGAGGACCGCGCCCACGCCCAGCGGTACGGCGAGGGGCACCCCGTCGTCGCCTTCCGAACTGTCCGCGACCGGCTGGGACGACTCCGCCTGCGCCTGCGCCGATTCGGGCGAGGGGGCGGCCGTGGTGGCTTCCTCGCTGGGGCTGGGGCTCACGAGCTTCGCGCCGGCCGCGGCGGGCTCCAGGTCCAGGCGGGGTGCGGGGTGGCCGTGTCCGTGGCCGTCCCCGCCGGTGTCGTTCAGCTCGATCCAGCGGTCGACCTTGCCGTCGCTGTAGGACTGCAGGGTCTTGAAGACGACGGTCTCGGCATCGGGCAGCTGGCGTACGGCGACGACGTGTTCGGCGTCCTCGCCCACGGGCAGTTTCGGCCCCGAGACCGTGTAGCCCCGGGAGGTGGCGGCGAAGTCCCAGCCGTCCGGGCCCTCCTTGTAGGTGATGTCGGCGGGGGTGATGCCCTTGGGCAGGATCACCTCCAGCTTGGTGATGCCCGCCGAGCCGGACTCCGATTCGGCGCTGAAGGTGAGCGCGACGTTCTGGTCGAGGGCCCGGGCGCCCTCCGCCTCGACCTCCGTGTGCGCGGCGGCGGGCCCCGCGGTGGCGAGGGCGAGCGCGAGCGCGCCCGCGGTCAGGGCGCCGGAGCGGCGCAGTCTGCGTGCCAGGGTCGGGCGATGCACTGTGAACTCCCTCGTGCCGATGGGGTGGCGGCTGCATTGAAGCGCAGGGCAGGTCCTGCGGCCAGGCCGGGACAGTCGGGGCCGTGCCACACCCTGTACGACGGGAAGGCCCGCCGGGTTCAACGGCGGTGCCCGGGATGTACGGGAGCGGGTGCGCGTCGGGGCGTGCGCGCCCCCTGAAACCCCGTTCGCGCCCTGGTGTGACGTGCGCCGCCATCACGGCGAGGGCAAGATCACATGCGCGCCCTCTGCTGCTCCTTTGCGGCTCTGTCCTAGCATCCGAGCATGACGGTCCTGCCTGACGACGGGCTTGAGCTGGCCGGCGAGTTCCCTGACGTGACCCATGAGCAGTGGCAACGCCTTGTGGCGGGTGTCCTGCGCAGGTCGGGCAAGGACGTCGAGGACGCTCACGCCGAAGAAGCCCTGTCCACCGCACTGGAGGACGGGCTGCGCACCCGCCCTCTGTACACCGCGCGCGACGCCGCGCCCGAGTCGGGTCTCTCGGGTTTTCCCGGGTTCGCCCCCTTCGTACGAGGAGGCCGGGCCGAGGGCAACACCGTCGGCGGCTGGGACGTACGACAGCGGCACACGGCCGCCGACGGCGACGCGGTCCTCGCCGACCTGGAGAACGGCGTCACCTCGCTGTGGCTGGCCGTCGGCGAGGGCGCCATCCCGGTGTCGTCCCTCGGCCGGGTCCTCGACGGCGTCCTTCTCGACCTGGCGCCCGTCGTCCTGGACGCCGGTCGTGACGTGGAGCCCGCCGCTCGCGCGCTGCTGGCCCTCTATGAGGCGCGGGGCGTCGCCAAGGAGGCGGCGCGCGGAAACCTCGGCGCGGATCCGCTCGGCCACGAGGCCCGCACCGGGCAGCCGGGCGACCTCGCGGCGGTGGTCCCGCTCGCGCGGCTGTGCGCACAGGAGTATCCGGGGCTGCGGGCGCTGACCGTGGACGCGCTGCCCTTCCACGAGGCCGGCGGCTCGGCCGCCCAGGAACTGGGCTGCTCGCTGGCGACCGGCGTCGCCTACCTGCGCGGGCTGACCGAGGCCGGGCTGAGCGTCGCGCAGGCGTGCGCGCAGCTGGAGTTCCGGTACGCGGCGACCGCCGACCAGTTCCTGACGATCGCCAAGCTGCGGGCCGCGCGCAGGCTGTGGGCCCGGGTGGCGGAGGTCTGCGGTGCTCCGGCGGCGGGCGCGCAGTTCCAGCACGTCGTGACCTCGCCGGTCATGATGACGCGTCGTGACCCGTGGGTGAACATGCTGCGCGCGACCATCGCCACGCTCGCCGCGGGGGCGGGCGGAGCGGACTCCGTGACCGTGCTGCCCTTCGACCACGCGCTCGGCCTGCCGGACGCGTTCGCGCGGCGCATCGCCCGGAACACCTCGACGATCCTCATCGAGGAGTCGCACCTGTCACGGGTCGTCGACCCGGCCGGCGGCTCCTGGTACGTGGAGCGGCTCACCGACGAACTCGCCCACGCCGGCTGGGATTTCTTCCAGTCGATCGAGAGCGCGGGCGGGCAGGCCGCCGCCCTGCGGTCGGGACGCCTCGGCCAGGACCTGGCCGACACCTGGCAGGCCCGCAGCGGCAGGCTCGCCAAACGGCGGGAACCCATCACGGGCGTCAGCGAGTTCCCGCACCTGGCCGAGAAGCCGGTCGTGCGGACGGGCATGTACGAGCCGCCCTCGGGCGGCCTGCCGCGGGTGCGCCGCGACGAGGGGTTCGAGGCACTGCGGGCCCGCTCCGACGCCCATCTCGCCGCGACCGGGTCCCGCCCCCGGGTCTTCCTGGCCACCATCGGCCCGGCCGCCGCCCACACCGCGCGCGCGACCTTCGCCTCCAACCTCTTCCAGGCGGGCGGCATCGAGCCGGTCACCGAGGGCACGTTCGAGGAGAGCGGTGCCACCGAGGTCTGTCTCTGCTCCAGTGACGCGCTCTACGAGGAGCAGGCGGCCGAGGTGGCGGCGACACTGAGGGCGGCGGGCGCCTCGCAGGTGTTCCTCGCCGGCCGGCCCGGGCAGTACTCCGGAGTGGACGCGTACGTCTTCGCGGGCTGCGACGCCGTCGCCGTACTCTCCGCCACCCTCGACCGCATGGGAGCGTCCTGATGGGAATCCCCGACTTCTCCGAGATCGAGCTGGGGAGCCCGGCCGCGGACGGGGGCGCCGACGAGTGGCGCGCGGCCGTGAAGAAGGCGGCCGGCGGGGACGACCTGCTCTGGGAGACCCCGGAGGGCATCCCGGTCAAGCCGCTGTACACCGGGCAGGACCTGGAGGGCCTGGACTTCCTGGGCACCTACCCGGGCGTCGCCCCGTACCTGCGCGGCCCGTACCCGACGATGTACGTCAACCAGCCCTGGACGATCCGCCAGTACGCGGGCTTCTCCACGGCCGAGGAGTCCAACGCCTTCTACCGGCGCAACCTGGCGGCCGGCCAGAAGGGCCTGTCCGTCGCCTTCGACCTGCCCACCCACCGCGGCTACGACAGCGACCATCCGCGGGTCACCGGTGACGTCGGCATGGCGGGCGTCGCGATCGACTCGATCTACGACATGCGGCAGCTGTTCGACGGGATCCCGCTGGACAAGATGACGGTGTCGATGACGATGAACGGCGCGGTGCTGCCCGTGCTCGCCCTGTACATCGTGGCGGCCGAGGAGCAGGGCGTGCCGGCGGAGAAGCTGGCAGGGACCATTCAGAACGACATCCTCAAGGAGTTCATGGTCCGCAACACCTACATCTATCCGCCGAAGCCGTCGATGCGGATCATCTCCGACATCTTCGCCTACACCTCGCAGCGGATGCCCCGCTACAACTCCATCTCCATCTCCGGCTACCACATCCAGGAGGCGGGTGCGACGGCCGACCTGGAGCTGGCGTACACGCTGGCCGACGGGGTGGAGTACATCCGGGCGGGCCGGGAGGCGGGGATGGACGTGGACGCGTTCGCGCCCCGGCTGTCCTTCTTCTGGGCGATCGGCATGAACTTCTTCATGGAGGTCGCCAAGTTGCGGGCGGCCCGCCTGCTCTGGGCCAAGCTGGTCAGGCAGTTCGACCCGCAGAACGCCAAGTCCCTCTCCCTGCGCACCCATTCACAGACCTCGGGCTGGTCGCTGACCGCGCAGGACGTCTTCAACAACGTCACGCGTACCTGTGTGGAGGCGATGGCGGCGACACAGGGCCACACCCAGTCGCTGCACACCAACGCCCTGGACGAGGCGCTCGCCCTGCCCACCGACTTCTCCGCGCGCATCGCCCGCAACACCCAGCTGCTGATCCAGCAGGAGTCCGGCACGACCCGGGTGATCGACCCGTGGGGCGGCAGCGCCTACGTGGAGAAGCTGACGTACGACCTCGCGCGCCGGGCCTGGCAGCACATCGAGGAGGTCGAGGCCGCGGGCGGCATGGCCAAGGCCATCGACGCGGGCATCCCCAAGCTGCGCATCGAGGAGGCGGCGGCCCGCACCCAGGCCCGTATCGACTCCGGACGCCAGCCGGTGATCGGGGTGAACAAGTACCGGGTCGAGACCGACGAGGCGATCGACGTCCTCAAGGTCGACAACTCCTCCGTACGCACCCAGCAGATCGAGAAGCTGCGGCGGCTGCGCGCCGAGCGCGACGAACGGGCCTGCCAGGACTCGCTGGACGCGCTGACGCGGGCCGCCGGGGGCGAGGGCAATCTGCTGGAGCTGGCGGTGAACGCGGCACGCGCGAAGGCGACCGTCGGCGAGATCTCCGACGCCCTGGAGAAGGTGTACGGCAGGCACGCCGGCCAGATCCGTACGATCTCCGGTGTGTACCGCAACGAAGCAGGCGAGTCCCCCTCCGTGGACCGCACCCGCGCCCTCGTGGACGCCTTCGAGGAGGCCGAGGGGCGCCGCCCGCGCATCCTGGTCGCCAAGATGGGCCAGGACGGCCACGACCGCGGCCAGAAGGTGATCGCCACGGCCTTCGCCGACCTCGGCTTCGACGTGGACGTCGGCCCGCTGTTCCAGACCCCGGGCGAGGTGGCCCGGCAGGCCGTCGAGGCGGACGTGCACATCGTGGGGGTGTCGTCGCTGGCGGCCGGACACCTCACCCTTGTACCGGCGTTGAAGGAGCAGCTCGCCGAGGAGGGGCGCGAGGACATCATGATCGTGGTCGGCGGAGTCATCCCCCCGCAGGACGTGCCGACCCTCCTGGAGATGGGCGCGGCGGCCGTCTTCCCGCCCGGCACGGTCATCCCGGACGCGGCCCACGATTTGGTCGAGCGCCTGTCCGACGCCCTCGGGCACGACCTCTGAAGCCCATGGCGATCGACCTCGACACCTATACGAAGGGTGTTCTCGACGGGAAGCGGGCGGTCGTCGCGCGCGCCATCACCCTCGTCGAGTCCACCCGGCCCGGGCACCGGGCGCTGGCGCAGGAGCTGCTGACCGCGCTGCTGCCGCACAGCGGAAAGGCCCGCAGGATCGGGATCAGCGGGGTGCCCGGCGTCGGCAAGTCGACCTTCATCGACGCGTTCGGCACACTGCTGACCGCGCAGGGGTACCGGGTGGCCGTACTCGCCGTCGACCCGTCCTCCAGCCGCACCGGAGGCTCGATCCTGGGCGACAAGACGCGGATGGAACGGCTCGCCGTGGACCCGGCCGCCTTCGTCCGCCCCTCCCCCACCTCGGGCACCCTCGGCGGGGTGGCCAAGGCGACCCGCGAGTCGATCGTGGTGATGGAGGCGGCGGGCTACGACGTGGTGCTGGTGGAGACGGTCGGGGTGGGCCAGTCGGAGACCGCGGTCGCGAACATGGTCGACTCCTTCCTGCTGCTCACGCTGGCCCGCACCGGCGACCAGTTGCAGGGCATCAAGAAGGGCGTCCTGGAACTGGCCGACGTGATCGCCGTCAACAAGGCGGACGGCCCGCACGAGCGCGACGCCCGCGCGGCGGCCCGGGAGTTGGCCGGCGCCCTGCGGCTCATGCACGGCAAGGACGCGGCCTGGACACCGCCCGTGCTGAGCTGCAGCGCACGGGAGTCGGCGGGCCTGGACACGGTGTGGGAGCGTCTCGAACAGCACCGCACCCTGCTGGACTCGACGGGGCGGCTCGCCGCCAAACGCCGTGACCAGCAGGTCGACTGGACGTGGTCGATGGTCCGCGACGAACTGCTGGGGCGGCTGCACACCCATCCGGGCGTGCGGTCCCTGGCACCGGAACTCGAACGGCAGGTCAGGGACGGCGAGTTGACGGCCACCCGGGCCGCCGAACGCATTCTCGGGGCGTTCGAGGGGCCCGGCATCGAGGAAGGCTGAGCGCCCGGCCGTCTCCCCCTGGCGGGCGTCCACATCTGCGAACATGACCTCATGGACGAAGAAGTCATCCCGATCCTGCGGGTGGCCGACGCCGCCGCAGCCGCCCACTGGTACGCGCGTCTGGGCTTCGTCCAGCAGTGGGAACACCGCTTCGAGCCGGGGCTGCCGGCCTTCGTCGAGGTCGCGCGCGGGCGGATGCGGCTGTTCCTCTCGGAGCACACCGGGGACGCGCGGCCGGACACGCTGGTCTATCTGCGGGTCGCCGACATCGAGGCGGTCGCCGCCGAGTTCGGTGTGCCGGTCGAACAGGCGCCCTGGGCCCGCGAGGTCGAGCTGCGCGATCCCGACGGCAACCGGCTCCGCGTCGGCACACCCACCGAGTGACACGTCCACCGCCCCATGCCTGTTCGCGCCACACAGGACGGGAGCCCTTCGGCCCGCGAGCGGCTGGCGGCTGGCGGCTGGCGCATCCGAACACCCGCCCCTTATTGCACATTCGTCGCAACAGCTTAAAGTAGGCGTCTCGGTGCTGGTCCGGGTTCTTCGATCGCGCCGGGCACCGACCGGGGCAGCGCGCGTGGGGGATCCGCGCGCTGCCCCGGTTCCCCTTCCACGGGCCCTCGTCGCTCAGGCCGCGAGGGCGTCCGGCTCGTCCAGCAGGTCCACCCGGGTGGCGCGGACGCGGGCCACCCGGGAACGGACCGTGCCGATCGAGCTCTGGCCCGCCTCAGCCGCCGTCCTGCGCGGCAACGGACATCGCCCCGGCCTCACTCGACGCAGACCCTGCGATCCACACCACCGAACCGCATAGGTGAGCCGTACAACGACTTTGCCCGGAGGGGGTTTACGCCGCGCGGAAGTGGTGAGGCGCTTGGGATGTCTTGGTCGATCGCCTCATGCGCCCCTCCCGTAAGACGCGTATTCGCCCGTACGCGTTCCCCCCATCAAGCGCAGGGGGTGTGGTGAGCGACAACGCGACGGCAACCGACAGCCGCACGACCCTCGGGTCGATACCGACCCCCCGGGCCGCACCCGCGCGGGCCAAGCAGCGCGACTCCTTCTTCGACAACGCCAAGTACCTGGCGATCGTGCTGGTCGCGATGGGTCACGCCTGGGAACCGCTGCGCGCCGACAGCCGTGCCGTCACCGCGCTCTACACGGTCGTCTACGCCCTGCACATGCCGGCGTTCATCATCATCTCCGGCTACTTCTCGCGCGGTTTCGACGCGACCCCGGAGAAGATCAAGCGGCTGATCACCGGTGTGGTCGTCCCCTATGTCGTGTTCGAGACGGCGTACACCTTCTTCACCCGGTGGACCGACAACGTTCCGGACCGCCAGGTCACGCTGCTCGACCCCCTCTATCTGACCTGGTTCCTGGCCGCCCTGTTCATCTGGCGGCTGACCACCCCCATCTGGCGGGCCGTGCGCCATCCGCTGCCGATCGCCCTCGCCGTCGCGGCGCTCGCGACACTGTCGCCGTCCATCGGCCCCGACCTCGACCTGCAACGCACCCTGCAGTTCCTGCCCTACTTCGTGCTCGGCCTGTGCCTGCGGCCGGAGCACTTCCGGCTGGTGCGGCGCCGCAGGGCCCGGGTGATGGCGGTGCCGGTCCTCGCGGCCGCGCTCGCGCTCGCCTACTGGGCCGTCCCGCGGATGGACTACGCCTGGTTCTTCCACCGCGCCAGCGCCGAGGAGATGGGCGTGCCCGCGTGGTACGGACCCCTCATGACGCTGGCCCTCTTCGGCTGCTCGCTGACCCTGGTGGCCTGCTTCCTGGCCTGGGTGCCCGGGCGCCGGACCTGGTTCACGGCGCTCGGCGCGGGCACGCTGTACGGCTATCTGCTGCACGGGTTCGTCGTCCAGGCCGCCAACCACTGGCACTGGTCGCGCCTCGACTGGACCCATCGGCCGCTCGGCGAGGTCACGGTCACCCTCATCGCGGGCGTGGTCGTCACCGCGCTGTGCACGGCGCCCGTCCGCCGGGCCTTCCGCTGTGTGATGGAGCCGAGGATGGCGTGGGCGTTCCGGCAGGACACGGCGGCCGGCGGCCTCCAGGGCCGTGCCGTCACGCACCGGTGAGACGGGGCGGGGAGATCAGGTGAGGTTCCCGCAGGCGCCGGGAACCGGAGTATGGCCAGAATCGTTTACCTGATTCCACTGTTGCGTGAAGGAGTGCCGAGCTTGTCCGCCAGATCGACGGACCCCTCGGGGCACAGTCCCCGACCATCCCGCCAGGTCTTTCCTGGCTCCGGCACACGGCGGGGTGGTGGCGGATGAGTGCCGTGAGCGCCCTGCTGGGCCTGCTGTCCGTCTTCGTCCTGACAGCGGGCACCGGCTACTTCGTCGCCCAGGAGTTCGCGTACGTCTCCGCCGACCGGCTCGCCCTGGCCCGCGAGGCCGCGGCCGGGGACAAGAGAGCCGCCCGGGCGCTGAAGGTACTGGAGCGGCTGTCGTTCATGCTGTCCGGCGCCCAGCTCGGCATCACCGTGACCGGACTGGTCGTCGGCTTCATCGCCGAGCCGTCCGTGTCCGCGCTGCTCAAGCCCGCCCTGTCCGGCCTCGGCCTGCCGGACGCGGCGGTCGGCGGCATCTCCGTCACGCTGGCCTTCGTGGCGGCCACGGTGGTGCAGATGGTGCTGGGCGAGCTGGCGCCGAAGAACCTCGCCATCGCCGTCCCGGAGCGGCTCGCGAAGTCGTTGGCCCCTTCCACGCTGGCGTATCTGAAGGTGGTCGGCCCGCTGGTGCGGGTCTTCGACGGGGCGGCCAACCGGCTGCTGCGCACCATGGGCATCGAGCCCGTCGAGGAACTGCACCACGGCGCCACCCTGGAGGAACTCGGCCACCTGATCGGCGAGTCCCACGAGCAGGGGGAACTGCCCAAGGACACCGCCGCCCTGCTGGACCACGCCCTGGAGTTCTCCGAACGGACGCTGGGCGAGGTGATGGTGCCGCGCGCGGACTCCGTCTTCGTCCGCAGGGACGCCTCCGCCGCCGAGGCCGTCGACCTGATCGGCAAGCACGGCCACTCCACCTACCCGGTCCTCGGCGACCATCCCGACGACATCACCGGTGTGCTGGGGGTGCGCGAGCTGATGCGGCTGCCCGCGGCGGAGTTCACCGGCTCGACCGCCGGTGCCCTCGCCCGGCGTCCGCTGCTGCTCCCCGCCACCCTGCCCCTGCCGGAAGCCGTCGTGCAGATGCGGGAGAGGGACGACGAGTTCGCGGTGGTGCTGGACGAGCACGGCGGGGTGGCGGGCATCGTCACCTACGAGGACATCGCCGAGGAGCTGGTCGGTGACATCGCCGACGAGTCGGACACCGTCACCGAACTCGCCGTCGCCGACGGACAGGGCTGGCTGGTGGACGCCGGACGACGCCTGGACGAGGTCGCCGAGGCCACCGGTGTCGAACTGCCCGAGGAGGAGGACTTCGACACCGTGGCCGGCCTGATCGTGGACCGCCTGGGCCGCTTCCCCGCCGTCGCGGACCGGCTCACGGTCGAGCTGCCCGACGGCGGGCGCGTCCTGATCGACGTACGGACCCTGGACCGGCACGTGCCGGAACGGGTGCGGCTGGAGCGGCTGCCCTCGGCGGACCGTGAGGAGGAGCGGGCATGAGCTTCCCGATGGCGCTGTTCGTCACCGTGCTGCTGCTGATCGGCAGCGGTTTCTTCGTCGCCGCCGAGTTCGCGCTGGTCGCCGCCAAGCGGCACCGCATGGAGAAGGCGGCGGCCCAGGGGCAGCGCGGAGCCAAGGCCGCGCTGGCCGGCATGCGCGAACTGTCCCTGATGCTGGCCGGCGCCCAACTCGGCATCACCGTGTGCACGTTGGGCCTGGGCTCGCTCTCCAAGCCGGCGATCTCGCACGAACTGGACCCGCTGCTGCACTCCTGGGGCCTGCCCAGCGCGCTGAGCTACGGCGTCGCGTTCGCCGTCGCGATGATCGTGGTGGTGTTCCTGCACATGGTGGTCGGCGAGATGGCTCCGAAGTCGTGGGCCATCGCCCATCCGGAGCGCTCCGCGATGCTCCTCTCCCCGCCCTTCCGGGGTGTGGTGAAGGTGGTCCGCCCGCTGATCTCGGTGCTCAACCGGATCAGCAACGCCCTGGTACGGCTGTGCCGGGTCAGTCCGCGCGACGAACTGGCCTCGGTCCACAACCGGGAACAGCTGACGCACCTCGTCGAGGAGTCGCAGCGGCTGGGTCTGATCAGCGAGACCGACTCGGAGCTGCTCACCCGCTCGCTCACCGAGCCCGAGACGCCGGTGCGCGAGCTTCGGATCCCGGCCGCGGACATCACCTCGGTCGACGGCGGCGCCGGCATCGACGACATCCTGCGGGTGGCCGCCGACAGCGACCGCACGCGGCTGCTCGTCCGGGAGCGGGAGAGCGTCCTTGGCTCCGTGCACGCCCGTGACGCCCTGGTCGCGCGCGCCCAGGGCCGGACCGTGACGGCCCGCGCGCTGGCCCGGCCGGTGCCGGAGGTGGGTGAGGAGACCACGGTGGCGGACGCGATCGACCTGCTGCGGCGGCGCCGCGCCACGCTCGCGGTGGTCCGCGACGAGTCCGGTCGCCTGACCGGCATGGTGAGCCTGGACGACCTGCTGGCCCGCTATCTGCAGCCGCAGGCGGCCTGAAACCCGACGTCGTCTGGTCCGCGGCACGAGAGAGCGCCGGGGCGAAGACGGCGGGACCTCAGAGGGGTGTCGCCGCGTGCAGGACGAGGAGCATCGTCACCGCGGAGTTGGCTGACGACAGCGCGGAGACCGCGGTCCCGGCCGCCGCGCCCCAGGCGGCCAGGCCGACCGAGGTGAACACCGGGGGCCAGCTGCGCGGCGCGGGGGCGGGGCCGAGCAGGGCGGCGACCCGGCGCGGCACCGGGCCCGGCGCGGCGAGTCCCGCGAGCGTGGGTGCCGGGGTGCCTCGGGAGACCAGGGCCGCCGTGCCGATCGCGCGCGCCACGTCCCGGCGGCTGCCGACCGTCCGCGCCGCCTCCTCGTCCGCCCAGCGTTCCACGGTGTAGGACACGGCGGTCCGCAGCGGACGCAGGAACGGGTTGGCGCGCGCCGCCAGTTGGACGGCGAGCAGGAACCGGTGATGCCGGGCGGCGAGATGGGCGCGCTCGTGGGCGAACAGGGCGCGCCGCTCGGCCGGTTCGAGGCGGGAGAGCAGGCCGGTGGAGACGACCACCCGGGCCTGTCGCCGCCCGGGGAGGGCGTAGGCGTACGGCACCTCGTCGGGAAGCACCGCGACCCCGGTGCCCGGCAGTCCGGCCAGGGCGCGGTGGGCACGGCGGCGGATCCTGCCGTGCCGCCACCAGGTGCGGCCCCCGGCCAGCAGGACGGCGAGCAGGGCGGGGATGGCCACCTTCCCGGCGACCTCGTCGTACGGCAGGGCCGCACGCACTTCGGGGTCCGACCAGCCGTCGGGCAGCGGGTTGCCGGGCAGCTGTGCGGTGCCGACCACCATGAGCAGTCCCAGGCACACCGTGCTGCACACCGCCATGACCACGGCCACCCCGGTGAGCAGCCGGGTCCCGGTCCGTGGATGCAGTCGTTGCTCGGCCAGGCGCGCGATCGGCCACGCCGTGAGCGGCAGGACCAGGGGAAGAAAGACGAACACCCCCATGAGGCCTCAGCCCTCCCCCTCGCCCCTCGCGTGGTCCAGCAGTCCCCGCAGCAGCCGCTCGTCGTCCGGGGCCAGGGAGGTGACGAAGCTGGCGAGCACCGCCTCACGGTCGCTCTGACCGTCGAGCACCTTGCGCATCTTGTGGGCGGCCAGGCCGGCCTGGTCCGAGGCGGGGGTCCAGGCGAAGGAGCGGCCGGCGCGTTCGCGGGTCACCGCACCCTTGGCCAACAGCCGGGTGAGGATCGTGATCACGGTCGTGTAGGCGAGGTCTTCGCCGAGGCGTTCCTGTACCCATCCCGCGCTCGCCGGGCCGTCCGCCTCGCGCAGTGCGGTCAGCACGAGCACTTCCAGTTCGCCCTGCCCCCGCCGCCGGGAACGCTGCCGCCCGTCCGTCACGCCTGGCTCCCTTCGGCCTGCTCCGCTTTCACGGCCGGTCCATCGTATCGCCGGACACCTCAGCCCCACCCTTTCTTCTACAGTGTTGTAGATTTTAATTCCGGGTCCTCCGGGGCTCATCCCGACGTACCGAGAAGGAGTTTCATCGTGGGAGTTTCCCTGTCCAAGGGCGGCAACGTCTCGCTGAGCAAGGAGGCGCCGGGGCTTACGGCCGTGCTGATCGGCCTCGGCTGGGACGTCCGCACGACCACCGGCACCGACTACGACCTCGACGCCTCCGCACTGCTGCTCGACACCTCCGGCAAGGTGCTCTCCGACCAGCACTTCGTCTTCTACAACAACCTGAAGAGCCCTGACGGTTCGGTCGAGCACACCGGTGACAACCTCACCGGCGAGGGCGAGGGGGACGACGAGAGCGTCAAGGTGAACCTCGCGGGTGTGCCCGCCGAGGTCGACAGGATCGCCTTCCCGGTCTCCATCCACGACGCCGAGAACCGCGGTCAGAGCTTCGGCCAGGTCCGCAACGCGTTCATCCGCGTCGTCAACCAGGCGGGCGGCACGGAGATCGCCCGCTACGACCTCTCCGAGGACGCCTCCACGGAGACAGCCATGGTCTTCGGTGAGCTGTACCGCAATGGCGCCGAATGGAAGTTCCGGGCCGTCGGACAGGGCTACGCTTCCGGCCTGGCCGGAATCGCCGCCGACTTCGGCGTGCAGGTCTGACGCCCGCGCACCGGCCCGGTCCCGCTCCCTGGGCGGCCGGCCCGGCCGGTCCTCGCCCCACGCCGGATCCGGCACCGCCCACCTCGCCGTCAGGAGGCCGCATGACCGACACGTCCGACCTTCGTCCAGAAGACCGGGCGGGCTCCGCGACCGGCCTGCTGCCGGCTCTCGCGGTGCTCACGCCGCTCCTGGCCGCGGTGTCCGCCGCGGCCCTGCTGGTGCTCGGCCATCTGCTCCGGCTGGCCGCTGTGCGCGGGACGCTGCCCGGCTCGCTGATCGCCGCCGGCTGGACCCTCGCGGTCGTCGCCGCCGTCAGCGCCCTGGCCGCGCTGGGCTCCGTGAAGCGCAGACGGGGCGGCTCCGCGGGTCCGCCCGGCTGGAGCGGACGCGGCTGAACCGGCGCCGGGCGGGGCCCGCCGTCCCACCGATGGCGGTGGATCCCGCCCGGTCGCGCACCCGTCAGGTGCCGGGGGCCGCCGGTCCGGGCGGGTCCGGTGCGAGCGCCCGCAGCAGCAGCGGGAGCCAGTGGTGCAACTCCCGTTCGCCGTAGGCCGGATGGTGGGTGCCGCAGTGGTAGTGGCCGGTCACCGGAACGCCGAGGCTCCGCAGCCGGGTGTCCAGGGACCGTGTCAGGTCGTGGATGACGGCTTCCGAGGGGTCGTGTGCGCTGCCCGGCGGGTCGAGGGGTCCCGGGGTGCCGTTCCCCGTGGAGAGGAAGACCGGGGTGTGGCGCAGGCCTTCGGCCAGGTGGTACGGGTCATGGGCCTGCCACCGGGCGCGCTGGGCGTTCCGGTCGCCCCAGAGGGCGTCCAGGTCACCGCCGTTCGCCTCCTCCATCAGTGGCCAGACGTCGCGCATCCGCGGGTGGAGGAGGTGGACGGGTCCGCTGAAGCTCGCGGCGGCGCCGAAGAGGCCGGGGCGGCGGGCGGCGTAGGAGACCGCGCCGAAGCCGCCCATCGACAGCCCGGCCACCGCGCGGCGGGTCCCGGCGCCGTAGCCGCGTTCGAGCAGCGGGCGCAGTTCGTCCAGGTGGAAGGTCTCCCAGGCGGGCGGGCCGCCCGTGCCGTGGTTCCACCAGTTGCTGTAGAAGCCGATCCGGCCGCCCTCGGGCATGACGACCAGGACGTCCCGCAGCTGCGGCAGTTCCTCGATGTCGGACTCGCGGATCCAGGTCCGGTACGTCTCCGGCTCGAAGCCGCCGTGCAGGAGGTAGAGAACGGGCCAGGTCCGACCGGGTCGCCTACGTTCCCAGCCGTCCGGGGTGAGCAGCCGCACCTTGGCGGTGCCGCCCAGTGCCGGGGAGGCCACGGTGAGATCGACCTGGCGTGGGCCGACCCGCTCCTCCCCCACGATCCGGGGTCGGTCGTCGTCGGGGCCGCCGCTCCCGCGCAGGGCGTTCAGCAGCATCGGCAGCGAGCGGTGGAACTCCCGTGCCCAGTACGGCGGGGCGTGCGTGCCCGCGTAGAAGTGCGTCGTCACCGGCGCTCCGAGCGCGGTCAGCCGGGCGGCCACGGCCCTCGACTCGCGTTGCATGAGCGTCTCGGTCGGGGAGATCACCTCTTGCGGGAACGGATCGGCGGGGTCCTCCAGACCGGGGACCTCCACGTCCGGTGGGGTGCCCGGCGGATCGAGGGCGCCTGCCGTGCCGTCGCCGCTCGCGAGGTAGACGGGTGTGGTGCGCAGTCGCTCGGCCAGGTAATAGGGGTCGTGGGCCCGCCAGTTGGCGCGCGTGGTGACCGGGTCGCCCCACAGGGCCTTCCAGTCCAGGCCGAGGTACGTCATCGCGGCACGGACGGCGTGCGGGTGCCGGCTCGGGTGCACGAATCCGCTGTAGCTCGCCACCGCCCGGAACAGCCCGGGGTGGCGCCCGGCGTACGAGAGCGCCCCGAACCCGCCCTGCGACTCCCCCGCGGCCACGCGCCGGCTGCCCGCGCCGTAGTGGCGTTCCAGGAGGGGGACCACCTCCTTCAGGTGGAAGGTCTCCACGGCGGGCGGTCCGCCGCGGCCGTGGTGGGACCAGTCGCTGTAGAAGCCGAACAGCGGCATCTGAGCCATCACGACCAGGACCTCGCGCAGGGAACGCAGGTCCTTGAGTCGGGCGTCGTAGTCCTCGGTCCACGCCTTGTGGTTGCCGTCGCCGCCGACCAGGAGGTACAGCGTCGGCCAGGTCTGCCCCGGCCGCCGGTCGTCCCAGCCGTCCGGGGTGAGCAGCCGGACCTCGGCCCTGCGGCCCAGGGCCGGGGAGTCGACCGTGAGATCGACCAGGCGGTCGCCCGCCCGTCTCTCGTCGGTGACCCGGGCGCCGTGCGGGGCGGGGGCCATCGCTGCGGCGTCCGTCCGGCTCACTCCCGTCAGCAACAGGAGATCGGCGACGATCAGGACGAGCAGCAGGCGCAGGCGTGCGGAACTCCAGGGCATGACGGGTCTCCCGTCGTCGGCGAGGTCATGTGGTCGGAGCATGCCGTCGACGGTAGGAAGCCATGACGATCCGGACATCCTTCACGGGGAGTCGGTGCCTGCTCCCACGGGAGTAGGCGGGTTCGACGCGGCACGCCGGCCGGCCGCGCCGGGTCGCTCAGCGTTCCCCGGCCCGGACCAGCCCGCTCTCGTAGGCCAGCACCACGAGTTGGGCCCGGTCCCGCGCGCCCACCTTGGTCATCGCACGGCTTACATGGGTCTTCGCGGTCAGAGGGCTCATGAGCAGTTCCCGGCCGATCTCCTCGTTGCTCAGCCCAGCCGCGACCAGTGCCATCACCTCCCGCTCCCGCCCGGTGAGCACCGCCAGCCGCTCCGCGCCCGCCGCCTCGGGCCGCTTCAGCCGGGCGAACTCCTCCACCACCGAGCGGGTGACGGCCGGCGCGAGCAGGGACTGCCCGGCCGCGACCGTGCGGATCGCCGCCCGCAGCTCGTCGGGTTCGATGTCCTTCAGCAGGAATCCCGCCGCGCCGTGCCGCAGTGCCTCGAAGACGTAGGAGTCGACCCGGTAGGTGGTGAGGACGACCACGCGTACACCGTTCAGCGCGGGGTCGGCGGCGATGCGGCGGGTGGCCTCGATGCCGTCGACGCCCGGCATGCGGATGTCCATCAGGACGACGTCGGGTCTGGTCAGCCGCACCACCTCGACGGCCTGCCGGCCGTCGGCCGCCTCCGCGACCACGACCAGGTCGTCGGTCAGGTCCAGCAGGGCGCGGAAACCGGCCCGTACGACGGTCTGGTCGTCCGCGAGGACCACCCGCACGGTCATGGCCGGCCGCCCGGGGTGTCGTCGGCCGGGAGCACGGCCCGCACCCGGAACCCCCCGCCAGGGACCGGCCCGTGATCGATCCGGCCGCCCGCCGCCACCGCGCGCTCCCGCATGCCGATCAGCCCGAAGCCGCCCGGCCCGACCGCGGACGGCGCGCCGTCGTCGACGACCTCCACCACCAGCCGGCCGTCCTGCCGGGCCACGCGGACGGACGCGTGCCGGGCACCGGAGTGCTTGACGACGTTCGTCAGGGACTCCTGCACGATCCGGTACGCGGCCAGCCCCACGACCGCCGGCACCGAGTCCGGTTCTCCCTCGCGCTGGAGCGCTATCTCCACACCGCCGCCGGCGAACCGGCCGACCAGTTCCGCGAGCCCTTCGAGGCCCGGCGCGGGCTCGGCCGGATCGCCCTGCCGCTCACGTACCAGGGTGACGGTGGCCCGCAGCTCCCGTACCGCCTCCTTGCCCGAGTCCCGCACCTGTCGCATCGCCCGCCGGGCCGTCTCCGGCTGTACGTCGAACGCGTCCAGGGCGAGCCCCGCCTGCACGGTCATCGCCGTGACCGTGTGGGCGACGATGTCGTGCACCTCGCGCGCGATCCGCTCCCGCTCCTCCCGTACCCGGCGCGCCGCCTCCCGCTCCCGGTCCTCCTCGGCGCGCATGGCTCTCGCCGCGTACTCGGCGAGCAACTGCCTTCTTGTGCGCACCACTTCACCGAGCAGCAGCGGCACCAGGGGCCACAGCATCTCCAGGACCGGCAGCCCCTGGGGATTCACCACGTCGTGGCCCACCCACAGCGCCACCGCGCCCGACATGAGGGAGGCGACGAGCCCGGTCCACAGGGTGCGGCTCCGCTCCCCCTGAACGGCGACCGTGTACAGCGCCACGATCGTCGGCAGGTTCAGCAGTTCCCCGATGTGCCCGTGCAGCGCCCAGCCCGCGCACGCGGCTCCGGTGACCACGGCGACCGGCACCGGGCGGCGGCGCCGCCCCAGCAGGGCGAGCAGCGAGACGGCGAGCAGCAGCCAGGTGACCTGGTCGGCCTGCCGGTAGGGCGGTTCGTTCACCGCCGCGTCCGCCCCGGTGAACAGCCCGACCACGACCACCACGAGCAGGTCGGCGGCGGCCGGGGACAGGACCCGCAGCCGGCCGGCGAGGGTGTCGAGGATCGTCACCTGACCACCGTAGGAGCGGGAATGCCCGAGCGCATACGACAGCGGGAGTACCCGCCTGGCGAGTACGGGGTACGACCGGGTGGAATGGACATGCCGATCAATCACCGCGAGAGGACGCCATGGCTGCCGAGGGCCTGTACGAGATCCTGGACGAGCGCTTCCGCACCGGCCACTGCGCGAACGGGGACAGCGCGCTGGAGGTGCTGCACGACGGCTGTCGCTGGGCCGAGGGCCCGCTGTACGTCCCCGCGTGGCGCCAGCTGATCTGGAGCGACATCCCCAACGACCGCATCCTGCGCTGGGACGAGGCCACCGGCGCCGTCGGGGTCTTCCGCGCGCCGGCCGGCCACAGCAACGGCAACACCCTGGACCGCCAGGGCCGGCTGGTCAGCTGCGAGCAGGGCAACCGGCGTGTCACCCGCACCGAGCCCGACGGGACCGTGACCGTCCTCGCCGACCGGTACGCCGGCAGGCGGCTCAACAGTCCGAACGACTCCGTCGTACGCTCCGACGGCACGATCTGGTTCTCCGACCCCGACTTCGGCATCGTCAGCGACTACGAGGGGCATCGCGCCGAGTCGGAGATCGGCGCGTGCAACGTGTACCGGATCGACCCCCGGACGGGAGAGGTGCACCTCGCCGCCGACGGGTTCGAGGGACCCAACGGGGTCGTCCTCTCCCCCGACGAGCGGCGGTTGTACGTCTCCGACTCCCGGGCCGCCCGGATCCGGGTGTTCGACATCCGCGAGGACGGCGCCCTCTCCGACGGGAAGGTCTTCGCCGAGGCGCGGGGTGACGTCCACTTCGACAACATCCGCTTCGACGACGAGGGCCGCCTGTGGGCCGCCGCCCTGGACGACGGCGTGCACTGCTACGACCCCGACGGCACCCTGATCGGCCGGCTGCGGGTGCCCGAAACCGTCTCCAACCTCGCCTTCGGCGGGCCGCGGAACAACCGGCTGTTCATCACGGCCACCACCTCGCTGTACTCGCTGGTGATGTCGGTGACCGGAGCACCCCGCGTCTAGATTTCGGGGCCGGTGTCAGTGGGTGGGGCTAGCGTGCGGGGAGACAGAGATCCCGCACGAGCAAGGGCAGACCATGACCACACTCGACAACCGGCCCAACACCGCACTCCTCGTCGTCGACGTACAGCAGGGCGTCGTCGAGGGGGCCCACGAGCGCGACGCGGTCGTCGCGAACATCGGCAGCCTGGTCGAGAAGGCGCGGCGGGAGCGGATCCCCATCATCTGGGTCCGGCATTCCGACGAGGACATGGTGAAGGGCGGCGACGACTGGCAGATCGTGCCGGAGCTGACTCCGGGCATCGCCGAGCCGCTCGTCGAGAAGAGCTACGGCGACTCCTTCGAGGACACCATGCTCGAAACCGTGCTGTCGGGCCTGGCAGTCGGGCGCCTGGTCATCGCAGGCGCGGAGAGCGACGCCTGTATCCGCTCGACGCTGCACGGCGCGTTCGTCAGAGGCTACGACGCCATCCTGGTCGGCGACGCCCACACCACCGGGGACAAGTCGCAGTGGGGGGCGCCGCCGCCGGCCCAGGTCATCGCGCACACGAACCTGTACTGGACGTACCAGACGGCGCCGGGACGGACGGCCGGGACCGTGCGGACCGAGGACGTCGACTTCGCCGTCGGCGGCGCGTCCTGAGGTCCGCCGGAGATCCCGGCCGTCGCTCGCGCCTCGCGTCCCGGCCGTCGCCTCAGCCCGTCTTCTCCACCTCCACGGAAAGGTCGTTGTCGATCGTGTAGTAGGGGTGCAGGAGAGCATCGCCGACCGAGGCCGTCGGGTAGACGAAGACCTCCTTGCGGTCGGCGACATCGTCCAGGAGGCGGGCGACCCGGATGGCCGGGGCGTCCGCCGCGGGCTTCACGAAGACGTTCCAGACGGCGGTGCCGGGGCCGGTCGCGGCGGCCAACTCCTCGTAGCCGACGGTGCAGGAGAAGCTCAGGCCGTCCGCCGCGGCCCGGGGTTCCAGCGTGCGTACGGCGCCGCTGTCGCCCCGCAGACGCAGGCGGACGACGGCTCCCTCCTGGAGCCGGGCACCGTGCAGACGGGCGCGGACCGTCATCGACCGGTCGGTGAGGTCGATGCCGTCGACCTCGGCGTGGGCGGCGCGCAGCCATGCCCGGACGGTGAGGTTGCCGTCCTTGGTGGCGTAGGGGATCCGGACGGCCAGGGGGGTCCGCGGGGTGCGGAGGTGTCCGTCGACGAGGGCCCGGGTGTCGCGCGTGCCCGGGCGCAGTCGCTGCCGTGGGCCGTCCGGCTCCGGGAGCAGGTACACGTCCCAGCGGCCTTCGGTGAGGACCGGGTGCGGGCCGAGGACGGCGCGCCGACGGCCGTCGTCGGTGGGTTCCAGGTCGAGGAGGTGGACGGTCTTCTCGGGCTCGCCCTTCTTCGGGCGCAGTCGCAGCAGCAGTTGCGGACGGCCGGCGGCCGGACCCGGTGGCAGGTCGAAGGTGATCCGCCCGTCCGCGTCGACCACGCAGGCGACCCGCTGGGCCACTCCGTTCGATTCCGTGCTCACCGCTGTCCCCTCCGCACCCACCATCTGCCCTTCCGTACTCACCGCTGCCCCTTCCGTACGATGCGCAGCGCGCCGCTGGCCGCGGAGAACGCGGCGTCGCGGGCGGCGAAGCCCTGGCTGACCAGGGCCCGACGGGCACGGGTGCGTTCCTGGGCGGCCGGTCGGCCGGCCCGCCGTGCCGAGACGGCCTCGTCGAGAAGGCGTTCGGCCTGCGCGACGACGGGGCCGGGTGCGAACCGGAGCGCGTTCTCCTGGGCCGCGCGGCCCATCCGGCGGCGCCGTTCGTCGTCCTTGACCAGTTCGAGCAGGGCGGCGCCCAGCGCGTCGCGGTCGTCGACGGGCACGAGCCTGCCGTCGACCCCGTCCTCGATGATCTCGCCGGGTCCGTAGGGGCAGTCGGTGCTCACGACGGGCAGGCCGCAGCGCATCGCCTCGACGATCGTCATGCCGAACGGCTCGAAGTTGGAGGCGGCGGCACCGATCGAGCCCTTCACCCACTCCGCCTCCATGGGTGCCGCGGCGCCCATCAGGAAGACGTTGTTCCACAGGCCGAGTTCCGCGATCAGCCCCCGCAGCCGATCGCGTTCCTCACCCTTTCCGTAGATGCGCAGCTGCCAGTCCGGGTGGGCGGCGGCGACCGCGGCGAAGCCCCGTATCAGCAGGTCGTACCGTTTCACCGGGACCAGCCGGCCGGCCGCGACGATCACCTTCGCGGTGCTGTCCGCGGCCGGGAGGACGGGGTCCGGGACGCTGTTCGGCAGGGCCTCCACCCGGACCCCCGGCAGCCTCATCTTCAGCCGGTAGGAGGCGGCGTCCGCCTCCGTCACCGTGGTGAGGACGTCGAGCCGGCGGTAGGCCCCGCGCAGCGCGGTGCGCAGCCGCGGTGGATGGTTGTCCAGGGTGAGGTGTTCCTGCCCGACCCGTCCCACGTGGCGTGGGGCCTGGAGAGCGAGATGCACGTTGAGTCCCGGCCGGGTGCCGATCACCGCGTCGGCGTCGATGGTGGCGAGACAGTCGCCGATCCGCTGGTCGGTCAGCTCGCTGTACTGGTGGTACCGGTACTCGGCCCGGGGGAACACCTTCGCCGGTCTCAGGTGCGAGGGATGGTCCTTGTCCTGTCTGAGATCCACCAGTGGTCTCAGGGACACCCTCGGGTCCAGGGTGAAGTTCGGGCGCTCCCGGTGCCTGAGCACGGACACGATCTCCACCTCGTGGCGCTCGGCCAGTGCGTGGGCCAGATTGAAGGTGGTGGCGATCGTGCCTCCGATCCCGTAGGCGTTGTGCAGCAGGAAAGAGATCTTCATGGCGGACTAGACCAGCCCTACTCCCCATACGGTTGCCACCTGTTACCACTTCGTAGTGAACAGTTCGTACGGTTCCGGAGGCCGGGGGGCGACGGACTCCCGTACGGGCGGCCCTGGAGGCGGCGATTCCCTCGGCCGGGGCTCGCCGCCTCCAGGGATTCTCAGACCTGCGGGGCCGGGTAGGTGGGGTACTCCACCCCGGAGACGTGCTGGACGACGCGGATGACCTGGCAGGAGTAGCCGAACTCGTTGTCGTACCAGAGGTAGAGGATCGCGTTGTCGCCGTCGACCTTGGTGGCGCCGGCGTCGACGATCGACGCGTGGCGCGAGCCGACGAAGTCCATGGAGACGGCGTCGGGGGCGGTGGTGAAGTCGATCTGGCGCTTGAGCGGCGAGTTCAGCGACACGTCGCGGAGGTGGTCGAGGACCTCCTCGCGGGTGGTCTCGCGGCCCAGTCGCAGGCTGAGGATCGCGATCGAGACGTCCGGGACGGGGACGCGGATCGAGCTGCCGGTGATCGGCGCCTTGAGGTCGGGCAGCGCCTTGGCGACGGCGGAGGCGGCGCCGGTCTCGGTGATGACCATGTTGAGCGGCGCGGAGCGGCCCCGGCGGTCGGCCTTGTGGTAATTGTCCAGCAGGTTCTGGTCGTTGGTGAACGAGTGGACGGTCTCCACGTGGCCGCGCAGGACGCCGTACTCGTCCGCCATGGCCTTCAGCGGCGGGACGATCGCGTTGGTGGTGCAGGACGCGCAGGACAGGATCTGCTCGTCCGGCTTGATCGTGTCGTGGTTCACGCCGTGCACGATGTTGGGGACGTCGCCCTTGCCCGGCGCGGTCAGGACCACCTTGTCGATGCCGGGGCGCAGGTGCTGCGCCAGGCCCTCGCGGTCGCGCCACTTGCCGGTGTTGTCGATGAGGATGGCGTCCTTGATGCCGTACGCCGTGTAGTCGACCTCCGAGGGGTCGCCCGCGTAGATCACCTTGATCTCGTTGCCGTTGGCGGTGATCGTGCTGCTCGCCTCGTTGACGGTGATCGTGCCCTGGAACTGGCCGTGGATGGAGTCGCGGCGCAGCAGCGAGGCGCGCTTCACGAGGTCCTCCGAGGCCCGGCCGCCGCCACCGCGGACCACGATGGCGCGCAGCCGCAGGCCGTTGCCGGAACCGGACTTCTCGATGAGGAGGCGGGCGACGAGCCGTCCGATGCGGCCGAAGCCGTACAGGACGACGTCGCGTCCCTCCCGGCGCTCGATCTTGTCGGCACCGGTGGCGCCGGCGACGGCTTCGGCGGTGAAGTCCGCCACCGACAGGCCGCGGTCGTCGGTCCGGTACGTCGCGGCGAGCATGCCGATGTCGATCTGGGACGGGCCGAGATCGAGGGTGGTGAGGGCCTGGAGGAACGGCAGCGTCTCGGTGACCGAGAGTTCCTCTCCGGCGATCTGCCGGGCGAACCGGTGGGTCTTGAGAATGCTGACCACCGACTTGTTCACCAGGGAGCGGCTGTGGAGGAGCACGGTGACGTCCCGCTCCCGGTGCAGCCTCCCGATGATCGGGATCATCGACTCCGCGATCTCCTCGCGGTTCTTCCAGGCGGTGAACGAGTCCTCGTTGACAGTCACAGTTTTCTCTTTCGAGCTAGGTGGCGCTCATATGCTAATCCCTCCTCGTTCTGGTCATGCGGGGGCCCCGGATGTGGGCGTGCGGAGGCGTCGCTCACCCTCGCGCCAGCTCGCGCAGGGCCTCGCCGAGTGCGGCCACGCCGTCGTCCATGGCGCCGGGCGGGGTGGACGCGTAGCCGAGGACCAGGCCGGGGCGGCCGGGGAGTTGGCGGTGCCAGGACAGGGGCTGGCACTTCACGCCCCGGGCGAGGGCGGCGGCGGCCAGTTCGGTGTCGGGGACCGGTGGGCCGTAGGTGACGGTGAGGTGCAGGCCGGCAGCGGCGCCGTGCACGGTCGCGCCCGGCAGGTGCCGGGCGAGAGCGTCGATCATCGCGTCCCGGCGGCGTCGGTGGCGGCCGCGCAGCAGGCGCAGGTGCCGTTCCAGGTCGCCGGAGTCCATGAGCCGGGCGAGCACCAGCTGCGGCAGGACGGCGTTGCCCAGGTCCGTGAAGCGTTTCGCCTCGATCAGCGCGGCGCGGTGCCGGGGCGGGGGCACCAGCCAGCCGATCCGCAGGGCGGGGGCGAGGAGTTTGGAGACGCTGCCCGCGTAGCAGACGTGGTCGGCGAGCAGGGCTCGCAGTGCGGGCACCGGTGACCGGTCGTAGCGGTGTTCCGCGTCGTAGTCGTCCTCGATGATCAGACCGCCCTCCTGCGCCCATCGCAGCAGCTCTCGGCGGCGTTCGCCGCTCATGACCACGCCGGTGGGGAACTGGTGGGCGGGCGTGAGCAGTGCCGCGCGGGCGCCGGTGGCGCGCAGCGCGTCCACCCGGACGCCGTCGTCGTCGACCGGTACCGGTGGGGTGGCCAGGCCTCCGTGCTCCAGGTGCTGGCGGGTGCCGAGCGAGCCGGGATCCTCCACGGCGACGCTGTCGATGCCCTCCGCCCGCAGCACGGGGTGCAGCAGGGTGAGCGCCTGAGCGGTGCCGGCGACGATCAGTACCTCGTCGGGCTCCACCCGGATGCCCCTGCTGCGCGCCAGCCAGCCGGACACGGCCCGGCGCAGTCGCGGGGCGCCGCCGGGGTCGCCGTAGCCGAGGTGTGCGGCGGACAGGTCGGTGAGGACGGCTCGTTCCGCGCGCAGCCAGGCGGCGCGGGGGAACGCGGCGAGGTCGGGCTGGCCGGGGGTGAAGTCGACGCGGGCGCGCACGGCGCGCAGGGCGTCGAAGATCTCGGCGCCCGGTTCACCGGCGAACAGCGTGCCCGCTTCGGGGGTGCCGGCGCCACCGGCCCGGCCGCCGGTGGGCGCGGGTGGTGGCACGGCGGGGGCTGCCACCACCACCGTCCCGCCGCGTCGGCGTCCCTCGACGTGACCGTCCTCGGTCAGCCGCCGGTAGGCCTCGGTGACCACGCCTCGGGAGACGCGCAGTTCGCCGGCGAGGACCCGGGTGGGCGGCAGTCTGCTGCCCACCGCGAGCCGGCCGTCCGCGATCGCCTGCCGCAGCCGCCGGGCCAGCCAGTCGGCCTTGCCGGCACCGGCGGCGTCATCGGCGTCGAGCTGGAGGAAGTCGGAGCCGTAGGTGGTCGGAGGCTTGCCGCTCGGTGTCGGCGTGGGCTCGACGGTGCTCTCCGCCGGCGATGTCCGCTCCCCCTCGTCCACCGGGCCCATGGTGTCACGCGTCGTCCCACGCCCTCGGTGAACGCGGTGCGTCGAAGGTGAACTCGGGTGCGGAGCGGGTCAGGACGGCTGAGGCGGTGGTGGTCGGCCAGTGTGCGGTCAGTTCCTCGGCGATGGTCTTGAGGAGCTCCGGTACGGTCTCGGCACCGCCCTCGTGCATCGCTTCCGTGACCACGAGGATCCGGCCGGTGTGCGCGCCGACCGCGGAGTGGCCGCTCTGGCGGTTGGTCCAGCGGCGGGCGTGGGCCCGGCCGGCCGAGTCGACGAAGGTGACCTCGCCGGGCGCGGGATGCTCGGTGCCGCCGCCGAAGGGCGTGTAGTGCTCGTCGCCGTGGGCGTGGCGCACCTCCAGCAGGGGGCCGTGGATGCGGTCGACGTCGAGGACCGCGACCGGTACGCCGTGGGCGGCCGAGAGGGCGTTGCACAGGTCGACCACCGGGTGGATGCGGGGCAGTTCGCCCTCCTTGCGCAACCGCCGCAGCAGCGACTCCGAGGCGCACCGGTACTGCGTCGGCCGGAGTCCCATCCGGGAGAAGGTCCGCCGCCACGCCATCACCTCGGGGAACGCCCCCTCGGAGGTGCCGGCCAGCCGGGCCGTGGCGCGGGCGGTGTGGGCGGCGACGCGCGGGGTGACGTCGGCGGCGGCGTCGATGTCCGTGGCGTACAGGGCGCCCGCGCAGAGGGTGGGGTGGTCGCGCCAGAGGGCGTCCGTGTGCCGGAAGCGCATGCTCACGCCACCGCCAGGCGGGCGCCGAGGCCCACGAAGCAGACGGCGAACACCCGGCGGATGCCGGTCATGACCCGGGGCCGGGCCAGCACCCGCTGCCGTACGGCGGCAGCGCACATGCCGTACGCGGCGAACACGACGAAGGTGAGCGCCATGAAGACGCCGCTGAGCCGGAGCAGTGTGCCGAGGGAGCCGGGCTCGCCGACGGGAACGAACTGCGGCAGGAACGCCACGAAGAACATCGTCAGCTTCGGGTTGAGCAGGTTGAGCAGCACCCCGGAGACGATCACCCGGGACGCCGGTCGTGGCTCGGTTCCCGTGTCGACCGTCAGCGCATCCTTGTCGCGCAGGGTCGCCCACGCCATGTACAGCAGGTATCCGACGCCGAGGTACTTGACCGTCTCGTAGGCCACGGCACTGGCGTGCAGCAGCGCGGCGAGGCCGGTGATGGTCGCGATCAGGTGCGGCACGATGCCGAGGGTGCAGCCGAACGCGGCGACGATGCTCGCGCGGCGGCCGTGGGACAGTCCGGCGGAGAGCGTGTAGACCACGCCGGTGCCGGGGGTGACCACCATGACGAGGGTGGTCAGCAGGAACGCGATACTCAAGGAGGGCCTCCGCCTGGTTCGTCGTCCCCTCACCCTGTCGCGGCCTTGGCCCGGTGGACAGGGCCAAAGTGAGCGGGGTCGTGTGGTCCATAAACGATGCCGGCGAACACTATGAACGCAACGATCGCTCCTGTGGCCCCCGGGCCGGTCCCTCCCTAACATCGCGGCCGCGGCGCAATGGTGCGCCGATGAGGTCGAGGAGCCGTGCCGTGAACAGACCCGGAACGCCCCCGCGGATCCTTCGCTGGTCCACCCTGCGTCACTCCCGTCCGGCCCGGGCGGCCGCCGCCGGTCTGGCGGCCGTTCTCGTCATCGGCGCGCTCGCCGAACTCTCCCCCGCCCGGGCCGACACCGCTCGGCCCGACACCGCCCGCCCGGCGCCCGTGGCCTGTCCGGCCGTCCTCGGCGGAAAGGCCGCATGCTACGGCGGCCGGGACACCGAAGGGGCCCCCTACTCGATCGCGGTCCCCACCGACTGGAACGGCTCACTCGTCGTGCACGCCCACGGCGGCCCCGACCTCGGCGATGCCGCCGACCCCGCCCGTAGCGCGGACGACCTGGGGCGATGGGCCGTCCTGGTCGAGGAGGGCTACGCGTGGGCCGGGTCGTCCTACCGCCGTGGCGGCTACGGCACGCGCATGGCCGCGGCGGACACCGAGAACGTGCGCCGCCTGTTCGTGTCCGCGTTCGGAACACCCCGGCGCACCTATGTGCACGGGCAGTCCTGGGGCGGGAACGTCGCCGCCAAGGTGGCCGAGGTCTACGGCCGCAGGCGCGGCGCGTACGACGGGGTGCTGCTCACCAACGGTGTCCTCGGCGGCGGCTCGCGCGGCTACGACTACCGCGTCGACCTGCGCGTCGTCTACCAGTACTACTGCGGCAACCACCCCCGCCCGAGCGAGCCGCGGTACCCGCTGTGGAAGGGCCTGCGCGCCGACTCCACCATGACCGGCGCCGGCCTGCGCGCCCGCCTGGAGGAGTGCACCGGGTTCTCCTCCGCGCCCGAGGCCCGCACCCCGCTCCAGCAGCGCAACCTGGACGACATCCTCGCCGTCACCCGCATCCCGGAGCGCGCTCTGGAGTCCCATCTGCGGTTCGCGACGTTCACGTTCCGCGACATCGTGAGCAACCGCCTCGGCGGCCGTAATCCCTTCGGCAACCAGGGTGTGCGGTACTCCGGGTCGCACGACGACGAGGCGCTGAACGCGGGCGTCGAACGGTTCACCGCCGATCCGACGGCCCGTCGCGACCTGTCCTACGACAGTGACCTCACCGGAGTGGTGTCCCTGCCCGTCCTCACCCTGCACGCGATCGACGACCCGACCGCGTTCGTGGAGCACGAGGCCGCCTACCGGGCCACGCTGCGTGGCGCCGGGCGGGCGGATCACCTCGTGCAGAGCTTCACCCGGGAGAGCGAGCACAGCGGTCTGAGCGCTGCCGAGTACGCCAACTCCCTTGCCGCGCTGGACTCCTGGGTGCGCACGGGGCGGAAGCCGACCCCGCGGTCGATCGCCGCGTCCTGTGCCGCCCACGACCGGGTGTACGGCACCGGCTGCTTCTACGACCCCGCCTTCCGTCCCGCCGCGTACGCCTCCCGGGTCGAGCCCCGGCCGGGCGGGCTGACCTGGCCGGCGATGACCGCGGGCCGGGAGAAGTCGTGGGGGCGGATTCCCGGGGTCGGGATCGCGCCGTGAGCCCGGACGGCTGGGCCGTTCGAGTGGTGCCTCGCCGGGCACGGTCGTAGCGTCGTGCGGGTACGGGTGGCGGGTGCGAACGGCCGGGAGCGGACATGCGGAGACTCGCGACGACCAGGGCGGCGGCCCTGTGTGCCGCGGTGGCGTTCGTGGCGGCGATGGGCCCGGCCTCCGCCTCCCCGGCGCCGTCGGCGGCGGGGCGGTCCGTGGTGCGGGCGACCGGGAACACCGTGCTGGTCGACTGCTTCTCGCAGCCCCTCACCCGTCCCGCCGACTTCATCCTGGCCTGCGGCGACGGCAACAGTCGCCTGACCTCGCTCCGGTGGGCGCGGTGGGATGCCGGGGCGGCCCGGGCGCGGGGCCTCAACGCGGTGAACGACTGCGAGCCGTACTGCGCGGCGGGGACGTTCCACTCGTATCCCGTCGTCGTCCGGCTGGAGCGGCCGACGTCCTGGACGAAGGACCCGCGGCGGCAGCGCTACGCCCGGATGACGCTCACCTTCACCGGCGACCGGCCGGAGCGGGCGGCCCGCACGGTGACGTACACGCTCTGGAACTGACCACCTCACGCGTCCGGACGGCCCCTCACCCGGCCTGGTCCGGTCCGCTCCCGTCGCCCTGCGCGAAGAGGTCGGCGAGCAGCCGCCCGCTGGTCACGGTGGTGTCGTCCTTGTGGGCGTGCCAGCGCTCGAAGGTCTCCGCCGCGGCGTCGGCGAAGGAGCCCTGAAGGCCGCTCCCCCGCCAGGCCTCGGCGATCTCCCGCATCTCCGGCTCCCAGCGCCAGGCCCGCGCGCCGGCGCTCGCCAGTTGCCCCGGCCGGGCCAGCGGGGTGTCCGGCAGCAGGTGCGCGGCGACGTCGAGGAGGTCGTCCAGGACACCGTGGCCCTCGGCGAGGGCGCAGGCCTGGGCGGCGAGCGCGTACGAGATCTTGTTGTAGGCGGCGAAGGCCAGCTTGAGCGCGGAGGCCCGGCCGACCGGGCCGGCCAGCACGACCGGCGTCAGCTGCGTGCCCTCGAACAGGGCGCGGACGCCGGCCACGACCGTGTCGTCGCCCGACAGGTAGAGCCGGGTGGTTCCGAGCGTACGCGGCGGCGGTCCGGTGATCCCTCCGTCGACGAGCCGCGCTCCGGTGCCGTGCAGCGCCTCCGCGCTCTGTGTCATGCGCTGGGGACCGACCGCGTTGGCGTCGACGTAGACGCCGTCGAAACCGGCGGCGGCGGTCCGGCGGGCCATGTCGAGGGCGGCGGCGGGAGGGCACACGCTCAGGAGCACGGTGCACTCGGCGGCCAGCTCCGCCATGTCGGCGGCGGGCCGCAGCCCCCGCTCGTCGGCCCGTTCCCGGGTCGCGGCCGAACGGCCCTGCGGTAGCCACCACACCCTGGCGCCCGCGGCCATCGCCTGGGCCGCCACCTGCGCTCCCATGGCGCCGGGGTGCACGATCCCCACGTCGGTATGAACCATGCCGGGACCCTATCGCCCGTCTGCGGGTCGCCCCGATGCCCATGGTTCACATTTCCCACACGTATCCATCACGTCGTGTTCATCGTCGCGGTAAGCTCCCCTCCGCTCCATTCGCACCACCGAGGGGGGATCCTCATGCGCACTCGCCATGTCCTGGCACTCGTCGCCGCCGTCGGATCGATAGCCGCGATGTCGGCCGCGCCCGCACAGGCCGCCGAATACACATCCGCCCTGAAGCTCAAGGGTGTTCAGTACGACGCGCCCGGCTCGGACTCCAACAGATGCTCGGGCGGCAACACGAAGGACGAGTACCTCACGATCAAGAACTACTCGCCCTCGAAGACCGTCAACCTCAAGGGCTACCTCGTCAAGGACGCCACCGGCAACAGCTTCCGCTTCACCGCCAGTCACTCCCTGGGCCCCGGCGACTACGTGAAGCTGCGCGGCGGCAAGGGCACCGACTCGGACGCCAAGAACGTCGTCTACCGCCAGAACTGCAACTTCATCTGGAACAACGACAAGGACACGATCTACTTCTACAAGCCGTCGGGCAGCCGGGCGGACGTGCACGCCTACACCAAGAGCGGTTCCGACCGCGACGGCAACGGCTACATCAGCTTCCACAGCTGACGAGCCGTCACGGCCGTCACGGTTGCGGTCACCGGCGGCTGCGCCACCTGCTCAGGAAGCGCTGAGCCTGGGCGCGGCGACGCGGGTCGGAGGCGGTACGACGCACCTGTTCCACGGTGCGGCGCCCCTGCGGACTCCTGGTGAACTGCTTGATGCGCTGGATGAGGCTCGGCATGGTCGTCTCTCCTCGGTCGGCAGGAACACACCCTCGTCGCTGCGCCTACCCGGTGGCGGACGCTTCAGGCCGCGGCCGGGGCGGGTGAACGGCGACTCCCGCGAACTGACGCGTTCCGGCACTCCGGAAAGCACGGTCGGCCCTTTAGAATTCTGCCGACCAACGCGGGGGATGAGTGTTGTGGACACCGTTATCGTGCAGTTGCCCGACGAATCGGGCTCTCGTTCCGGAGTAATTGACCAAAAGCCGCGACTCCTTCACATGGGGCCGGGGGAGACGAAGGACTTCGGGCGCGGTGCGCCGGGCCGGGCACCGGCCATCGTGCTGCCCGATGCCGGTGTGTCGCGTCACGCCGGGCGCATCGAGGCGGCGGGCGACTTCTGGCGGTTGTCGAACTTCAGCGCCACGTCCACGTATGTCGTGGAGAATCTCGAAGGGGCGGGCGAATACCTGAAGGTGGCGCCGGGGCGTCTGGGCGCGCCCGTGCCTTTCGAATTCTCCCGTGTGGTGCTGCCCGCTCTGGACACCACCGCGAGTTTCAAGGTGTTCGCACCGCAGCACGCCTACGCACAGGACGGTGCCGGGCCCGATCACGGGGAGCGCACCGTGAGCCCCTTCTCCCTCGACCCGACGTCCAAGTACTTCCTGGTGCTGGTCGCCCTGTGCGAGCCCCGGCTGCGCACCGCGTCCGCCGTGGCGCTGCCCGGCGCCGGGGAGATCGTGGAGCGGCTGCGGCACCTGGAGTCGTGCCGGGACCTGACCCGCTCCGCGGTGAACTACCACATCGACTATCTGACCTCCACCAAGCTCCGGCTGCGGACCGGGGCGGAGGACGACACCCGGGTGGGGGGCAAGCGGGAGGACCTCGTCACGCTCGCCCTGCGGTTCAACCTGGTGCGCGAGGAGCATCTCGTGCTGTTGCCGCAGCGCCTGCTCGGATACGCGCACTGACTCCTGACATCTGTCAGGGACCACGTCACCGCACGTCTCCCTAGAGTGCTGAGAGTCGGCCAAGTGCCGCGCGGAACCACATCAGTTCAGGGGGAAACACGTCATGCCCATGCGCACTCTCACCCGAGCCGTACTCGTCGGCGCGGGCACGCTCGCCCTGCTCGGCCCGCTCACCGCCGCGACCGCCGTCGCCGCCTCCGACGCCGAGCAGGGCTCCGTCGGCGTGCTGGCCGCACCGTTCGGGGTGGAACCGTACGAGACCGTCAACATCCGCAAGGGCCCGGCCAGTTGGACCGAGAAGGTCGGCCAGGTCACCGCGGGCCAGCCGCGCGGCGCCTACTGCTGGACCCGCGGCGAGTCCATCACCGACAACGGCTACACCAACGACATCTGGGTGCAGCTGCTGGAGGGCTACGTCAGCGCCGTCTACCTCAAGGGCAACGAGTACGGCGGCCTGCCCGCGTCCGCGACCTGCTGACCCACACCGACTCATGGGGGAACCACACATGAACAAGCTGATCCGTCGCTCCGCCGTCGCACTGGCCGCGACCGCCCTGACCACCGGCGCCCTGGTCACCACGGCCGAGGCCGCCCCGGCCGTCGCGAGCGGCGGCGACCCGACGCTCACCGACGTCTACATCTGGGCGACCGACGTCAACCTGCGCCAGCAGCCGTCGTCCAATGCCCCCCGGCTCGCGGTCCGTTCGAAGTACTGGCTCGACGCCGTGTGCCAGACCCAGGGCCAGAGCGTCACCGACCCCGCGGTCGGCACCAACAACTGGTGGACCGCGGTACAGGAGTTCGCGGGCAGTGACCTCGCCTACGTGAACAACCTGTACATCCGGGGCGGCGTGAAGATCGCGGGCGTCCCGGACTGCTGACGTCCCCCTCACCCGGTAGGCGCGAGGGGGTCTGTCCGACCTGGTGACCAGGTCGGACAGACCCCCTCGCGTCGGTGTGCCTCAGTGGCCGTCGCGCAGCAGCGCGCAGACGAAGTCCTCCTGGACGGCGCGCAGTTGCCGCAGCTCCTCGGGAGCCAGGGTGCCGTTGATCTGGCGGGTGACGGAGAACGTGAGCGAGCGGCTGCCGTCCGGTGTGGCGGCCATCAGCTGGGTGTAGCCGGGGAAATTACCGGTGTGCCCGAGCATGACGCCACAGCGTGTCGCGTAGCGGAAGAGGGCCAGTCCCGCGGTGTTGCGTCCCGGCCCGGCGGGTTCGGACGCGCCGGCGATCCAGCGTCGCTGTTCCCGTACGACACCCTTGCCGTAGAGCGCTCCCCCGGCGTAGCCGCGGACGAAGCGGGTCAGGTCGGCGGGTGTGGAGACGATGCCTCCGGAGGCCCACACCCCGGAGGTGCCCAGGATCTCGCTGATGTCCTCCGGCGGCGCGGGCGGGCTCACGTCGTATCCGTGCAGGTAGGGCTCGGGGAGCCGGTAGCCCTGCGGAAGGCTGGTGTCGCGCAGCCGCAGCGGCTCGTCGACGAGTTCGCGCAGCAGCCGTTCGTACGGCGTGCCGGTGACCGCCTCCGCCATCAGGGCCACGGCGATGTTGTCGGAGTTGGAGTAGCGGTATCGGGTGCCCGGACGGAACCGCAGGGGTTCGTGGGCCACGTAGTCGAGCAGGCGGCGCGAGTCGAAGCGGTGCCGCGGGTCGGCGGTGACCTCCTTGAGGAAAGCGGGGTCCTCGGTGAAGTCCGGCAAACCGCTGGTGTGGTGGAGGAGTTGGCGCAGCGTCACCGAGCCCCAGGCGGCCGGCAGGCGCGGCAGACGCCGACGCAGGGTGTCGTCCAGGCCCACGGCGCCCCGGTCGACCAGGCTCAGTGCCACCGCTCCGCTGAAGGCCTTCGCCGTGCTCGCGATGCGCATGTGGTCGTCGGGCCTCGGCGGCCGGCCGGTGGCGAGGTCGGCGACGCCGGCCCGGACGATACGGCTCTCGTGGCCGCGGCGGAGCACGACGATGGCGCCGGGCGGGCCGCCCGGACCGCGGACGAACCGGTCGAGCCGCTGTTGCAGGCTGTGCTCGTCCGGCGGGCGGGGAGTGGCGTCGGCCGCGGTGCTGACGGTGGCCGGGGTCAGACCGACGAGACAGCCGGCGAGGACGGCTGCCGCGCGCAGCCTCGGTAGGCGGGCGCGGCGGCGGGACGGTGCGGTGCGCTGGGGCATGGCGGCTCCTGAGGTGAACTGGGTCGCGGCCCCAGCCTCTCCGCGGCCGGGCGCCGCCCGCCCTCCGTGCTGCTGCATACGGCCCATTCGACTCGCGGCCCGGATACGCCTGACGGCCACCACGGACCGGCAGCCGTCTGCGCGAACGCCCCGGGCATCGGCACGGCATTTCGGACACTCGACGCAGAAGCGAACGGAGACCGGGCGGTTTCGAAACGAAGTATCGATCTACCGCACGAGAGCGGTCAATGACGATGTGTACTGTGCTGCGAATGCCTCTCGGCGTGGCCCCGGGACCGCGCCGTGCCCGAACGCTCGCCGACGTCCCTCTGGAATCGATGCGATGACCGAACTACCGGACCTCGTCGCCGGTGCTCTCGCCGCCGGCACCCTGGCCGCGCTCGCCCTCGGCGGCGGGCTGCTGCGGTCGCGACGCAGACAGGCCGCGCTGGATGCGGAGATCGCCGCGCTCCGCTCCCTGCTCGACGCCGCGCCGCTGACGTTCCTGGCCGAGGTCGAGCATCTGGCGGCACGGCGGGTACCGGCCGCCGCCCGGCAACTGGCCCATCCGCACGTGGTCGTGCCGGGTCCCGCGCAGCCGCAGACCGCCGGGGCGCCGCTGGGCATCGCGCTGGACGACGTCCTCGGGGCGCTGCGGGTCGAACTGGCCTCGCAGCGCACCCGGATCGACGCCGCGGCGCAGGCCGGGATGCGCGGGGCCACCCGCGAGATCCAGGCGGCCCTGTACCGGCTGCAGGATGCCCTGCGCGGTCTGCAACAGCGCTTCGACGACCCCGAGCTGGCGCAGACACTCTTCCAACTGGACCACGAGAACGAGCAGTCGCTGCGCCGGGCACAGGTCGCCGCGGTGGTGTGCGGGGCCTGGGTCGGTCTGGCCCGCGAGGAGTCGCATCTGGTGGAGGCGGTGACCGGCGGCCAGGCCCGGCTGGCCGGCTACCACCGGGTCCGGGTGAACAACCATCTGGAGACCGGTACCGCCCTGGTCTCGCACGCCGTCGAGCCGGTCGCGATCATCGTCGCGGAACTCCTCGACAACGCGCTGCGGCACTCCGCCCCGGACACCGACGTGGTGGTCGACCTGGAGCACGTCCATCACGGCGTCTGCGTCACCGTCGACGACGCGGGCGTCGGCATGACCCAGGACGAACGGGCGCGCGCGCAGCGGCTGGTGGCCGGGACCGAGCCGATCCTGCTCACCGACCTCGGTGATCCGCCGCGCATGGGGTTCGCCGCGATCGGCCGGCTGACCCGGCAGTTCGACCTGGCCGTGGACGTGTCGTCACCGTCACCGTACGGCGGGGTGCGCGCGGTGCTACGGGTCGACAGCAGCCTCCTGAGCCACCTCGACCCCGCCGAACAACCGCCCGCGGCCAGTGCCCCCCGTTCCACCCGCGGGACCGCACCGCGGACGCCGGCCACCGACACCCGCGGGCACGAGAGGGCCGAGCCGGGCGACGACACCGCCACCGCCGCACCGGGGCACCGGGCGGCGCGGGAGGACACGGGCGGACTGCCGCAGCGACGGCGCCGGGCGCGGGCCACCGCACCGGACCGGACCACGCCCCGGCGGCCGGCGACCGGCCCCGAGGAGGCCGCGGCCGCGCTCGGCGCACTGCAGTCCGGCACCGCCGCGGGCCGCGGGGACACCGAGGGGGCACGGACCGCCGTACCGGAGGAGAGCGCCGTGGCGGACGGGACCGCGCACGGCACCGAACAGACCGACTACGAAGGGGGAGCGGCTCGATGACAAGCCGCGAAGCGGGCGACACGGCGTGGGTGCTCCAACCGATCCTGGAGGTGCCGCACGTCGTCGCCGCCGTCCTGCTGACCCGGGACGGACTGGTGACGGGGTACACGGAAGCCCTGTCCCGGGCCTCGGCCGAGCGGGTCGCCGCCATCACGAGCACCGTGCAGGGGGCGTGCCGTACCGCCGCCGCCGCGTTCGCCGACGCCGACCGGGCCGAGGTGCGCCAGGTCGTCGTCGAGTCGGACCACGGGTACGTCCTGATCGTGCCGACCGACCACGGCACCTGTGTCGCCGCCTACGGGGACGGCGAGGTGCGCCTGGATCTGCTCGCTCACCGGGTGCACTCGCAGGTGGCCCGGCTCGGCGAGAAGGCGATGGCCGCGGCGCCCCGGGGCGACGACGGCGGCGCATCGGCATGACCGGCCGCCGTGCCGGCCGGCCCCTGGTTCCCGCCTACCTGTCGACGGGCGGGGTGGCCCGGCCCGGTGGACCCCGGCTGGACCGGCTGTCGGTGCTCACCGGCAAGGGGCTTCCCGTTCCCGAGGGGCTGTCCGCCGCCACGCTCGCCCTGCTGGACGCGCTCGGCGGCGGATCGCTGACGGTCGTGGAGGCGGCGGCGCTGCTGCGGCTGCCGGTCTCGGCGATCCGGGTGCTGGCCGCCGACCTGATCGACCGTGACCTGGTGCTGGCCCGGCCGCCGATTCCGCCCGCCGCCCCCTTCGACCCCGACCTGCTGAAGAGAGTGGCCGATGGCCTGCGCACCCTCAAGCGCCCCTAGCGCCGTCCACCTCCCCGACACCGCCCGCGACCTGGTGAAGATCCTGGTGGCGGGCCCCTTCGGGGTGGGCAAGACGACCCTGATCGACTCGGTGTCGGAGATCCGCCCACTGCACACCGAGGAGCGCCTCAGTGAGGCGTCCGCGCACCTGGACGATCTCGCCGGGGCGCGGGACAAAGAGACGACCACGGTCGCCATCGACTTCGGGCGGGTCAGCCTGCCGGGCGGGATCGTGCTGTACCTCTTCGGCACCCCCGGGCAGGAACGCTTCCGTTCGCTGTGGCAGGACATCGCGTACGGGGCGCTCGGCGCTCTCGTCCTGGTCGACAGCCGCCGCATCGACGCGTCGTTCGACGTGCTCGGGCTGGTGGAGGAGGCCGGACTGCCGTACGCGGTGGCCTTCAACACCTTCCCCGACACGCCGGGCCACTACACCGAGGCGCAGTTGCGCACCGCCCTGGACCTGGAGCCGGGCACGCCGATGGTGACGTGCGACGCCCGGGACACGAACTCCTCGATCGACGCGCTGCTCGCCCTGATCGACCCCGTGATCGACCGCCACCTCCCGGAGTACCGGTGACCACCTCTCCCCCCGCCCGGCAGGCCTCCTCCCCCTCCACCCCCGTGCGCCTGTGGGAGCACGGGTTCGCGCTGGACCCGCACCGCTACTACGCCGCTCTGCGCGCCCAGGGTCCCGTCGGCCGGGCGGAGTTGGCGCCGGACGTCCCGGCGTACGTCGTCACGGAACGGCGGGCCGCGCTGGACCTGCTCAACGACACGGAGACGTTCTCGCACGACCCACGGCCCTGGGAGTCGACGGTCGCGGACGACTCGCCGGTGCTCGGCATGATGCGCTGGCGTCCCAACACGCTGTTCGCGGACGGGGCCGCCCACATCCGGTACCGCGGTGCGCTGATCGACACCTTCGACCGGATCGAACCGCACGACCTGCGGGCCAAGGTGCACCTGGCGGTGCACCTGCTGGTGCGGCGGATCGGGCCGCGCGGCGAGGCCGACCTGGTGGGCGAGTTCGCGCGGCCGTTGATGGCGCTGGTGTTCAACAGCCTCTTCGGGCTGCCGGACAGCCAGAGCGAGCGGCTCGACTCGGCGCTGGGCAGGATGATCGAGGGCGGCGCCGAAGCGGCCGAGGGCGAGGCGGAGTTCGGCCGCTATGTGCTGGAGCTGATCGCCGCCAAGACGGAGCGGCGCGGTGACGACCTGCCGAGCCGGCTGTTGGACCATCCGGCCGGGCTGAGTCCGGAGGAGGTCGCCTGGCAGGTGTTCCTCACCCTCGGCGCCGGGCACGAGCCGACCGCGAACCTGGTGTCCAACGCGCTGTCCCGGATCCTCGGCAACCCCCTCTACTACTCGACCCTCACCAGCGGGGCCCGCCCCGTGATGGACGCCGTGGTCGAAGTGCTCCACCACGAGACGCCGCTCGCGAACTACGGCGTCCACTTCGCCCGCGACCCCGTCACCTTCCACGGCACGCGGATCGAGGCGGCCGTCCCGGTCGTGATCTCCTACGGGGCGCTCGGGCAGACCGCCGAGCAGGAGGTCACCCGTGGCCGCCATCCCCAGGACGCGTCCCATCTGTCCTGGTCGGCGGGCCCGCACGCCTGCCCGGTGAAGCAGCACACGCTGCTCATCGCGACCGAGGCGATCGAACGGCTCACCCAGTGGCTGCCCGACCTGGAACCCGTCCTGCCGCGCGACCTCCTCACCTGGCGGCCCGGGCCGTTCCACCGCTCGCTGACGTCCCTGCCCGTCCGGTTCAGCCCTCGCACCCTCGACCAGCCGGGAGAGCTGTCGTGACCGTGACCGAACGCATCGCCCTGGACCCGTTCGGCGCCGACATCGCCGGAGAATGCGCCCGGCTGCGCGCGCTGGGCCCGATCGTGCCCGTCGAACTGCCGGGCGGCATCCCCGCCTGGGCGCCCACCGGCCACGACGTCCTCAAGGCCCTGATCCTCGACCCGCGGGTCAGCCGGGACCCCCGCAAACACTGGAAGCTGTGGCCGGAAGTCGGCGAACACCCCTCCTGGGGCTGGGTGCTCGGCTGGGTGGGCGTCGTGAACATGCTCTCCACGTACGGCGCCGACCACGCGCGGCTGCGCAAGCTGGTCGCGCCGAGCTTCACGCATCGGCGTACCGAGGCGATGCGGCCCCGGGTGGAGGCGATCACCACGGAGCTGCTGGACTCCCTGGAGGCGGCCTCCGATGCCGACGTCGTCGACATCCGTGCGGCGCTCGCCCATCCGCTGCCTATGCGGATCATCTGCGAACTGTTCGGTGTGCCCGAGGAGTTGCGGGCGGTCACCGGACGGCTGATCACGGCCATCATGGACACCTCCGACCCGAGCCCGGAGCACACCGCGTTCGTACAGGAGCAGATCGGCACGGTGCTGCCCGCGCTCATCGCGCACCGCGCCGAGCACCCCGGCGACGACCTCACCACGGAGCTGATCCGGGTCCGGGACGCCGACGGCGACCGGCTCGGCGACGAGGAGCTGTTGTACACCCTGCTGCTGGTCATCGGTGCCGGATTCGAAACCACCGTCAACCTCATCGGCAACGCGGTCGTCGCCCTGCTCCGCGATCCCGGACAGCTGGCCGCCGTACGGTCCGGGGAGCTCGGCTGGGACGCCGTCGTCGACGAGACGCTGCGGTTCCACCCCTCGATCGCCTCGCTGCCGCTGCGGTTCGCGGTCAGCGACCTCACAGTCGGCGGCGTCACCGTGCCGGCCGGGGACGCGATCCTCACGACGTACGCCGCCGCGGGACGGGATCCGGTGCGCTACGGGCCGGACGCGGACGTCTTCGACGCGGCGTGCGGGGACGAGGACCACCTGGCGTTCGGGATCGGCGTGCACCGGTGCATCGGCGCGCCGCTGGCCCGCACGGAGGCGCTGACCGCACTGCCGGCGCTGTTCGAACGGTTCCCGGAGCTGCGCCTGGCCGTCCCGCCGGACGAACTGCGGCAGGTGCCGTCGTTCATCGCGTTCGGCTGGCAGGAGATTCCGGTACGGCTGCACGGCTGACCCGGCGCCACGGCACCTCGCGGGAGCGCGACCGGTCCCCCGTTCCGGTCGTGCCCCCGCGGTGCATTGAACTTACGTCCGAAACGGGACGTTGTGAATCGCGTCCATGCCCGCTGTGCCGGGCACAGGGCTCACCCGTGCACAGGTGAGTCCGGATGGCCCGGTTTCGTCCGGTCCAGGACGGGCGGTTCCAGGTCCCCCAGGAACAGGTGGGCCAGGACGACCTCGTAGAGATCACTGCCGACGGCGAGCAACTGGCGTTCCAGGACGGGTTCCGCGCTGCGGACGTGCTCGCGGACGGTCTGCGCGTGCATGCCGAGTGTCAGCGCGGCCCGTTCGGCGTTGCCGCCGGCCGCGATCCAGACCCGCAGCGTCCGGCGCAGGTCCCGGGAGTCGGTGTCCAGCCGCCCGAGGAGGTCGTGCGCCCACACCCGCACGGCGGTCCCGGCGAGCAGCTCGGCGAGATGGCCGGGTGCCTGCCGCGCGGCCCCGCGGACGTCCGGGAGCTCGGCGAATCCGACCTGGGTGTTCAGGGCGAGGTGGGCGGCGGCGCGGACGGTCAGGTCGGAGAAGTCGGTGTCGAGCAGGCCCTCCACGCGTTCCATGCGGGCGCGCACGGTGTTGCGGCTCACGCCGAGGATCTTCGCCGCGTTCACTGCCGTGAACTCCAGGCCGAGGCGAGTGGTGGCGAGGAGCTCGGCGCGGGTGTGGTGCGGCAGGGTGTCGAGGGGGTGCAGTACGCGGGCGGTCCAGGCGCGGAGGACGACGGGGTCCATCAGGCGTTCGGGGTGGGTGCGTTCGGCGTAGACGGCGGCCTTGTCCGGGCGGAAGCGCGCCACGGCCAGCGCGCTGACCGCCTGCCCGTAGGCGGTGGCGGTGCGGGCCAGGCCCTGCCGGACGCTGCCGCCGAGGTAGGTGTCGGGGTTGCGGACGACGAGCGAGCGCAGGGCGGCGCCGGCACCCTCTTCGGGAGTCACGACGATCACGTGCTCGTCCTTGGCGGGGCAGCGCACCACGAGGGCCTGCTCCTGTGTCGCGTCGAGGCACTCCTCGGCGAGACGGTCACGCTCCTCGGCACAGCCTTCGAGGACGTAGACGCAGGCGGTCTCCGTGTCGAGGAGTCCGGGCCACAGTCCCGCGGCGACGCGGCGGGCGGCCACGGTGTCCTCGACCATCAGCAGTTGCAGGATCGCCAGCCGCAGGTCGGAGGTCGCGCGCCGCAGCCGGTGTCCGGCGGCGGTCGTCTCGCGGGCCCGCAGCAGCAGCTCGACGACCTGTGCGGTGTGCGCGACGATGTCGGACGCCCGCCGGTCGAAGGGGGCCGTACGGGCCACGGCGAGCACGCCGGGCGCGGCCGGGGCCGGCCGCTCCACCCTGACGAGCCGCAGGTGCCGGCCCTCGCCCTCCCAGGCGGCGGAGGCGATGCGCCCGGCGACGATGTCCGCGACCAGGTCCGCCTCCAGCGGCATCCGGGTGCCGGCGAGCGGCGTGCCGGTCTCGTCCTGGAGGGAGGCCTCGCCCTGTACGGCGGCGGCGAGCCAGGTGACGACCCGGCGTGCGTCCCGCCCGGCGGGCCGCAGGTGGTCCAGCAGCTCCTGGGCCCATGCCGCGTCGTGCGTGCCGGGCGTCTCCGTACGGCGGACTCCGTCCTCTCGGCCAGCCACGTCGGCCTCTCCTCGCGTCGTGCGGCGTTCCGCTCGGGGACGTTACCTCACACTGACCGAAGGTCAACCGATGCGGGCACCGCACCCCACCCGTCGCGTACGCGAACCTGCCGGTGTCGGTCGCCGGGCTCAGGTCGGCTCGCCGGGAGGGCCCCGCCGGCGCGGACGGGAGGGGTGACACGCCGAGGCGGGCCGGCGTCCGGGCCCGGACGCACCGCGCGCCACCCGGCCCGGCACGACCCCCGCACCCGTACGGCATAAGCTCGATGGATGGCCAAGTACTTCGACGTGCACCCCGACAACCCGCAGCCGCGCACCATCTCCCAGGTGGCCGACAGCATCCGCTCGGGAGCGCTCATCGCGTATCCGACGGACTCCTGCTACGCGCTGGGCTGCCGACTGGGCAGCCGTGACGGCATCGACCGGATCCGGACGATCCGACGGCTGGACGACCGGCACCACTTCACCCTGGTGTGCCAGGACTTCGCGCAGCTCGGTCAGTTCGTACGGGTCGACAACGACGTCTTCCGCGCGATCAAGGCGTCCACGCCCGGCAGTTACACCTTCATCCTCCCGGCGACGAAGGAGGTGCCGCGCATGCTCCAGCACCCGAAGAAGAAGACCGTGGGCGTGCGCATCCCCGACCACGTCGTCACCCAGGCCCTGCTGACCGAGCTCGGCGAGCCGCTGCTGTCCAGCACGCTGCTGCTGCCGGACGAGGAGGAGCCGATGACACAGGGCTGGGAGATCAAGGACCGGCTGGACCACGTCCTGGACGCGGTGGTCGACTCCGGGGACTGCGGCACCGAGCCGACGACCGTCATCGACTTCTCCGGCGGCGAGGCCGAGATCATCCGCAAGGGCGCGGGCGACACCTCCCGGTTCGAGTAACGGGTTCACCAACGGCCGTCCATGACCAGGTCAGGGGGCCAGGGGTGCCGGAAGTGCCCCTGCGCGGGCGTGCCACGATGACCGGGATCCGGCCGACCGTCCGTCCGGGCGGTCCCGCCGGCCCCGCACCTCAGAGAGGCAGCCTCAGCCATGACCGTCGTACAGGGAACCGCCGTCGACATCCCCACCGAGGACGGCATCGCCGACGCCTATCTGGCCCACCCGGGTGACGGGACGCCCCGGCCGGCCGTGCTGCTCTACATGGACGCGTTCGGGCTGCGGCCGCAGCTGACGGCCATGGCCGACCGGCTGGCCGAGGCCGGCTACACGGTCCTGGTGCCCAACCTTTTCTACCGGCACGGCCGGGCCCCGGTGTTCGACCTGCCGGAGTTCATCGACCCGGGAGCGCGGCCGGAGATCTTCCGGCAGATCGGCCCGGTCATGGAGGAGCTGACCCCCCAGCTGGCGATGCGGGACGCCGGCGCCTGGCTGGCCTGGCTGGCCGAGTCCCCCTTCGCCACCGACGGTCCGGTCGCCCTCACCGGCTACTGCCTCGGCGCCCGCCTCGCCCTCCTCACCGCCGGCACCCACCCGGACCGGGTCGCGGCGGCGGCCGGCTTCCACGGCGGGCGGCTGGCGACGGACGCGCCGGACAGCCCGCATCTGGTGGCCGGCACCGTGACCGCCGAGTTGTACTTCGGGCACGCCGACCAGGACCCGTCGCTGCCCGTCGAGCAGATCGAGCGCCTGGAGGAGGCGCTCACCGCGGCCGGTGTCCGCCACACCTGCGAGGTCTACTCCGGGGCGCACCACGGTTACACGCAGGCCGACACCGCCTCCTACGACCGTGCGGGCGACGAGCGGCACTGGGAGGCCCTGCTGGACCTCCTCAAGCGCACCTTCTGAGGCGCGCCCCCGGAGAGATCTCCGGAAGCGCACCCACGGATCCGCCTGGCTGGAAATCGTCGCTGCGTGACCGAAGTTGAATCGCAGTCAGTAAAAGTTGGCCGTTACCCTCGGGAACCGCTTGCTTTACGCGGCCATGACCGTAAACCTTCCCCCACGAGCCGTGACTCTGGGGGGAGCTGGCGTATGAATGGCACGGTTGACGGTTTCCGCTATGGCCTGGTGACGCCTGTGGCGGCCTTTGTGATGGCATGCCTGGGAGGGGCACTGGGGCTGCGCTGCACGGTACGCACGCTGCTCGACACCCAGTCCTGGAAGACGGGCTGGCTGGCGCTCGGCGCCGCCGCGATCGGGTGCGGCATCTGGACGATGCACTTCATCGCCATGATCGGGTTCCAGGTCGTGGAGACCCGGATCCGCTACGACGTGGGCCTCACGGTGCTGAGCCTCGCGGTGGCGATCGTCGTGGTCGGTATCGGCGTGTTCATCGTGGGCTACCGCGGCACCAGTACGGCCTCGCTCTCGGTCGCGGGCACGGTCACCGGTCTCGGTGTCGCCGCGATGCACTACCTGGGCATGGCCGCGATGCACATCAACGGCGAGGTCCACTACGACCCGCTCGTGGTCGCGCTCTCGGTGCTGATCGCCGTCGTCGCCGCCACCGCGGCCCTGTGGGCGGCGGTCACCATCCGCGGCTTCCTGACCAGTCTCGGCGCCAGCATGATCATGGGCGTGGCCGTGTCCGGAATGCACTACACCGCGATGGCCGCCGTCAGTGTCAAGGTGCACGACACGACGGGCGGCACCTGGGCCGGCGACTCGCCCACCTCGCTGCTGCTGCCGATGCTGGTGGGCCCGGTCATCTTCCTCGTCCTCGCGGGCGTGGTCGTGATGTTCGACCCGCTGCTGGTCCTGGGCGACGGCGAGTGGACCCGGTCCATGCCGACCCGGGAAGCCGCGCCCGCCGAGCCGCGCACCGGGCTCGTTCCCGGGCAGCGGCCACGGGTGTCCTCCGGGTCTCCGCAGCGCGTGCGGCGGCGCTGAACGGCCCCAACTCCAGGCCGGTTCTAGATCGTTGTTACGGTGCACGGGTGGCTGAATCATCACGTGACACCGCCGAGGGAGCCGGTTGGGGCGCTGCCGAACAGGGCCGCTACCGGCAACTCCTGCCGCAACGGGTTGAGAAGATCTCCTGGCTGAACCCGAGGACGCTGTGGGCCGCCCGCAACGGTGTCGTGGCGTCCTGGCTCGGGGATCCCACCGGCCGGACCCGTGGCCGGTGGGTCGCGCAGCGCACGGCGGCCGGCGCCCCGGCCGACAAGGTGATCCGGCGCGAGGACCCGGACCGCTTCTCCTTCATGGTCATCGGTGACACGGGCGAGGGGGACGACCCCCAGTACGCCGTCGTCCCCGGGTTCCTGAAGGCCGGTCAGGACACCCGGTTCGCCGTGGTCGCCAGTGACGTGATCTACCCGGTGGGCAGCGCCGACGACTACGGCACGAAGTTCTTCCGCCCGTACCAGGACTACCCGGCGCCCATCTACGCGATCCCCGGCAACCACGACTGGTACGAGGACCTCGGCGCCTTCATGCGCGTCTTCTGCGACGACGCCCCGCCCCTCCCACCGGAGCCCGCGCCCCGCCCCCTGACCCGCGCCCGGCTGCGCTCCCTGCTGTGGCACCGGCCCCGCGCACAGGACGGCCAACGCCTGCAGCAGGCACGGCAGTTGCGCCCGGCCCCGGCCCAACAGGCCGTCCAGCCTGGCCCGTACTGGGCGATCGACGCCGGACCGGTGCGGATCATAGGCATCGACACCGGTCTGCTGGGCACCCTCGACGCCGAACAGGGCGCCTGGCTCCGCGAGGTCTCGCGGGACCCGCGCCCGAAGATACTCATCACCGGGTCGCCGCTCTACGTCGACGGCGAGCACCACCCCTGCCCCATCGACGGCGGCGGCACGGTCGACGACATCGTCCGCGACCCCGACCACCGGTACGTGGCGGCGATAGGCGGCGACATCCACAACTACCAGCGCTACCCGGTCCAGGTGGACGGCCGCACCCTCCAGTACGTCGTCTCGGGCGGCGGCGGCGCGTTCATGCACGCCACCCACACGATCCCGCACGTCTCGGTCGCGGACGTCACCGAGAAGGACTTCCGCTGCTACCCGCTGCGCGGTGACTCCCTCGCCTTCTACAGCCGACTGTACGGCCACCGACTGCGGATGCGCCGCTTCTTCACCCTCACCGAGGCCGAGGCCACGGCCGTGATCGCCGAGCGGCTCGGCATCACACCGACCCGCAGCCCGGGACAGCCCGCCCGGATCACCCTGCGCACCCGGCTCGTCGCCAGTCTGCTGGGCGCGGGAGGCCGCCCCGACCGCACCTCGCGGTTCCGGCTCCCGGTCCGCAAGATCTACACACAGCTGTTCTCGCCGAGTTCGGTCACCTACAGCCCGCCGTTCTTCAAGTGCTTCCTGCGCCTGGACGTCACCCCGGAGGCGATCCGGCTGCGCTGCTTCGCGGCCACCGGCAACCGCGCCCAGGAGATCGATCCGCCGGTCGAGGACGAGGTCACCATCCCGCTCCCCGCTCCGCCGGCCTGATCCCGGCCGTACGACCACCACCTGCGACAATCCCACAGAACCACTGTTCGACCCGCCCGCTGGAGGAGCCCGTGCCGCCGACCTCTCGACCGTTGCGCAAGCTGGGTTTCCTGACCATCGGGCTGTTCGACGAGAACGATCCGCGCCGGGGCCACGAGTCCACGCTGGAGATCATCGAACTGGGCGAGCGGCTCGGCTTCGACAGCGCGTGGCTGCGCCACCGCCATCTCCAATACGGCATCTCCTCGCCCGTCGCGGTCCTCGCGGCGGCCTCGCAGCGCACCCGCCGCATCGAGCTGGGCACCGCGGTGATCCCGCTGGGCTGGGAGAACCCGCTACGGCTGGCCGAGGACCTGGCGACCGTCGACCTGCTGTCGGGCGGCCGGGTCAACCCGGGCGTGAGCGTGGGCCCGCCGATGCACTACGACCAGGTCAAGAACGCGCTGTACCCGGACACGGCGGACACCGAGGACTTCGGCCACGGACGGGTGCGGCGGCTGCTGGACTTCGTACGGGGCAAGCCGGCCACCGACTTCAGCGGGGTCGAGGGCTTCGAGGCCACGCGGCGGCAGCCGCACATCGAATACAGCGCCGACCGGGTGCAGCCGCACTCCCCCGGCCTGGGCCGCCGCCTCTGGTACGGCGGCGGCAGCCTCGGCTCGGCGACGTGGGCCGGCGAGCACGGCATGAACTTCCTGACCAGCAGCGTCGTCAAGGCCGAGGACGACGGGGAGGCACCGGACTTCGCCGCGATCCAGCTGTCGCACATCCGCGCCTTCCGCGCCGCCCACCCCGACGGCGAGGCGGCCCGCGTCTCCCAGGGCCTGGTCGTGATCCCCACCGACTCCGCCTCACCGGAGCAGCGCGCCCGGTACGAGGAGTACGCGGCCGAGCGCCTCCCCCGTACCGCCGCTCCGCAGGGCCCGGCCAAGCTGATGTTCGCCCCCGACCTCGTCGGCCCCTCGGACGAGATCGCCGAACGGCTGCAGGCCCACGCCGCGTTCCGGGAGGTCGACGAGGTCGCGTTCGCGCTGCCGTTCACCTTCGGGCACGAGGACTACGTGCAGATCCTCACCGACATGGCGACGAAGCTGGGCCCGGCTCTGGGGTGGCGGCCCGGCGTCTGAGGGCGGTCACCTGCGTCCGGGCGAGGTCACCAGCGTCCCGGCTCGGTCCCGACGATCGGCTCCGACGGCTTGCCGTCCACGCCGACCGGCACGTCACCGGTGAGCATCACCCGGTGCATGGTCCGGGGGTGGCCGAGATGGGCGTTGTCGCCCGGGGCGAGGTGGATGGTGGCCCTGTTGTCCCAGAAGGCCACGCTGCCCGGCTCCCAGCGGAACCGGACCGTGTACTCGGGCCGGGTCGCCTGCGCGAGGAGCATCTCCAGGATCGCCGCGCTCTCCGCGCGGGAGAGGTCGGCGAGCTGCTCGACGTAGTAGCCGTTGACGTACAGGATCCGCTCCCCCGTCTCCGGGTGGACACGCACCAGAGGGTGCAGTGAGGCGACCTGGTGGTCCAACAGGTGCCGGACGTAGGCGTCGTCGCCCGGCCGGGGCTGGTAGCCGACGCCGAGCCGGTGCTCGGCGCGCAGCCCGTCGGCGAACTCCCGGACGGGGCCCGAGAGTCCGGCGTACGCCGCCGCGAGATTCGACCAGGTGGTGTCGCCGCCGTAGGGCGGTACGGTCTCCGCGCGCAGGATCGTCGCGGCCGGCGGGTCGATGCGGGCGCCGTGGTCGCAGTGCCAGCCGCGCAGCAGGGTGTGGCGCCTGCGTCGCAGCCACTCGTCGTGCTCCATGCCGAACCCGCCACCGAGTTCCAGCCGGTCGGCGGTCGTCTCGACCTCGGGGAAGTCGGGCGGCGAGGCGCTGCCGCGGCGGCGCGGGACGACCGGTTCACCGAACCGGCGGGCGAAGGCGACATGCCCCGCGTGGTCGAGGCGCTGGCCGCGGAAGAACACCACCTTCCAGCGCAGCAGCGCCGCCCGGATCGCGGCGACCACGGTGTCGTCGAGGTCACCGGCCAGGTCGACGCCGGTGATCTCGGCTCCGATGTGTCCGGCGGCCGGTGTCACCTCGATCCCGGCGGCCTCGTCCGAGCGGCCCGCAGAGGCCCTGTCCGTCGTCATACACGCTCCGATGGTCCGTCCCGGCCGGCCCCGGTCCGGCCGGCTCCCCCGAAGATCGTGGCAGCGTTCGCCCTGCTTGGCGACAGCGCCTCGCCACCATGTCGTCTCCGGGACTCCCGGGCCGGTCGGGCCCGGGACATGGCATCGACATGTCGACCACTCCCCTCTCCGGTTGATCACGACCCGCCTCATCCCTGAGGCTGGAGGTACGACACCGTCAAGGGAAGGTCCCACAGTGATCAGCATCCCGACCCGCACGCTGAACGACGGCACGACGCTGCCCGCCCTCGGACTCGGCACCTGGCCGATGGACGACACGCAGGCGGAGCAGGCGGTACGCGCCGCGCTGGAGGCCGGTTACCGCCTGCTCGACACGGCGACGAACTACCGCAACGAGACCGGTGTCGGCCGTGGCGTGGCCACCGGTGACGTGCCCCGCGACGAGATCGTCGTGACGACCAAGCTCCCCGGCCGGCACCACGGCTACGAGGAGACCCTCGCCTCCTTCGAGGAGTCCCGCGCCCGCCTCGGACTGGACCGGGTGGACCTGTACCTCATCCACTGGCCGCTCCCCCGCGTCGACAGGTACGTCGACTCCTGGAAGGCCATGGTCAAGCTCCGCGAGGAAGGGCTCGTCCGCTCGATCGGCGTCTCCAACTTCACGGCGGAGCACATCGACCGCCTGGAGAAGGAGACCGGGGTCCTGCCGGCGGTCAACCAGATCGAGCTGCACCCCTTCTTCCCGCAGGACGAGCTGCGCGCCTTCCATGCCGCCAAGGGCATCGTCACGGAGAGCTGGAGCCCGCTGGGCCGTGGCACGGCCCTGCTGGAGGATCCCGCCGTCGTCGCGGTCGCCGAGGCCCACGGGGTGACGCCCGGGCAGGTCGTCCTGCGCTGGCACAGCCAACTCGGCGCCGTCCCCATCCCCAAGTCGGGGGACCCCGAGCGACAGCGTCAGAACCTCGACGTCTTCGGCTTCGAACTCGGCCCGGCCCAGATGGCGGCGATCGGCGACCGCGCCCACGGGCGCATCGGCGGGGATCCGGAGACCCACGAGGAGTTCTGAGACCCGGCTGCCGCGAAGGTGGGTGATCCGTGGAATCCGGCCCCAACCGGCCTGCTGTGCCTCTAGGTTCGGGGCGGCACGGCGTTCCCGCGTCCGGCGTACCCGCGTCCGGCGTGTGCCCTGCGCCCACCGAGCCGGGAGGATTCCGTATGCGTCCACCGTTCCGCACCGTCCTGAGCGCCACGGTCGCCGCCGCCACGCTGTTCGTCGGCGGCAGCGCCCACGCGACGCCCGCCGGCCCGGGGGTGAGCGCCCGGCTGATCTCGCAGAAGACCGTCGGGAACACCGACTACGTGGTCAGGGAGATCACCCTGCCGCCCGGCCAGGCCACTGGCTGGCACTACCACGACGGCCCTCTCTACGCCTTCGTGCAGCAGGGCACGCTGAGCCACTTCGACTCCACGTGCGCCTCCGACGGCGTCTACCCCGAGGGCAGCGTCGTCGAGGAGCCGGCCGGGCCGGGCAACGTCCACATCGGCCGCAACCTGGGCGACTCCGCCGTGGTCCTCGACGTGCTGTACGTGCTGCCGCACGGGGCGCCGTTCTCGCAGGACGCGCCCAACCCCGGCTGCCCGTTCGAGTGAGCGCGACGTTCGCGTGGCCGCAAGGGGCGTGATCAGAACGAGGGCGGTTCGAGGGACTGCTCGGCCCAGATCGTCTTGCCCGTGCCGGTCTGCCGGCTGCCCCAGCGCTGGGTGAGCTGGGCGACCAGCAGCAGTCCGCGCCCCCCTTCGTCGAAGACGTGGGCGCGGCGCAGGTGCGGGGAGGTGGAACTGGCGTCGGAGACCTCGCAGATGAGGGTCTGGTCCCGGATCAGCCGTAGCCGGATGGGCGGTTCGCCGTAGCGGATCGCGTTGGTGACGAGTTCGCTGACGACGAGTTCGGTGACGAAGGCGGCCTCGTCCAGTCCCCACGCGGTGAGTTGCTCGGTGGCGGCCTGCCGGGTCGCCGCCACACGGGCGGGGTCCGGTGTGACGTCCCAGGTGGCGACGCGGTCCTCGCCCAGGGCCCGGGTGCGGGCCAGCAGCAGGGCCACGTCGTCGCCGGGCTCCTCCGGCAGTACGGCCTTGAGGACGGTGTCGCACAGGGCGTCGAGGGTGTCGGTGCGGGCGGTCAGGGCACGGCAGAGTTCGGCGGTGGCGTGGTCGATGTCGCGGTCCCGGTCCTCGACGAGTCCGTCGGTGTAGAGGGCGACGACGGAGCCCTCGGGCAGTTCCACCTCGCTGGCCTCGAAGGGCAGGCCGCCCACGCCCAGCGGGGGTCCCACGGTCAGGGGGATGAGCCGCGCGGTGCCGTCGGGCAGTACGAGGGCCGGCGGCGGGTGGCCGGCGGCGGCCATGGTGAGGAGGCGGGAGACGGGGTCGTAGACGGCGTAGAGGCAGGTGGCGCCGAGTTCCGCGACCTCGGTGTCGGTGTCGTCCGCCGCGAGATGGGTGACCAGGTCGTCGAGGTGGGTGAGGAGTTCGTCGGGCGGGAGGTCGACGTCGGCGAGGGTGCGGACAGCCGTACAGAGGCGTCCCATGGTCGCCGAGGAGGGGATGCCGTGGCCGACGACGTCGCCTACGACCAGGGCGACCCGGCTGCCGGACAGCGGGATCACGTCGAACCAGTCACCGCCGATGCCCGCGAGGGACCCGCAGGGCAGATAGCGGTGGGCCACCTCGACCGCGGCCTGTCCGGGCAGGCCGCGGGGCAGCAGGCTGTGCTGGAGGGCCAGGGCGGTGGCGCGTTCGCGGGCGAACCGGCGGGCGTTGTCGACACAGACGGCGGCCCGGCTGGCGAGTTCCTCGGCGAGGACGGCGTCGTCCTCACCGTAGTCGTCCGGGTGCGCGATGCGGACGGCCACGGCGACGCCGAGCGTGGTGCCGCGGGCCTTCAGCGGCACCGCGAGCATCGAGTGGACGCCGCTGCGGTGGGAGCGCCCGGCGGGGGCCCGCGCGTTGCGCTCGTCGACCCATCGCATGAAGTCCGACTCGCCGGCCCGGCTGAGGACCGCCCGTCCCTCCCGCAGTGCCCGCGCGGGCGGCGAGTACCCGGGATAGACATCCGTCTCCCCCAGGTGCACGGCTGCTTCCGGTGTGCCCTCGGTGCCGGAGCCGTGGGCGACGCGCCGCAGGACGATCTCCTCGTCCCGCGCTCTGGGGGGTTCGTCCGCGCCGAGGACCCAGTCGAGCAGGTCCACGCTGACGAAGTCCGCGTACCCCGGGGTGAGGAGCTCGACCAGTTCCTCGGAGGTGCGCACCACGTCCAGGGTGGTGCCGATGCCGGCCGCCGCCTCGTTGAGGAGGGCCAGGCGCTGCCGGGCCCAGTACTGCTCGGTGCTGTCGAGCGCGGCCAGGGCGACCGCGGTGACCGCTCCGGAGGCGTTCCTCACGGGCCACATCTCGATGTTCCAGGCGTGCTCCCGGTTGAGGGCGGGCGCCCCCGTGAAGCTCTGGTACTGCACGGGCCGGCCCGTCTCGGCGACCTGGCGCAGATTGCGGTGGAAGCCCCGGCTGTGCTCGGCGTCCTCCACGCTCTCCGGGAAGGGTCTGCCGAGCAGGACGTCCTCCGGCACGCCCATCACCCGGCAGGCCGTGTCGTTGACGCGCAGATAGCGCTGCCGGGTGTCGAAGACCGACATGGACACCGACGCCTGCTGGAAGGCCTGTCCGGCGAGGGTCGTCTCGCCGGGCGGCTGCCCGGTGATCACATAGCCGTTCGCCGTGCCGTCGACGCCGAGGACCGGGTGGGCCGTGAGGGCGAGCGCGACGGCGGCACCGTCGCGGTGGCGCAGCACGACGGTGCCGGCCAGTGCCGCGACGGCGCCGTCCGGCGGGTCCTCGGCGAGCAGTTCCCGTGCGGCGCGTCCCACGACCTCCTCGGCCGGGTATCCCGTCAGTCGCCGGGCGCCGTCGCTCCACCCCGTCACCATGCCCCGGGTATCCGTGGTCGCCGCAGCGGAGACGTGCTCCATAACGTCCAGGATGGTCCCTTTGTGGCGGCGCATCAACCGTGATGCGCCCTTTGGGACCCGGCTCCTCAGGCGCGGTGGGCGCGCAGGGCCTCCAGGGCCCGGTCGGCGTGGGTGTTCATCCGCAGTTCGCTGTGGACGACCTCCAGGACCGTCCGGTCCTCGGCGATGACGAAGGTGATCCGCTTGGTGGGCGCGAGGGAGAAGCCCCGCTTCACACCGAACAGGTCCCGGACCTTTCCCTCGGGGTCGGACAGCAGCGGCATGCCGAGGCTGTGCTGTCCGGCGAACTCCTGCTGGCGCTCGACGGCGTCCCCGCTGATACCGACGGGCCGGGCGCCGACGGCGGCGAACTCGGCGGCCAGGTCACGGAAGTGGCAGGCCTCCGCGGTGCAGCCGGGGCTGAGGGCGGCCGGGTAGAAGAACAGCACGACGGGTCCGTCGGCGAGCAGTCCGGACAGGCTGCGAGGGGTGCCGGTCTCGTCCGGCAGGGTGAAGTCCTCGATCCGGTCACCGGTCTCCGGGCGCCCGCTCATGACCGGCCCTCCCCGCTCTTCGCGACACTGCGGGCCCACAGGACGAGGGGCAGCTGGAGCGGCAGCCTGCCGATCGCGGCGGCCTTCAGGGGTGCGGGCCGGTGGCGCCAGTCGACGGCCATCTTGACGTTGGCGGGGAACACCCCGACGAAGAACGCGGCGGCGGCCTGCGCGGTCCTGCGCCGGGTGCGCGGTACGGCGATGCCCGCGGCCAGCGCCAGTTCGACGACTCCGCTGGCGTACGTCCAGGTCCGGGGCGCGCCCGGGAGGCTGCGGGGGACGGTCGCGTCGAACGAGCGTGGAGCGGCGAAGTGGGCGACACCCGCGGTGGCCAGCAGGCCGGCGAGCAGCAGGGGCGAGCGTTCGGACCGGGACACGGTTCCTCCTCTGGTGACCTGCCGCGCGATATTACTGGACGGTACGACTCCGCTGTGCGGCAGGGCCGCTCCGGCCGTCGGGACCGGCGGTCCGGGAGCGGCGCCCGTGTGTGCCCGGGGTGTAGCCGAAGGCGCGGTGGAACACGTCGATGAACGCGCTGGCGGAGGACCAGCCGCAGCGGTGGGCGACGGTGGTGACGGGGAGGTCGTCGGCCAGCAGGAGCAGGGCGTGGTAGAGCCGTGACTGGGTGCGCCACTGCGGGAAGGTCATGCCGAACTCCCGCCGGAAGAGCCGGCTGAGGGTGCGCTCACCGACACCGGTGGCGGCACCGAGCCCGGCGAGGGTGCGGGGGTCGGCCGGGTCGGCGTGGACGATCCGGCAGACCTCGACGAGGCGCGGGTCGGTGGCGGCCGGCAGGCGCAGGGGCTGTTGCGGCGAGGCGCGCAGTTGGTCGCGGAGGACGGCGAGCAGGCGTCGGCGTTCGGCGCTGCCGTCGGCGGGGTCGCGGGTGTAGGCGAGGATCAGCTCGCGCAGCAGCGGGCCGACGGCGAGGACGGTCGGGGCGTCGAGGCCGGGCGGGTTGTCGTCGGCGGGCAGTCCGACCAGGTGCAGGTCGAGCCGGCCGTGGGCGCGGTGGGCGTGCACGGTGCCGGCCGGGACCCAGATGGCCCGGGTGCCGGGGGCGAACCAGGTGCCGGCGTCGGTGGTGACGGCCAGGACGCCGGAGCCCGCGTAGACGATCTGGTGGTCGTCGTGGCGGTGCGCGTCGATCTCCTCCCCGGCGGCCAGTAGCCGGGCCCGGGTAGGGGCCGTGGGCGCATGGCGGACGGCCGGTGCGACGCGGTGGCGGATGTTCGGCACAAGAGGGCAGTTTATCGAAAGCGGGCCGGTCCGTCGGCCCGCGACGATCGAGTGGTGGCCAAGAACCGCGATCGAACCCTCACGCTGATGTCCCTGGGGCACGGCTGCGTGGACGTCTACCAGGGCGCCGTCGCCGCGCTCGTCCCCTTCTTCGTCGCCGAGCGCGCGTACACGTACGCCGCCGCGTCCGGGATCGTCCTGGCGGCCTCGCTCCTGTCGTCGGTGGTGCAGCCGCTGTTCGGCGCGCTCACCGACCGGTGGGCGACGCCGTGGTTGCTGCCCCTGAGCACGCTGACCGCCGGGGCCGGGGTCGCCCTGAGCGGGGTGGGGGGTTCGTACGCCCTCACCCTGACCGCGGTCGCCGTGTCCGGGATCGGGGTCGCCGCCTACCATCCGGAGGCGGCCCGCGCGGCCCGCGCCGCGGCCGGGGACGGCAACACGGCGATGGGCTGGTTCGCTCTCGGCGGGAACGTCGGCTTCGCCCTGGCGCCGCTGCTCGTCGCCGCCGTCGTGGCCACCGGCGGGCTGCGCGCCTCTCCCCTGCTGGTCGTCCCGGCCGTGGCGGGCGCCGTCCTGTGCTCGGCCGCGGCACGCAGGACCGGCGCCCGTGTCACGGGCCGCCGTCCGGCCGGGCGGGGCGGCAGCGACGACTGGCCGTCGTTCCTGCGGCTGTCCGGTGCCGTCGTCTGCCGCTCGATCGTCTTCGTCGGTCTGAGCGCCTTCGCCCCGTCGTACGTCCGTGAGCGCACCGACGGTGGGGCGATGGCCGCCACGGCCACACTGTGCGTGCTCTACGCCGGGGGTGCGGTGGGCACGCTGGTCGGGGGCCGGCTCGCCGACCGGTACGGCCGCGTGGGGGTGGTCAGGTGGTCCTATGTGCTGACGGTGTTCGCCGTCGCCGCGGTGGTGCTGGTCCCGGGCCCGCCGGTGCTCGCGTTCGTCGCGCTGAGCTCGGCCGGCCTGTACGTCCCCTTCTCCCTGCACGTCACGCTCGGTCAGGACTTCCTGCCCGGACGGGTGGGGACCGCGAGTGGGGTGACGCTGGGGCTGGCGGTGAGTATCGGTGGCGTGGCCGCGCCGGTCCTGGGTGCGCTGGCCGACGCCACCTCGCTGCGGATGGCTCTCGTGCCGCTGGTGGCCCTGCCCGCGCTGGGCCGACTGCTGCTGTGCGGGCTGCGCGAACCGGCCGCGCCCGGGGGTGCTGAAGTGGTCCGCCGCCCCCGTACGGCGCCGAGGTGAGAGACCGCCGGTCAGGCGGTGCCGGCGGGGGCCGTGGACTGCTGGTCGGCGTCGTCATCGATGGCGTGCGCCAGGAAGTCGTCGACCATGCGGTGGAACAGCGTGGCGAGCAGGCCCAGTTCCTCGGGCGACCACTCGGACAGGGCCAGCTGCATGCCGCGGGCACCGGCATCACGGATGCGGTCGATGGCCTTGCGGCCGGTCTCGGTGAGTTCGATGCGCTGGGCCCGGCGGTCGTCGGGGTCCGGGACCCGGGTGACGTATCCCGACTTCTGCAGTTGCTGCACGGTACGGGTGACGTGGGAGGCCTCCACACCCAGCCGGTTGGCCAGCTCCCCGGGCCGCAGCGGCTCGGAGTCGGCCACCTGCCTGAGCAGCGCGACGGCGGCACGGTCCAGCGGGACTTCGGCGAGGGCCATCAGCCGGTCGTGCTGCCGGGCGCGCGTGCTCAGGTAGGTGATGCGGGTGAGTGCCCGCTCTATGTCGATGACTTCCGGGGACGCGGGCACGTCGGGGAGCGGCGGTGTGGGCATGAGAACCACTTTACCATCTTGTTGCGTAACTCAAGTAATTTACCGCTTCCCTTGACGCGGCGTACGACGGCCGTCCTACGACCTAGCCCTTACGGCCGACGCCTCCGAAGTCGTCGACCTCCGGCGCCTCGCCCGGTCCCGGGCGCCAGCGGGAGACGGACACCACGCCGGGTTCGAGCAGTTCCAGGCCGTCGAAGAAGCGGGCGAGCTGCTCCGGGCTGCGGTTGACGCGCGGGTTGTCGCCCGCCTCGTTCCACTGCTCGATCATGGTGCGCATCCCCTCGGGGTCGAGGACCTCGGTGTCGTCGCAGAGCACCAGGTGGCTGCCGGAGGGGAGCGCGTCCACCAGGCGGCCGACGAGGTCGTACGCGGTGTCGTCGACGACGTGGGCCGTGATGCCGAGCAGCACGAGGGCGATCGGTTCGGTGAAGTCCAGCGTCTCGGCGGCCCGGCCGAGGATCTTCTCCGGTTCGCGGAGGTCGGCGTCGATGTAGTCCGTGGCGCCCTCGTGCGAGCTGGTGAGCAGGGCCTCGGCGTGGGCCAGCACGATGGGGTCGTTGTCGACGTAGACGATCCGCGTCTCGGGTGCGAGTCGCTGGGCCACCTCGTGGGTGTTGTCGGCGGTGGGCAGGCCGGTGCCGACATCCAGGAACTGGCGGATGCCGACCTCGCGTACGAGGTGGTCCACCGTGCGCACCAGGAACGCCCGCTGGGCCCGGGCTATGTCGAGGATCTGCGGGTTGGCCTCGACGATCTGGTCGCCGACCTGCCGGTCGATCTCGTAGCAGTCCTTGCCGCCCAGCCAGTGGTTCCAGATCCGGGCCGAGTGCGGCACGCTGCTGTTGATGAGTGGGGCGTCAAGTGGCATGGGAACTCCCGGAGTTGATCTGCTGTGCCGCCTCCGCACATTCTGGCAGGCGGGCGCGTCGGACGCGGCGGGAACACCGTGTCCCAGCGGCGCCCCCACACCCGGTCCGCCCTGCGTTCCGCCCGCGGCAGCCGGGCCGGGTGTGGGGGCGCCGCCCACGCCTGCGACCACGCCGACCGGCAACAGCGCGGAGCCGGTGACGCGTTGGACAGGTCCGGCGTCGGCGCGGCGGGCGCGGACCAGGTGACGCGGGTCCGTGTCGGCCGCTGAACCAGGAGGGGCGCCGACGGCCGGACAGGCCGTCGCCGCCCCGCGTCGTACCGGACGGCGGTCACCGCTGCACCGGGGGTGTCAGGCCCCGGTCACCGGGATCCGAGTGCGGACGGTCTCACTCCAGGCGGCGCCCGCCACGATCGCCTGCCGCCACAGCCGGATCGCCTTGGGCGGCATGCCGACCGCGAGGGCCCCGCTCACCCGCTCGCCGGTGCGGTACACGGCGACGAACCGGCGCTCGGCCAGGTCCCCGTCCACCACGGCGACCTCGTCGTGGCCCCGCAGATAACCGTGCGCCTGGACCTTCATGTCGTACTGGTCGGACCAGAAGTACGGCACCGGCGCGAACGGTCTGCGTGCCTGCGGACGGAGCAGGTTGCGGGCGGCGGCCATGCCCTGTTCGGCGGCGTTGGTGCGGTGCTCGATCCGCATCGACGTCCCGAACAGCGGGTTGTACCAGCGGGCGACGTCACCGGCCGCGTACACGTTCCGGGCAGCCTCGCAGAACTCGTCGCACACCACGCCGTCGCCCACGGTCAGACCGCTGCCGTCGAGCCACTCGGTGTTCGGCACCGAACCGACGGCGACGAGCACCTCGTCGGCGTCGATCTCCTCGCCGTCCGCGAGCCGCACGCCGTCCTCGGTCACCTCGGCGACGGTGACACCGCAGCGCAGGTCCACGCCCCGGTCCGCGTGAGCTCGGGACAGCATCTCCCCGACCTCCGTGCCGACGGCGTGGGCCAACGGCACCGGGGCGGGTTCCAGGAGGGTGACCCGGGCCCCGAGACGCCAGGCCACCGCTGCCGCCTCCGCCCCGAGGAACCCCGCGCCCACCACGACCAACCGCCGCCCGGGGGTGAGCCGTTCCCGCAACATGAGGGCGTCGTCGAGAGTACGCAGCACATGCGCGCCCTCGCCGGGCAGCCGGCGCGGCCGGACGCCGGTGGCCAGGATCAGTCCGTCGTAGGGCACTTCGGAGCCGTCGGCCAACGCCACCGCGCGGTCGGCGAGTTCTAGGCCGGTCGCGGCCACGCCCAGCCGCAGGTCGAGCCCGAGCCCGGCGAGCTGGTCCGGCGCGCGCAGGGCCAGCCGCTCCGACTCCCACTCCCCGGACAGCAGTTGCTTGGACAGCGGCGGGCGGTCGTAGGGAGCCCGCGGTTCGTCTCCGACGAGCGTGAGCGTGCCGTCGTAGCCCTCCCGACGGAGCGTCTCGGCCGCCGCGAGGCCGGCGGCCGAGGCACCGACGACGACGATCCGCCTCACTGGTCGACCAGACGGATCGCCGCGGCCGGGCAGACCGCGATGGCTTCCCGGACGTCGTCGAGCTGTTCGACCGCGGGTTTGTCCTCCAGCAGGATCGCGATGCCGTCGTCGTCCTGGTCGAAGACCTCCATCGCGGCGAGCACGCACTGCCCCGAGGCGACGCACTTGTCGGCTTCCAGCTCCACCTTCATCGGACTCTCCTTCATCACACGTGCTTCTTGTTCGTTTACGGGACGGGGAACCGTCACCAGGAGACGGGCAGTTCGTGCACGCCGTAGATGAACGCGTCGTCCTTGAACTTGACGTCCTCCAGGGCGCAGGCGAGCTTGAGCGTCGGAATGCGCTTGTAGAGGGTGCCGTAGACGACCTGGAGTTCCATCCGGGCCAGTGGCTGACCCAGGCACTGGTGGACACCGAAGCCGAAGGCGACATGACGGCGGGCGTCGCGGGTGAGGTCGAGCCGGTCCGGGTCGGGGAACACGTCGGGGTCGCGGTTGCCGACCTCGTTGACCATGATGACGCCCTCGCCGGCCTTGATGACCTGGCCGCCGATCTCAATGTCCTCGGTCACCGCGCGCCGCCGCCCCAGGTGGGTGATGTGCAGGTAGCGCAGCAGTTCCTCGACCGCGGAGGCGACGAGTTTCGGGTCGTCGGTGTCGCGCAGCAGGGCGAGCTGGTCGGGGTTGCGCAGGAGGGCGGCGGTGCCGAGCGCGATCATGTTCGCGGTGGTCTCGTGGCCCGCGATCAGCAGGAGCAGTGCCATCTCCGTCGCCTGCTGGTGGTCGAGCTCACCGGCCGTGACGCGCCCGGCGATGCTCGACAGCAGGTCGTCCTCGGGTTCGGCGATCCGCTGGCCGATGAGCGCGGCCAGATAGCCTGCCACCTCGCGGCTGGCCAGTCCCCGCTGCTCGGGGGTGGCCTCCCGGTGGACCATGGTCTTGGTGTTCTCCTGGAAGAACGCGTGGTCGTCGTAGGGCACGCCGAGCAGTTCGCAGATCACCAGGGAGGGGATCGGCAGGGCGAACGCCTCGACGAGGTCGACCGGCTTCGGACCGGCGAGCATGTCGTCGATCAGGCCGTCGACGATCTGCTGCACGGCGGGCCGCAGGGCCTCCACCTTCTTGATGGCGAACGGCGCCGTCACCATCCGGCGCAGCCGGGCGTGTTCGGGGTCGTCCATCATGATGAAGCTGAGCTTGCCCTCGCCCGCGCCGGGCGAGGCTTTGGTCGGGTAACCGGGCCGGTCCGTGTCGGCGCTGACCCTGGCGTCGCCCAGCAGGGCACGCTGTTCGGCGTACCGGGTCACCAGCCACGGCTCGCTGCCGTCCCACAGGCGCACCTTGGTGAGGGGGGCCTGCTCCTGGAGGTCCTTGAGGGCGGGTGGCGGGTCGAAGGGGCAGCGGGCCGCGCGGGGCATCGGGAACTCGGGGGTGGTGTCCGGTACTTCGGGCACGGGTCCGGCCAGGGTGTCGGCCATGCGTTCTCCTCGGAGTGGGGGCTCCGCTCGGTGGGCGGAGCGCCGGGGTGAAGTGGTCGAGGCCTCGATGAGCACATGCAAACAGAGCGGGCTGACGCCTTCCCGTCAGTTTCCTGACAGAAGGCTGACGTGACCCAGATCACACACGCCACGGGAGGCAGTCAACTCCCCTACCCTGTAAGCACGTTGCAAGGGTCGGTTAGGCGCGGGGTGTCAGGATTCGACGTCGGCGCAGCCCAGCCAGTAGCCGAAGCCGCGACGCGTGTGAATGAGCACGGGCGCATCGCGGTCGACCTTGCGCCGGAGCCTGGAGACGAGTTGCTCGATGGCGTTGTCGCCGCGGAAGTCGCCCCAGACATAGCGGCCGATCTGTTCCTTGGACAGCACCCGGTGCGCGTTGGCCAGGAGATGGCGCAGCAGCCGGTACTCGGCGGGGGTGAGGTCGAGCGTCCGCTCTCCCCGGCGGGCCTCGCACAGGGTGTCGTCGAGGGCCAGGTCGCGGTAGCCGAGTGCGCCGTCGCGGGGCCGTCCGGCGCCCGCGCCGCGCAGCAGGACCTGGACGCGGGCCAGCACCTCGGCCATCCGGAAGGGCTTGGTGACGTAGTCCCGTTCACCCAGGCCCAGTTCGGGCGTGAGCCGGTCCAGGGAGTCGTACGGGGTCAGCAGGAGCACCGGCGGACGGTGGGCGAGGACCGGCCGGTCCCGGCCGATGCTCTCCAGGTCCGGCAGTGCGGTGTCCAGGACCACGAGGTCGAAGCGTCGCCCGGCGAGCCGGCTCAGCGCCTCGGCGCCGGTGCCGGCCGCGCTGGTCCGGTAGCCCGCCAGTTCCAGGGTGGTGGAGAGCAGTTCGGCGACGTCCGGCTCGCCCGCGACGACCAGGAGGTGCTGACCGGCTCCGCGGGCGAGGGCCGGTTTCTCACGGGTGGTGCCGTCCATGGAGCCCACCCTACCGCCTTACTTGCCTAACTCAAGTAATCTGCCGGCCCGGGGTGACGGGCGCCAGCCACATGCCGACGACCGCGTCCACCAGCCCGGTGGCGGCGTCGTCCCAGGTGGAACGGGGCGTGGAGGTGTTCTCGGCGAGGGCGCGCTCCCGCTCGGCGGACACGTGCACGATCAGATGGCGGACCATGTCACCGCGTTCGGCACCGACCTCGACGGGGAGATCGGGCAGGCACCGCCGCACCCCCTCGATGATCTGCCGCAGGGACGGCGAGGAGAGGGACTCCTCCGCCATGATCTGCCGCAGCGCCGGATCGGTCATCACCTGGGCACAGAACCGCGCGTACCAGGTGGGGCTGCCCAGCGCCGCGAGATGCTGGGGAACCGGGCGCACCAGAGCACCCACCCAGTCGCGTACGTCCGTGGAGTCGCCGATCCCGGCCAGCAGCCGGCCGCGGATCTCCTCGACCCGTTCCGCGTGCTTGCGGATGATCGCCCGCACCAGGTCCGCCTTGGTGCCGAAGTGGTAGCCGACGGCGGCATTGTTGCCCTGCCCGGCGGCCTCGCTGACCTGACGGTTGGAGACCGCGTACACCCCGCGCTCGGCGAACAGCCGCTCCGCCGCGGTCAGGATCAGCTCCCTCGTCGCGCTGACCTGTTCGGCCCGTACCGCCATGACCACTCCTCACCGCCGCACCGGGACTGCACGCGCCCCTGCGGCGGCCAGTCCCCGGAGCCGTCACAGGCCGCCGCCGGACCGGCGGTTCCCGGAGCGAAGCCTACGCAAGCAGGAGCACCCACTAAGCTAAGTCAATCAGCTGCTTTAATTCTGGCCGACTCTCTTTTCCGACGCCCTCGGAGGCCCCGCATGTCCGACGCCCTGGCCGGCACGACCGACGCGGGGGGCGGTGCCCCGCCGAAGCCGAACGCCGTCGTGGCGGTGCTGGCCTTCGCCGGAATCGTCGTCGCGCTGATGCAGACCCTGGTCATCCCGATCGTCCCCGAGCTGCCGAAGCTGCTGGACGCCCCGGCCTCGGACACCGCCTGGGCGGTCACCGCGACCCTGCTGGCCGCGGCCGTCGCCACCCCGGTCGTGGGCCGGCTCGGCGACATGTTCGGCAAGCGCCGCATGCTGCTGGTCAGTGTCGTGATGCTGGTGATCGGCTCGGTGGTCTGCGCGCTCAGCGACGCGCTGGTGCCGATGATCGTCGGGCGGGCCCTGCAGGGGCTGGCCTCCGGGGTCATCCCGCTCGGCATCAGCATCATGCGGGACGAACTGCCCGCCGAGCGGCTCGCCGGGTCGACGGCGCTGATGAGCGCCTCGCTCGGGGTGGGCGGCGCCCTGGGGCTGCCCACGGCCGCGCTGATCGCCGACAACTTCGACTGGCACGTGCTGTTCTGGGCCTCCGCCGCGATGGGGGTGATCGCCTTCGCCCTGGTCGTGTCCCTGGTACCGGAGTCGCGGGTGCGCACCGGCGGGCGCTTCGACCTGGTGGGCGCGCTCGGCATGGCGACGGGTCTGGTCTGTCTGCTGCTGGCGATCTCCAAGGGCGCCGACTGGGGCTGGACCAGCGGCACCACGCTCGGCCTGCTCGCCGCCGCCGTGCTGGTGCTGCTCGCCTGGGGCGTCTTCGAGCTGCGCACCTCGGAGCCCCTGGTGGACCTGCGCACCACGGCCCGCCGCCAGGTCCTGGTGACCAACCTCGCCTCGATCGCGATCGGCTTCTCGATGTTCGCGATGTCCCTGGTGCTGCCGCAGCTGCTCCAGCTGCCCGCGCAGACCGGCTACGGTCTCGGCCGGTCCCTGCTGACGGCCGGCCTGGTGATGGCCCCGTCCGGCCTGGTGATGATGGCGACCGCCCCGGTCTCCGCCGCGGTCTCCAAGGCCAAGGGCCCCAAGGTGACGCTGATGATCGGTGCGGTGATCGTGGCCTGCGGGTACGGCCTCAACATCGTGCTGATGTCCGAGGTGTGGCACCTGGTGCTGGTCTCCTGTGTGATCGGCGCCGGCATCGGCTTCACGTACGGCTCGATGCCCGCCCTGATCATGGGCGCGGTGCCCGCGAGCGAGACCGCCGCCGCGAACAGCCTCAACACCCTGATGCGGTCGATCGGTACGTCGGTGGCGAGCGCCATCGCGGGTGTGGTCCTGTCGCAGATGACCATCGGATTCGGCGGCTACGCTCTCCCCTCCGAGGACGGCTTCAGGACGGTCATGGCCCTCGGCGCGGGCGCCGCCCTCCTCGCCTTCGCCATCGCCTCGTTCATCCCGGGCAGGCGCCCCGAGGTCACGGCCACCGCGACACCCACGAGCGTGGAGCCGGCCGCGGGCGCGCCCTCCGTGAAGTGAGCACACCCCACCGACCCCTCCGGGTCGGACCCAGAGCCCGTCCGGCCGATCACGCCGGACAGGCCCTGCCCTAGTCCATGAAGGCCACGGCATATCCGAAGGCGACCGCGACCACCAGGCAGACCACGACGGCGGCGATCAGGACGACGCCCCCGCGGTCGGTTACACCGCCGAGCTCATACGGTCCGGGATCGACACCTCGGTCGTGGTGCCCGGCGCCTTCACCTCCGGCACCCGGCACTTCGCCCACGCGGCAGCCCCGGCCGACACGGACCGGGCCGCCGCCTACGACGCCCGCCACGGGGCGCTCATGGACGACGTCAACGCGCGGCTCGCCCGGCTGGACCTGCCGGACGCCGATGCCGTCGACGAAGCCGAGGCTGTCGTCCACACCGCGGAACCGCCCGCCGGCGGCGGACGGTTCCGGGCGCACGTGGATCCGAGCCGGGACGGCAGCGAGGTCGTCTCGGCCGTCGCCGACCGCGTCCGGGCCCAGTTCCTCCGCCGGGTGGGCCTTCGACGACCAGCTCACCCCGGCGGGCAGTCCGCAGGCAGAGCCGTCCGCTCATCGGTACGGACGGACCAGCGCCGTTCAGGGGAAACCGGCGCGGCGGGCGCGTGGCGGCGGACGGGCCGGTCGACAACTGACCCGTGAACCTCCCGCTGATCCCTCCCATGCTCGCCACACCCGGCGCCCTGCCGTCCGCCGCGCAGGACACCCGGTGGGCGTACGAGACGAAGCAGGACGGCCAGCGGGTGGTGGCCCAGCTCGCCGGGGACGGCGGTGTGGTGCTGCGCGCCCGGTCCGGAGAGGTCGTCACCGTCGCCTACCCCGAACTGCTGTCGCTGGGCCGGGCGCTCGGCGCCACCCCGGCCGTCCTGGACGGCGAGGTCCTGGCACTGGACGAGCGGGGCCGGGCCGACTTCCAGTCGCTCCAGTCCCGCATGGGCCTGATGCGGGCGCCGGGCAGGGCGGCGCGTCGGGCGGCGGAAGCCCCTGTCCATCTCGTCCTGTTCGACGTGATGCACCTGGGCGGGCACTCCCTCCTCGCCCTGCCCTACGCGCGCCGGCGCGCGCTGCTGGAGGAGCTGGCGCTGACCGGCCCCTACTGGTCGACCCCGGCCGCACTCGTCGGCCACGGCGAACAGGCTCTGCGCGCCACCCGCGAACACGGTCTGGAGGGCCTGGTCTGCAAACGACTGGACTCGGTGTACGAACCCGGCGTGCGCTCCCGCGCCTGGATCAAGATCCGGAACATGCGCAGCGAGGACGTCGTGGTGGGCGGCTGGCTGCCCGGCAGGGGACGGCTCACGGGCCTGCCCGGTGCCGTACTGGTCGGCCAGCGCTCCGCCGGGCGACTGCGCTATGTCGGCGGGGTGGGCACCGGCTGGAGCGAGGCGGAGCGGGAGCAACTCGCCGCGCTGCTGCGGGCCGCGGAGACGGACACGTGCCCCTTCGACCCCGCGCCCCGGGTGCCGGGAGCGCGCTGGGTGCTGCCCCGGCTGGTCGGAGAGGTCCGCTACAGCACCCGCACCCGGGCCGGGCTGCTGCGCCAGCCGTCCTGGCTGCGACTGCGGCCGGATCTCGCGCCGGAGGACTCCTCGGCCGACCTCCCGGACCCCGGCATCTCGTCATGATCCAAGTGTTGGGGCGCCCGTAACCAGAGAGACGTCTGCGACCTCTTGGCGCGGACATGAAAAGAAGGGAAGCTGAACTTCCCATTCCCCCACAGCCGTTGGGCTGCGCCCGGAACAAGAGGAGGACGCAGTGTCGTCATCGTCGTTCAAGGCACACCGCAGGAGATGGCTCACCGGGCTGGCCGGCGCCGCCGCGCTGGTCGTCGCCGTCCCCACCGTCGCCTTCGCCGCCCCGCCGAGCACGTTGCCCGCCAACGCCGAGGCCGCCGAGAACACCTATCTGCCGGCCTTCGACTACGACACGGACGGCTGCTACTCCACGCCCGCGATCGGCCCCGACGGCACGATCAACGGTGGCCTGAACCCGACGGGCGCCCTCAACGGCGACTGCCGCGACGCCTCGGACCTCGACAACACCAACAGCTACTCGCGCTCCAAGTGCAACAACGGCTGGTGCGCCTACATGTACGGCCTGTACTTCGAGAAGGATCAGGCCGTCGCCGGCAGCAGCATCGGCGGGCACCGCCACGACTGGGAACACGTCGTGATCTGGGTGCAGAACAACCAGGTCCAGTACGTCTCGACGTCCAACCACGGCTCGTTCACCGTCACGGCGGCGTCCGGCGTCCGCTTCGACGGCACGCACGCCAAGATCGTCTACCACAAGGACGGCGTCAGCACGCACTGCTTCCGGCTGGCGAACTCGAACGACGAGCCGCCGGAGAACCACAAGGGCACCTGGCAGTACCCGCCGCTGGTCGGCTGGAACGGCTACCCGTCGGGCCTGCGCGACAAGCTGAGCGCTTACGACTTCGGCAGCGCCAACTTCGGCCTCAAGGATGCCAACTTCGCCGCCCACCTGTCGTCGGCCAAGCCGTCCGGGATCACCTTCGACCCCAGCGCCTGAGCCGGGCGACGAGATCGGGCCCGGGACGTGGGACGCCGGACACCTGGCGCTTCCGTCCCGGGGCCGACCCTCCGATGATGTCCCCATGGATCACCGAACGGATCGCCAAGGGGAACTGCCCGCGGCCGTCGACACCAAGGCCCTGACGGCCCTCGCCGCATCCCCCCACTCCCGCGCCGCCCGGCCCGCCGGGACCCGGGAGGCCGCCGGCCACCTGGTGAAGGTGTACGCGCTGGAGGCGCCCGGCCGCACGGTGACCGCCCGGGCCGTGGACACGTCCGCGCACCTCGCCGAAGGACATCTCCGGCTAGGCCCGCTGCGGGGATCCCTCGGACTCGCCGTCCTGATCGTGCACGCGGGCGGCGACGGCGACTACGTGCTGGTGCACACCTGGATCGAGGGCCACATGTCGGACCTGGCGGTCTTCACCGGTCCGGCGGACAGGCCCGGGGAACTCCGGCCCGGCCGGGCGGGACTCGCGCCGTGCGTGTGGGAGGCGGCCGTACTGGCGCACGAGCGGGACGCGTTCACGCGGCACGTCCTCGACGGTTCCGGCCCGCTGCCGGACCGTCTCGCCGCCTGGAGCGCGGACACCCTCGACGGAGACGTGCGATGAGCGAGGCGCCCCGCGTCCGCCACGCCGCGCCCGCCGATCTGCCGCGCGTCGCGGAACTCGCCGCGCTGCACGCGGAGTACGAGCGCGCCGCCGCCCCGGCCGGCGACCTGGCCCTGCGACTGCACGGACTGCTCTTCGGGACTCCCGCGCCCCGGCTGCGCTGTCTGGTGGCCGCACTGCCGGGCGGCGCGATCGTCGGCTACGCCACCTGTGCGCCGGAGATCTCCACCTGGGGAGGGTGCGAGTACCTGCACCTGGACTGCCTGTTCCTGGAGCCCGGGCACCGCGGCCTCGGTGTCGGCGGTCTCCTCCTGTCGGCGGTGGCCGCCGAGGCGCGTCGGCTCGGTCTCGCCGAGGTGCAGTGGAACACTCCCGCCTGGAACGAGGGCGCGGTGCGCTTCTACGACCGCCAGGGCGCCCACGCCAAGGAGAAACTCCGCTACACCCTGCGGGTCGGGGACTGAAGGGGTCCGAAGGGGCCGAAGGGGGCCGGAAGAGGACGGGCGGGGAGAGCCTCACGGGCCGGGCGGACGGCGGCGGCGTCGGAGCGGGAGTCGGCCGGTACGGCACGGCGGCACCCTCCTGAGGGACTATCGTGTCCGCATGTCCGTGCCCGAACTGATCCGTATCGTCTCCCGCGACTCGCCCATGGCGCTCGCCCAAGTGGAGCGTGTCCGTGCCGAGTTGACGGCCCTCCACCCCGGGGTGCGCACCTCGGTCGTCCCGGTGAAGACGACCGGTGACAAGTGGATGGGCGATCTCTCCCAGGTCGAGGGCAAGGGGGCGTTCACCAAGGAGGTGGATGCCGCGCTGCTGGCCGGCGAGGCGGATCTCGCGGTGCACTGCGTCAAGGACGTGCCCGCCGACCGGCCGCTGCCCGCGGGCACGACGTTCGCCGCGTTCCTGAAGCGGGACGACATCCGGGACGCCCTGATCCACCCCGGCGGCCTCACCCTGGACGAGCTGCCGGCCGGCACCCGGATCGGCACCTCGTCGGTGCGCCGGGTCGCGCAACTGGCCGCCACCCATCCGGAGCTGGAGTGCGTGCCGTTCCGCGGCAACGCCAACCGGCGGCTGACGAAGCTGGCGGCCGGCGAGGCGGACGCGCTGCTGCTCGCGGTGGCCGGCCTGGAGCGCATCGACCGGCGGGACGTGATCAGCGAGGTCCTCTCCCCCGAGGTGATGATGCCGCCGATCGGCGCGGGCGTCCTCGCCCTGCAGTGCCGGGAGGGCGACACCGAACTCATCGACGCGGTCAGCGGGCTCGGCGATCCCGACACCCACCGGGAGGCGACCGCGGAGCGGATGTTCCTGCACGTCCTCCAGGGGCACTGCAACAGCCCGATCGCCGGGTACGCGCGCGTGGACCGCGGTGGCGAACTGTCCCTGCGCGCCTGCGTGTTCACCCCGGACGGCAAGACCCGGCTGAACGCCCACGAGTGGGCGGGCCGCCTCGACCCGGCGACGCTCGGCACCTCGGTCGCCGTGGCACTGCTGCGTCAGGGCGCCCGGGAGATCATCGACGGCATTCCGCACTGACCGTCGCCGATCCCTCGGGAGTCCGTCAGGCGGTGCCCTCTTCGGCCTGGTCCCGCAGGAAGTTGCTCACCTGACAGGCGAGGCCGTCGCGTACCGCGCCGGTGCCGAGGGCCTGTTCGTCGAGTCCGATGCCGCCCGCCCACAGTCGGCGGTCGGCCCAGTCGTCGTCGACCCGCAGCTGGACCTGGACGTCCACCTGGCTCAGGGACGCCTCCGGTCCGGCCGCGTACAGCACGGCGGTCGCCCGGCGCAGCGGATAGACGTCGAAGCCCTCGATGAACTGCGAGTTGCGCCAGTCGATGAAGGCGCTCTCCCCTTCGGGGCCGACCCGCACATCGATCTGGCCGTCCTCCAGGTGGATGGTGGAGTGCCGGCTGCCCCGGTTCTCGACGGTGACCCGGACCCGGAAGTACGTCTGCCCCTCGGCGGCGTCGTCCCGTCCACGCGGCGGCTCGGCCGCCTCCAGTCGGTGGACGCGGACACGCAGACCGGCATGCTCGTCGTACTCCTGCCAGTCCCCGACCACGTTCGGCTCGTACACAATCCACCTCTCGGCCTCAGAGAGCTGCTTCCTATCTGTGCGCTCAGCACACTGTCAAATGAGCAGAATGCGCTGTGGCCAGCGGATTCGTCCCCTTGATCGCTGATCAAGCCCTGCGCAGGCACGATCCGCCCATCGGCCGGACGGCCGGATCCGCCCGCGTGCCGCACATCACTTTTCGGACGGGGGGTCAGCGAGCCAGCCGGCCCAGGAGGGAAGAGGCCGCGGCGACGCCGAGCGCGGCGGCGACGATCAGCACCGCGAAGTCGAGCGCCAGGTGTGCCGGAGTGCCGAGGAGAAGGCCTCGCAGGGCGTCCACTTCGTAGCTCAGCGGGTTGACCTTGCTGACCGCCTGGAGCCAGCCCGGCATGACGGACAGCGGGTACAGGGCGTTGGATCCGAAGAACAGCGGCATGGTGATCGCCTGTCCGAATCCCATCAGCCGGTCGCGGCTGAGGACGATGCCGGCGATCGTCATCGACAGGCAGGAGAAGAACACCGATCCCAGGATCACCACCGCGCCGACGCCGAGCAGTTTGAGCGGGTTCCAGGTGAGCGCCACGCCCAGCAGCGCCGCGATGACGATCACGACGACGGCCTGGATCAGCGACTTCACCCCGGCCGCGAACGCCTTGCCGGTGATCAGTGCCGAGCGCGGGGTCGGCGTGACGAGGAGCTTGTTGAGGATGCCGGCGTCCCGCTCCCAGATGATCTGGATGCCGTAGAAGATGGCGATGAACATCGCGGACTGGGCGATGATGCCGGGCGCGAGGTAGTCGATGTAGGGGATGCCCGGGGTGGGGATCGCCTTGATGCGGGTGAAGGTCTGGCCGAAGATCAGCAGCCACAGGGCCGGTTGGACGGCCCTGGTGTACAGCTCGGTGCGGTCGTGGCGCAGTTTCTGCAGTTCGACGGCGCACATCGCCACGACCCGGGCGGGCAACAGCCGCCAGCCCGCGCGGGGTTCGGGCGGGCTCAGCAGGAGGCCGATGCCCTTTTCGCGGGCGCGGTCAGCCGACGCGGTGGGCGGTGCGACGGGTGCTTCGGACATCGCGGAACTCTCCTGACTGGTCGTCGAGACCGCTGCCGGCGACCTCGCGGAAGACGTCCTCAAGGGTGGGCATCGGGTCGGTCGCCTTGGCGCCCCGACGTTCGCCGAGCCCCCGCCGCAGTTCGGTCGGGGTGCCGAGGGCCCGGATGCGGCCGCGGTGCATCAGTCCGACCCGGTCGCAGTACTGGTCGGCCTCGTCCATGTAGTGGGTGGTGACGAGCACGGTCATGCCGGTGGCCGCGCGCACGGCGTTGATGTGCTCCCACACGCCGGTCCGGGCGATCGGGTCGAGGCCGATGGTCGGTTCGTCGAGGATCAGCAGACGCGGGGCGCTGACCAGGGCCTGTGCGAGTTCGAGGCGGCGGATCATGCCGCCGGAGTAGGTGCCGGCGAGCCGGTCGGCGGCCTCTGTGAGGTCGACCGCGGTCAGGGCCTGGGCGACGCGCTCGGCGCGCTCGCGGCGCGGTACGTCGAAGACCCGGGCGAACAGGGCGACGTTCTCCCGGCCGGTGAGGCCCGCGTCGGCGGACAACTGCTGGGGCACGTAGCCGAGCAGGCGTCGCACGGCCATGGGCTCCTTGGCCGTGTCGCGGCCGAAGACGTGGACCATTCCGGCGGGGACGGGCAGGAGGGTGGTGATGCAGCGGATGGCGGTGGTCTTTCCGGCGCCGTTGGGTCCGAGCAGGCCGAAGACCTCGCCCTCGGCCACCGACAGGTCGAGCCCGTCCACCGCGTTGGTCTCGCCGAAGGAGTAGGCGAGAGAGGTGCAGGCGACGGCCCCGTGCGTGTCCTGGGTCATGACTCCTCGGTCTCCTCGTGCAGGTTGGCGGCGAGCTTGTGCAGGGCCGGAACCGCCGCGCGCAGCGCCTCCCGGTCCGCGGCGTCGAGCCGGGCCAGCTGGCGTCGTACGAGGTCGGCACGGCGGGTGCGCCACGCGCGGAGCCGGGCTTCGGCGGCGGGGGTGGGCAGCAGCCGGGCGGCCCGTCGGTCGGCCGGGTCCGTCTCGCGCACCAGATAGCCCTGCCGGGAGAGCTGGTTGACCAGCGTCGAGACCGAGTTGCCCGCCAGGCTCAGCTCCTTGGCGGCGTCCGAGATGCCGATGCCGGGCCGGTCCACGACGAGGCGCAGCAACTCCACCTCTGCGCCGCGCAGTTGGGGGGCGGGCAGGTGCGCGCGCAGGCGGCGCCGGATCAGCCGCTGGACGCCGACGAGCGCGTCGGCGAACTCCTCGGGGAAGGTCTCTGGTTCCACGTCGAGCAGATTACCTCTGTAGCAGAGGTAATGAGCCCAAGGTCGAGTCAAGGACCGGGCTCACTCACCGCGTTCCATCGATACCGGAAAGTACTGTTTTACCCGTATTTGTTTCACGCGGGTCGACCCCGGGAATCGGCAAGGAAGTGCTTCGGACAGGAGGCACGTCCGTGGGAGCCGGCCCGAACCCGGCCCCGGGCGCCCCTCCGTGTCGTCCGAGTCCGCCCCTCCCGCGGTGTCCGCCCGTACAGCACCCCCGTTGAGGGAGGCGCGACATGCCTGTCACCGCCACGACGCACCACCCGCACGACGACGCCCCCGACACCGCGGCCGACTTCGCCCGCCTCGCGCGACTGCCCGACGGGCCGGAGCGCAAGGCGCTGCGGGACCGGCTGATCGAAGTCTGGCTGCCCATGGCCGAACGCATCGCCGTCCGCTTCCGCGGGCGCGGCGAGTCCCTCGACGACCTGTACCAGGTCGCGGCGCTCGGCCTCGTCAAGGCCGTCGACCACTACGACCCCGAGCGCGGCTGCGCCTTCGAGGCGTACGCGGTGCCGACCGTCACCGGCGAGATCAAGCGGCACTTCCGTGACCACATGTGGACGCTGCACGTACCGCGGCGCGTCCAGGACCTGCGCAACCGGGTGCGCCAGGCGGCCAAGGAGCTGTCGCAGACGACTTCGGGCCGGGCACCGACGCTCGCCGAGATCGCCGGGCGCGCGGGGATGAGCGAGGAGGAGGCACGTTCCGGGGCGGAGGCACTGGAGTGCTTCACCGCACTGTCCCTGGAGGCCGAGATGCCCGGCACCGACGGCTACGCCCTCGGCGACGCGCTCGGCGACCCGGACCCGGCCTACGACACCGTCGTCGACCGGGTGGCCGTCCGGCCCTGTCTGGAGGCGCTCCCCGAGCGTGAGCGGACCATCCTCTACCTGCGCTTCTTCCGCGGCATGACGCAGAGCGGCATCGCGGACCAGCTCGGCATCTCCCAGATGCATGTCTCCCGGCTGCTCAGCGGCTGCTTCGACCGGCTGCGCGAGGAGGTTCTCACCGAGGCGGAGTGAACGGCACCGGGACGCGGGGAGCGGCACCCGCACGCGGTGCGCGACCGGCCCGCCCTCACTCCGGTGGAGGCGGTGCCCCGGGAATCTGCGTGGGGCCGTACTGGTCGAGTGCCCGCTCCAGCGCCGTGCGGATCTCGACAGGCAGCTCCCCGGCACGTCCCCACAGGAGGATGAGTTCGGCGACGTTGCGCAGCTTGATATTGGTGTGCTGGGAGACGTCCCTCAGTACCTGCCAGCCCTCGTCGGGCGTGACCCGGCCGAGCGCGACGACCATGCCGATCGCCTGGTCAACGACGGCGTGCGAGGCGACCGCCGCCTTGAGCTGGTCGACTTCCTCCTGCAGCTCGAAGATGCGGTCCGACTCGTCGGCGGGCTCGTCCGGTACTGCTGACACGCCTCCATCCTGGTCACCCGCCCGGGCCCGCGCCACCGGGCCCGACGCTTACCGGCCACCGTTTCGGTGCCGTCACCGGGGTACTCGGCAGGCGCCCCGGGCGGTTCCCGTCGGACACTGGAGCGAGACCTGTGGCCCCGGCCGACACGAGCCGACCGACGAGACCAGGAACCCGACTGTCATGAACCACGATGTGAAGCCGCCCCGCGCCACCCAGGACGTCCTGTCCACGCGCTCCGTGTTCGGCGCGCCCTGCTGGGTGAGTCTGACCAGCCGCGACCAGGACGCCACGGAGAAGTTCTACGCGGGCGTGCTGGGCTGGGAGTGGCAGCCGGCGCAGCTCGGCGACCGCTTCCGGGTCGCGCTGGCGGACGGCACACCGGTGGCCGGGATCGCCGCGGTGGCCGCCATGTGGCAGATGGCGGTGGCCTGGACTCCGTACTTCGCCGTGTTCAGCGCGGACGAGGCGGCGGCGCGCGCCCAGGAGCGCGGCGGCACGACGGCGGTGGGACCGCTCTCCTTCCCGCCCGGGCGGGCGGCGCTCCTCGCCGACCGGGACGGCGCGGCCTTCGGGATCTGGGAGGGCGAGCTGGTCTCCGGCTGGGAGGCCTGGCGCGAGGCACAGCCGGCCTTCATCAGGCTCCACACCCGTGACGCGCTCGACGCCGCCATCTTCTACGGCGAGGTCCTGGACTGGGCGTCGGACCGCCCCGGCTCCTGCGAGGTCCACTACGAGGGCGGCGAGGTGGTACTGCGCAGCCGCGGCGACGCGGTGGCCCGCATCGGATCGGGAGCACTGGGGTCGGCACCCGACCCGACGATCCGCCCGCACTGGCAGGTCCACTTCGCGGTCGCGGACGTCGCGGCATGCGCGCGGGCCGCCGAGCTGCACGGCGGCAGCGTCCTGTCCGAGAGCGACGACGAGGCCGTCCTGCGCGACCCGGACGGGGCGCAGTTCACGGTGACCTCGCGGCGCGGACACTGACCCACACCGAGGTCGCCTCCGTCGCGACCGCTCACCGGGTGGGCATACAGGCGTCCACCCCGCCCTGGCCACCGGTGTCGAAGGAGGAGATGCGTTCGCTCGCGTCGCCATGGTCCGAGGAGTCCGTCCACGGGGTGTCGTCGGCCAACTCGGCCAGCGCCGCGGCCAGTTCGTCGGTGTCTCCCTCCTCGAACTCCAGGTCCTCGGAGCCGAACAGGGTCGCCCCCGCCAGGCAGTCAGCCTGGGGCTCCCTCGCCACCGAGCTCAGGCCGAGGACACGGTTCTGCACGGCGTGCGCCCATTCGTGGGCGACGACCAGATAGACCCAGGAGTCCCCGCTGCCGTACCCGTCCGCCATCAGCCGGGCGTCCCAGGCGAGGAAGTCGCCGTCCGTGCAGTAGAACGCGTTGTCCGGGGCCGCCGGTTCCCCTGCGCAGGCCGGGGCGTCCACGCTGCCGGCCGTGTAGGCGCCGAACACCCGGGGGGACCGGTAGGTGCCGGTGAAGTAGTCGTTCCAGTAGGCCGCCCAGTAGGCGTCGACGACGGCCACGGCGGACTCCGTCTCCGCCTCCCAGCCGATGTCGCCGCTCACCGGGTCGTCGCCGCCGGTGGAACCGCCGCCCGTGACGCCGGTCCCGGCGCTGGACCCGTCCGGCCCCGCCGACGAGGTGCTCTCGACGAAGGGCGAGCCACCGCCGCCTCCCGAACAGCCGCCGAGCGTCAGCAGCACGCACAGGGCCGCCACCACCCACGGTCCGCGGTACCGGCCCATGTCCCCACGCCCCCTCGACTCGGCACACCGCCTGAACGAGCGTTTCAGACGGCCCGCCCGCCTTGTCCGGGGATGAGCCCGATATACGCCGATCGCACACCCCGCGCCTCCGTCCCGCGCATCAACGCCTCTGTAGCCGGAACGGTTCGTCGTACGCGCGGACGCTCCGCGCGGGGAAGCTGGAGCCGACACCACGTGACCTCGGGGGGACTCATGGCACGGCACCGCTTCGGACCACGACGCACCAGGACGCCCTACGGTGCGCTCTGCGCTCTGGCCCTGGCGGGGTGCGCCGGGGCGCTCCCGCTCCCCCTGTTCACCGCCGTCCCGTGGTCCACCGCCCTCAGAGGCGTTCTCCTGGCGGCCATGCTGGGATCCTGGGCGGCCTGGATGCACCGACGGGTACGGCTCCCCGGCGCCGACGACGTCAGGCGCGCCGACCCACGCCCTCACGTGCTCTTCCTCCGCACCTTCGGCAAGGAGTCCGCCTATTTCTCCAGGAAGGAACTGCCCGGTCGACCGAACCGCGCCCAGCGGGTCGTCAGGCGTCTCGGCGAGGACCAGTTCGAGAGGTTCCAGACCCTGGAGAAGTTCCTGGGGGCCGAACTGGGCAGTCGGGTCGGCCCGTTCGTGGCGCTGGGTGATCCCGCCGACCACACACCGCGGGAGGGCGCGGCCCGCACCTACCTGGAGTACGACACCTGGTGGCCGGAGTTGGTGGGCCTGCTGCCCGGGGCGCGGTGCATGCTCGCCGCGGTGCACAGCTCCCCCAGTCTGGGGCGGGAGCTGAGGCACGTTCGCGAGGAGGGGCTGCAGCGCAGACTCTTCCTGTTCACCCCGACGTACGACCAGGACGGGCTCCTCCACCGGATGCTCTCCGCCAACGAACGCCTGTCCAAGCAGCAGCCGGAGCGCTGGGAGAGACTGGTCCCCTTCATGAAGCACCTCGGCTACACGCTCCCCGAGGCCCATCCCGGCCCCGGTGCGGTCATCGGCTTCGGCCCCGACGGCAAGGCCCGTGTCCTGACGACCGGCGCCACCACCGCGGCCGGCTATGTCACCCCGCTCCTGGCGGCTCTCACCGCTCTGGAGGCCGCGGAGGGGACCCGGTCGTGACCGCCGGGGGCCTCGACAGCAGCACCAGGCTGCGGGCCTCGACGGTCAGCTCCGTGCCCGCCTTGTGCTCCGACTCGTCGGCGCCCTGGGGTTCGGCGGTGTCGATCAGCGTCGTCCAGCGTTCGCCGTAGGCGAGGTCGGGCAGGCGGAACTCCACCGGCTCCCAGTATCCGTTGAGCAGAAGCAGGAAGGAGTCGTCCACCACGGGTTCGCCGCACGGGTCGGGTTCGGCGATGGCGTCGCCGTTGAGGAAGACACCGACGGAGTGGGCGTCGGAGCGCCGCCAGTCCTCGTCGGTCATCTCGCGCGCGTCCGGCAGCAGCCACACCAGGTCGGGCACCGGCCGGCCCGCGTGCGTGACCGTCTCGCCCCGGAAGAAGCGCCGTCGGCGCAGCACGGGGTGTCCGGCGCGCAGTCCGATGACGTACCGGGTGAAGTCGTTCAGCGCCCGTTGGTCCTCGGTCAGCCGCCAGTCGATCCAGGAGACCTCGTTGTCCTGGCAGTAGGCGTTGTTGTTGCCGCCCTGGGTACGGCCCAGTTCATCGCCGTGGCAGAGCATCGGGATGCCCTGCGAGAGCAGCAGTGTGGCCAGGAAGTTGCGCTGCTGGCGGGCGCGCAGTTCCAGGACGGCCGGGTCGTCGGTGTCGCCCTCCGCACCGCAGTTCCAGGAGCGGTTGGTGCTCTCGCCGTCCCGGTTGCCCTCACCGTTGGCCTCGTTGTGCTTGTCGTTGTACGAGACGAGATCGCGCAGGGTGAACCCGTCGTGTGCGGTGACGAAGTTGACGCTGGCGCGCGGGCGGCGCCGGCTGTGCTGGTACAGGTCGGCGGAGCCGGTCAGCCGGGACGCGAACTCGCCGAGGGTGTGCGGTTCGGCGCGCCAGAAGTCCCGTACGGTGTCCCGGTACTTGCCGTTCCACTCGGACCACAGCGGCGGGAAGTTGCCGACCTGGTAGCCGCCCTCCCCCACGTCCCACGGCTCGGCGATCAGCTTGACGCGGCTGATGACCGGGTCCTGCTGGATGAGGTCGAAGAACGCCGACAGCCGGTCCACCTCGTGGAACTGCCGGGCGAGGGTGGCCGCGAGGTCGAAGCGGAACCCGTCGACGTGCATCTCGGTGACCCAGTACCGCAGCGAGTCCATGATCAGCTGAAGTACGTAGGGGTGCCGCATCAGCAGGCTGTTGCCGGTTCCGGTGGTGTCGTAGTAGTGCCCCCAGTCGCCGTCCACCAGGCGGTAGTACGACGCGTTGTCGATGCCCCGGAAGGAGAGCGTGGGGCCCCGCTCGTTGCCCTCGGCGGTGTGGTTGTAGACCACGTCGAGGATCACTTCGAGGCCGGCCGCGTGCAGTGCCTTCACCATCGACTTGAACTCGGTGACCTGCCGCCCGCGGGTCTCCTGGGCGGCGTAGGCGTTGTGCGGCGCGAAGAAGCCGATGGTGTTGTAGCCCCAGTAGTTGGACAGGCCGCGGTCCGTCAGCGCGCCGTCCTGCACGAACTGGTGCACCGGCATCAGCTCCACGGCCGTCACGCCGAGCGAGGTCAGGTGCTCGACGACCGCCGGGTGGGCGAGTCCGGCGTAGGTGCCGCGGAGTTCGGGCGGGACCTCGGGGTGGGTGCGGGTGAGTCCCCGTACGTGTGCCTCGTAGATCACGCTGTCGGTGTAGGGCCGCCTCAGCAGCCGGTCGTCGCCCCAGTCGAAGGCCGGGTCCGTGACCACGCCGAGGATGGTGTGCGCGGCGCTGTCGGCCGGGTCGGGGCCCTCGGGTGCGCGCTCGAAGAGCGAGGCGTGGTTGTCGGCCTGCCCGTCCACCGCCCGGGCGTACGGGTCCAGGAGGAGCTTGGCCGGGTTGCAGCGGTGGCCGAGGGCGGGCTGCCAGGGGCCGTGCACCCGGAAGCCGTAGCGCTGGCCGGGGCCGATCCCGGGCAGGTAGCAGTGCCAGACGAAGCCGTCGACCTCGGTCATGGGGGCGGCGCGGTGCTTGCCGTCCTCGTCGACGAGGACCAGCTCGACCCGTTCGGCGACCTCGCTGAACAGGGCGAAGTTGGTGCCGTCGCCGTCGTGGGAGGCGCCCAACGGGAAGGGGTGCCCGCTCCGGACGGGCACCCCTTCCCGGGGCGGGGGGCGCCTGGTCACCGGGCGCCCTCCAGGACGCCGTCCGGTGTGCCGGCGGGTCCGGCCAGGGCCGCGACGGGCAGCGCGCGCGGCACCTGGAGCCCTTCGCTGAGGCGGGGCGACGGCGCCGTCGGCACCAGCGGTACCCGCTCGCCGGCGCGGGCACGCTGCGAGAACCAGATCACCTTGCTTCCGGTGTCGGTGGCGCAGCAGCCCCAGCCGTCGCTCATCGCGGCGATGCGTTCCAGACAGCCGCGCAGGTCCTGGTCAGGGCGCAGGTCGCAGTCGTTCTCACCGACGGCGGTGATGAGGTGCTGGCCGTTCCACCACATCTCGATCGAGGTGTTCTTGTCCGTGGCGTGCTCGTCGATGGCCTCGAGCAGCATCTCGGCGCCGCGGCAGACGGACTCGACCAGGATCTCCAGATCCCAGTACCGGAGGTGGGCGGCCAGGATGCGCCTGACCTGTCCGACCCGTTCCGGGCTGACCTCCACGTCGAGGTGGTAATAGCAGGGCGATGCGGTCTTCATCGTCGTTGGCTCCTCACCGGCGAAGCTCTCGCTTCTCCTCACCCCCTGCGGGACAGGATCCCGAACACGAAGTGTGACAACTAATCACTTCTGAGTCACCACCAGCCTGGGGGTGCTACGCCATTCGTGCAACACGAGCGAACGGGTGAGGTCGGCGTGGTCGTTGAAGGTCCAACAAGACGCTGAGTCGTCACACGTGCACCATGTGTGAAGACCTCGATGCCCGTAACGGATCCGTGCGCGCCCGCGCACGGCCGCCGCCCGACGGTCGGGAGACACGCCATCGAGCCCCTGGAAGGTGAACGGCACCATGCTGCTGCCGGCCAAAGCCGAAGTGGCCCGCCAACTGCGGCGGTATCGGGCGTGGGAGCGCATGATGCTCGCGGCCCCGACCGACCGCGGGGTGCGGGCCACCTTCGAGGACTCGGGCTACACCCTCTGCGTGCTGATGGGGAAGCGCTGCGCGCGCGAGGCCGCGGATGCCGCGGAACGCTATCTGCGGACCACTCCGGTCGCCTCTCTGCGGGAGGGCAGTGAGCGGCCCCGCTCCCGCCCCCTGGCCAGGCGTGACCCGCCGGTCTCGGACCGGCGTTCCCCCGCGGGACGGTAGCCACCTTCCCGCACAGCTTGGATCCCCCGGCCGGGCCACGGGCCCGGCCTCCAGCACGGCGGAGGTGCATCCCATGAGTACGAACCAGGTCATCGGCCGTATCCCGGTGCGGGACGTCCGGCCGGCCGTGGCGTGCGGCAGGCGTCCCGCGAAGGCCGTGGTGGGCGAGACCTTCGAGGTCTCCGCGACCGTGTTCCGCGAGGGCCACGACGCCGTCGCCTGCAATGTCGTCCTGACGGATCCGGAGGGCGGACACGGCCCCTGGACGCCGATGCGGGAACTGGCCCCCGGCAGCGACCGCTGGGGCGCCGAGGTGACCCCCGGCGTGGAGGGCGACTGGACCTACCGGGTCGAGGCGTGGAGCGACCCGCTGACCACCTGGCGCCGCACGGCCCGGATCAAGGTGCCGGCCGGCATCGACACCGGCCTGGTCCTGGAAGAGGGCGCCGACCTGTACGAACGGGCGGCGGCCGGGGTGCCGCAAGGCCCGGAGCGCACAGCGGTACTGGTCGCGGTCGAGACCCTGCGCGACGACACCCTGCCGGTCTCGACCCGCCTGGCCGCGGCGTTGACGCCGGAGGTCGACGCGGTGCTGGCCCGGTATCCACTGCGGGAGTTCGTGACGGCGTCGGAGACGTTGCCGTTGCTGGTGGAGCGGGAGCGGGCGTTGTTCGGCTCGTGGTACGAGTTCTTCCCCCGTTC
>NZ_JBVIOL010000016.1:0-202345 GCF_055578825.1 Streptomyces sp. NPDC032822 | reverse complement strand
GTGCGGGCCTGGCCCTCCTCGTCGATGGTCAGGGCGATCAGTGCGGCGCCGTGCTCACGGGCCAGCCCGGTGACCTGCGCGAAACGCGACTGAGGGCCGTCGCCGTCCTCGTAGTTGACGGAGTTGATGACCGCGCGTCCGCCGAGTTTTTCCAGGCCGGCCCGCAGGACATCGACCTCGGTGGAGTCCAGGACCACCGGCAGGGTCGAGGCGGTCGCGAAACGCCCGGCGAGTTCGGCCATGTCGGCCACACCGTCACGGCCCACATAGTCGACACAGAGATCGAGCATGTGGGCGCCCTCACGGATCTGGTCACGGGCCATCTCCACACAGTCGTCCCAGCGGGCCTCCAGCATCGCCTCCCGGAACTTCCTCGACCCGTTCGCGTTCGTCCGCTCACCGATCGCCATATACGCCGTGTCCTGACGGAACGACACCGTCTGATACAACGACGCCGCACCCGGCTCAGGGTGGGCCGTGCGCTCGGGAGGCGTGACGCCCCGGACCCGCTCGACGACCTGACGCAGATGCTCCGGAGTGGAGCCGCAGCAGCCGCCGACCAGGGACAGGCCGTAATCACGGACGAACGTCTCCTGCGCGTCGGCCATCTCCGGCGCCGTCAGCGGGAAGTACGCGCCGTCCTTGGTCAGCACGGGCAGACCCGCGTTCGGCATACACATCAGCGGAATGCGGGAGTGGCGGGCCAGATAGCGCAGGTGCTCGCTCATCTCGGCCGGGCCCGTCGAGCAGTTGAGGCCGATCATGTCGATGCCCAGCGGCTCCAGCGCGGTCAGCGCCGCACCGATCTCCGAGCCCAGCAGCATGACGCCCGTGGTCTCGAAGGCCAGGGAACAGATCAACGGCACGTCCAGGCCCACGGCTTCCATCGCCCGGCGCGCCCCGATCAGGCTCGCCTTGGTCTGGAGCAGGTCCTGGGTCGTCTCCACGATCAGCGCGTCCGCACCGCCGGCCAGCAGCCCCTCGGCGTTCTGCTGGTAACCGTCGCGCAGGACGTCGTAGGCGATGTGACCGAGGGAGGGCAGCTTGGTGCCCGGGCCGATCGAGCCCAGCACCCAGCGCTGGCGGCCGTCCCCGGCACCGAACTCGTCGGCGACCTCACGGGCGATCCGGGCGCCCGACTCGGACAGTTCGAAGATCCGGTCGGCGATGTCGTACTCGGTCGCCGCCGAGTGGTTGGACCCGAAGGTGTTGGTCTCGACGCAGTCCACACCGACCTCGAAATAGGCCTCGTGGACGGAACGGACGATGTCCGGACGCGTCAGGTTCAGGATCTCGTTGCAGCCCTCAAGATTCTCGAAGTCCTCCAACGTCGGGTCCTGAGCCTGCAGCATGGTCCCCATCGCTCCGTCGGCCACCACCACACGAGTGGCGAGCGCGTCCCGGAGCGCGGACACACGGGTCCCGCTGTCGGCGGAAGGGGTCAGCGGCACAGAGGCCATGAAAAAGCTCCCTCGGATGCGACGGCTGTCGGCTTAGCGCCGTCCGTGGAACTCTCCCCCGGAGGCGCCGCCGCCAGGGTAACCGGGGCGGGGGTCCGCGGGTCGGGGCGTCCACGGGACGGACGAGGATGGCGGCGGGGTCACCTACGGGATACGAGTGACCCAACAGATGCGGACCGACCATTAGCGAGAGGTCGGCATGGACCGGTAGTGTTCGACATTGCCGAACGGCGGCAGCGGGCGTCGGCGGATCGGCGGTCGAAGGGGACGGAGGCAGAACGGCGATGGCACGGAACATCCAGTCGCTCGAACGCGCGGCCGCGATGCTGCGGCTCCTCGCGGGCGGCGAGCGGCGGCTCGGCCTGTCGGACATCGCCTCGTCTCTGGGCCTCGCCAAGGGCACCGCGCACGGCATCCTGCGCACCCTCCAGCACGAGGGTTTCGTGGAGCAGGACGACGCCTCCGGCCGCTATCAACTGGGCGCCGAACTGCTGCGCCTGGGCACCACCTACCTGGACGTGCACGAACTGCGGGCCCGCGCCCTGGTTTGGACGGACGACCTGGCACGCTCCAGCGGGGAGAGCGTCCATCTGGGCGTGCTGCACCAGCAGGGCGTGCTGATCGTGCACCACGTCTTCCGGCCGGACGACAGCCGGCAGGTGCTGGAGATCGGGGCCATGCAGCCCCTGCACTGCACCGCCCTGGGCAAGGTCCTGTCGGCCTTCGACCCGGTCGCGCACAGCGAGGCGCTGGAGTCGGACCGCAAGGCGTTCACCGAGCGGACCGTCTGCGACCTGGGTGAGTTCGAGGAGATCCTCGACATCACGCGCGCGCGTGGCTACGCGGCCGACGTCGAGGAGACCTGGGAGGGCGTCGCCTCCGTCGCCGCGCCCATCCACGACCGTCGGCGCATGCCGGTGGGCGCGGTCGGCATCACCGGCGCGGTGGAGCGGCTGGGCCGGGACGGCGAGCTGCGCCCCGAGCTGATCGCCGCGGTACGGGACTGCGCCCGCGCGGTGTCGCGGGACCTGGGCGCCGGGCGGTTCTGAGCGCCGTACGCCTGCGCGAGACCGAGGGCCGGAACGCCATTGACGTTCCGGCCCTCGGCCGTACTCTGACATAACGCCAAAAAGCGGCTGATCGGCACAGACCGTGCCCGCTTCGCAGCCGTGCGTACCGAAGTCAAGATCGACAGCTCACAGCAATCAATAACGATCGTGCTTTCGATAACAGAGCCCTTGACGTGCACGTAACGCCGGAGCGAGACTCCCGTCCATCGGTCGGCATTGTCGAACACCTACCGGCAATACGCGCTAGAGTGTGACAACGCCAAGGGCCGGCATCGCTCTCACCCCCGAGGGCAGCTCGAACTCCCGGAGGGACCCGGGGTTCGGTCCCCTGGACGAAGGACAAAGGAGTCGCGGGTGTCCAGCTCCGACATCTTCATCGGCGAGACCATCGGTACCGCCATACTCATCCTGCTCGGCGCCGGCGTCTGCGCCGCCGTCACGCTGAAGGCCTCCAAGGCGCGCAACGCCGGCTGGCTCGCCATCACCTTCGGGTGGGGTTTCGCCGTTCTGACGGCCGTGTACACCTCGGCTCCGCTCTCCGGCGCGCACCTCAACCCGGCCGTGACCCTCGCGCTCGCGATCAAGAAGGACGGCATCCCCTGGAGCGACGTCCCGATCTACTGGGGCGGGCAGCTGCTCGGCGCCATGATCGGCGCGGCTCTGGTCTGGGTCGCCTACTACGGCCAGTTCCACGCGCACCTCACCGACCGCGAGATCGTCGGCGGTCCGGGCGCGCAGGACACCAAGGCCAAGGCCGTCGAGGCGCAGGAGCAGGGTGCGGGCCCGGTGCTCGGCATCTTCTCCACCGGTCCCGAGATCCGCGTCGCGTGGCAGAACATCGCCACGGAGGTCATCGGCACCATCGTGCTGGTGCTCGCGGTCCTCACCCAGGGCCTCAACGGCGACGGCAAGGGTCTCGGCACCCTCGGCGCCCTGATCACCGCCCTCGTGGTGGTCTCCATCGGTCTGTCCCTCGGTGGCCCGACCGGCTACGCGATCAACCCGGCCCGTGACCTCGGTCCGCGCATCGTGCACGCGCTCCTGCCCCTGCCCAACAAGGGCGGCTCCGACTGGAGCTACGCCTGGATCCCGGTCGCCGGTCCGCTGATCGGCGGCGCGATCGCTGCAGGCATCTACAACATCGCGTTCGCTTAGAACCAGCAGTCGTAGACCGTCCCTTACTCACGGAACCCAGGAGCACACAGTGACCGACGCCCACACCGCCGGGCCCTTCATCGCCGCGATCGACCAGGGCACCACCTCCAGCCGCTGCATCGTCTTCGACCGGGACGGCCGGATCGTCTCCGTCGACCAGAAGGAGCACGAGCAGATCTTCCCGAAGCCGGGCTGGGTCGAGCACAACGCCACCGAGATCTGGACGAACGTCGAGGAGGTCGTCGCCTCCGCCATCGCGAAGGCCGGCATCACCCGCGACGACATCAAGGCCATCGGCATCACCAACCAGCGCGAGACCACTCTCCTCTGGGACAAGAACACCGGTGAGCCCGTCCACAACGCCATCGTCTGGCAGGACACCCGCACCGACGCCCTCTGTCGCGAGCTCGGCCGCAACGTCGGCCAGGACCGCTTCCGCCGCGAGACCGGCCTGCCGCTGGCGAGCTACTTCGCCGGACCCAAGGCCCGCTGGCTGCTCGACAACGTCGAGGGCCTGCGCGAGCGCGCCGAGGCGGGGGACATCCTCTTCGGCACCATGGACAGCTGGGTCATCTGGAACCTGACGGGCGGTGTCAACGGCGGCAAGCACTACACCGACGTCACCAACGCCTCCCGCACCATGCTGATGAACCTGCACACCCTGGCGTGGGACGAGAAGATCGCCGAGTCCATCGGCGTCCCGCTGTCGATGCTCCCCGAGATCCGCTCCTCCGCCGAGGTCTACGGCGAGGTCACCGGCGGCAAGCTGGGCGACCTGCTCGGCGGTATCCCGGTCGCCTCCGCGCTCGGCGACCAGCAGGCGGCCCTGTTCGGCCAGACCTGTTTCGCCGAGGGCGAGGCCAAGTCCACCTACGGCACCGGCACGTTCATGCTGATGAACACCGGCGAGAAGATCATCAACTCCTACTCGGGCCTGCTGACCACGGTCGGCTACCGGATCGGCGACGAGGCTCCGGTCTACGCCCTGGAGGGCTCGATCGCCGTCACCGGTTCGCTGGTGCAGTGGATGCGCGACCAGATGGGTCTGATCTCCACCGCCGCCGAGATCGAGACGCTCGCGCTCACGGTCGAGGACAACGGCGGCGCCTACTTCGTGCCGGCCTTCTCCGGTCTGTTCGCCCCGTACTGGCGCTCCGACGCCCGCGGTGTGATCGCCGGCCTCACCCGGTACGTCACCAAGGCGCACCTCGCGCGCGCCGTCCTGGAGGCCACGGCCTGGCAGACCCGTGAGATCACCGACGCCATGACGAAGGACTCCGGCGTCGAGCTCGCGGCCCTCAAGGTCGACGGCGGCATGACCTCCAACAACCTGCTGATGCAGACGCTCTCGGACTTCGTCGACGCCCCCGTGGTGCGCCCGATGGTCGCCGAGACCACCTGCCTCGGTGCCGCCTACGCCGCCGGCCTCGCCGTCGGCTTCTGGACCAGCACCGACGACCTGCGCGCCAACTGGCGCCGGGCCGCCGAGTGGACCCCCAACATGGACGCGGAGAAGCGCGACCGTGAGTACAAGAGCTGGCTCAAGGCCGTGGAGCGGACCATGGGCTGGCTCGACGACGAGGAGTAAGAACCCCACATGACCAGTCAGTCCACCCTGCAGTCCGTGCCTGCCCTCGGTACGCGCCCGGCCTCCGGCTCGAACCCGAGCCGCGCCGAGACCCGGGAGCAGCTCTCCAAGGCGTCGTACGACCTTCTCGTGATCGGCGGCGGCATCCTGGGCATCTCCACCGCCTGGCACGCCGCGCAGTCCGGGCTCAGGGTGGCCCTGGTCGACGCCGGCGACTTCGCCGGCGCCACCTCCTCCGCCTCCTCCAAGCTGCTCCACGGCGGTCTGCGCTACCTGCAGACCGGCGCGGTGAAGCTGGTGGCGGAGAACCACTTCGAGCGCCGTGCGGTGTCCCGCCAGGTGGCCCCCCACCTGGCGAACCCGCTCACGTTCTACCTCCCCGTGTACAAGGGCGGGCCGCACGGCGCGGCGAAGCTCGGAGCGGGCGTCTTCGCCTACTCCGCGCTGTCGGCCTTCGGTGACGGCGTGGGGCACCTGCTCTCGCCGTCGAAGGCCGCGCAGGACGTGCCCGAGCTGCGTACGGCGGGCCTCAAGGCCGTGGCCGTGTACGGCGACGACCAGATGAACGACGCGCGCATGGCGCTGATGACGGTCCGCGGTGCCGTCGAGGCGGGTGCCGTGGTGCTGAACCACGCCGAGGTGACGGGCCTGCGCTTCACCAAGGGCCGGGTCACGGGCGCCGATCTGCGCGACCGGCAGTCCGGTGACGAGTTCGGCGTGAACGCCCGGCTCGTGCTGAACGCGACCGGCCCGTGGGTCGACCACCTGCGCAAGATGGAGGACCCGAACGCGGCGCCGTCCATCCGCCTGTCGAAGGGCGCGCACCTGGTCCTGAAGCGCACCGCCCCCTGGAAGGCGGCGCTCGCCACCCCGATCGACAAGTACCGCATCACCTTCGCCCTCCCCTGGGAGGACATGCTGCTGCTCGGTACCACCGACGAGGAGTTCGAGGGCGACCCGGCGGACGTCTCGGTCACCGAGAAGGACACCGCCCAGATACTCGACGAGGCCGCGTTCTCCATCCGCGACCAGCAGCTCGACCGTGATCTGATCACGTACTCCTTCGCAGGTCTGCGGGTGCTGCCCGGCGGGCCCGGCAGCACCGCGAAGGCCAAGCGCGAGACGGTCGTGACCGAGGGCAGGGGCGGGATGCTGTCCGTGGCGGGCGGCAAGTGGACGACTTTCCGGCACATCGGCCGTACGGTCATGCGGCAGCTGGAGACGCTGCCCGGCGCTCCGCTGGGCGACGGCTTCGAGCCCATTTCGTCGCTGCCGAAGAAGCTGCCGCTGCCGGGGGTCGCGAACCCGCGTGCGGTCGCGCACCGGCTGCTGGTCGACAACCCGGCCCCCGGGCCGCGGATGGCCGCCGACACGGCGAAGCACCTTGCCACGCACTACGGTTCGCTCGCGTTCGACATCGCCCGGCTGGCGAACGAGAACCCGGAGCTGAGCGAGCGGGTGCACCCGGACGCGCCCGAGATCTGGGCGCAGGTCGTGTACGCCCGGGACAACGAGTGGGCCGAGACCCAGGACGACGTGCTGCGGCGGCGTACGACGCTGACGATCCGGGGGCTGGCCACGGACGAGGTCCGGGGCAAGGTGCAGGACCTGCTCGACAAGAAGTAGGCGGTACGACCTGAAAGGGGCGGCTCCTCTCTGTGGGAGCCGCCCCTTTCACGTGCCGTGTGGGCTGTTTGTCGTCCGCGGGGCGGTGGCGGCCGGTCGCGCCCACGCGGCGGAGCCGCATATCGGCACGGCCCCGCTCCCCTAGAGGGTCCGCGCCAGCGCCCTTACCTCGTTCGGGTTCTTCAGCTCGTCGCGGCGGACGATCAGTTCGCGCCCCAGCAGCAGCGCCCTGCGCGACGCCGGGACCGGGTTCTCCAGCGTGGTCAGGTCCGTCAGGTGGGCGAAGCCGATGATTCTGCGGATGATCTCCGTGCCGGCGAAGCCGAGAGACTCGGTCCAGACGCGGTGGAGGAAGCGGTCGAGGTAGGCCTCGTCGAAGAAGGTGTCGACGCGGGTCGGCCACAGGCGGCGGAACTCGGTCTCGAACGCCTCCCAGGACAGGCGGAGTTGGTCGGCGTGGTCGGACAGGGTGCCGAGGGCGCGGGCCCGTTCCTCCGAGACCAGCGCGTTGGCCCAGTACAGGCCGAGGTCGAAGCCGATCGGGCCGACGAAGGAGAACTCGGGGTCGAAGACCCGGGCGACCGGGGCGCCTTCGCGGGTGCCGACCATGATGCTGCCGGTGTGGAGGTCGCCGTGGAGCAGGGCCTGGGCGCTGGTCATGAAGGTGTGGCGGAGGTCGGCGACCTCGGTGCGGAGCCTCGCGTCCGCGCGGAACCCGGCCGCCAGGTCGTCCAACCCCGGGTGCCAGTGGTTGTGTTCGTGCTCGATGTACGGCTCGGACAGGACCATATCCTCGGTGATCTTGCAGAGCTCGGGGCTGACCGAGGCCGCGACCAGTGCCTTGCGTTCGGCGGACGGCATACCGAAGTCGCTCGTGGCGAAGGAGAGTTGGGCGACCAGTTCGCCGATCCTCGCCGAGGTGTCCGGCCCGTAGGCCGCGCCCTCGTTGAGGAGCGTGCGCAGGACCTCCAGGTCGGACATGTCCTCCATGACGAGGGCGTAGTTCTCGGGGTCGTAGCCGTGGACCACCGGGATGGTGTCGGGAGCGACCTTGGCGAGCTGCTCGTAGGCGCGGGCCTCGGCGTCGGCGCGGTCGGGGTTCATCGGCCAGGACGGGCCGGCCACCCGGACCCAGGGCAGGGCCTGCTTGACGGCGAGGCTGCGGGTGCCGTCGGCCGAGGAGGCGAGGAAGACCCGGTTCATGTTGCCGTCGGAGACCTCGCGGACCTCGATGTCCGCCGGGTCCGGCCAGTGGCCCCGTTCACGCAGGTAGCCGGGGATGTCGTCGGTCTCCAGGATGCGGTAGCCCATGGTCGGTGAACTCCCTTATGCGGTGCGGCGCTTGGACAGGGTGAAGCTGAAGACCAGGGCGAGGATGAGGACCGCGCCCTCGACGACGTCCTGGGTGTAGTACGGCAGTCCCTTGATGGTCAGGCCGGTGGTGATGATGCCGATGAGGACGGCGCCGAGGGCGGTGCCCCAGACGTTCGGGCGCCCGCGGCCCAGGACCGACGTGCCGACCAGGGCCACGGCGACGGCCTCCAGGAGCTGGGAGGTTCCGGCCGAGACGTCGCCCTGCCCGATGCGTGAGGCGAGGATCAGGCCGCCGACGGAGGCGAGGACGCCGGAGAGGACGTAGGCCAGGGCCCGGTAGGCGCCGACGCGGATGCCGGCCAGCCGGGCGGCCTCGGGGTTGGCGCCGATCGCGTACAGGACGCGGCCCCAGCGGGTGCGGGCGAGGAAGACCCAGGCGACGACCGTGAGACCGCCGAAGATCAGCACCGAGACGGGGATGCCGAGGACCGTGCCGCGGTCGATGCGCAGGAAGCCCGCGGTGAACCTGCCGGGGGCGGTCGATCCGTCGGACATGGTCATGCCCGGGGTGATCGACTGGCCGTCGACGAGGATCAGTTTGCTGCCCTGGATGACGAACATGGTGCCGAGGGTGGCGAGCATGTCGGGGATCTTGAGGACGACGATGAGGAGGGCGTTGAGCAGGCCCGCGAGGGCGCCCGCCGCCAGCACCGCGAGGATGGCGACCGTGCCGACCTGGTTGAAGACGACCATCGTCTGGGCGGCGACCGAGACGCCGAGGCCGGCCACCGCGCCCACCGACATGTCCATGCCGCCCACCGCCATGGTGAGGGTGACGCCGAGGCCGAGGATCGCGGCGACGGAGACATAGCGCAGGGTGTCGAGGAGGGTCGCCGACTCGCGGAAGGAGCCCTCGCTCAGCGCGAAGTACGCGAAGAGCGCGACCGTGACGAAGATGAAGCCGTACTTGATGACGGCGTTCTGGACACGCACGGCGGTGGAGGTCGCGGGCGGGAGCGCCGCCTTGGTGGGGACCTCGGTGCTCTGGGTGGTGGTCATGGGGTGCTGCTTCCTTCGGCGGCCGGCGTCAGAGGCACTGGGACAGAACGTTCGGACGGAGTCGGAGGGAACGTCGGAGGGGCCTCAGACGGACACGGCGATGGTCTGGATCACGCGGTCACGTTCCGCGTCCTGTCCGTAGGCGTCGAGGTGGATCTCCCCGGCGGCCAGGACGACGACCCGGTCGGCGACCTCCAGGACCTCGTCGACGTCCGCGGACAGGACGAGCACGGCGGCGCCCTCGGCGGCCAGGGCACGGGCGCGGCGGCCGATGTCCCGGCGGGCCCCGATGTCCACGCCTCGGAACGGTTCGTCCAGGATGAGGACGCGTGGGGTCTCGGCGAGCCAGCGTCCGACGACGACCTTCTGCTGGTTGCCGCCGGACAGCTCCTCCACGGTGCTGTGCTCGTCCCGGGTGACGACCCCGAGGGCGTCGATGGCCTCGCGGCCGAGGGCGTCCTCGCGGGAACGGCTCACGAGTCCGCCCCGGGACAGGGACCTGAGGAACGGGAGCGAGATGTTCTGGGCCACCGACCAGCCGGGGACCAGGGCGTCCGCGTGCCGGTCCTCGGGGACCAGGTGGACCCCGCCGCGGATGGCGTCGGAGGGGCGGCGGGGCGCGTAGGGCCTGCCGTCGAGTTCCACCGTGCCCGCCGGGAACGGCTCGGCGCCGAACAGGCCGCGGGCCAGTTCGGTCTTGCCTGCGCCCAGCAGACCGACCACGCCGGTCACCTCGCCGGCCCGGACGTCCAGGTCGAGCGGGGTCCGGCCCTCGAAGAGCCGGACGCCGCGCAGCGCGAGGACGACCTCGCCCTGGTCGCCGGCCCGGACCGGGCGGGCGGTCGTCGTCTCCTGGGCCTGGGCAAGCATCGCGCGCAGGGCGGAGTCCCAGTCGAAGGGCTTGACCTGGTCCTCGGTGAGACGGCCGTCCCGCAGGACGACCAGCCGGTCGGCCAGGGCGTCGATCTCGCCGAGGCGGTGGGAGACGTAGAGGACCGCGATGCCGTCGTCGCGCATCCGCTCCACCAGGGCGAACAGCCGCTCCGCCTCGGCCGCGGACAGGGCCGAGGTCGGCTCGTCGAGGATCAGCAGCCGGGGGCGGGTGGCCAGCGCGCGGGCGAGGATCAGCAACTGGCGGTCGGAGACGCCGAGTTCGGTGACGTCCTTGCGGAGCAGCGAGTCGCTCCAGTCGAGGCCGAGGGACGCCTGGATCTCCCGGGCGCGGGCGAGCAGCCGGCCACCGTTGAGGAAGGGGTTGCCCCGGCGCTGTGCCAGTTCCTCGAAGACCAGGTTCTCGGCGACCGTGAGGCCGGGCACGATGCCCTCGCCGATGCGCTGGTGCACGGTCTGGATGCCCAACTGCCGGGCGGCCAGCGGTGAGCGGAGAGCCGCGGGCTCCCCGGCGACCCGCACCTGACCGCCGTGGTCCGTGTGCACGCCGGACAGGATCTTGATCAGGGTGGACTTGCCGGCGCCGTTCGCGCCGAGCAGCGCGACCACGCTGCCCGGGGCGATGTCGAGCGAGACGGAGGCGAGCACCGTCTTGCCGGCGAAGGCCATGCTGACGTCCCGCAGGCTCACCGCGGGAGCCACGTCAGTGGGCGACATTCGCGATCCAGTCCGCGGTCGAGACCTGGGACAGGTTCAGCGCGGGCAGCGCCTCCCGGAGCTGGTCCATGTTCTCGATCTTGTTCTTCTTCAGGAAGTCCTGGGTGATGGCGACGGCCGGGAAGGAGACCGTCGTCTTCCCGAGCTCTCCGGCCAGCTCCAGCGCCGTCGTCCGGACGACGGCGGCGCCGACGGCGGACGGGTCGGTGCCGGCGGTGGCGACCCACGGGCTGTCCGCGGCGGTCATGTTCTGGATGTCGGCGTTGGAGACGTCGGCGCCGAAGACCTTCACCTTGTCCTGGAGCTTCTTGTTCTGCACGGCGAGCACGGTGCCCTTGGCCAGCTCGTCGTAGGGGGCGAAGACGCCGGTCACATCGGAGTGCTGGGTCAGCGCGGCGGAGACCAGGGGAACGTTGTCGGTGGCCGTGGAGTCGGTGACCTTGCCGACCTTGAACTGCTGCTTCCAGGCGTGGGAGTCGACCGCCGTCTTCCAGACCGAGTCCCGCTTGTCGAGTGCGGCGTAGCCGGCGACGTTGACGTAGCCGACCTTCGCGTTCTCGCCGAGGTCCTTGGCCATCACGTCGAGCACGGCCTTGGCCATGCTGGCGTCGTCCTGCTCGGTGCTGACCACGCCCTTGGTGGAGGTCTCCACGTCGTAGACGACGACCTTGATGCCCTTCTTGACGGCCTTGTCGATCTCCGGCTGGATGGTCGCCGGGAAGCCGTGGTCGATGATGATCGCCTTGGCGCCGGAGTTGATGGCCGAGGACAGGTCGGTGGCCTGCTTGGCGTTGTCGGCCTGGGCGTCGTACACCGTCAGGTCGATGCCGAGGGCCTTGGCCTGGGCCTTGGCGCCGTTGCCCCACTGCTCGAAGTAGTCGCCCGCGCCGCTCTGCCGGACGAGGGCCACCTTGACCGCGCCCTCGCTGAAGGGAGCCGGCTTCTTGCCGGTGGCGGCCGAGGCCGAGGCGGAGCTGTCACCGCCGGCCTTGGAGGCGTCCGTGGACTGCGCGCAGCCCGCGAGCAGCAGGGCGGAGGCGGAGGCCAGCGAGAGTGCAGCGAGGGGGACGCGGGTGCGGGACATGAGGGGCTCCAGGTGCGGGGTGGTGCGGAGGGGACGAAGACGGGGGCGTGCGTGACCCGGAGCGAGGGAAAGGAACGCGCCACCGGCACAGGGGTGGCGGGCCCGCGGCGTCAGGCCGCGCGGAGGCTCCGGGGGAGGTCAGCGACAGCGGGCTGTGGTCGACCGGAGCAAGTCCACGTACAGCCGCCGCACGAGCAGCAGCGTCTTCATACGCAGATCATGAGAATGATTTCAGCCACCCGTCAAAGGAATGGAAGCGGTTTCTCAGGGAGTGAGACAACGACTTCGTCACACTGGGTTGCCGTCACGGCGGGAGTTACCATCACAGGACCGGCACCCGACCCGGCACAGTGAGGCCCCGATGACGACTCCACGCGCGACAGCCCAGCTCATGCCCTGCATGCGGTGCTGTACCGGCGCGAAGTGTCGCGGCTGACCCGCTGTCCGCCGCCGCCCTCCTCCGCTCTCCCCCCTCCCGGATACTCGTCTCGGTATCCGGACTTTCCCTCCCGCCTTCTGGAGTTGTCCCATGACCCTGTTGACCACCTGGTCCGAGTCCGGCCCCGAGACCCTGGTCCGCCGCACCTCGTCCCCCGCCGAGATCGCCGAGGCGCTCAAGCCGCTGGGCGTGCGCTACGAGCAGTGGCCGATCCGTGAGGACGTGCCGTTCGACGCCGACAGCGCGACGGTGTTCGCCGCGTACGGGCCGGAGATCGACAAGCTGAACGCCGAGGAGGGCTTCACCACCGTCGACGTGCTGGGTCTGCACCCCAGTGACGACCCGGAGTTCCCGGCGAAGGCGAAGGCCGCCCGGGCGAAGTTCCTCCAGGAGCACACGCACGACGACGATGACGAGGTCCGCTTCTTCGTCTCCGGCTCCGGCATCTTCTATCTGCACGCGAACGGCGAGGTGCACGCGGTCTTCTGTGAGAAGGGCGATCTGCTGGGCGTGCCGCGCGGCACCACCCACTGGTTCGACATGGGCACGAAGCCGTCCTTCACCGCGATCCGCTTCTTCCACGAGGAGGACGGCTGGATCGGCAGCTTCACCGGCTCGACCATCGCCTCCCGTTTCCCGGACTACGACACGATCGCGGCCGGTTACGAGGCCGACCGGGCCGTCGCGTGAGCGTGCGCGACCCCGGGGGCCTCCGTTTCGGCGTGAACGGCGTGACCGGTGTGCACACCGTGGACGCCGTGGTGCTCGACATCGAGGGCACCACGAGCGCCACGGGGTTCGTCGTGGACGTCCTGTACCCGTACTCCCGGGCCCGTTTCGCCGACCTGCTCACCGAGCGGGCCGACGAGCCGGCGGTGGCACGGGCCCTCGCGCAGGTGCGGGAGCTGACGGGCGAGGCGGACGCCGACGCGGCCTCGATCGAGAAGACGCTGAACACCTGGCTCGACGAGGACCGCAAGGCGACCCCGCTCAAGACCCTCCAGGGCATCGTCTGGTCGGAGGGCTTCACCCGCGGCGACCTCGTCTCGCACTTCTACGACGACGTCGTCCCGGCGCTGCGCGCCTGGCACGCGGCGGGCCTCGCGCTGTACGTCTACTCGTCCGGGTCGGTGTCGGCGCAGCGGGCCTGGTTCACCAACAGCCCGGAGGGCGACCTCACCTCGCTCGTCTCCGGCCTGTACGACACCGAGAACGCGGGCGCCAAGCAGGAGCCGGAGTCGTACCGCCGGATCGCGGAGGCGACCGGCGTCGAGGCCTCCCGTCTCCTCTTCCTCTCCGACCGGCCCGGCGAGCTGGACGCGGCCCGTGCGGCCGGCTGGCTCACCGTCGGGATCCGGCGGCCCGGGGAGCCGTACTACGAGCAAGGCGTCGGCGACCACCCACAGGCGGGGACGTTCGACGAGATCGGCATCACCACTTCCGGGAGCACCGCATGACCGCCGAGATCACCGCACTCGACCTGGAGGAGGCCGGCGCCGTCCTCGCCGCCGAGTCCGCCCGCTTCGCCGGCTTCGGCTGGATGCGGGGCACCTCCGGGAACCTGTCCGTGGTCCTCTCCCGCGACCCACTGCGGCTCGCGGTGACCGCCAGCGGCCACGACAAGGGTGAACTGACCCCCGCGGACGTGGTGTTGGTCGACGGCCAGGGTGCCGCCGTCCGGGGCGGCAAGCCGTCCGCGGAGGCCGAGCTGCACGCGCGGGTGGCCGCGCTGACCGGAGCCGGTGCCGTGGTGCACGTGCACACGGTGGCGTCGGTGGCGATGGGCCGCCGTGAGCCGGGCGGGATCGTCTTCAGGGACGTCGAGATGCTGAAGGGCGTCGGCCAGCCCGCGCACGACGTCGAGGTGACGCTGCCGGTCATCGCCAACAGCCAGGACATGAAGGTTCTCGGGGACCGCCTGGAGGCGGCCCGTGAGCCGCGGATGCCGGCCGTGGTGGTCGCGGGGCACGGGCTGTACGTGTGGGGGAACGACCCGCGGCAGGCCCGGCACCACACCGAAGTCGTGGAGTGGCTGCTGGAGTTGGAGCTGTCGCAGCGCTGAGGAAGAGAAAGGGAAGGGGACCCCCGCACCCGGGGGTCCCCTTCCCTATGTCCTCTTCTCTGTGTCCTCTTCTCTGTGTCCTCTACTTCAGGTGCTCGCCGGGCAGTTGACCGGAAGCCACTTCCAGCACGCCCCGCTCCGTCACCAACCCCGTGACCAACCGCCCCGGCGTCACATCGAAAGCGGGATTGTGCCCCCGGGACTCCACGGGAGCGGTCCGTACGCCGCCCCACTCCAACACCTCGGCCTCCCCGCGGAGTTCGATGTGGATGTCGTCGCCGGTCTTGGTGGCGAGGTCGACCGTGGTGGTGGGGGCCGCGACCAGGAAGGGGATCCCCGCGTCCGCGCACGCCAGCGCCACGCCCACCGTGCCGACCTTGTTGGCGGTGTCGCCGTTGGCGGCGATCCGGTCGGCGCCGACGATCGCCGCGTCGACCTCGCCGCGCAGGATGGTGCCGGCGGCGGCCCCGTCGGCCTGGACGTAGTGCGGGATGCCCTCCTGGACCAGCTCCCAGGCGGTCAGCCGGGAGCCCTGGAGCAGGGGGCGGGTCTCGTCGGCGTAGACGACCTCCAGCAGTCCGCGCGCGTGGAGTTCGCGGATGACGCCGAGCGCGGTGCCCCAGCCCGCGGTCGCCAGCGCCCCGGTGTTGCAGTGGGTCAGGATGCGCAACGGGCGGTCCGCGCCGACCCGTTGGAGCAGCCAGTCGGCGCCGTGCGCGCCCATCGCGCGGTTGGCCTCGACGTCCTCGCGCTGGACGGCGGCGGCCTCTTCGAGGACGGCGGTGAGGCCCTCGTCGAAGCGGGTCATGACCCGGTCCACGCACACCATGAGGTTGACGGCGGTGGGCCGGGCCTCGCGGACGCGGGCGACCGCCGCACGGGTCTCGTCGGCCGTCCAGCCCTCCCGCTCGCCCTGCACCATCGCGAGTGCCACCCCGTACGCCCCGGCCGCCCCGATCGCGGGCGCGCCCCGCACCACGAGGCGCTGGATCGCGTCGACCAGAGTGTCCACATCCTGGACATCCACCGTCTCGGCGCGATGCGGAAGGAGGGTCTGGTCGATCAGCGCGAGACCGGTTCCGGTCCACTCGACAGCGCGCAGTTCCTGGGGCATATCGGGACACTCCTGATGTTCCGGTGGGTGACCGCCACGCTACATGACCTGGGGGAACCACAGTTCGAGACAATCGGGCAAGTGTCCGGAAACCGGTGTTAGAGTCCAGCCCCCAGTCCACTGACCGAGACGAACGGAAGTCGCATGCTGCTGACCAAGCGCCGCTTCCTGGACTTCGGCCGGTGCTGCGGCGACGGCTGTCGACGCTGAACCTTCCCCCACCGCCCGTCGATCCCCTCCCCGCACCCGCTCACCGTCGAGCGGGTCTCGCCGTACCCCGGAAGGTCCTTCCCATGCAGCGCAGATCCCGCCGTTCCCTGCAAGCCGCCGTCGCCACCACGCTTCTGGTCACCGCCGCCACCGCGTGCAACGCGGCCGCGAAGAGCGACGCCTCCGACAGCGCGAGCGGTGGCAGCGGGAAGTCCTTCACGCTCGTCACGCCGGACGCGGTCGGTCAGAACGAGTTCCTGAAGCTGGCCGTCACCGGGATCAAGGAAGCGGCGAACCAGTACGACGGGACACAGAAGGTCTACGAGTCCACCGACACCGCGTCCCAGCAGCAGAACGTGCAGGCCGCGGTGGACGCGAAGCCGGACGTCATCGTGCTGGTCGGCTTCGAGTTCGCCGACCTGGTCGCCCAGCAGGCCCAGAAGAACCCCGAGCAGCAGTTCCTGATCATCGACGCCTGCACCACCAAGACCTTCAAGAACGTCGGCTGCGCGGTCTTCCGTGAGCACGAGGGCGTCTACCTCGCGGGCGCCGAGGCCGGTCTGCTGAGCAGGAGCGGCAAGGTCGGAGCGGTGGACGTGCTCGACACGCCCCAGTTCCGCCGCTACAGCGACCCGTTCGCGGCCGGCGCCAAGGCGGTCGCGCCGAAGACCTCCACGAGCACCCGCTTCGTCGGCGGCCAGTCCCCCTTCGACGACTCGGCGCGCGCCAAGGAGCAGGCGGACACCCTGCTCTCCAAGGGCTACGACCAGATCATGGCGGCGGCCGCGGCCGGCAACTACGGCGTCTTCGAGGCCGCGAAGGCCAAGGGCGCGTACGCGTACGGCGTCGACGTCAACCAGTGCGTCTCCGCGCCCGGCACGGTCGTCGACAACGTGATCAAGCGCACCGACGTGGCCGTGCACCAGGGCATCGAGGCGGTCCTCGGCGGCAAGGCGGGCACGACGGTGTCGTACGGCCTGAAGGAGGGCGGCATCAGCCTCACCGGCCTGGAGGCCGGCGTCGACTCGTCGAAGTGCGTGATCGCCGACCACAAGGACGTCCTGAAGAAGGTCGAGGCGCTGCGCGACCGGATCGTCTCCGGAAAGCTCAAGGTCGATGACCCCGCCGCCGGCTGACGCGGACGTCGCGGTCGAGCTCCGGGGCATCACCAAGCGGTTTCCCGGCACGCTCGCCAACGACGCCGTCGACCTGACCGTCCGGCACGGCGAGATCCACGCCCTCATGGGCGAGAACGGCGCCGGGAAGTCCACCCTCATGTCGGTCCTCTACGGCATGGAGCGCGCCGACGCCGGCTCGGTCCTGATCGGCGGGCGGGAGGCGCGCTTCGCCAGCCCGTCCGACGCGATGGCCGCCGGGCTCGGGATGGTCCACCAGAGCTTCAAGCTGTTCGACTCGCTGACGGTCGCCGAGAACGTCGTCTACGCCGCCGAGCCGCGCCGCTTCGGCCTGGTGGACCGCGCCGCGGCCCGCCGCCGGGTGCGCGAGCTGGCCGAGGAGCACGGCCTCGCGGTGGACCCGGACGCCCGGGTCGGCGCGCTGCCGGTCGGGCTGCGGCAGCGCGTGGAGATCCTGAAGCTGCTGCACCGGGGCGCCCGTACCCTCATCCTCGACGAGCCGACGGCGGTGCTCACACCCGCCGAGGCGGACGCCCTGTTCGCGGTGCTCAAGTCGCTGGCCGCCGAGGGCCGCACGGTGATCCTGGTCACCCACAAACTCCGCGAGGTGCTGGAGGGCAGCGACCGGGTGACGGTCCTGCGGGACGGCAGGGTGGTGGCCCGCCTGGTCACCTCCGAGACGTCCGCCGACGAGATCGCCGCCGCGATGACCGGCCGCGCGGTCGAACTGGACCGTGTGCACGCGCCGGGGACACCGACGGACGTCGTCCTGGACGTGTCCGGTCTCACCACCGACTCCGTGCACGACGTCGGCCTCACCGTCCGCGCCGGGGAGATCGTCGGCATCGCGGGCGTCGCCGGCAACGGCCAGAGCGAGCTGGTGGAGGCGCTGGCCGGGCTGCGGCACACCACCGCGGGCCGGGTCGCGCTCCAGGGCGAGGACATCACCCACGCCTCGGCCGCCGAGCGCCGCGCCAAGGGCCTGGCGTACGTCCCCGAGGACCGGCACGCGGTCGGTACGGCGACGGCGGCGTCCGTCGCGGACAACCTGGCGATGGGCCACCACCGCACGAGCCTGTCCTTTCGCGGTCTGCTGCCGCCCGCCGCCGTACGCGACCACGCGCGGCGCCTGGTCGAGCGGTTCGACATCAAGGCGTCCACCCCCGAGGTGGCCGCCTCCGCACTGTCCGGCGGCAATCTGCAGAAGCTGCTCATCGGTCGTGAACTCGCCCACGAGGCCCCCCTGTTGCTGGTCGAACAGCCGACCCGCGGGGTCGACATCGGCGCGATCCAGAACATTCACGACCAGCTGATCGCCTACCGCGACGCCGGTCACGCCGTCCTGCTGGTCTCGGCCGAACTGAGCGAGATCCGCGGCCTGGCCGACCGGGTGCTGGTGATGTACGAGGGCCGGATCACGGCGACCTACCCGAAGGACGAGGCGGACGAGCGGACGCTGGGGCTCGCGATGGCGGGCGCGGGCGTGCGCGTGGAGGCCGTCGACTGACATGAAGAACCGGATATCGGGCGCCCTGCGCTCCCCCATCACCTTCTCCGTCCTCGCGGGCGTCCTGATCGGCGCGCTCTTCCTCGTCGGCACCGGCGCCAACCCGGTGGCGGCCTACGAGGCGGTCCTCACGGGCTCACTCGGCGCGGACGGCATCGGCTCCACGCTGACGACCGGCACCAGCGTGCTCGGCCTGGCGCTCGCGCTGGCCATCCCGCTGCGGGCCGGGCTCATCAACCTCGGCGGCGACGGACAGCTGGTCCTCGGCGGCATCACCGCGGCCGTGACCGGCCTGTACTCACCGCTGCCCGCCCTGCTCACCGTCGTCCTGGCCCTCTTCGCGGGGATGGCGGCCGGTGCCGCGTACGCCGCCCTGGCCGCCCTCTGCGAGAACCAGCTCGGCGTCCCGCTGCTGGTCAGCAGCCTGTTGCTGAGCTACCCGGCGGTCTCGCTGGCCTCCTACCTGGCCCGCTATCCGTTGAAGGAGCCCGGCTCCAGCCTCCCGCAGACCCGCACCCTGCCGGACGGCGTGGCACTGCCCTCCTTCGGCGACTCGACCGTGACGGTCGGTCTGGTGCTGGTGGCCCTCGCCGCGGCCGCGTACTGGTTCACCGACCGGCGCACCGCCGTCGGCTACGAGATCCGCATGACCGGCCTCAACCCGCGCTTCGCCGCCTACGCGGGCGTCGAACGCCGGGGCCTGACCCTCAGGTTGATGTCGGTCTCGGGCGCCCTGGCCGGACTGGTGGGCGCCATCGGGGTGTTGAGCTTCCCGTACCGCTTCGTGGACGGCTCACTGACCGCCCCCGGCTACACCTGGACGGGCCTCACCGCCGCGCTGTTGGCGACCGCCGCCCCGCTCGGTACGGTCCTCGCGTCCTTCTTCTTCGCGGTCCTCCAGGTGGGCGGACTGGCGATGGAGCGGACGACCGAGGTGCCGCGCGAGCTGACGCAGGTGCTCCAGGCCGTCGTCATCGTGTTCCTCGCGGCCCGGCTCCACTTCCCGAGCCGGTGGTTCAACCGTCGCAAGGAGGCGGTGTGATGTTCTTCGACTCCGATCTGCTGACGTCGGCGCTGCGCGCGCTGACCCCCATCCTGCTCGCCGCGCTCGGCGGCGCCCTGTGCGAGCGCGCGGGCGTCTTCAACATCGGCCTCGAAGGCATGATGCTGATGGGCTGCTTCACCGCCGTGGCCACCAGCTGGTTCACCGGCAGCCCCTGGCTGGGCGTGCTGGCGGCGGCCCTCGCGGCGGCCGGGTACTCGCTGATCCTGGCGGTGGGGACGGTAACCCTGCGCGGGGACGCGGTCGTGCTGGGGGTCGCGATGAACCTGCTGGCCGTCGGCCTCACCAGCTTCCTGTTGCGGACGGTCTTCGGTGTGCAGGGCACCTTCGACGACCCGGCTCTGGCCGGCCTGCCGTTGGTCGGCGGCTTCACCCCGCTCGCGTACCTGTCGTGGGTGGCGGTCGGCCTGGCCGCGCTGCTGCTCTCCCGGCATGTGTGGGGGCTCAGGCTGCGCGGGGTCGGCGAGGCACCGGAAGCGGCGGCGACGCTCGGGGTGAGCCCGGCGAAGTACAAGTACGCGGCCATCCTCGTCTCGGGGGTGCTGTGCGGGCTCGCGGGCGCCCAACTCGCCCTGGGCAACGTCACCTTGTTCTCCGAGAACATGACGGCGGGCCGAGGCTGGATCGCGGTCGTCGCGGTCATGCTCGGCCGGGCCGCGCCGATCGGCGTCCTGCTCGCCGCGCTGCTGTTCGGCCTCGCCGAGGCGGCCGGCTTCCGCCTCCAGGGCCTCGGCCTGCCGCAACAGGCCACCGACGCCGCGCCGTACGTCGTCACCCTCGGCGCCCTCTTCCTCACGACGGCCCGCCGCCGTCGCCGTACCACCCGTACCAGTCCTTCCGGAGCCGCGTCATGACCCACCAGGACCTGCCCGACCTGCTGCCCGTCACCCGCATCCCCCGCACCGGCCTCCCGGCGCACGCCGTCGTCGTCGGCGACCCGGCGCGCGCGGCGGCCGTCGCCGCGCTGCTCGACGGCGCCGAGGAGGTGTCGTACCACCGCGAATACCGTGTGTTCAGCGGCAGTTGGAAGGGCCTCCCGGTCGTCGTCGCCTCGCACGGGGTGGGCGCCCCGGGTGCGATCCTCCTGTTCCAGGAGCTGGCGGACGCGGGCGTCCGCACCTTCATCCGGTTCGGTACGGCGGGTGCGATGAGGCCCGGGATCGGCGACGGCGACCTGGTCGTCGCCGAGGCGGCCGTCCGGGACGACGGTGTCACCCAGCAGTTGCTGCCGCCGGAGTACCCGGCCGTGTCGGCGCCGGAGGCGGTGCTCGCGCTCCAGCGCGCGGCCCGCGCGGCGGGCGCCCCGCACCACCGCGGCATCGTCTGGACCCGGGCGGCCTTCCAGCCGGGCCTCATTCCGTTGTTCTCCTACGACGGTGCCGGGCTCGCGGCGATCGAGATGGAGCTGTCGGCGCTGCTGGTGACCGCCTCGCTGCGCGGACTGGTCGCGGGCGGTGTCCTCGTCGTCGACGGGGCGAACGCCGACGAACTCGTCGACGAGGAGAGCACCGGCGGCTACAACCCGCACCGGGACGTCGTCGCGGCGGGCGTGGAGAAGGGCGCGGTGGTCGCGCTGGAGGCGCTGCGGCTGCTGGCGGAGACCGCCGCGGAGAGCACCGCCGAGGGCACCGCGTGACCATCGACCTGCTGGTGCACGGCGGTGACGTCCTGACGGTCGACGAGGCCGGGACCGTCGTACGGGACGGGGCGGTCGCCGTCCACGAGGGCGAGATCCTCGCCGTCGGACCGGCCGCGGAGCTGAGAACCCGGTTCACAGCCGCGGAGTCCCTCGACGCCGCGGGCTGCCTGATCCTGCCGGGGCTCGTCAACACGCACACCCATCTGGCGATGACCCTGCTGCGGGGCCGCGCCGACGACGTCACCCTCCAGGGTTTCCTGGAGCGGGTGCTGAGGTGGGAGGCCGAACTGCTGGCGCCGGAGAACGTGGCGGCGGCGGTACGGCTCGCGGTCGCCGAGAGCCTCCGCGCCGGGGTGACCTCGGCGCTCGACATGTACTGGTTCCACGAGGCGGCCCGGCGGGCGGCCCGCGAGACCGGCTGGCGGCTGCACACCGGCCCCACCTTCATGGACGTGCCCGACCCGGCCGACGGCATCGCCTACCCGGACCGGCTGGAGTGGGCCCGCCGCGACCTCCTGGCCCGCGGCACCGCCCGCCCCGGCACCCGCCCGGTCCTCTTCGCCCACTCCACCTACACCCTCTCCCCCGAGCAGCTCACCGACATCGCCGCCCTGGCACGGGAGTTCGGTGCCCTGTTGCACCTGCACGCGGCCGAGAACGCCACCGAGGTGGCCACCGTCGAGGTGCGGTACGGCAAGCGGCCCGTCGAGCTGCTCGACTCGCTCGGGCTTCTGGGACCCGACGTGTTGCTCGCGCATGCCGTGGACCTCACCGGGCCCGAGATCGCGGCGCTGGCCCGCACCGGCACCGCGGTCGCGCACTGTCCGGTCTCCAACCTGAAACTGGGCTGCGGGATCGCGCCCGTGCCGCGGCTGCTGAGCGCCGGCGTGACCGTCGGGCTGGGCACCGACGGGGCCGTCAGCTCCAACACGCTGGACGTGCTGGGAGCCGTACGGCAGGCCGCGCTGGTGCACAAGGCGGCCGGTGACCCGACCGCGGTCGGCGCCGAACAGGCCGTACGGATGGCGACGATCGAGGGCGCGCGGGCGCTGGGGCTCGGGGAGCACCTGGGGTCGCTGGAGGCGGGCAAGCGGGCCGACCTGGTCGTACTCGGCCTAGACGCGCCGCATCTGCGGCCGCTGCACGACCCGTGGTCCACGCTCGCCTACGCCGCCCACGCGGCCGACGTCCGGGACACGGTGGTCGACGGGCGGGTGCTGATGCGGAACCGGGCGCTGACCACGCTCGACGAGGCGGCGGTGATCGCCGACCTGGAGGCGCTCGTCTGAACAGGCCGCATACTGTGCTGAGACATCCGATGTCTGAACGACAGGGAGACCGGCCATGGCAGTCACCGACGAGGCGATCGAGAAGATCAAGGGCATGATCGTCACCGGCGCGCTGCGCCCCGGGGACCGTCTCCCCAAGGAGAGCGAACTCGCCGCCGAGCTGGGCCTGTCCCGCAACTCCCTGCGGGAGGCGGTGCGCGCCCTGTCGCTGATCCGGATCCTGGACGTACGGCAGGGCGACGGCACCTATGTCACCAGCCTCGACCCGCAACTCCTCCTGGAGGCGCTCAGCTTCGTCGTCGACTTCCACCGCGACGACACCGTGCTGGAGTTCCTGGCCGTGCGCCGCATCCTGGAACCGGCCGCCACCGCGATGGCCGCGCTACGGGTGAGCGAACAGCAACTGGACGCCCTCTCGGCTCAGTTGGACAAGCTCGGCGACAATCCGTCGGTGGAGGAACTGGTCGCCTGCGACCTGGACTTCCACCGCGGCATCGTGCAGAGCTCCGGGAACTCCGTGCTGTGCTCACTGCTGGACGGCCTGTCCGGGCCCACCACCCGGGCCCGGATCTGGCGCGGGCTGACCCAGGAGGATGCCGTCAGCCGCACCCTGCACGAGCACCGGGCGATCCTGGCGGCGCTGCGCGACCGGGACGCGGAGGCGGCGCGTTCCTGGGCGACCGTGCACATCGCGAGCGTCGAGCAGTGGCTCAGGTCCAGCCTGTGAGGAGCGCGCCCCGAGGGGTGTCCCGGGGGGACGATCGGGGCAGTGATCCGTTCACTCCCCCGTGCAAGGGGGCTGCGGGCGCCCCCGCCGCACGCCGTAAGGTTGGGTCGTTAAGCGAGGGCACGTCGGAAGGAGGCGCTGGGTGATCGAGCTGGAGGGAGTTCCCGAGCTGATCGACCCAGTCATGGTGGCCGCGTTCGAGGGCTGGAACGACGCCGGTGACGCCGCCTCCACCGCGGTCGCGCACCTGGACCGGGAGTGGAAGGGCGAGGTCTTCGCGGCGCTCGACGCCGAGGACTACTACGACTTCCAGGTGAACCGCCCCACGGTGTGGCTGGACGGCGGGGTACGCAAGGTCACCTGGCCCACGACCCGGCTCTCGGTGGTCCGGGTCGGCGGTGAGAAGCCGCGCGACCTGGTGCTCGTCCGGGGGATCGAACCGTCGATGCGATGGCGGTCGTTCTGCAACGAGATCCTCGGCTTCGCCCATGAACTGGGAGTGGAGCTGGTGGTCGTGCTGGGCGCCCTGCTCGGTGACACCCCGCACACCCGTCCGGTTCCGGTCAGCGGGGTCACGTCCGACCCGGACCTGGCGCAGCGGATGGATCTGGAGGAGACCAAGTACGAGGGGCCCACCGGCATCGTCGGCATCCTCCAGGAGGCGTGCACCCACGCGGGCGTTCCGGCGGTGTCGCTGTGGGCGGCCGTCCCGCACTACGTGTCGCAGCCGCCCAACCCGAAGGCGACGCTGGCCCTCCTGAACCGCCTGGAGGACCTGATCGACGTACGCATCCCGCTGGGCGAGCTGCCCGAGGACGCGCGCGCCTGGCAGGTGGGCGTGGACCAACTGGCCGCCGAGGACAGCGAGGTCGCGGAGTACGTGCAGTCGCTTGAGGAGGCCCGGGACACCGCCGAGCTGCCGGAGGCGTCGGGCGACGCCATCGCCCGCGAGTTCGAACGCTATCTGCGCCGCCGGGACGGGTCGGGACCGGGCGGTGCCGGCGGACACGCCACGGCCGACGGCGGCGACGGCCCGCCGACGGCCCCGTATCTGCGGGACAACCCCGGCGGCCGTACGAAACCGCCGAAGCCGCCCAAGCCGGGTGCGGACGACGAGGACTCGTCATCGGAGGACTGAACCGCTGAGGGCGGTGCGCCGGTCGGCGCACCGCCCTCACCGTGTTCGCCGTCGGCTCCCTACAACGCCACGCCCAGCAGCGCGTCCACGGCCCGTGAGACCACGCCGGGGGCGCCCTCGTCCGTTCCGTCCCGCTCGTCCTGCAGCGCCGCCCAGCGGTCCACGGCGGCCAGCGCGGCCGGTGCGTCCAGGTCGGCGGCGAGGGCCGTACGGATCTCCTCGACGAGCGCCTCTGCGGGCGTGCCGTCGGGCCGGGAAACGGCGGCACGCCAGCGGCCGAGCCGGTCCACGGCGTCCTGGAGGACCTGGTCGGTCCACTCCCAGTCGGCCCGGTAGTGGTGGGCGAGGAGCGCGAGCCGGATCGCGGCGGGGTCGACGCCGTCGCGCCGCAGCCGCGAGACGAAGACCAGGTTGCCCTTGGACTTGGACATCTTCGCGCCGTTCAGGGCGACCATGCCGGCGTGGACGTACGCCTTGGCCATGGGGAACTCGCCGGTCAGCACCTGGGCGTGCGAGGCGCCCATCTCGTGGTGCGGGAAGGCGAGGTCGGAGCCGCCGCCCTGGACGTCGAAGCCCATGCCGAGGTGGTCGAGGGCGATGGCGACACACTCGATGTGCCAGCCGGGCCGGCCCTGCCCGAGCGAACCGCCGTCCCAGCTGGGCTCGCCCTCCCGGGCGGCCATCCACAGCATCGGGTCGAGCGGGTTCTTCTTGCCCGGCCGGTCCGGGTCGCCGCCGCGCTCGGCGGACAGCAGTCGCATCGCGGCCACGTCGAGGTTCGACACCTTGCCGAAGTCGGGGTCGGACTCGACGGAGAAGTAGACGTCGCCTTCGAGTTCGTAGGCGGCGCCGAGGTCCCTGAGACGCTCGACGAGCGGCACGATGCCGGGTATCGCCTCGACCGCGCCGATGTACTGCCGCGGGGGCAGCATCCGCAGGGCGGTCATGTCCTCGCGGAACAGGGCCGTTTCCTTCTCGGCGAGGGCGGCCCAGTCGATGTCGTCCCGCGCGGCCCGCTCCAGCAGCGGGTCGTCGATGTCCGTCACGTTCTGGACGTAGTGAACCTGCCGCTTGGTGTCGAGCCACACGCGCTGCACGAGGTCGAACGCGTTGTAGGTCGCCGCGTGCCCCATGTGGGTCGCGTCGTACGGCGTGATGCCGCACACGTAGATACGGGCGACGGGACCGGGGTCGAGGGTGACGAGGCCACCGGTCGCGGTGTCGTGGATCCTCAGGTCGCGGCCCTGACCAGGCAGGGCGGGGACCTCGGAAGCGGGCCAGGCATGCATGTCATGAGCCTAACCGGACGGATGTTCCGTATACGAACCGGACCGGTCCGGATGGCCGGTAAGGCGTTCTTGCGCACGGTCGCGCGGTGTGCGGTGAACCCTCGCCGGTGCGGCTACACCGGCGGCCACGGGATGGCCGGCCACTCCCCGCTCGGCTCCGGATGCCTCCCGGTGGTCAGCAGGGCGTCCACCCGCGCGCGCGTGGCGTCGAGTTCGGCCGCGGTGATCAGTGCGGCCAGCCGGGCGGTCAGCGGCCCTGCCGGGCCGAGCGCCTCCCTGAGGCCCTTCAGCACGTCGACCGCCTCTCCCGTCAGCGGCTCCCCCGCCCAGCCCCACAGCAGCGTCCGCAGCTTGTTCTCGGCGTTGAAGGTGACCCCGTGGTCGATGCCGTACAGCAGGCCGTCCGGGGCGGGCAGGAGGTGGCCGCCCTTGCGGTCGGCGTTGTTGATCACCGCGTCGAGCACCGCGAGGCGGCGCAGCCGCTCGTCGTCGGCGTGCACGAGCAGCGCGGTCCGGCCCTCCCCGACCTCGGCGAAGCCGACGGCCTTCCAGCCGGGCTCCGGCTCCTCCGCGTCGACGAGCGCGAGCAGCTCGCTCCCCGGCGTCGCCTCGATCCACAGCTGGCACATGCCCTCGCCGTACGGCCCGTCGCGCAGCACCGTGTGCGGTACGAGCCCCCAGCCGGTCGCCTCGGAGACCTCGTAGGCGGCGACCTCGCGCCGGGCGAGGTTCCCGTCGGGGAAGTCCCACAGGGGCCGCTCGCCGGCGACGGGCTTGTAGATGCAGTGCGCCTCACGGCCCTCGTGGGTCACCGCGCAGTACAGGGCCGCGTTGGACGCCTCCCGGATGCCGCCCCGCACGGTCAGCTCGCCCCGGGCGAGCAGCTCGGTGGTCCTCACGCTCCCCGGCGGTATCCGTTCTGGCGCGGACATACGTGTCCTTCCGGGTCGAGCGGGAGGCTGCACAGCGGACACGGCGGCCGCCCCGCGTTGACGACGTCCAGGGCACGCTTGGCGAAGGCCCTGGCCTGCGCGCCGGTGAGCCGGACCCGCAGCATCGGGGGGCCGTTCTCCTCGTCCTGGAGGAGGCGCTCCTCGGCCTCGGCGAGATCCTCGTCGGTGTCGGCGTCGAGTTCCACCAGGGCCTGCGCCTCGACGATCATGCGCTGCTCGTCGCCGTCCCAGGCCAGGGCCATGGTGCCGACCCGGAACTCCTCCTCGACGGGGCTGTCCAGGGGCCGGGTGTCGGCGACTTCGGTGGGCGCGACGGCGGGAACGGAGGCACTGCCTCCGGTACGGCGTACGACCTCGTCCAGCAGCTCGTCCATGCGCTCGGCGAGCGCGGCGACCTGGGTCTTCTCCAGAGCCACGCTGGTCACCCGGGGGCCGGCCGTGGCCTGGAGGAAGAACGTACGGCGTCCGGGGAGTCCGACCGTACCGGCCACGAAGCGGTCCGGGGGATCGTAGAGGAACACCTGACGGGACACGTCCTGTCTCCATGGGAATCGTGAGTACGTGATCGTGTGTGCGGAACGTCCATGCGTGAACGCGTGCGTGTGAACCGCTTCACCCTACTGCGCCCGACGATCACGGTGCGCCCGCACCACCCCCCACCGGGGCGTCACCGGCCGCGGGCTCCTCGCGCGGCGCGAGGGACGTGAAATCGCCGGTGTCGCCGAGGCGGACGAGAAACGGCCGCAGACGGGTGTAACGGATCGCGGTGATGGAACACGGTTCTACGGAGATCCGCTGGAAGAGGTCGAGATGAAGTCCGAGCGCGTCCGCCACCAGAGACTTGATGATGTCGCCGTGGGAGCACATGAGGTACACGGCGTCGGGGCCGTGGTCGCGCTCCACGCGCGCGTTCCACTCGCGCACCGCCTCGGCGGCGCGGGTCTGCATCGCCCGCATCGACTCGCCGCCGGGGAACGCCGCCGCCGAGGGGTGCGCCTGCACGACCTCCATCAGCGGCTCGCCCGTCAGTTCGGCGAGTTTGCGGCCGGACCAGTCGCCGTAGTGGCACTCCCCGATCCGCTCCTCGGAGTGGGCGGTGAGACCGGGCCGGGCCTCCAGCAGCGGCCGGAGCGTCTCCTGGCAGCGCTGCAGCGGGCTGCTGACGACCTCGGAGATCGGCAGCTCGGCGAGCCGGCCGGGCAGCGCGGCGGCCTGCGCGGCGCCGCGCTCGTCCAGGGCGACTCCGGGCGTCCACCCGGCGAGCAGTCCCTCGGTGTTGGCGGTGGAACGTCCGTGCCGGACAAGGATCAACGTGGGCATGCGGCCCAGCGTAGGCGCCCTCCGGAGTGCGGGGGCGAGAGGGCGGAAGGAGAATACGCTCCGTGATCGTCGACTGCGCCGTCTACCGTGACGGACACCGGTCGGAGGGTCCCGAGGACCTGTCCGACGCCCTCGCCGCGGCCCGGGCGGCACACGGGTTCGTCTGGATCGGGCTGCACGAGCCGTCGGAGAAGGAGTTCGACCTCGTCGCCCGGGAGTTCGGGCTGCACCCGCTGGCGGTCGAGGACGCCCTCAAAGCCCACCAGCGGCCCAAGCTGGAGGTCTACGACGACTCGCTGTTCCTGGTCCTCAAGCCGGTCGTGTACGAGCCGGAGAGCGACGCCGTGTCCACCGGCGAGGTCATGCTCTTCCTCGGCGACTCGTTCGTGGTGACCGTCCGGCACGGCGAGGGCTCCCCGCTGAGCGCCGTGCGGGCCCGTCTGGAGGAGGAGCCGGAGCTGCTCGGCAAGGGCCCCACCGCCGTGCTGTACGCGGTCGCCGACGCGAGCGTGGACCACTACCTGGACGTGGCGACCGAACTCCAGACGGACCTGGAGGAGCTGGAGGCGGAGGTGTTCTCGCCGGACGGCGGCGGATCACGCCACACCGCGTCCCGGATCTACACCTTCAAGCGGCAGATCCTGGAGTTCCGCCGGGCGACCGGCCCGCTCGCGCTGCCGATGACCCGGCTGGCGGGCGCGGAGGAGTTCGGCGCGGTGGTGCCCTTCGTGAACGACCGGGCGCGGCCCTTCTTCCGTGACGTCAACGACCACCTCATCCGGGTGAACGAGTCCGTGGAGGGCCTGGACCGGCTGGTCTCGGACGTCCTGTCCGCGCATCTGGCGCAGATGAGCGTCCGGCAGAACGACGACATGCGGAAGATCTCCGCGTGGGCGGCCATGGCCGCGATCCCCACGATGATCGCGGGGATCTACGGCATGAACTTCGACCACATGCCGGAGCTGCACTGGGTGTGGGGCTATCCGGCGGTGGTCGCGGTCATGGCCGCCCTGGAGGTGCTGCTGTACCGGACGTTCAAGAGGCGGGGGTGGCTGTAGGGGCCTCGCCCGGCGTCAGGCGAACTCGGGGGCGGAGGCGGCCGGGCCGCCCAGGGCGTCGCGCCGCTCCGGCATCCTCAGGGACACCATGCGCCGCCAGCCGGCGAGGCGTTCGTACGCGTACACCGCGTGGATGCCGGCCACGAGCACCGCCGACCTGGCCCTCGACCAGCCCAGCAGGCGGCCCATGTGGGCCATGACGGCGAGGCTGACGTCCCGGTAGACCCGGATCTCCGCGAGCGCGCACTCCCGCAGGGTCCGCCGGATGGCGTGGCCGTGCCCGGCGTGTGCGAAGCGCAGCAGTTCCTCGTGGCAGTAGGCGAGGTGGTTGTCCTCGTCGTTGGAGATCATCCTGACCGCGCGGCCGAGGTCGGGGTGGTCGGCGAAGTTCCTGCGCAGCAGGTCCATCTGCTCGGAGGCCCGCTGTTCGGTGACCCGGCTGTGGGCGAGGTAGGTGACGATGTCCGGCACGGTCAGCGGCTCGTCGCTCTTCAGCTTCTCGTGGGCCAGCCCGATGCCGTGCTTCTCCAGGAGCATCGTGTAGTCGGTCTCGGGCGGGACGGGGACCGGCTCCAGACCACGCTTCTTCATCAGGGCGTTGAAGATCCGCCCGTGCTTGTCCTCGTCCGCGCCGTGCCGAACGATCTTGGGGGCCAGTTGGCGTTCGCCCGGGGGCACGAGCGCGGCGATGCGGGCGTTCTCCCAGCCGCCCTGCGACTCCCCGCTGGCCGCGATGGAGCAGAACAGCCGGAAGGACTCGTCGTTGTCGAGGATCTCCTGGAACAGACTCTTGGCCGAAAGCATCGTGAGCACCTCTCTGCAGGATTCTCCGCAGGATCCGCAAAGAACGAGTCAAATGCGGCGAGAGGGGTGCTGCAACAGCTGTGTCGGACAACTCCGCCAAAAGGAGGACCTCACGCGTCGCTCCGAGGGCGTAACCACACAGGGCCCGGGCGCGTTGTTCCCCGTGACGGCCGTGGCGGGGTAGACCCCCGAGCCCCCACCACGGCCGCTGAAAACCTCTGGTTCCCCCGGTTGTGGAACCCTCCTGTCACGCCAGGCCCGCGCGCTCCAGTGCCTCGGTGCCGGCGCGCAGCGAGGCGATCCGCTCGTCGAGCGTGAAGCCCGCGGGGGCGAGGGTCAGCGTGGTGACACCGGCCGCGGCGTACGCCTTCATCCGGTCCGCGATCCGGTCGACCGAGCCCAGCAGGGTCGTCTGGTCGATCAGGTCGTGCGGAACGGCTGCCGCGGCGCCCTGCTTGTCGCCGGACAGGTACTTGTCCTGGATCTCGGTGGCCTCCTGCTCGTACCCCATGCGCCGGGCGAGCTGGTTGTAGAAGTTCTGCTTGCGGCTGCCCATGCCTCCGACGTAGAGCGCGGTGTACGGGCGGAAGGTGTCGGCGAGGGTCGCCACGTCCTTGTCCTCGCCGACGGCCAGCGGCAGGGTCGGGCAGACGTCGAAGCCGTCGAGGGTCTTGCCGGCCTTCTCGCGTCCCGCGCGCAGGTACTTGACGGCCGTGTCCTCCAGGTGGTCGGCGGAGGGGAAGATCAGCAGGGCACCGTCCGCGATCTCACCGGTCTGTTCGAGGTTCTTCGGGCCGATGGCGGCGATGTACAGCGGGATGTGCTCGCGCTCCGGGTGCACGGTCAGCTTGATCGGCTTGCCCGGGCCGCCGGGCAGCGGCAGCGTCCAGTGCTCGCCCTCGAAGGAGAGCCGCTCGCGGGTCATCGCCTTGCGGACGATCTCGACGTACTCGCGGGTGCGGGAGAGCGGCTTGTCGAACTTGACGCCGTACCAGCCCTCGGAGACCTGGGGGCCCGAGACACCGAGGCCGAGGCGGAAGCGGCCACCGGAGAGCGAGTCGAGGGTGGCCGCGGTCATCGCGGTCATGGCCGGCTGGCGGGCCGGGATCTGGAAGATGGCCGAGCCGACGTCGATGCGCTCGGTCTGCGCGGCCACCCAGGTGAGCACGGTGGCCGCGTCGGAGCCGTAGGCCTCGGCCGCCCAGCAGACGGCGTATCCGAGCCGGTCGGCCTCCTGGGCGACGGCCAGATTGTCCCCGTCCATGCCGGCACCCCAGTAGCCGAGGTTGATACCGAGCTGCATGCCGAATCCCCTTACCGATCAGTAACGTCCCTTGTCCGCAGACCTTAGCGCGGGGGTCGGGGTTCGGGTATGGCGGCCGACACCCGCCCCCGGGGCCAACGCCCCGGTCACTGGCGGAAACTGGTTATCCACAGGCCCCCACGCGACAGGTTCTGGCCAGTAATCTCGGCGTTCATGGAGCAGAGGCATCTCGGCCGCACCGGCCTGCGTGTGTCCCGTATCGGACTCGGCACCCTCACCTGGGGGCGGGACACCGACGAGCACGACGCCGCGGACCTCTTGAAGACGTTCTGGGAAGCCGGCGGGAGCCTCGTCGACACCGCGGACGTGTACGGCGACGGGGAGGCCGAATACCTGCTCGGACGTCTCATAGAGGGCCTGGTGCCGCGCCGGGACCTGGTGATCTCCACGAAGGCCGGCAGCGTCCCGGACCCCGACCGCCGGTTCGACGGCTCCCGCGGGCATCTGCTCGCCGCGCTGGACGCCTCCCTGGCCCGGCTCGGCACGGACTATGTCGACGTGTGGCACATCCACGCCTACGACCCCGACACCCCGCTGGAGGAGACCCTCCAGGCCCTGGACCTGGCGGTCGGCAGCGGGCGGGCCCGCTATGCCGGGATCTCCAACTTCTGCGGCTGGCAGCTCGCCAAGGCCGCGACCTGGCAGCTCGCCGCGCCGGGCACCCGGACCCGGCTGGCCGGCACCCAGCTGGAGTACTCGCTGCTCCAGCGCGGCGTCGAGCGCGAGGTGCTGCCGGCCGCCCTGGACCTGGGCATCGGCCTGCTCCCCTCCTCGCCGCTCGGCCGCGGCGTGCTCACCGGCAAGTACCGCCACGCGACGCCGGCCGACTCACGGGGCGCCTCGGAGCACATGGCGCCGTTCGTCGCGCCCTACCTCGACGAGACGGCGACGCGCATCGTGGACGCCGTGACGACGGCGGCGGACGGGCTCGCGGTGACCCCGCTCCAGGTGGCCCTGGCGTGGGTGCGCGACCGACCGGGCGTGGCCGCGCCGATCGTCGGCGCGCGCAACGCGCAGCAGCTCACGGCCGCATTGTCAGTGGAGGCCCTTAGTCTTCCTGACGAGATCTGCCGGGCGCTCGACGACGTGTCGGCGCCCGTGCACCGCTATCCCGATCACGACTGGAGCACGCTGTGAGCACGGAGCCGGAGCCCGCTGAGGCCGCGGAGGACACCGCCCCCGAGGAGGGTGTCCCGGAGGACGGCGACACCTCCGAGGACACCACGTCCGAGGACGTGACCGCCGGGGACGCCGCGACCGGCGAGGGCGACACCGAGGCCGAGGCGGCGGCGAAGGTGTCCGAGGCCGCGGCCGAGCTGGCCGCACAGCGGCTGGAGCGGGAGCGGATCGCACGGCGCAAGGCCGAGAAGAAGGCACCCATCGCCGCCGGGGCCAAGCTCAGCGGGAAGGCCGCCGACCTGCTCGCGGCCGTACGGGCGGTGGAGAGCGGCGACCAGCCGGTGGGCGCCGTCTTCAGCGAGCCGGAGCCCGCGCGCCGGCCCGCCCCGGAAGCGCGGCCCCGGCCGGTCCCGGCGCCCCCGGTGGGCGCGCCGGCGGCTCCCGCTGCGGAGACCGTGGAGTCCGTGCGGGAGGTGCTGGCCGAGGGCGGTGCGCCGGACACACTCGCGCCGCAGGTCTCCGCCGCACTCGGTGAGGGTGCCGGCGAGCGGCTGCGGACGGATCCCTGGCAGTTGCTGGCGGTCCCCGGCGTGCGGCCGGAGCAGGCCGACGGATTCGCCCGGGCGCTGCTCGGCGCGGAGTGCGCCCCGGATGACGAGCGGCGCGGCCGGGCGGTCACCGGCTGGCTGCTGGAGCAGGCCGCCCTCGCCGGGCACACCGCCCTGGAGATGCCGGCGCTGACCGCCGCGCTGGCCCAGCGGGGCGTACCGGATCCGGACACGGCCGTCCAGGACACGATCGCCGAGGGCGAGGCCCTGGCCTTCCAGGACGCCCTGGACGAGCCCGGAGTGCCGGCCCAGCGCAGCGACGAGGCGGAAGGCGACGACGAGAGCGAGGAGCGGCCGGTCCGGGTCCTCGTCGGTCTGGAGCGGTACGCCCTCGCGGAGGAGAGCCTCGCCGACGGCCTGGCCCGCCTGATCAACTCCGTGCCGAAGGCGGACGGTTCGGGCACGGACTGGGAACAGGCCGCCACCTCGGCCGGGGGCTCCGCCGCCGAGCTGATCCGGGCGGTCGCGGGCCACGGCCTGGTGCTCCACACCGGCGGCGAGGCCGCTCTGGCCGAACCGGCCGCACTGGTGAGCGCGGCCCGCGGGCTGGGACTGCGCGCCTGGGCCGCCGCGCACGGCCCGATCGGCCGCGACCGCTTCGGCGCGCGGATCACGGGCGGCGAGGGGCCGGAGACCGCAGAGGCCGGTGTCGTCGCCACCGTCGCCGGGCTCCTGTCCGGTGCCGAGGGGCCCGGCCGGGACGCCGAAGGGGCACTGGACCTCGACCTGCTCGTGGTGCTCGACGCGCCGCAGCTGGACGTCGAGACGGCGGCGCTGCTCACCGAGTCGCTGCCGGACGGCGCCCGGCTGGTGCTGACCGGGGATCCGGCGGTGCTGTGGTCCGTGGGCCCCGGTCGGGTGTTCGCGGATCTGCTGGCCGCGCGGATCTGCCCGCAGGTGGCCTCCCGGCGCCCGGATCCGGGCCCGCTGGGCGAGCTGGTCTCCGGTATCGGCATCGGGGAGCTCAACCAGGTCGAGGCCCCCGGCAAGGAGGTCGTGATCGTGCCGGTGCGGGACGCGGGCGAGGCCGTGCACCGGACGGTGCAGCTCGTCGCGGACTCGGTGCCGCGGGCGATCGGGGTTCCCACCGAGGACACCCAGGTGATCACTCCGGGACACGGCGGCGCGGCCGGCACGCGCGCGCTGAACGCGGCCCTCAAGGAGCGGCTCAACCCCGGCCCCGGCCGTTTCGGCGGCTTCGACCCCGGCGACCGGATCGCCTACTCCCCCGCGCCGGGACGTTCGCTGCCGGGCCGCGTGGTCAAGGCCGACGCCGACGGGCTGCATCTGTCGTGTGCGGGCGAGGCCGTCGTCGTACCGAAGGAGCGGGTCGAGCAGTCCGTGCGGCTCGGGTGGGCGCTGACCGCGCACCAGGCGGCGGGCGCCCGGTGGCCCGCGGTGGTCGTGGTGCTGCCCGGCGACGCCGCGCAGGCGCTCAGCCGGCCCTGGGTCTACACGGCGTTCGGCCGGGCCGACCGCCATCTGTCCGTGGTCCACGGCGCGGACGAGGCGCTGCCCCGTGCCGTGGCCGAGATCGCGGCGAAGCCGCGCACGACCCGGCTGCCCGCGCTGCTCGCTCCGCAGGTCCCGACGACGACCGGCTGACCGCACCGCCCGGTCCCGTCCCGACGCGGAACGGCACAGCACAACACAGGCAACGGCGGCGGTCCCGGAGGCCGATTTCGGTCTCCAGGACCGCCGCCGCGGTCACCGCCGTCGTCGTGGCGCGGGTCCGCTCAGCGATCCGCCTCCAGCCGCTCCGGTTCCTCGTCCTCGGCGTCGCCCGGATCCACGTCCAGGTCGCCTTCGAGTTCCTCGGCGTCGTCGCCTTCGGCGTCGTCCTCGTCATCGAGGTCGTCGAGGTCGTCGGTGTCCTCGTCGAAGACCGCGCTGACGTCGAAGCGGCACACCACCCGCTGCGGGTCGATCTGCTCGAAGGGCGCTTCCAGCCACTCGCCGGGCTCGGCCGTCTCGTCCGCCGCCGTCACCCAGAGCGTGGAGTCGCCCTCCTCCAGGCCGAACTCCTTGTGCCGGGAGGCGATCTCGTCCGCCTCGAACTCGCCGAACAGGATGCCGAGCGCCCCGTGCACCGTGCCGGACGCCTCCGTGCCACCGTCGTAGTCCGCCGCCTCGACGCGCTGAGCCTGCGCCAGCAGCCGCTGGGGTTCCACCACGGCGTAGTCGCGGCGGATCAGCACACTGAGGGCGTTCGGCTCCTCGGGGCCGGTGTACGGCGGCAGCGAGTCGTCCGCGCCGGGGATCTCGAAGGGCGTGACCTCGTCGTATCGGTCGTACAGCAGCTCGTCGTAGACCTCCGCGGCCGCGGCCAGCTCGTTGAACGCCTCGTAGACGGCCGGGTCGTCCTCCCCGGACCGGCGTTCGACCGCCGCCAGGTGGCGGTCGAGCGCGGTCTTGACCGCCTCGGCGGCGGCGCGTACCTCGGCAGCGGTGGGCTGCGCAGCATCAGACATAGTGCAGACGCTATCCGTACCGAGCCCCAGCCCGCACAATAGATGCGATGCCGGAATACGAATTTGTCGACGTGTACGTACCGCGCGGGGTCACCCGCAAAGACGCCACACGCCTGCTGACGGACCATGCCGAGTACGGACACTGGGAGTTGGACCGCCTGAGCCTGATGCGCGACGGCAGCCGGAGGGTACGGCTGCGCCGGCGGATCATCCGCCAGGTTCGCGCCACATGGTGAGCTGAGCAGTGAGCTGAGGCGACGGAAACGGAGCGGGCCCGCCGAGGCAGGGCCCGCTCCGTTGTGCGCACGGCGAAGGAAGTTCGCGGCGCTTTCGTCCCGCACATCCCGGTTTCAGACGGACGTGCGTGCCTTGCGGTAGAGCAGCGCGCCCGCGAGCAGGGCCCCCGCGCCCACCGGGAGCGTCAGGCCCAACGGCAGGTCACTGCCGGTGTGCGCGAGCTGCGCGACGGCACCGGGCTGGCTGACGGACTGGGCACCGGGCCGGTTGGGGTGCGAACCGTCCGGCGTCCCGGCGCCCGGTCCGTGGGGCGTGTTCGGGGCACCGGGGCGACCGCGCTCCACCGGGTTGCCGGGGTCTCCGGGGTTGCCCGGCTGTCCGGGGCCGCCGGGCGGCGTCTGCGGACCGCCCCCGGGAGGCACGGCCCGGTCGGAACCGCCCCCGGCCCCGTCTCCGCAGCCGTTGCCCGTGGTGGAGTTGCCGATCCCGATGATGTCGACGCTGTTGCCGCAGACGTTCACCGGCGCGTCGATAGGTACCTCGACGTGGTTGCCCGAGCCGACGCCCGGCGAGCCGCCGGTGTGCCCACCCGCGCCCGAGCCCTCTGCATCGCCGTAGCCGCCGTGCCCACCGTGACCGCCATGACCACCGTGCCCGCCGGAGTGGCCGTGACCGCCGGACGAGCCGCCACCGCCGCCCTTGTGGACGCCGGTGTTGACGCACTTGTTGCCCATAGCCGGGTTGAGGATCCCGACGACGTTGACCGTGTTGCCGCAGACGTTCACCGGCGCGTGCACCGGCGCCTGCACCGAGTTGCCCGACAGTACGCCGGGTGAGTTCGTGCTCGATCCGTTCGCGCCGGAGTCGGCGTGCGCCGCTCCGCCGGTGGCGGCGATCACGCCGGTGGCGGCGGCCACGGTCATCAGGCCTTTGCGGGTGACCTGTCGCATTGCTGAATCCCTGCCTTCGACCTTGTCCCGAATTCCCGAGGTTCGCATTCTCGACGGTCGAGTTCCCGATGATCAAGTTCTCGAAGTCCGGTTCCGGCATTCGAGTTGCGACGTCCGGGATCCCGACGGTCGGAAGAATCGTTGAGAAAAGGCCCGTCGGCCCCGGAGCGCATGGCGTGCGCTCCGGGGCCGACGGGCTCAGCCCTTCACGGGGCGAGGCACAACGTCACTTGTTGATGCACGTGTTGCCGAAGGCGGGGTTCAGCAGCCCGATCACGGAGACCGTGTTGCCGCAGACGTTCACGGGGACGTGAACGGGAACCTGGACCACGTTGCCGGACAGGACACCCGGGGAGTGCACAGCGGCACCCTGGGCACCCGAGTCGGCCACGGCCATGCCCGCACCCGCGAGAACCAGACCGCCAGTGGCAGCCGCAGCGGCGACGACCTTCTTGATCATTATTCCTCCTTGTTGGCAAATGCGATCCCCATCAGCGGATCACGTCACCAGTAACGAGGAGGGAGTAATGGAGCTACGAGCTTATCGTCGCATTCACTCTTCCCAGTCACTTCCGTACGTTCGAGCGAATACTGAAGTGTCGTTTCAGTGAGGCAATTCAGGACGCGTCGATGAACCGGTCGAGCACCTGTACCCCGAACCGCAGCCCGTCCACCGGCACCCGCTCGTCGACCCCGTGGAACATCCCGGCGAAGTCCAGCTCCGGCGGCAGCTTCAGCGGCGCGAAACCGAAGCCCCGGATGCCCAGGTCGTCGAAGGACTTGGCGTCGGTGCCGCCGGAGAGCATGTAGGGGATGGCCTTCGCGGCCGGGTCCTCGGCGACCAGGGCGGACTGCATCGCCGCCACCAGCGCCCCGTCGAAGGTGGTCTCGACGGCCTTGTCGGCGTGCACGTCCTCGCGCCGCACCTTCGGGCCGAGGATCCGGTCGAGGTCGGCGAGGAACTCCTCCTCGTGGCCCGGCAGGAACCGCCCGTCGACGTGCGCGGTGGCCTCCCCGGGGATGACGTTGACCTTGTAGCCGGCGCCCAGCTGGGTGGGGTTGGCCGTGTTGCTCAGGGTCGCGCCGATGAGCTTGGCGATGCCGCCGAGCCGGGCGAGGGTCGGCTCCATGTCGTCCGCGTCGAGCTCGACGCCGAGCGCGTCGCCGAGTTCGTCGAGGAAGGCCCGGGTCGTCTTGGTCACCCGGACCGGGAACCTGTGCCGGCCGAGCCGCGCGACGGCCTCGGACAGCTCGGTGATGGCGTTGTCCCGGTGGATCATCGATCCGTGGCCCGCCGTGCCGGCCACGGTCAGCTTCATCCAGTGCATGCCCTTCTCGGCCGTCTGGATCAGATAGAGCCGCCGCTCCTCGCTCACCGTGAACGAGAAGCCGCCCACCTCGCTGATGGCCTCGGTGACCCCCTCGAAGAGGTCGGGGTGGTTCTTGACCAGGTGCTTGGCGCCGTACGTGCCGCCCGCCTCCTCGTCCGCGAGGAAGGCGAGGACGATGTCCCGGGGCGGCTTGCGCCCGCTGCGCAGCCGGTCACGGACGACCGCGAGGGTCATCGCGTCCATGTCCTTCATGTCGACCGCGCCGCGGCCCCACACGCACCCGTCCGCGATCTCGCCGGAGAAGGGGTGGTGGGTCCAGTCGTCCGCGTTGGCCGGTACGACGTCGGTGTGGCCGTGGATGAGCAGCGCGGGCCGGGACGGGTCCTCGCCCTCGATGCGGGCCACGGTGGACGCGCGGCCCGGGTGCGACTCGAAGATCCGTGGTTCGAGCCCCACCTCGGCGAGCTTCTCGGCGACGTACTCGGCGGCCTTGCGCTCACCGGGGCCCGAGTGGTCGCCGTAGTTGCTGGTGTCGATCCGGATCAGCTCTCGGCAGAGGTCCACGACCTCGTCCTCGCCGGTGACTCCCCTGGCCCTGTCCGACTCGCTCACGTGCTTCCTCCCGCGCCGTCGCTGCTGGTGGTCCCCCTCATCCTCCCTCTCCGGGGGCCTCCACCCCAAGACCGGTCCCGGCCCGTCACACGTCGTTCACGCCCGACCCGGGGCGGGGCCGGTGATGCGACGGGGGTGACCCGGGGGGCGATCAGGGGCACGCGAAAGCCTGGTAATGTTTCCTTCGTCGCCGCGGGGGGAACTCCGCACGACCAACACCTTGTCCGGGTGGCGGAATGGCAGACGCGCTAGCTTGAGGTGCTAGTGCCCTTTATCGGGCGTGGGGGTTCAAGTCCCCCCTCGGACACACGAGATGAGCGAGGGTCGTGACCACCTGGTCACGGCCCTCGCTCGTTGTGTGGGGCATCTCTCCCCGGTTCGAAGATCACCAGGTCAGCACCCCTCTTCACCTGCCGCGCAGGCCTCAGAAAGCCCGTCCCGAGTGGCCGACGCAGGGGGTGGAGCCTAGCGTCGTACTAAAATTTCCGGCTTGTTACGGAACGGAGCTGGAACCGGACAACCCCAGGCAGACCTGCGGGCCCCGCCAGCGCCCCGGAGGGCTTCCGGGATCGAGACGCGAGGACCCGATGGCAGCCATACACGAGAGCAGCGCTCTCGGTGTGCTCGACGAAGAGATCCGCGAGCGGTTCGGCGACACGGCACGTTTCTCCGGGGGGCCGGCGGCCTCCTCTCGCACGCTCGTCGACGTCTTCGACGCGTCCGTGCGGTCGTATCCCGACGAGCTCGCCCTGGACGACGGGACGGCGCGGCTCACCTACCGGCAGCTGGCCGTGGAGGTCGAGGTGCTGCGGCGGACGCTGGCCCGCGCCGGGGTCGGGCTCGGGGACCGGGTGGGGGTCCGGGTGCCGTCCGGCAGCAACGACCTGTACGTCGCCATCCTCGCCGTACTGGCCGCCGGGGCCGCCTATGTGCCGGTGGACGCCGAGGACCCCGACGAGCGGGCCGAGCTGGTGTTCGGGGAGGCGGAGGTGCGGGCCGTCGTCGGGGGCGGGCACGAGGTCGCCGTCGTCTCCCGGAGCGAGCTGCCCGCCGCGCGGCCGGGCCCGGAGCACGACGCCTGGATCATCTTCACCTCCGGCTCCACCGGGAAGCCCAAGGGTGTCGCCGTCAGCCACCGCAGCGCCGCCGCGTTCGTGGACGCCGAGGCCGCGCTCTTCCTCACGGAGGATCCGATCGGTCCCGGGGACCGGGTCATGGCGGGGCTGTCGGTCGCGTTCGACGCGTCCTGCGAGGAGATGTGGCTGGCCTGGCGGTACGGGGCCACGCTGGTGCCGGTGCCGCGTTCCCAGGTCAGGAGTGGTGCCGATCTCGGTCCCTGGCTGGTCGAGCAGGAGATCACCGTGGTGTCGACGGTGCCCACGCTGGCCGCTCTGTGGGAGCCCGAGACCCTGAACGACGTACGGCTGCTGATCTTCGGCGGTGAGGCGTGCCCGCCCGAGCTGGTGCAGCGGCTGGTGACCGAGGGGCGCGAGGTCTGGAACACGTACGGGCCCACCGAGGCGACCGTCGTGGCGTGCGCGTCCCTGATGAGCGGCGCGGAGCCGATCCGGATCGGGCTGCCGCTGGACGGCTGGGAGCTGGCCGTCGTGGACGAGGCCGGGGAGCTGGTGCCGATGGGCGGCACCGGCCAGTTGGTGATCGGCGGGGTCGGGCTCGCCCGGTATCTGGACGCCGAGAAGGACGCGGAGAAGTACGCGCCGCTGGAGTCCCTGGGCTGGGACCGGGCGTACCGCAGTGGGGACCTCGTGAAGGCGGAGCCCGAGGGGCTGGTCTTCCTCGGGCGGGCCGACGAGCAGATCAAGCTCGGCGGGCGGCGCATCGAACTCGGCGAGGTGGACACCGCCCTCCAGGCGCTGCCCGGGGTGGCGGGGGCCGCGGCCGCCGTTCGGACCGCCCGCAGCGGCAACCAGCTCCTGGTCGGCTATGTCGTCACCCAGGACGGCTGGGACCACGCGAGTGCCGTCGGGAAGCTGCGGGCCGAACTGCCCGCCGCGCTCGTGCCGTTGCTCGCGCCGGTCGCGGAACTGCCGACCCGGACCAGCGGCAAGGTCGACCGGGCGGCCCTGCCCTGGCCGTTGAAGGAGCTGGACACCGGTGGCCCGGCCGAGCAGCTCTACGGCACCGAGGCCTGGCTGGCCGAGCAGTGGAGCGAGGTGCTCGGCATCCCCGTGTCGAGTGCGCGGGACGACTTCTTCGCGATCGGCGGCGGCAGCCTGGCCGCCGCCCAGTTGACCACGCGGCTGCGCACCCGCTACCCGAGCGCGGCCGTCCTCGACATCTACCAGCAGCCCGTGCTGCGGAAGTTGGCCCGGCATCTGGAGGAGTCGGCGCAGGACGACAGCGCCGCGCGGGTGATCCCGCCGGTTCCGGTCCGTGCCCAGGTGGTCCAACTCCTGGTGCTGCTGCCCCTGTTCACCCTGCTGGGGCTGCGCTGGAGCGTGGCCCTGGCGGCGCTCGGGAACCTGCTGCCCGCGTACTCCTGGCTGCCGACGGCTCCCTGGTGGGCCGTCGCGGCCGGTGCGGTGCTCTTCTTCAGCCCTCCCGGACGGCTCGCGATCGCCGCGGGCGGCGCGCGGCTGCTGCTGCGCGGGGTGCGGCCGGGGCGGTATCCGCGCGGCGGCCGTGTGCATCTGCGGCTGTGGACCGCGGAGCGGCTGGCCGAGTTCAGCGGGGCGACCTCGCTGACCGGATCATGGCTGGAACGGTACGCGCGGGCGCTCGGCGCCAAGATCGGTCCCGAGGTGGACCTGCACTCGCTGCCGCCGGTGACCGGCATGCTGCGGCTGGGCCGGGGCGCGGCCGTGGAGTCCGAGGTGGATCTGTCGGGCTGGTGGCTGGACGGCGACCGGCTGGAGATCGGGACGGTCAGGGTCGGCGGGCACGCCGTCGTCGGCACCCGCAGCATGCTGTTCCCGGGCTCCCGGGTCGGCAAGCGGGCCGAGGTGGCGCCGGGTTCGGCCGTCACCGGTCAGATCCCGACCGGGCAGCGCTGGGCGGGCGCACCCGCGGCCAAGCTCGGCAAGGCCAAGCGGAACTGGCCCAAGGAACGGCCGGCGCGGGGCACGTACTGGCGGGTGATGTACGGCGTGGCCGGCTTCGCGCTGACGCTGCTGCCGGTGCTGGCGGGTGCGGCGGCGCTGCTGGTGGCGCGGGTCTTCGTGGCCCCCGGTGCCGGGCTCGGCGAGGCGCTCAGGGGTGCCGCGCTCGCCCTGGTCCCGGCGACGCTGGCGTTCGGGCTGGCGTACGCGCTGCTGCTCCTGGTCGCCGTACGTCTGCTGAGCCTGGGGCTGCGGGAGGGTACGCATCCCACGCACAGCAGGATCGGGTGGCAGGCCTGGACGGTCACGCAGCTGATGGACCGCTCGCGGGAGACGCTGTTCCCGCTGTACGCCGGGCTGGTCACGCCGGTGTGGCTGCGGCTGCTCGGGATGCGGATCGGGCGGGGCGCCGAGGTGTCGACCGTGCTCGCGCTGCCGAGTCTGACGACGGTCGGCGAGGGCGCGTTCCTCGCCGACGACACGCTGACCGCGCCGTACGAGCTCGGTGGTGGCTGGATCCGGATCGGGCGGGCCGAGATCGGGCGGCGGGCCTTCCTCGGGAACTCCGGGATGACCGCGCCGGGTCGCTCGGTGCCGGACGGCGGGCTGGTGGGTGTGCTGTCGGCGACGCCGAAGAAGGCGAAGAAGGGCAGCTCGTATCTGGGGCTGCCGCCGATGAAGCTGCCGCGGGCCGCGTCCGACGGCGACCAGAGCCGGACCTACGATCCGCCGGCGCGGCTGCTGTGGGCGCGGGGGCTGGTGGAGCTGTGCCGGATCGTGCCGGTGTTCTGTTCGGCGGGGCTGGCCGTGCTGACGGTGGCCGCGCTGTGCGCGCTGGGTTCCCTCGGTGTCTGGGCGCCGCTGCTGTCGGGGCTGGTGCTGATCGGTGCGGGCATCGCGGCCGGCGTGCTGTCCGTCGTCGCGAAGTGGGTGCTCGTGGGGCGCCACCGCGCTGGGGAGCACCCGCTGTGGAGCGGTTTCGTGTGGCGCAACGAGCTGGCGGACACCTTCGTCGAGGTGGTGGCCGTGCCGTGGCTGGCCGGTTCGGTGCCGGGTACGCCGGTGATGACGGCGTGGCTGCGCGCGCTCGGGGCGCGGATCGGCCGGGGGGTGTGGGTGGAGAGCTATTGGCTACCCGAGACGGATCTGGTGACTCTGGAGGACGCGGCGACCGTGAACCGGGGCTGTGTGCTCCAGACGCACCTCTTCCACGACCGGATCTTGCGGACGGATACTGTGGTCCTCCGTGAGGGCGCGACGCTGGGTCCTGGCGGAATCGTCCTGCCCGGCAGCACGGTCGGGGCCCGTACCACTCTGGGTCCCGCGTCTCTGGTCATGGCGGCGGAGTCCGTTCCCGACGACACCCGCTGGCTGGGCAATCCGATCGAGTCATGGCGTTCCTGAGCACCGCTCGATCGGGGTTGGGGGACGTCCCCGCACGACGTTCGAGCACAGCGCAGGGAGCAGACGCAGCAGTGACCGTTCAGCAGGCAGTGGGCCCGGACCCGTATTTCCCGGCCAACGGTGACCCGCGCTACCGGGTGCACCGTTACGAACTCGCGCTGGACTACCGCCCGGGTCCCAACCGGCTGTCCGGGACGGCCCGGATCAACGCCATAGCGGGACGGTCCCCGCTCGCCGAATTCCAGCTCAACCTGGCCGACTTCAAGATCGGCCGGGTCCGGGTGGACGGCCGTCAGCCGCACTACACGCACCGGGGCGGCCGGCTGCGGGTCCGCCCCGCGAAGCCGCTGCGGGCCGGGGCCGCGTTCACCGTGGAGGTGCACTGGTCGGGCAACCCCAAGCCGGTCGGCAGCCCCTGGGGCGGGCTCGGCTGGGAGGAGCTGGAGGACGGGGCGCTGGTGGCGAGCCAGCCGGTCGGGGCGCCGTCCTGGTATCCGTGCAACGACCGGCCCGCCGACAAGGCGTCGTACCAGATCTCGATCACCACGCCCTCGGCGTACGCCGTGGTGGCGGGTGGGCGGCTGCTGACGCGCACCACGAAGGCGTCGACGACGACCTGGGTGTACGAGCAGTCCGCGCCCACCTCCAGCTATCTCGTCGGGCTGTCGATCGGCAAGTACCAGACGGTGCTGCTGGGCGACCCGGGTCTGGGCGGCGTGCCGCAGCACGGGCACATTCCGGCGGATCTGCTCCCGGAGTTCTCCCGGGACTTCGCGCGCCAGCCCCGGATGATGGAGCTGTTCCAGGAGCTGTTCGGGCCCTACCCCTTCGACGAGTACGCGGTCGTGGTGACCGAGGAGGAACTCGATGTCCCCGTCGAGGCCCAGGGGTTGTCGCTGTTCGGCGCCAACCACGTGGACGGGGCGCGGGGTTCGGAGCGGCTGGTCGCGCACGAGCTGGCCCACCAGTGGTTCGGCAACAGTGTGTCCATCGCCGACTGGCGGCACATCTGGCTGAACGAGGGGTTCGCCAAGTACGCGGAGTGGCTGTGGTCGGAGCGGTCCGGGGGGCGCACCGCCCATCAACTCGCCGCCACTGCCCACCGGTTGCTCTCCTCGCTGCCGCAGGACCTGAAGCTCGCCGACCCCGGCCGCAAGCTGATGTTCGACGACCGGCTCTACCAGCGCGGCGGACTCACCCTGCACGCGGTGCGCTGCGCGATGGGCGACGAGGACTTCTTCCGCATGGTGCGCGGGTGGGCGGCGCTGCACCGGGGCGGTGCCGTGACGACGTCGACCTTCGTCACCCATGCGGCCAGGTTCGCGTCGGAGCCCCTGGACGACCTGTTCCAGGCGTGGCTGTCCGGTACGGAGCTGCCCCCGCTGCCGAACCCGGTGGCATCGCTGCCGGCCAGGCCGCCGTACCCGCCCGGCGCGGGCGCGACCGCATGAGCGGGTCGAGCAGGTCGTCGGCACGCCCCGGAGGGCCCGCGGCCCTGTGTCCGTGCGGGCTGTCCCAGCCGTACGAGGGGTGCTGCGGGCGGTTCCACGCCGGGCCCGCCGCCGCGCCCACCGCCGAGGCGCTGATGCGGTCCCGCTACTGCGCCTTCGTGCGCCGCGACGAGGACTATCTGCTGCGGACCTGGCATCCGCGGACGCGGCCGGCGCGGGTCGACTTCGATCCCGGGATGCGGTGGACCGGGCTGGAGATCCTCGGCACGGGGGACGGTTCCGCGTTCCACTCCACGGGGACCGTGACCTTCCGCGCCTCGTTCCGGGGCGGATCGCTGCACGAGCGGAGCCGGTTCGAGCGGGTGGCCGGGGCCTGGGTGTACGTGGACGGGGAGTTCCTCACCCCGTAGCCCCACACCGGCCGGCGGGCGGGGCTACGGCGCCAGGATGTCCAGTTCCTGGAGCGCGCCCACGGTGATCTCCCGGGTCAGGGCCTCCGCGCGCGTGGCGTCACCGGCGCGGACCGCTTCGGCGACCTGGACGTGGAGGGTGACGGCGGCCGGGGCGGGGTCCTCGAACATGACCTCGTGATGGGTCCGGCCGGCGAGGACCTCGGCGACGACGTCTCCGAGGCGGGCGAACATCTCGTTGCCGGAGGCGTTCAGGATGACGCGGTGGAAGGCGATGTCGTGGTGGAGATATCCCTTGAGCTGGTGGCCGCGTGAGTGGGCGACCATGCCGAGGGCGCATTCGGTGAGTTCGGCGCACTGTTCGGCCGTGGCGTACTTGGCGGCGAGGCCCGCGGCGACCGGTTCGACCGCCGAGCGCAGCACCGTGAGGGAGCGCAGCTGGCGGGGGCGGTCGGCGCCGGCCAGACGCCAGCGGATGACCTGGGGGTCGTAGACGTTCCACTCGTTCGAGGGAAGGACCGTCACGCCCACCCGGCGGCGGGACTCGACGAGGTGCATGGACTCCAGGACCCGGACCGCCTCGCGCATCACGGAGCGTGAGACGTCGAAGCTCTGGGCCAGTTCGTCGGTGCGCAGAACGCTGCCCGGCGGGTACTCGCCCGCGGTGATCGCGGGTCCGAGGGTCTCCAGTACGTGGCCGTGCAGCCCTCGGCCCGATGTGCTCATGCACTCAGCGTACGGGGCGCGTCACAGGATCAAAAAGTCAGACTTATTTGTCACAGGCTCTTGAATTTGTCGTACCTAATGGGTTTCAGTCAGGTGTCAGATGTCGAGGAAGACAGCGAGGCAGAGATGAGTACCCCTCATGTCGTCGTGGTGATGGGCGTCGCCGGCACGGGCAAGACCACGATCGGTCCCCTGCTCGCCGCCCGGTTGGGCGCCCCGTACGCCGAGGGCGACGACTTCCACCCACCGGCCAACATCCGCAAGATGTCCGCCGGCACCCCCCTGGAGGACGCCGACAGGTGGCCGTGGCTCGACGCCATCGGCGCCTGGGCGCACGAACGGGCCGGGCTCGGCGGCGTGGTCAGCTGTTCGGCGCTGAAGCGGTCCTACCGCGACCGGCTCAGGGCCGCGGCGCCCGATGTCGTGTTCGTGCACCTCGCGGGCGACCGGGCGCTGATCGAGGACCGTATGACGCATCGGCAGGGCCACTTCATGCCCACCGCGCTGCTGGACTCCCAGTTCGCCACGCTCCAGCCGCTCCAGGCGGACGAGGCGGGAGTGGCGGTGAACGTCTCGGGCAGCCCGGAGGAGATCACCGAGCGGGCCGCCAAGGCGCTGAACGGCCTTCCCGACGTTCCGCAGTAGTCCACGGCAACACCCCTCCCCCATCCCCGTACCTGCAAGGGACCCCTTCCCGTGACCAGACTCAGTGTCGAGATGCTGGCAGCGGACGCACCCGAGCCGATCACCTCGGCCGGCCATGCGCAGCTGGGCATCGCCGTACTGGCGGGCATCGCCGTCATCGTCCTGCTCATCACCCAGTTCAAGCTTCACGCCTTCCTGTCGCTGACCATCGGGTCGCTGGCGCTCGGCGCGTTCGCCGGAGCACCGCTCGACAAGGCCATCACCAGCTTCACCACCGGGCTCGGATCGACGGTCGCCGGTGTCGGCGTCCTGATCGCGCTCGGCGCGATCCTCGGCAAGATGCTCGCCGACTCCGGGGGCGCCGACCAGATCGTCGACACGATCCTGGCGAAGGCGAGCCCGCGTTCGATGCCGTGGGCGATGGTGCTGATCGCCTCGGTGATCGGGCTGCCGCTGTTCTTCGAGGTCGGCGTCGTCCTGATGATCCCGGTCGTCCTGATGGTCGCCAAGCGGGGCAACTACTCGCTGATGCGGATCGGCATCCCGGCGCTGGCCGGTCTGTCCGTCATGCACGGCCTGGTCCCGCCGCACCCCGGCCCGCTGGTCGCGATCGACGCGGTCAAGGCCAACCTGGGCGTCACGCTGGCGCTGGGCGTCCTCGTCGCCATCCCGACCGTGATCATCGCCGGTCCGCTGTTCTCGAAGTTCGCCGCCCGCTGGGTGGACGTCCCGGCCCCCGACCGCATGGTCCCGCAGCGCGCCTCCGAGGAGCTGGAGCACCGCCCCGGCTTCGGCGCGACCCTGGGCACGATCCTGCTGCCGGTCGTCCTGATGCTCTCCAAGGCGCTGGTCGACATCATCGTGGACGACCCGACGCACACCGTGCAGCGTGTCTTCGACGTCCTCGGCTCCCCGCTGATCGCCCTGCTGGCCGCCGTTCTGGTCGGCATCTTCACCCTGCTGCGGCCCGCCGGCTTCGCCAAGGACCGCGTCTCGCAGCTCGTCGAGAAGGGGCTCGCGCCCATCGCGGGCATCCTGCTGATCGTCGGCGCGGGCGGCGGCTTCAAGCAGACGCTGATCGACTCCGGCGTCGGCCAGATGATCCTGGACATCTCCAAGGACTGGTCGATCCCGGCGCTGCTGCTGGCCTGGCTGATCGCGGTGGCGATCCGGCTCGCGACCGGTTCGGCGACCGTGGCGACGATCTCGGCGGCCGGACTGGTCGCCCCGCTCGCCGCCGACATGTCGACGACCCACACGGCCCTGCTCGTCCTGGCCATCGGCGCCGGCTCGCTGTTCTTCAGTCATGTGAACGACGCCGGGTTCTGGCTGGTCAAGGAGTACTTCGGTCTCGACGTCGGCCAGACCATCAAGACCTGGTCCGTCATGGAGACGATCATCTCGGTGGTCGCGGGCGGCTTCGTCCTGCTGCTCTCGCTGATCATCTAGGCGTACGGCGACGGGGCGTCAGGTCCCGTCGCCGGCACGGCCGTTGCGGTGCGCACCCCGGCTGAGTCCGAGCGGGGTGCGCACCGCACGCGTGGTGGGGCGCCTCGGAACCTCCGCCGGGACCCCTTGAGCACCCATTGGCCACTGCCCTCGCAGCCTGCCCCGAACCGCTTCCGGGGTGCGGCGAACGGTCCCATGATGAGAGGGACTTGAGCAGGCGGGGGCTTTCATGGCGGTCTCACTCGGAGTGCGCGTATCGGGGTTGTTCCTCGCCGGGGCACTGGCTGTCGCGACGGCGGCGGCATGCGGGGGCGGTGGCGACGGGGACGACACGTCGGGCAGCGGCGGAGGCGGTACGAGCGTCTCCGCCGGGGCCGCCGACGGCGGGACTGGGGACGGCGGTTCCGGGGGCGGGACCGACGGGGGTACGCCTACCTGGGTGCCGCCGGACGAGAACGGCGACGGGGCGACCGGGGGATCCGGTGGGACCGGTGCCGGGTCCAACGGGTCCAGTGGGTCCGGGAGTTCGAGTGGGTCAGGGAGTTCGAGTGGGTCCGGCCCATCGGGTTCCGGAGGAAAGAGCTCCGGAGGATCCGGCGGTGGCGGCATCGAAGGTCCCGCCTGGCTTCCGTGGGGGCCGCACTCCCCCAACACCGAGAACTCCCCCGACCCGGCGAGTGTCTACGACAGGCTCAGCGAGCGGCCGTCCACCTGCGCGGAAGTCGCCGGGGACGTCAAGGAGGAGACCGCGCCCGAGTGGCGGGTGCTCCACGGACTGGCCGAGGCCTGCGCGGCCGTTCAGGGCGGGGGCGGCAGTTGGGAGAAGGCGACCGCCGACTACACCGGTACGCAGGGGCAGTTGGCCTCCTGCAAGGGCAGGGCCGCGTACGACGTGCTGGGCGGCCTGCTGGACTTCCACCGCCTGCACCCCGGCGAGACCGTGCGGTTGAAGGGGGCGTCCGGTGGTGGCGGGGACGCCTGCGCCTTCCGGATCATGTCGGTGGACGTCGGCGGCGACCACGAGGCCCGGCCGAAGGAGCCGATCAGGATCAGGCTCACGGGCGTCTACTTCGACAAGGCGGAGGTGGGGCAGCTCGACATCACCGTCGCGGGGCTGCCTGCCCTGCTCTCCGACGAACAGCCCGCGCCGGAACCGGGTGACAGCCTGTCCGTCGGGGTGGACGTCCCGGAACCGGGGGCCGGCTTCTCCTCGAAGGCCGTCGACGTGACCGTCACGTACGACACGTCGGACACCCTGGCCAAGGCCTTCACCCTCGTGACCGCCGATGTGGCCGTCTCCCCGTCGCCGGTCACGTCCCCGGCCGCTCCGGTCACCTCGGTCGCTCCGTGAGCGACCGCACTGGCCTGCACCGGATGCGCACGGCCCTCGCCCGCGCCCGCGCCCGCGCCGGACGCGGCCGTACGACACACCCGCCCGAACCCGAACCCGAACCGGAACCCGAGCCCGAGCCCCGACCGGAGCCGACACCGCCACCGCCACTGCCCCCGCCACCGGATCCAGCGCCCCCCGCGCCCCCGGTCCCACCCGCACCCGGCCCCCCGAAATGGCTGGAGCTCATCGGCACGGTCGGCTCGCTCGTCTCCCTCTTCACCGCCGTTCTCTTCTACTTCGGCTGGGCGAGCACGGACGCCGAGACCCGTGCCCTCGGCCTGCGGGACACGCTCTTCCGGTTCTCCACCGCCGACTATCTGCTGCGCAGCGTGGACGCGCTCTATCTGCCCGTCCTCACGGCGGCCGGCGCGGCCATGGCGGCCGCGGCGTTGCACCACAGGGTGCTGCTGGACCCGGTGCGGGCCGCACGCGTGCTGCGGGTGCTGCGGCACGCGTGGGTGGCGGCGCCGGTGCTGCTGCCGCTGTACTACGCCGCGCGGGGCGTGCTGGAGCTCGTCCTCCCATTGGTGGCCATGGTCGGTGTGCTGCTCAGCGCGTACGCGCGGACCCGCCCGGAGCCCGGTGACCCGGTGCGGCGGCGGTCCACGCGGATCTGGGGGCCGGCCCTGCTCGTCGCCCTGGTCGCCCTGTTCTGGGCCGTCTACGCGTACGCCGGGATCGTGGGGCGGGGCCGGGCCGCCACGACGGCCGGGACGGTGGCCGACTCGTTCCCGGCCGTCGTCGTGTTCAGCGAGCGGGACCTGCTGATCCGCGGCGGGGGCAGTTGCTTCGCCGTGGTCGACGAGAAGGGCAGCCCGTACCACTACCGGTACGCCGGACTGCGGCTGTTCCACGTCTCCGGCGACCGCTTGTTCCTCGTGCCGCGGAACTGGGCGCCCTGGGACGGCACGTTGTACGTGCTGCGGGAGGAGGAGGCCGACGTACGGGTGGAGTACGTCAGCGGGCGCGGGTACCGGGAGAGGGAGTGTCCGTAGTCGAGTCGGCCGAGTCGGCGGTGGGTGCCGGGTCCGGTTCGGCGGGGCGCCACAGGGGGTGTTGCCGTCGCGCCCACTCCCGGCTCACCGTGCCCGTCCGCATCCCCCGCCGTGCCTCCGGGTCCCCCAGGGCCATTCCCACATGGCCGGCGAGGACGATGCCGATGGTCAGGGCGAGCCAGTCGTGGACGAAGGTCGCGCTGGTGCGCCACATGATGGGGGTGAGGTGGGTGAACCACATGATCAGGCCGGTGCCGAGCATCACCAGGGTCGCGCCGGCGATCCACCCGGCGTAGACCTTCTGTCCGGCGTTGAACTTGCCGGCCGGGCGGGCGGACGGGCGCCGGTCGCGGCGCAGGGCGGCGTGCAGCCAGAGTCGGTCGTGCGGGCCGAAGCGGTTGAGGAAGCGCAGGTCGGTGCGGAACGCGCGGGAGGCGAGGCCCGCCAGGACGGGCACCGGCAGGGCGAGGCCGGCCCACTCGTGGACGCGGACGACGAGTGCGCGGCGGCCGACGAGTTCGGCGAGCTGGGGGACGTAGAGACAGGCCGCCGTGATCACGCACACGCTCATCAGGACGGCCGTGGTGCGGTGGACCCAGCGTTCGGCGTGGCTGAACCGGCGCAGCCGGGTGGTCGGCGGGGCGTCAGCTCGTGGGGTCATCGTCACGTCCGTTCGAACGGCCGACCCAGGCGTCGACGTCGTAGCCCCGGTCCTCCCAGTAGCCCGGCTCGACGTCCTCGGTGACGGTGATGCCGGAGAGCCACTTGGCGGACTTGTAGAAGTACATGGGGGCCACGTAGAGGCGGACCGGGCCGCCGTGGGAGTGGCCGAGGTCCTTGTCCTGCATGCGCAGGGCGACCAGGACGTCCGCGCGGCGGGCCTGGTCGAGGGTGAGGCTCTCGGTGTAGGTGCCGTCGAAGCAGGTGAAGCGCACCGCCCCGGCTGAAGGGCGCACTCCTGCGGCGTCCAGGAGCCGGGACAGGCGCACCCCCTCGAAGGGGGTGTCGGGGACCCGCCAGCCGGTGACGCACTGGACGTCCTTGATCATGCGGGTCTGCGGGAGCGCGCGCAGGTCGGCCAGCGTGTAGGTGTGCGGGCGGTCGACCAGTCCGTCGACGGTGAGGCGGTAGTTCGTGGCGCTCTTGCGGGGCACCGAGGAGGTGACGGAGTAGTAGCGGAAGCCGCCGCCGTTCGGCAGCAGACCGGTCAGGCCGGTGGGGTCCTTGTCGGCGGCGCTGCCGAGGAAGGCCTCCAGGCCGCGTTGCAGACCGGGCGCGGCGACCACGCCGAGGGCGCCCAGACCGAGGGTGCCGAGGAGGACCCGGCGGCCGACGGGTGCGCCGCGTTCCTCCGGCTGTTCCGGCCCCTGCCGGTCGGACTGTTCGGATGTCACACCCCCATTCGAGCACCCGCGACCGTGGGCGGGCCAGGGTTCGCGGGTGCTCGTCAGGGTTCCGTAATGACTTCTTACGTGATTCTCAGAGGGGGCGAGCGCGATCGGCGGCGCGGACGCGTGCCGCGGCCACGACCGCTACGGGGTCTTCTCCGCGGCCCTCTCCAGCTGGAACGCCTCGTTGCCGAGCCCGATGCGGGCGTACGCCTCGGGTGCCCTGGAGCGCAGGAACAGGCCCTGGGCCAGGCCGATGACCAGGGCGAGGCCGATGATGCCGGGCAGGACCCAGCTCAGCGCGGAGCCGGGGCCGGCGCCGACCAGGACGTCGAAGTCCCTGACCGTGTAGCCGGCGATCACCAGGAGGGCGACGCCCGCGAGGGCGGAGGTGACCAGGCGCCAGGCCTGGGCGCCGGCGGCGCCGCGGCGGGCGAAGAACACCACGACGGAGACGGAGGCGGCGGCCATCAGGACGATCACGCCGAGTGCGCCGATGTTGCCGCACCAGGTGAACAGGCGCAGGACGGGGGCGGTGGGGTCGCCGGCCGGCTTGTCGTCGGCGACCGCGAAGGCGGCCACGACCAGCACGGACACGGCGGTCTGGAGCAGGGAGCCGGTGCCGGGGGCGCCGCTGGTGCCGGTGGTGCGGCCGAAGGCGGCGGGGAGCAGTCCCTCGCGGCCCATGGCGAAGGCGTAGCGGGCGACGACGTTGTGGAAGCTGAGCAGGGCGGCGAACATGCCGGTCACGAAGAGGATGTGCAGGACGTCCGTGAAGGTGGTGCCGAGGCGGGACTCGGTGAGGGCGAAGAGCAGTCCGGCGCTCTGCTTCTGCGACTCGCCGACGATCGCCGAGGGGCCGGTGGCGACGGTGAGGGCCCAGCTGCTGAGCGCGAAGAAGACGGCGACCCCGCCGACCGCGAGGAACATGACGCGCGGCACCAGGATGTGCGGGCGGCTGGTCTCCTCGGCGTAGACGGGCGCCTGCTCGAAGCCGAGGAAGGCCGCGATGCAGAAGCACAGCGCGGTGCCGAGGCCGGCGCCGGTGAGCGTGTCCGGGTTGAAGGCGTGCAGCGAGAGGCCCTGCGGGCCGGGGTCGGCCACGACCGCGATGTCGAAGATGACGACCAGGGCCACCTCGATGACCAGCAGGACGCCGAGCACGCGCGCGTTGACGTCGATCTTCAGCCGGGCCAGTGCGCCGACGACCAGTGCGGCCACCAGCGCCGGTATCCACCAGGCGACGTCCAGGTCGGCGTAGGTGGCGAACAGGCCGGAGACCTCGAAGCCGAAGATGCCGTAGATGCCGACCTGGAGGGCGCTGTAGGCGACGAGGGCGACCAGGGCGGCGCTCGCGCCGGCGGCGCCGCCGAGGCCGCGGGAGATGTAGGCGTAGAAGGCGCCCGCGTTGTGGACGTGGCGGCTCATCTCGGCGTAGCCGATACCGAAGAGGACGAGGACGACGCCGAGGACGACGAAGAGGAGTGGTTGTCCGACGATGCCCATCACCGCGAATGTGGTGGGCATGACACCTGCGACGACCATGAGGGGCGCGGTCGCGGCGAGGACGGAGAGCAGCAGCCCGCCGGTGCCGAGGCGGTCGGAGCGCAGGGCCCGCTCCTGACCCTTGAAGGTGCTGATGCCGTCGCCGGCGGGTCTGCTCGTGCGTGGGCTGTCCGTCGTCATGGGAGACCGTCCTTGGTGGGAGTCACGGGAGAGGGCATGGCGTGTGGGGCGTGTGGGGCGCGGCGTGGGGGATGTGGGGCGAGGGGGCCGGTGGGGCGAGGGGCGTCAAGTCGTGCCGAGTGCTCCGTCGCGGGCGCTCCGGAAGGCCTTGTACGGGTCGCGGGCGGGGTACGACCACGGCGCCGGGGTCGCGTGCTCGCCGATGCGGTGGAACAGGGCGGCCGCCTCCGCGCCCCGGCCCTCGCAGACCTTGGCGTGGGCGAGGAAGTTGAGGTCGACCAGGCGGCGCGGGTGGCCCTCCTGCTCCCACTCCAGCCACCAGTCGAAGGCGGCCTTCATCACCTGCCGCGCCCGGCGGTCGTTCCAGTGCCCGGAGGCGGCCGGATCGGCGGGCTCGTGCCCGGCTGCGGCCAGCACGCGGTAGCGCTCGGCGTGCGCGACGACCGGGAGGATCGCGAGCGGGGAGTCGGCGGGTGCCTGTTCGGCGGCCCAGTGCGCGAAGTCGTACACCTTGTGCAGGGGGTCGGGACCGGCCTCGGAGCGGCTCTCGGCGAGGCGGGCGACCATCAGGTGGTGGGCGTGGTGGTGGTCGGCGTACCGTGCCCGGATCTCGTCGAAGAGCCGCAGGATCTCGTCGTCGGCGCCGGCGTCCCGCTCCAGCATGAGCAGGCCGAGCCAGGGCGTCGGGTCGGTGGGCGCGAGGGCGGCGGCGGTCCGGCAGGTCTCGCGGGCCCGGTCCGGCTTCTCCTTGCCGCGCAAAGCGCGCCGGACCTGGGCGAGGGCGAGCAGGACGGCCGCGTCGGCGGAGTCGGGCTCGGCGAGCAGCCACTCCCCCGCCCAGGCGGCGCTGTAGGGCTCCAGCGCGAGCACCGTCACCCGGTGCCCCCGGCGGTCCCAGTCGTCGCCGGTCCGGGAGAGCAGCGCCCGGACCGCCTGCCACCGCCCCTGGGACAACGCGGACCGCACGGCGACGAGCTCGTCGTCGTCGAGGGCGGCGTCGAGGGCCTGAGCGGCGCGCCTGCGACTGCGCCCAAGGGGTGGCGGGGGTGGGGACACCGCGGGGACTTCCTCACGCGACGCGACTCGCGTCGGTATGCGGCCGACGAGGCCGCCGGCCTGCTGGTCTGAACGTTTCGTCTGGCCATCAGCTGATCACGCACAGCAAATCCCCAGCCAACGCTTTACGTCAAGGGGGATGTAGGCGTTACACGCGTCAACTTCCGGGACCTATGGGGTACTTGTGAGCCGGCCAGGAGCGGCGGGCACGAATCGCCCGTCCTGTCTGTGGCCCACGCCATGGCGCCGACCCCGCGACGGCCCGCACGATGGCGGGACGGTCACGCACCCGTCCCGGCCGCCCGGGGCGGCGGGACCGAGTCAGTCGCCCGTTCCCGGGTACTCGCAGGGTCCCGCACGGTCCGGGGACGCTACAGTCGGCGCCTACGCACCCCGTGGCCCGGCCGGATGATCGAGGTACACAGCGTGTCGGTTCTGGTTCTTGTTCTCGCCGTGAGCGCGGCCTGCTGTCTGGGCTTCGGCTTCGTGCTCCAGCAGAACGCCGCCCGCCGGGCCCCGCTGAGCGACTTCCTCTCCCCCCGGCTGCTCCTGGACCTGATGAGGGTGCCGCGCTGGCTCGGCGGCATCGGACTGATGGTGGCCGGCATGGTCCTCGGCGCCATCGCGCTCGGCCGGGGCGAGATCTCCGTCGTCGAACCGCTCCTCGCCACCAACCTGCTCTTCGCCCTGGCCCTGTCCCGCAAGCAGAGCAAGCAGCCGCTGGGCCGCCAGGGCTGGGCGGGCCTGGCCCTGCTCGCGGGCGGGGTCACCACGTTCCTCGTGGCGGGCGAGCCGCGCGGCGGCACCGACGTCACCGACCCCCTGCGCCACTGGCTGATCATCGGCGTGATGGTCGGCCTCGCCCTGCTGCTCACCACCTACGCCAAGCGTGCGCGGCTGAGCTCCGGCCCGGTACTGCTCGCGCTGGCCGCCGGTCTGCTGTACGGCGTGCAGGACGCGCTCACCCGGGTGAGCGGCCAGCGTTTCTCCGAGGGCGGCCTCGTGGAGGTGCTGACCGGCTGGCAGCCGTACGCCGTGCTGGCGCTCGGCCTCACCGGCCTGATCCTGGTGCAGAGCGCCTTCGAGACCGCTCCGCTGCGGATGTCGCTGCCCGCCCTGACCGCCGCGCAGCCGCTGGCCGGGATCATCTGCGGCGTCGGTTTCCTCGGCGACCGGCTGCGGACCGACACCGGCGCGCTGGCCTGGGAGGCGACGGGGCTGGCGGCGATCGTCGTGGGCATCGTGCTGCTCGGGATGCACCCGGCGCTGCCGTGCGCACAGACCGAGCGCGCGCGGAACCTGCAGCCCGGCTGAGCGGAGCCCGCGGCCCGGTCGACGGGGCCCGTGCGGCCCGCGGGTCCGGTCCGTGCCCTGCTTGGATGGGGGCATGAGCGCTGCTGACGAGATCCTCGACATCGTCGACGAGAACGACCGGGTCGTCGGCCGGTCACCGCGCGGCGAGGCGTATGCGAAGGGCCTGCGCCACCGCTGCGTCTTCGTCCTGGCCCGGGACGCCGAGGACCGCCTCTTCGTGCACCGCCGCACACCCACCAAGCTGGTGTTCCCCTCCCTGTACGACCTGTTCGTCGGCGGGGTGGTCGGCGCGGGCGAGTCCTACGACGACGCGGCCCTGCGCGAGGCGGAGGAGGAACTCGGTGTGAGCGGCCTCCCCCGCCCGGACCCTCTCTTCACGTTCCTCTACGACGACGGCGCCGGCCGGACCTGGTGGTCCTCGGTGTACGAGGTCCGCTGTGATCTGCCGGTCAGCCCGCAGGTCGAGGAGGTGGCCTGGTACGGCTTCCTGCCGGAGGAGGAGGTGCGGCGGCGGCTGACGGAGTGGGAGTGGGTGCCCGACGGGCTGGAAGCGTACGAGCGGCTGCGGGCCTTTCGGTCTGCGGACTGAGAACTGCCGGCGGACGGAACTGTCGGCGGGCTGGGAACTGTCGGTCGGCGGACGGGTCGGTCGGCGGGCTGAGGCCGGCCGGTCGACCGGCCGGGTCGGTGTCCCGGCCCGGGCTCAGTCGCCGAGCAGGATCCGGCGGACCGGGCCGGGTGTGTGGGTGCTCCCGCTGAGGGGGTTGGAGCCCGGGGCGGCCCAGTACGGGCTCTCCCGGGAAGGGTGGTCGAGGAGTCGCTCGGCCGCCTCGGGAGCCGTCTCCGCCGCCATGCCCGCGGCCACCAGTGCGCCGCCTATGCGCTCCAGCGCCTCCTCCACCGGAGTGTCCGCGTCACCGAACGCCGGAAGCAGCAGGAGCAGCCGCAGGTCCGGATCGCATATGCCCGCGGCGTCCGCCGGGGCCGCGTCGCAGACGGCGACCAGGTCCGGCCAGGACAGCCGCGGCCCGGCGACCCGGCCCTCGACGGACGCCAGCGGGGTCTGTCGGGGCTGCTCGGGGTGGGTGAGCAGGTAGTCCGTGCCCGAGTCGGCGGGGAGGTTCCGGTGCACGATCCACAGCAGGTGCCCGCCCGGCAGCGGCAGGCGGTACGCGGGCCACACCTCCATCGCGTCGTACAACGCCTCCCCCGCCGCGTCGACGTCCGCCGCGTCCGCGCCGAACGCCTCGGGCTCGCCCGCGAACGCGTCCCAGGTGAGGCCGAGGTACGCAGGCCAGAAACCGGGCAGGTCGAGCAGGTGCTCGGCGGGGGCGATGGCGTGCCCGGGCTCCGCGCACCCGGCCGGTGACGTGGGAACATCCATGCCCCGAACGCTAGCGGGCAGCACTGACAACGCCCCTGACGGTGCCCCGGTAGGGTCCCTTGCGTGATCGGTTTCGCACGGAACGTCCGGCTGTGGTTCGCCCCCCAGGAGATCAGGCAGGAGGGCGGCACCCCCGACTACCGCTTCTCGCTCGCGAACGAGCGCACCTTCCTGGCCTGGCTGCGCACCGCGCTCGCGCTGATCGGCGGCGGCTTCGCGGTGGACCAGTTCCTGCCGGATCTGCGCTGGGGCTGGCGGGTCGGACTGGCGCTCGCGCTGCTCGCGGCGGGCGTGCTGTGCTCCCTGCGGGCGGTCAACCACTGGATCCGCTGCGAGCGGGCGATGCGCCGGGGCGAGGACCTGCCGGTGTCCCGGTTCCCGGTCCTGCTGAGCCTCGCGGTGACGGTGGTGGCCGTCGCGATGGTCGTCGTGGTGCTCTTCGGGTGGGAGGGGTGAGCGGGGCGGTCGTCCCGGAGGTCCCGGACCGGGACCCCGGGCTGCAGCCCGAGCGGACCCGGCTCGCCTGGCGGCGTACGACGCTGTCCAGCACCGCCGCCGCGCTGCTCGCCCTGAAGTCCACGCTGCACGGCGGGCCCTCGGCGGCCGGGATCACCGTCAGCGCGCTGTGCTGCACGCTCTGGCTGGCCTTCCTGCTGGTCGCCCACCGCCGCATCCGTGCCCTGTCCGCGACGAACAGCCCGTCCGCGCTCACCCCCCGGCACGCGACGGCGGGGGCCCTGCTCACGGTGGCGCTCGCGGTGTGCGCGGCGGTGCTGGTCCTCTAGACCGCCTTCCGGGGCCGGTGCCGCTCCTCCAGGGCCGTCCGGTCTCCAGGGGCAGGTCCGGACGGGCGAGCGGCCCGCTGCCGTCCTACCGTCAGTAGGTGACGGTTTTCCCGGGCCCGCCCCACGCAGGGCCCCGGACGCCACGCAGGACGGAATCACCCGATACGCGGCGTTCGCGTGGCAGCCTGTCCGACGTCATCCGACATCAGCACCCGCACGCTCGAAGGCGAGAGCACCATGACCACCCTCCACCAGGAACACGCCTCCCACACGCACACGCACAGCCCGGACTGCGGCCACGCCGAGGTCCCGCACGGCGACCATGTCGACTACGCGCACGACGGGCACCTGCACCGCGAGCACAGCGGCCACTGGGACGAGTGCGAAGCCGCCGGGCACGTCTCCCACGAGGGGCACGACCACCGGCACGGCCAGGACTGCGGGCACGAGAGCGTCCTGCACGGCGACCACGTGGACTACCTCCACGACGGCCACCGGCACGCCCAGCACGACGGCCACTGGGACGACCACTGACCCCAGGCAGGCCCTGCCCCGGCGCCGGGAAGGCACCGAGAAGACACCCACGACAGCTCCCCGCGGTCCCGCGCGGGGAGCTGTCGGCCTATCGTGGCTCCGACCGTGGCCCCGATCACGTTGGGCCCACCCACTGGACGACATACCGACCGGTCGGCATCATTGGTCGCGTCGTGTTCACCCGTCCGTAGGAGCATTGATGAGCCCCGACCACCCGCCCGGACTCGATCTCGACCGGCTCCGCGGCCTGCTCGACCGTGAGCGCCCCGGCCTGGTGCACGGCCCGCTGACCGGCCGGCTGATCGAGGGCGGACGGTCGAACCTCACCTACGCGGTGTCCGACGGCACCTCCCAGTGGGTCGTCAGACGGCCCCCGCTCGGCCATGTCCTCGCCACCGCGCACGACATGAAGCGCGAGCACCGGGTGATCAGCGCACTGCACCCGACGAACGTGCCGGTGCCGCGCCCGGTGCTGCTGTGCGAGTCCGAGGAAGACAGAGAGGTCCTCGGGTCGCCCTTCTACGTCATGGAGTTCGTGGCGGGAACGCCGTTCCGTACGGCGGACCAGCTCGCCCCGCTCGGTCCGGAGCGCACCCGGGGGGCCGTCCTGGCCCTGGTGGACACGCTCGTGGAGCTGCACGCGGTGGACCCTGCCGAGGTGGGCCTCGGCGACTTCGGCCGCCCGGAGGGCTTCCTGGACCGCCAGCTGCGGCGCTGGGGCAAGCAGCTGGACGCCTCCCGCAACCGCGAACTGGCCGGCATCGACGAACTGCACGCGGCCCTCGGCCGACGACTGCCCGTCTCCCCCGCCCCGGCCGTCGTACACGGCGACTACCGGCTCGACAACGTCCTGATCGGCGACGACGACAAGATCAACGCGATCCTCGACTGGGAGATGTCGACGCTCGGCGACCCGCTCACCGACCTCGGACTGCTGGTGATGTACAGCCTGCCGCTCGGCATGCCCGACTCCCCCGTGTCCACCACCGCCGAGGCCCCCGGGCACCCGAGCCCGGCCGAGCTGATCGAGCGGTACGCGCGGCGCTCGGGACGCGATGTGTCCGCGGTCTCCTGGTACACGGCGTTCGCCTGGTTCAAGCTCGCCGTGATCCTGGAGGGCATCCACTACCGCTACACCCTGGGCCAGACGGTCGGCCAGGGCTTCGACCGCATCGGTGACCTGGTCCCCGTCTTCATCGGGCACGGCCTGACCACTCTTCAGGAAGGCTGACAGAACATGGACTTCGCGTTCGACGCACGCACCGAGGAACTGCGCGCCAAGCTGCTCGCCTTCATGGACGAGTACGTCTACCCGGCCGAGGCCGTCGCCGAGGAGCAGCGCGCCGCCCTGGCCTCGCCGTGGGACACCCCGGCCGTCGTCGGGGAGTTGAAGGCCGAAGCCCGCAGGCAGGGCCTGTGGAACCTCTTCCTCCCCGACTCGGAGTACGGCGCCGGACTGACCAACCTCCAGTACGCCCCGCTCGCCGAGATCACCGGCCGCTCCCCGCAGTTGGCGCCCACCGCGCTGAACTGCGCGGCGCCGGACACCGGCAACATGGAGGTGCTGAGCCAGTTCGGCGACGAGCGGCAGCGGAAGCAGTGGCTGGAGCCGCTGCTCGCCGGGGAGATCCGCTCGGCGTTCGCGATGACCGAGCCGGAGGTGGCCTCCTCCGACGCGACGAACATCACCACGCACATCGAGCGCGACGGTGACGACTACGTCATCACGGGCCGCAAGTGGTACATCTCCGGGGCGATGAACCCGGACTGCGCGATCTTCATCGTGATGGGCAAGACGGACCCCGACGGCGACGACATCCGCCGTCAGCAGTCCATGGTGCTCGTCCCCCGCGACACCCCGGGGGTCACGGTCAGGCGCGCCATGCGGGTGTTCGGCTACGAGGACCACTCCCACGGCGGCCACGCCGAGGTGGTCTTCGACCACGCGCGCGTGCCGGTGTCGCACCTGATCGGCGAGGAGGGCGGCGGCTTCGCCATCGCGCAGGCCCGGCTCGGTCCCGGCCGGATCCACCACTGCATGCGGCTGATCGGCATGGCCGAGCGGGCGATCGAGCTGATGTGCCGACGCGCGGTGTCCCGTACGGCCTTCGGCAAGGAGCTGGCCCAGCAGGGCGTGGTCCACAACTGGATCGCCGACGCGCGGGTCACCGTGGAGCAGCTGCGGCTGCTGGTGCTGAAGACTGCCTGGCTGATGGACACGGTCGGCAACCGGGGCGCCCACGCGGAGATCCAGGCCATCAAGATCGCCACTCCGCGCGCGGTCGTCGACATCATCGACCGGGCCATCCAGTTGCACGGCGCGGGCGGGGTCAGCCAGGACTTCCCGCTCGCCGAGCTCTACGCCGGCGCCCGGACCCTGATGATCGCCGACGGGCCGGACGAGGTGCACCAGCGGTCGCTGGCCCGCCGGGAGCTGAAGAAGTACCTGTGAGGGTGACGACGTACCGGTGAGGGGACGGGTAAGGGGCGGTCGCCATGGCGACCGCCCCTTACCCGTGCGCGCCCTACGGCCGCAGCGCCCGCAGCAGCATGTCCGCGAGGTGGTCGGCGACCTCCTGGGGGCTCATCGAGCCGTCGGGGCGGTACCAGGTGGACAGGTGGTGGACCGACCCGAAGTGGTAGTCCACGACCAGGTCGGCCGGGGTCGCCTTCGAGAAGACCCCCGCCTCCTGGCCCTCCTCGACGAGGGCCCGGAAGCGTTCGTGGTACCGCCGGCGCTCGGCCCGCACCTGCTTGTTCTTCTCGGGGCTCAGGTGGTGCATCGAGCGGAAGAAGATCGACGCGTCGTCGAGGTTGTCGATGGTCGTGACGACGACGTCGGCCGCCGCCCCCCTGAGGCGCTTGTCGATGGGTTCGTCGGCGTTCGCGAACGCGTCGAGTCTCTCCTGCTGGACGCGCAGCACGCGCGCGTACACCTCGTGCAGGAGGTCGTCCTTGGAGCCGAAGTAGTGGTACAGCGCTCCCTTGGTGACACCGGCCGCCTCGACGATCTCCTGCACCGAGGTGCGGTCGTAGCCCTGCTCGGCGAAGAGCCGGGTGGCGGCGGCAAGGAGCCGTTGCGGTACGGGAGGCCCGTCACCGTCCGTCGTCCTGGGCACTTCCGCCACCTGCCTTTCCGATTGCTACTTCGAATCGTGCGCGCGGGTGCGCAGTTCCCGCCGGAGGATCTTCCCACTCGCCGTCTTCGGCAAGTCGGGCAGGATCTCCACCTGCCGCGGGTATTTGTAGGCGGCCAGTCTCTCCTTGCAGTACGCGGCGAGCGCATCGGGGTCCGTGTCGGAGCCCGGACGGAGGCTGATGTACGCCTTGACGGTCTCCCCCCGGTATCCGTCGGGCACCCCGACGACGGCCGCCTCGCGTACCGCCGGGTGGGTGTAGAGCACGTCCTCGACCTCGCGCGGCCACACCTTGAAGCCGGAGGCGTTGATCATGTCCTTCTTGCGGTCGACGACGTAGAGCCAGCCCTGGGGGTCCATGAAACCGATGTCCCCGGTGCGCAGCTCGCCGTCCGGGAAGGTCTCGGCGGTGGCGTCGGGGCGCCGCCAGTAACCGGGGACGACCTGCGGACCTCGTACGAGGATCTCGCCCTGTTCCCCGAAGGGCACCTCGGCGCCCTGCTCGTCGACGATCCGGACGATCGTGTCGGGGCCGGGCGCGCCCACCGCGAGTGTCCCGGAGACCGGGTCGACAGGGGCCTCCAGGGAGGGCGGTACGGACGCGCAGGGGGCGGTGCACTCGGTGAGGCCGTAGCCGTTGCGGATGTACGGCCCGAAGCCCGCCCGGAACTTCTCCACCAGGGCGGGCGGCAGCGGGGCGCCGCCCGAGGAGATGTTCACGAAGGACGCGAAGTGGCCCGGGGTGACGTCCGGGTGGGCGGCCAGCGCCATGAAGGCGGTGGAGGGACCGACCGTGTACTGCGGGCGGTGCTCGGCGAAGGCGTCCAGGACGACGCCCGCCTCGAAGCGGTACGCCAGGACGAGCGTGCCCGCGCTGTTCAGGCAGGCGCCCAGCTGGCAGACCATGCCGGTGATGTGGAACAGCGGCGCCATCGCGAAGTAGACGGGTGCCTCGGGCAGGCCGAGGCCGGTCCGCTGCCGCTCGGCGTTGTACATGATGTTGCCGTGCGTGTTGGTGGCGCCCTTGGGGGCGCCGCTGGTGCCGGAGGTGTAGCTGATGAGGGCGATGTCGGCGGGGGCCGGATCGCGGTCCTCGGGTGCCTTGTGACCGGCGCGGGCGACGGCCGTGAGGTCGTCGGCGTCCGGGGCCTTCGGGAGCCGTTCGAAGGTGAGCACGCGGGCGTCCCCGCGGTCCTGGAAGTCCAGTTCGCAGCCGGTGAGCACGATCCGTACGGGCGAGTCGGCGGCAGTCTCGCGCAGATACGACTCCCAGGCGCGGTCCGAGCAGACCAGTGCGGCCACCTCGCCGTCCCGCAGGACGTGCCCGACCTCCCCCGACTTGTACATGGGGTTGACGGGCACCACGATCGCGCCCGCCTTCCAGGCGCCGAGCAGGGCGAGCACGAAGTGCGGGGAGTTCTGCAGCAGGACCGCCACCCGGTCGCCGCGCTCCAGGCCGCGGGCGGCGAGGTGCCCGGCGACGGAGTCGCTCAGCTCGTCGACCTCGCGGTAGGTGAGACGGCCGTCGAAGTAGGCGAGGAAGGGGCGGTCCGGGCTCTCGTCGACGGCCCGGCGCAGGGCGTGGACCAGGGAGCCGGCCGGTTCCATGGGCGCGCGCTGGGCGTCGTCGAGCAGGGCCAGCCAGGGCCGGGCCGCGTAGCGGGAATCGGAGTCGGAGCCGGTCACCGGGTCGCCTCCCACTTCTGCTGGAGGTGGTTCATGTTCGTCAGCCAGCCGTCGGGCTCGGCGGCCCTGGCCGTGTAGTACCCGGCGACCTCGGGGTGCGGCAGGATCAGGAAACGGTCCTCCTCGATGCCCTTGAAGAGGGCGTCCGCCACCGCTTCCGGGGCGATGGCGGTCGGCTGGAGCACCAGGTCGCCGGCGCTGCCGGTGGCGGCCAGCATGTCGGTGCGCACGCCCTGCGGACAGATCGCGTGGACCTTCAGACCGCGGTGCCGGTACGTCAGCGAGAGCCATTCGGCGAAGGCGTACGCGCCGTGCTTGGTGACGCTGTAGGGCGCGGCGCCGATCATGGTGAGCAGTCCGGCGGCCGAGACCGTGGAGACGAAACGGCCGCTGCCGCGCTCCAGCCAGTCCGGGAGCAGTTCGTGGGCGGCGCGGACGTGTGCCATGACGTTGACGTCCCAGGCCCGCGCCCAGACCTGCTCGTCGGCCGCTTCCGAGCCGCCCGAGGCGAGTCCCGCGTTGGCGCAGTACACGTCGACCGTGCCGCCGAGTGCCTCCCGCGCCTCGCCGACGATCGCGGAGGCGTCGCCCGGGACGGCGATGCCGCCGATCTCCTCGGCGACGGTCTTCGCCCGGTCGGCATCCAGGTCGTTGACGACGACCCGGGCCCCCTCGGCGGCGAAGCGGCGGGCCAGCGCGGCTCCGATGCCGCCCCCCGCTCCGGTGACGACGACTCCGGCATCCTGCACGGCTTCCACCATCGGTCTCCTTCGACACGACGCGATTCGGCTCTGCCCCCGTTCCCGTCAGACTAACCGGTCGGTATGTAGCGGTGGAAGGGGTGTCGGGCGCCGGCCCGGTCCGGTTCGTTCCGTACGGCCCGGGTGCGCGCTAGCGTGCGTGGCCGTGCCACCCGTCGCGATCCCGGAGGTCACCGCATGAAGCTGTCCAGACGAGGCCTGCTGTATGCCACCGCCGCAGCCGTGACGACGGGCTCCGCGCCCCCCGCGGCGGCGGCCGGTGCGGGCGGGACGGACGGTGCGGCCGGGACGGCCGGGCGTCGCCTGCGGACCGGTTTCGAGCGGCTGGCCGCCGACGGCTACGCCCCGCTCGCCGGGCAGCGCGTCGGCGTCGTCACCAACCCGACCGGCGTCACCCGGGACGTGCGCCACGTCGTGGATGTCATGCACGCCGACGACCGGGTGGACCTGGTGGCCGTCTTCGGCCCCGAGCACGGCTTCCGGGGCACCGCGCAGGCGGGCGGCTCCGAGGGCCGCTACGACGACCCGGCGACCGGCCTGCCGGTCTACGACACGTATCTGAAGAGCGGCCGTCCGCTCGCCGACGTCTTCACCGCGTCCGGCGTCGACACCGTCGTCTTCGACATCCAGGACGTCGGCGCGCGCTTCTACACGTACATCTGGACGCTGTACGACTGCATGGAGGCCGCGCAGCTGGCCGGGAAGCGGTTCGTGGTCCTGGACCGGCCCAATCCGGTGACCGGCCGGGCGGCCCTCGGGCCGGTCCTGCACAAGGAGTTCGCGACCTTCGTCGGGCGGCAGCCGATCGCGCAGGCGCACGGGATGACGGTCGTGGAGCTGGCCCGGCTGTTCAACGGGGAGTTCCTGGCCACACCGGTGGAACTGGACGCCGTACTGATGAGCGGGTGGAAGCGGTCCGCCTGGTTCGAGAGCTCGGGGCTGCCCTGGGTGCCGCCGAGCCCGAACATGCCGACCCCGGAGACCGCGCTGGCGTACTCGGGGACGTGTCTCTTCGAGGGGACGAACCTGTCGGAGGGGCGCGGGACGACCCGCCCCTTCGAACTGCTCGGCGCCGAGGGCCTCGACGGGCGGTGGGCCGGGGCGGCCAACGAACTCGGGCTGCCCGGCGTGCACTTCAGAGAGGCGTACTTCGCGCCCACCTTCTCCAAGTTCCAGGGGAAGACCATCGGCGGCGTGCAGGTCCATGTGCACGACCGGGACGCCTACGACCCCGTACACACCGGGATCGCGCTCCTGGTGACCGCCAGGAGGACGTGGAGCGGCTTCGCCTGGCGCCCGGACAACTGGATCGACAAGCTCACCGGTTCCACGCTGGTGCGTACGGCGATCGACGCGGGGGCGGGCGCCGACGAGGTGATGGCGGGCTGGCGGGAGGAGCTGACGGCGTTCCGGAGGGTGCGGCGCGGGTACCTCGCGTACCGGTGAGGGCGCTCAGGTGGGCGACGACTCACCCGAATGAGTCACGGCGTATGGCCAACTCCCGTCGATAGCAGGACGATACGCGCACATCGCACTGCTTCGGGGGACAAGGGGGCCTGCCATGGCGCATCCGGCAATGAGTGTGACTCCGTACTGGGAGCTCACCTTCGACGCCGACGGGGACACGGACGGCGGGAGGCGGGACCGGCTGTTCGCCGGGGTCGCGGAGTACGGCGTGCGTGACCTCGTCGTCTTCGCACACGGCTGGAACAGCGACCGCTCGGGGGCGACCGCGCTCTACAGCCGTTTCTTCGAGCCGATCCCGGCGCTCGCCCCGGCGGCGAAGCTCGGGTACGTCGGTGTGGTCTGGCCGTCGATGCGGTTCTCGGACGAGCCGATCCCCGACTTCCCGCGGGCCGTGGCCGCCGAGCCGCCCCCGCGTCCGGTGCTCGACAAGGACACCCGGCACGCCCTGCTGGAGACGTTCCCCGGGCGGGCGACCGTCATCGACCAGATCGCCCGGATGCTGGACCAGCAGCCGCCCGAGGAGAGCGAGTTGGAGGAGTTCGGGCGGCTGGTGCGACTGCTGGTGGACGTGGTGCCGCCGGGGCCGCAGGCCCTGTTCGCGGCCGACACCCTCGCCGAGGGCGTGCCGCAGGACGAGCCGGTGATGTTCGCGGGGTCCACGGCGCTGGTCTGCGAGGAGTTCGCCCGCGCGCTGGCCGAGCTGGAATCCCCGGGCGAGACGGCGGGGTTCTCGCTGCCCAACCCGTGGGAGGGCGCGCACGAACTGCTGCGGCAGGCGACGTACTACGCCATGAAGCGGCGCGCGGGAACCGTCGGCGAGCGCGGACTGGGCCGGGTGATCGGCCAGTTGTCCGCGAAGGCACCGAAGGTGCGGGTACACTTGGTGGGCCACAGCTTCGGCGCCCGACTGGTGTCGTTCGCGCTGCGCGGGCTGCCGGAGGGCGTGCGCACGGTGAAGTCGGTGACGCTGCTCCAAGGGGCCTTCTCGCACTACGCGTTCGCGGCCCGACTGCCGCACGACCCGCGCGCGGGAGGCGTGCTCCAGGGACAGCAGCTCCGGATCGACGGCCCCTTGGTGTGCTGTCACTCGCACCACGACTCGGCTCTCGGATCCATCTACCCGCTGGCCTCGCGGATGGCTGGCAGCGACCGGGACGCCACCGCGGGCGACGAGCGGGACGCCGCGGGCATCGACGTCGGGCGGTCCCTGCGGTCCAGGTGGGGTGCGATGGGGTACGGCGGCCTCCAGGCGGTGCCGGACACCCGGACGTTCGCGCTCGCCGCCGCGTTGCGCGCGGAGCTGCCCCTGACGGGGTGCGTGAACGTGGACGCGGCCGAGGTGGTCCGGCGCGGCAAGGCGCCCTCCGGCGCGCACTGCGACATCACGCACCGGGAGTTGGCGCAGCTGGTGGTGGCGGCGGGGCGGATCCGCTGAGCCGCCTCGGCGCGTGACGGCGGCGGACCGGATGTCCGGCCCGCCGCCGCGGCTGGCGCCCTCCCGGGCTCTACCGGTGCGAGGAGAACTCCACGACCTGCTGGAAGGTCGGCCGGTTCTGCCAGCTGACGTTGTGGTGCTTGATGCCGCCCAGCGTGCGCTGGACGATCGAGTCGGCACACCACTGGTCGCCCGCCGAGCACAGGTCGTCACCGGGGTAGACCTGGGCCGCGGTCCTGCCGGCCGCCTCCTTCAGTGTGCTGATGAGAGTGGCCCTGCAGGCCGTGAGGCTGCCGCCGCCGCAGTACTCCTGGGCGAGCGGCCCCTGGACCGACTCTCCCAGCACGGACCTGATGTCCTTGTCGACATAGCTCCACCAGCCGTACTGGAAGGAGCTTCCCGCATGGGCGCCGGTGGGGCCGTGGGCGGCCGACGGGGCCTCGTCGACGGGCAGGTTGGCGGTGATGGCCGTGTACAGGTCGGTGCCGAGGCCCGGTTCGAACTCGGCCTTCACCAGCCGGGGCCACCACGCGTCCAGGATGCGGATCGCGTCCGCGTTGGCGTACGCCTTCGAACCGGCCGACGTCTCGGTGCGCTTGGCGCCCGCCGTGATCCACGCCTGGAGCTTGCTCACCGCCGCGGCGGCCGTCGAGTCGGTCACCGCGGAGCTGGTGACCACCTTCAGGAGGTCCGGCAGCACGTCCTCGGCCCTGAGGTCGGCGAGTCCGGCGTCGGCCATGGCCTTCACCAGCGCGGCCCGGGTGACCCCGCCCGCGGCGACCAGTTTCTTCACCCGGTCGTCGAGGAGGTTGCCGCGGTGCACCGAGCCGTCCCCCCAGGACGCGGTCGTGTAGTCCCTGGCCTGCTTGTTGTTCCAGGAGACGTAGTAGTCCTGGTCGATCGAGTGGGGGTGGGCCGAGGCCGGCGTGTAGTCGGCCGTGTTCGTCGTCGGGTCCCAGCCCCGCCACTCGTACGCCGGCCGCGCCCACACCGGGAACTCGGCGTCGACGCCACTCGCGCGCACCGGGTTGTCCCCGCTGTTGTAGTACGCGGTGTGCTCGGAGTCGGCGTAGAACCAGTTGAAGGTGTAGTTGATGTGCTGCACCGCGCTCTGGAAGGTCTCGGGGCTCTTCACGTAGTCGGGGTCGTTCAGCATCTGGAAGCCGATGATCGAGTCGGCCTCGTGCATGTAGGAGGAGCGCAGGGAGGTGTAGGCGACCTTCTTGCCGCCGACCGTCGCCCGGTACTCCACGGGGCCGTACTCCGTGCGCCACACGCGCATCGTGTACGAGCCGGCCGCGGTGCCGTCGGCCGTGGTCGGGGTCCAGGCGTTCTTCTGCTCGATCTTCTCCATCGCGGTGCAGGTGCCGCGGTAGAGGTAGTGGTAGTCGTCCTGGCACAGCTCGACGGCATAGGAGTCGATGATGTCCTGGCCGGAGGTGGTGGCGCTCCACGCGTAGTCCTGGCCGCGGCCGAGTTCGACGTACATGCTCAGGCCCGCGAAGGAGGCGCCCCGGGCGCTGAGGCCGGGGCCCTGGATCTCCTGGAGCATAAGCAGCTGCGGGGCGAAGTAACCGGTCTGCGGGCCGAACACGGCGATCGGGTTGCCGCTCGCGGTGTGCTCGCCGCTGACCACGAGGGCGTTGGACATGCCCCGTTTCGCGGAACTGGCGGCCGAGGCGGCGACCGTGCCCGACGTCGTGGCGGCAGTGGCCGTGGCCGCGCTGCCGGTGCGGTCGTGGACGAGTGGTTCCTCGGCGACCGAGCCGGCGTCGGGCAGCGCCTCGCCCTGGGGGTCGGCGGGCTTGGTGGCGTACGGGAAGCTGCCGTCGTGGACGGTGAGGACCGCCTCGGGGTCGTTGCGTTCGCGGAAGGACTCCCAGACCTCGGTGCCCTCCGTCACCCCGTACTTCTGCTGCGCGGCGAGCAGCGACAGCGCGTTGTTGACCTCGCCGCCGCCCCCGGACCCGAAGAGCGCGCCGATCACGGAGGCCAGCGCGACCAGGTCGGTGGACTTGAAGTGGTCGATCGTGCCGGCGTTGGTGACCGAGTCCTTGTGGCCGGTCAGGACGTACTCGCCGGGGAAGTAGCGACCGCTGTCGGAGGCGTCGATGTAGGCGTTGATGCCGGCGACGTAGGCGTTGACGTCGGCGAGGGCCTGGGTGCCGCGGGTGCCGGCCGACGCGACCGCGTTGTCGATCTGGGCCTGGAGGTCGGCCTCGGTGTACGGGGCGGTGCGCCAGAACTGCTGTTCCAGGCCCTGGTTGGAGGGGTCGCCGCCGGCGAAGGGGGTCAGCTGACCCCGTCCGACGTGGCGGAAGACGTCCATGAGCCACAGCCGGTCCTGGGCTGCCGCATAGCCGGCACCGAACTCCGTGCCGTATCTGGTGGTACCGGTGATGTGCGGTACGCCCGTCTTCTTGTCACGGACGATCGTCACGTCGCTGCGACCGGCGGGCTTGACCGTGGAGGCGACTTGATCGGCTGCGACCCCGAACGACGCGTCGTTGAAGAAGTTGTTGATGGTGGCGTTGGTGAGCGCGGGATAGCCCTTGGCCAGGTTGGCGTAGGGGCCGAGCTGGTCCTCGGCGTGCTCGGGCTGGCTGCCGAAGGCCTGGTTGAGCAGGATCTGCGCGAGGGTGGCGTTGCCGTTCTGGCCGGGCGGCAGGATGTCGGAACACCGGCCGCCGCAGTAGTCGTTCGCCGCGACCGCCTCGACCGCCGCGGTGTCCGCCACCGCGACCGCCTGGGTGAGCGGGGAGAGAAGACCTGCGATCAGTACGCATACGGAAGCGGTCTTCAGGAACCCGGGGTATCTGTCGGGAGTTCTCAGTCTGTCGAGTGCGGTGCGTGAGGTGCGCCGTGGCATGGCAGCTCCTGCCGAGGGGGGTTGGCCGGACGTTACCGCCGGTATCCCCGAGATGGAAGGTGAGCATGCGTCACTTTTACGAGTCGGTACCACCGGTGATGAGGGTCATCGGAAATCGGATGGAGCCGAATCGCTTGTCGATACGTCTATTCGACGACGTCCCTACGACGACGCCGAAGTGACCGAAGTACAGGTGCAGGTGTGACGGAGGTGCAGGGCGATGGCCGGTTTTCGGAGTCTGGCGAGACAGGTGCGCGACCCGCGGTGCGATCTGGCACTTCGGCGGTACTCACTGCGCAAGTGCCTTGAACGGTTCGCCCCTTACGGGCACAGGGCCACCTGGGACCACCTGTGCTCCCGGGCCGGATTCGGTCCCGAGGACCGGTCCCCCGACCCAGCGCGGCTCGTGGCCGCACTGGAGGAACTGGAAGAGGCGCGTTCGGTCTGGCTGGCCTACGAGGTCGACTTCGCCGAGCGGCGCAAGAAGGAGAAGCACGACGGGCTGCGCAGGCCCGGCACCGTGGACGACTGGCACCGCCTGACCTGGGGCGGCTTCGGAGTCGCCTGGTGCGACGACCCACGGGTCCACCCGCACGAGTCACTGGCGGAGGTGCTGCGCCGGCTGATCTCCGCGCTGGAGCGGGAGCCGGGGGCGGAGTGCCCGGCGTGCGGCGGGGAACGCCTCGTCTGGACGTACGAACTGAACCACGAACCCTCGACAGGTCCGGTCTGCACGGACTGCGGAATCCTTGTCCCGCGGCCCGTCCTCACAGCCGAGGCCCTGGCGGACGCCAGGCGCGGACGGTTGCTCGTGTCGGCCTGACCGAACGGGCCGGAGCGAGCCTAGGAAGTGTGCCTGCGGGGGTGCGCCGGGGATGCCGCACCCCTGTTTTGTCCGGTCTTTCCCCCATCCATCTTTCTCTTGGGCCGCCCTTTTCCTACGGCCGCCGGGCCGTTGTCAGTGGTGACTGGCACCATCGGGGCATGGTGCAGGTGTGTCTGAACGGGCCCCGTGGGGCCGCCGACGGCGCGATGGTGCCGCTCACGCCGCGGGCGTTGGCCGACTCCGCGGCCGAGGCCGTCGCGGCCGGTGCCACCGATGTCCATGTCCACCCCAAGACGCCCTGCGGTCAGGACACCCTCTCTCCGCGTGTGGTCGCGGCCACCGTCGAGGCGATCCGTGCCCGGGTGCCGGTGCCGGTCGGTGTGACCACGGGCGCCTGGGCCGAGCCGGATCCCGCGGCCCGCCTGGAGCGCGTCCGCGGCTGGACCGTGCTGCCCGACCACGCCTCGGTCAACTGGCACGAGCCGGGCGCCGAGGAGCTGGCCGCCGCGCTGATCGCCCGCGGAGTGGGGGTGGAGGCCGGCATCTGGTCGGGCACGGACGCGGCGGCCGGGTTCGCCGTGTCGCCGCTCGGCCCGAAGGTGCTGCGGGTGCTCGCGGAGGTGACGGACCCGGTCGCCGGGACGGCCGAGGACACCGCGCGTGCGCTGCTGGCGGACCTGGGTTCCGCGCACGGCCGCCCGGTGCTGCTGCACGGCGAGGACGGCGGCGCGTGGCCGGTGCTGCGGCTGGCCGGACGCCTCGGGCTCGCGACCCGCATCGGCCTGGAGGACACCCTGTTCCTGCCGGACGGGCAACGGGCCGTGTCCAACGCCCAGTTGGTCGCGGTCGCGACGGAAAGCGGTGAGGTCGGCAGCGGTTGATCCGTTCACTCCACCTTCCCGCCGCGGACAGGGGGAGGCGACGCGCCCTGTCCGCGGATCCCGAGAAGCCCCGATGCCGGTGCTCCGCCTCACCGCCGAAGCACCGACCGTCCACGGGCATCCCGACGCCGACCCGCTCGAACCGGCCCGGTCTCTGCGCGGCCCGGTCTCTGCGCGGCCCGGTCTCTACGCGGGCCGGTCCTTGCGCTGTTCCGCCAGCAGCCTCGACCCCGTGAGGCGGTCGCCGAACACGTCGTCCGGGTTGGACAGGACACAGGTGTCCAGCGACAGGCAGCCGCAGCCGATGCAGTCCGTGAGGTGGTCGCGCAGGCGGTTGAGCTGCTTGATGCGTTCGTCGAGTTCGGAGCGCCAGGCCTCGGAGAGGTGGGCCCAGTCCTCACGGGTGGGGGTGCGCTCCTCGGGCAGTTCGGCGAGGGCGTCACGGATCGTGGCGAGCGGGATCCCGACGCGCTGGGCGGCCCGTACGAAGGCGACCCGGCGCAGGGCGTCACGGGAGTAGCGGCGTTGGTTGCCCGTGGTGCGGCGGCTGCTGATCAGGCCCTTGGACTCGTAGAAGTGCAGGGCGGAGACGGCGGCGCCGCTGCGGGCGGCGAGCTGGCCGACCGTGAGTTCGTGGATCTTCTCGGGAATCTGGGGCACCCCTCGCACCCTACCCACCCGGCCCGCGCCCCGGTCCGTTGACATGACGTGCCGGGCCGACCATGCTAAGCAGTCGCTTAGAAATGACTGGGCAGACTTCGTGACGCGAGAGGCCGGGACCATGGCAGAGCCGAGGATCTTCACGTCCGCCGACGACCTGAAGGCGGCGGTGGGCGAGCAGCTGGGGCACACCGACTGGCTGGAGGTCGACCAGAAGCGGATCGACCTGTTCGCGGAGGCGACCGGCGACCACCAGTGGATCCACGTGGATCCGGAGAAGGCCGCCGCGGGCCCGTTCGGCACGACCATCGCGCACGGCTATCTCACCCTGTCGCTGCTGCCGCTCTTCGGCCCGCAGCTGATCAAGGTCGAGGACGTGAGGATGGGCGTCAACTACGGGACGAACAAGGTCCGTTTCCCCGCCCCGGTGCCGGTCGGCTCCCGGCTGCGCGCCACCGCCACGATCACCGGCGCCGACGACGTGCCGGGCGGCGTACAGGTCAGCGTCGCGTTCACCGTGGAGCGCGAGGGCGGCGACAAGCCGGTGTGCGTGGCCGAGTCAGTGTCCCGCTACTACTTCTGAGCCCCGGGGGCCGTCGGCAGTCCCCGCGGGGACTGCTTCGCCCCGACCATCCGCAGCACGAGGTCGGCGTACAGCGCGCCGACCTCGTCGGGTGTGCGGGGGCCCGTCACGTTGAACCAGCGGGCCACGTCGATGCACAGGGAGAGCACCGCGAGGGTGCTCCCCTGGACGTCCAGGACGTCGAACTCGCCGTTCTCCACGCCGTCCTCGATGATCCCGCGCACCTCGGCGTCGCACTGCCGGCGGAGCGCGAGGATCTCGGCGCGGGCGTCCGGGCCGAGCGAGTCGAGTTCGTACTGCACGACCCGCGCGGTGGTACGGCCGCCCGCGTGCCAGCGGACGAAGGAGCCGACCGCGTCGGCGAGCCGCTCGGCGGCGCTGCCCTCGCCCCGGGCCGCCACGCGCAGGATGTCCACGGCCTTCTCGTGGCCGATCCTGCTGATGCGGTGGAGGAGTTCTTCCTTGGTCTTGTAGTGGATGTAGAGCGCGGCCGGGCTCATACCCGCGCGGCCCGCGATGTCACGGGTCGTCGTGGCGTGGTACCCCCGCTCGGCGAAGGCCTCCACCGCGGCGACGAGCAGCCGCCGGGCCGCGTCGGGCGTCACCTCGCCCCACGCCGACGTCTCGCCGCCGGTCGTCTCCTCCGCCGTACTCATCACAGGCCCCTCTCCACCGACACGACCCACACCATACCGCCGAAACTGAGCGGGCGCTTAGTGCGCCCGGTCAGAGCTTCTGGAAGGGGTCGTACGCGCGTGCCGCCGAGTCCTGGCGATCCCGGATCACCTTGGCGAGGGTGAACGAGGACGTGACGAGGTACAGGACGGCGATCGCGAGGAAGGCCCGAACCCAGGCGTCGGCGTCGAGGCGGAAGATCCCGATGGCCGTGGCGGCCATGGCGACGGAGAAGGATGCGACGGCCTGGCCGTAGAAGGCCGCCGTGTTCTGCTGCTTGCCCGGTGTCTCACTCATGGGACAAGAATCGGCGGACGCGACCGCCGCCACATCCGCCGAAGTACTCAGCGACGTACTCAGAAGCCCAGGGGCTCAGAACGCCGAAACCCCTGTCAGCGCCCGCCCGATGACCAGTTTCTGGATCTGGCTGGTGCCCTCGTAGAGGGTCATCACCCGGGCGTCGCGCAGCAGTTTGCCCGCCGGGTACTCGTCGATGTAGCCGTAGCCGCCGAAGACCTGGAGGGCGTTGTTCGCGGCGCGGACGGCCGCCTCCGAGGCGAAGAGCTTGGCCTTGGAGGACTCGGTGGCGAAGGGCAGGCCACGGTCGATCAGGTCGGCGACCCGCCAGGTCAGCAGCCGGGCCGCGTCCACGTCGACGGCGATGTCGCTGAGCAGCTCCTGGACGAGCTGGTGGTGGGCGATGGTCTTCCCGAACTGCTCGCGCTCGCCCGCGTAGCGCACGGCCACGTCCAGCGCGGCCTGGGCGATCCCGACGCAGCCCGCCGCCACCGACATCCGCCCCTTGGCCAGGGCCGACATGGCGACCGAGAAGCCCTTCCCCTCCTCGCCCAGCAGCGCGGAGGCCGGGATCCGTACATCCTCCAGCACCAGTTCGGCGGTCGCCTGGCCGCGCAGACCGAGCTTGCCGTGGATGGTGCGGCGGGTCAGACCGGGGGTGTCGGCCGGGACGAGGAAGGCGGAGACGCCTCTGTGGCCCGGGGCGTCGGTGGAGCGGGCGAACAGGAGGACCACGTCGGCCCAGGTGCCGTTGGTGATGAACGTCTTGGTGCCGTTGACGACGTAGGTGTCGCCCTCGCGCACGGCCCGGGTGGTGAGGTGGCCGGCGTCCGATCCGGTGCCCGGCTCGGTGAGGCCGAAGCAGCCGACGTACCCCCCGGAGGTCAGGCCCGGCAGCCACTGCCGCTTCTGCTCCTCGCTCCCCCAGGCGGCGACGGTCTTGGCGACCAGCCCCAGCGAGACGGAGACGATCCCGCGCACGGACGAGTCGCCGCGGCCCAGTTCCTCCGTGACCAGGCAGTACGCGAGGTGGTCGCCGCCCGAGCCGCCGTACTCCTCGTCGACGGTCAGCCCCAGGAAGCCGACCTCGCCGAGTTTCTTCACGATCGACCGGTCGACCTCCTCGGCGCGGTCCCAGGCGATGACGTGCGGGGCGATCTCGCGGTCCACGAAGTCCTTGGCGAGCTGCCGGACGGCGGTCTGCTCCTCGCTGAGCTCCAGGTTCATTCCGGGTCACCCCACAGGTAGCGGTCCGTGAAAGCCGTACCGTTAAATTAGCACTGCTAGTTTCCGGGCGGCAGCCCTACTATGTGCGCCATGGCCCGACCGCGCAAGCCCCTCCTCAGCACCGACCGGATCGTCGGGACGGCCCGGACGCTCGTGGACGCGGAGGGCCTGGCGGCCGTCTCCACGCGCCGGCTCGCGGCCGAACTGGGGGTCAGCGGGCCCTCGCTCTACAACCACTTCCGCACCAAGGACGAGATCCTCGAAGCGGTCGCCGACTCGGTGAGCGCGCAGGTCGACCTGTCGATGTTCGAGGACGGCCGGGACTGGCGGACCGCGCTGCACGACTGGGCCCTCTCCTACCGGGCCGCGCTGCGCGACCACCCGAACATCGTCCCGGTACTGGCCCGCGGCCCCGGCCGCCGCCCGGCCGGGCTCCGCCTCGCCGACGCCGTCTACGGCGCCATGGTCGCGGCGGGCTGGCCGCCGGCCCAGGCCACCTCGATCGGCGCGCTGATGCGGTACTTCGTGATGGGCTCCGCACTCGGCTCGTTCGCCGGGGGCTTCGTGGACGACGCGAGCGCGTACGACCCCGCCGACTACCCGCACCTCGGACAGGCCCACCTTCTCGCCGACCGGCAGGAGAAGATCGACGAGCGGGCCTTCGAGACGGGGCTGACCGCGCTGCTGGACGGGCTGACTCAGCAGTACGAGCGGGTCGAGCGGGCTTCCTAGCGCCCCGGCACGGACACTTCGGTGGGCGCCGAACCGTCCGTGTCCCATCCTGGAACGCATGACCACGAAGGACCCACGGGCCCACCGGCTGGCCCGGCTCGCCGCGCTCGCCGCCGACGAGACCCGGGCCTCCTGTCTGCTCGCGCTGCTCGAAGGGCGGGCCTGGACCGCCGGCGAGCTGGCCCGGCACGCCGGTGTCGCCGCGTCGACCCTGAGCGAACACCTGGGCAAGCTGGTCGCGGGCGGGCTGCTCGCCGAGGAACGCCAGGGGCGGCACCGGTACGTGCGGCTGGCCGACGCCCGGGTCGCCCAACTGGTCGAGGACCTCGCCGCACATCTCGCGCCGGACGCGGACGCCGTACGGCCGCGGAATCTGCGCGAGGCCGGTGCCGGGTCCGCGATGGCGCGCGGGCGCACCTGCTACGACCATCTCGCCGGCCGGCTCGGCATCGCGGTCACCGACGCGCTGACCTCGCGTGAACTGCTGTGCCAGGACACCGGGTTCGCGCTGACCGACGCGGGGGTGGAGTGGTTCGAGGCGGCCGGTATGCGGTTGGACCGGACGAGTCGGCGTCCGCTGGCTCGTGGCTGTCTGGACTGGACGGAGCGGCGGCCGCATCTTGCCGGGGTGGCCGGGGCGGCCTTGTGCCGGCATGCGCTGGAGCTGGGGTGGTGTGTGCGGATCGGGTCCGAGCGGGCGGTGAAGGTGACTCCGTCGGGGGAGCGGGTGCTGTGGGAGCTGTTGGGGATCGGGGTGGGGGCGTTGCGGTGAGGTGGGCGGCCCTGGGGGGGTGGGGGTGCTGTGGTGTGCCGGGTGCGGGTGCGTGGTGGCTGGTCGCGCAGTTCCCCGCGCCCCTTCGGGGCACGGCCGGCCCTCCGTCCGAAAACCGCGAGCTTCCCCACCTTTCTCTCCCTAGCCTCTGGAGCATGATGAATCCTCTCCGCCGTCCTGACTTCCTCGCCGCCGGTGCCGCCACCGTCACCGTCGTGTTGTGGGCCTCCGCGTTCGTGTCGATCCGCAGTGCGGGGTCCGCGTACGCGCCGGGTGCGCTGGCCCTCGGACGGTTGCTGGCCGGGGCGCTGACACTGGGGGTGATCTGCCTGGTCCGGCGGGAGGGGTGGCCGCCGCGGGCCGCGTGGCGGGGGATCGCGATCTCCGGGGTGCTGTGGTTCGGCGTCTACATGGTGGTCCTGAACTGGGGCGAGCAGCAGGTGGACGCCGGAACGGCCGCCCTGGTCGTGAACATCGGTCCGATCCTGATCGCGCTGCTCGGCGCGCGGCTGCTGGGGGACGTCATGCCGCCGCGGCTGCTCGCGGGGATGGCGGTGTCGTTCGCGGGCGCGGTCACGGTCGGGCTGTCGATGTCGGGCGAGGGCGGGTCGTCGGTGCTCGGCGTGGTGCTCTGTCTGCTCGCCGCGGTCGGCTACGCGGGCGGTGTGGTCGCGCAGAAGCCCGCCCTCGGCGCGGCGAGCGCCTTGCAGGTGACGACGTTCGGATGCCTGATCGGGGCCGTGGTGTGTCTGCCGTTCGCCGGTCAGCTCGTCCACGACGCCGCCGACGCGCCGCTCTCCGCGACGCTCAACATGGTCTACCTGGGCGTGTTCCCGACCGCACTGGCGTTCACGACCTGGGCCTACGCCCTGGCCCGTACGACCGCGAGCCGGATGGGCGCGACCACGTACGCCGTGCCCGCCCTGGTCGTCCTGATGTCGTGGCTGGCGCTGGGCGAGGTGCCGGGGCTGCTCACCCTGGCGGGCGGCCTGCTCTGCCTGGCCGGGGTCGCGGTGTCGCGTTCGCGTGCCCCGAAGGCCGTGGCTCCGGAGGCGGTTGCGGAGCCACGGACCGAGAAGGCCTCCGGGTCAGCGTGAACGCGCCCGGTCGGCAAGGACCTTGATGGAGAACAGGGCGATCACCGCGAGCCCGATGATGTAGGCGGAGACCGCCATCGAGGTGCCGGTGGTCTCCAGGAGCAGCACCATCATGAAGGGCGCGAGCCCGCCGCCGAACACGGCCGCGATCTGGTAGCCGAGGGAGGCGCCGGTGTAGCGCATCTCGGGGGTGAACAGTTCGGCGAACAGGGCGGCCTGGGGCCCGTACATGATGCTGAGGAAACAGCTGGCGACGAAGGTGCTCACCGTGAGCCACAACAGGGATCCGGTGTCGATCAGCAGGAACATCGGTACCGCCCACAGGGCGATGCCGGCCGCGCCGAACGCGTAGATCCGGATACGGCCGACGCGGTCGGAGAGCGCCGCGGAGGCGGGGATCAGCACGAGCTGGGTGAGGCTGACGCAGAGCGAGACGGTGAGCACCGCGCCGCGTTTCATGTCGAGTTCGCGGGTCGTGTAGTCGAGGACACCGGTGATGAGGATGTAGAAGGTCGCGGTGTTGACCGCGAAGGAGCCGCCGGCCAGGAGCACCGTGCCGAGGTGGTCGCGCAGGACGGTGCGCAGCGGGGAGCTCTGCTCGGAATTCTCCTTCCGCGTCAACGCCTGTTCGGCCTGCCGGAATTCGGGGGTCTCCTCGACCTTGGTGTGGATGTACCAGGCGAGGACGAGCACGAACAGGCCGATGAGGAACGGCACCCGCCAGGCCCACGCGGCGAACTCGCTGTCCGTGGTGAACGCGCCGGCCAGCAGGAAGACCGAGTTGGCCGTCACCACGCCGATGGGGACGCCGAGTTGGACGACGCTGCCGTAGACGCCGCGCTTGCCCTCGGGGGCGTACTCGGTGGCCAGCAGCATGGCGCCGCCCCACTGGGCGCCGACCGCGACGCCCTGCACGACGCGCAGGGCGACCAGCAGGATCGGGGCGGCGACACCGATGGTGTCGTACGTCGGGAGCAGGCCGATACCGGTGGTGGCCAGGCCCATCAGGGTGAGCGCGAGGACCAGCATGGGCTTGCGGCCGCGCCGGTCGCCGAGGTGGCCGGCGACGATGCCGCCGAGCGGGCGGGCCAGGAAGCCGACGGCGAAGGTGGCGAAGGAGGCCAGGACGCCGGCGGTGGAGCTGCCCGACGGGAAGTACAGGTCGCCGAGGACCAGGGCGGCGGCTATGCCGAAGACAAAGTAGTCGTACCACTCGACGGCGGAGGCGAGGGCGGCGGCGGTTGGCCGTGGGGAGGGCCGTGGTGGGGAGGGGCTGAGCGGGCGGGGCGGTGTCCATGCGTGCACACTCCGGTGGGTGCGGGGGGACGTTCCCGGGAACATACTGACCGGACGGTATGGGGTCAACGGTTGTGCGGGAAGGTTGCCCGGAGCACCCAGGGGCTCCGGGCCACCCGCAGGGTCGACTCCCGGGAACCCAGGGGCTAGAACACCACCAGTGCCCTGCCGCCCTTGCCCGCCAGCATGTTCTCGAACGCGGCCGGAATGCCCTCCAGGCCGATCCGCTCGGTCACCAGCGCGCCCAGGTCCAGGCGGCCCGCCCGGACGTGTTCGGCGATCACCGGCAGGTCCCGGGCCGGATCGGAGTTGCCGTAGACGCAGCCCGCCAGGGCCCGGCCCCAGTGGAAGAGTTCCAGCGCGTTGAAGGTGACCTGCTGGTCCTTGCCGCCGATGCCGACGACCGTGGTACGGCCGCCGCGACGGGTGGACTCCCAGGCGGTGCGGATCGTGGCCGCGCGGCCCACGCACTCGACGGCCACGTCGACGCCCTGCCCGCCGGTGAGGGCGCGGATCCCGCGGGCGGTGGTGTCGGAGGCGACGAGGTAGTCGGTGGCGCCCGCGTTCCGCGCCAGCTCCTCCTTCTCCGGGGAGACGTCGACCGCGACGATCCTGGACGCACCCGCGATCCGGGCGGCCTGGAGGGCGGCCAGGCCCACTCCCCCGACGCCGTACACGGCGACCGTCTCGCCCTCGCGGACCCGCGCCGAGTGGTGGACGGCGCCGTAGCCGGTGAGGACGGCGCAGCCGAGGAGGGCCGCGTCGGTGAGCGGGATGCCTTCGGGGAGCGGGAGCAGACAGTTCGCCGGCACGACCGTCTCCTCGGCGAACGCGGCGACGTTCAGGCCGGGGTGGAGTTCGGTGCCGTCCGCCAGCCGGGCGTGCACGTCGGCGGCGCCGTTCAGCGCGTTGGCGCACAGCCAGATCTCGCCGAGCGAGCAGGCGTGGCAACCACCGCAGGAGGGAGCCCAGTTGAGGACGACCTCGGCACCGGGCCGGACATCCGTGACGCCTTCGCCGACGGCGACGACCGTGCCGGCGCCCTCGTGGCCGAGGACAGCCGGGACGGGGACACGCATGGTGCCGTTGGACAAGGACAGGTCGGAGTGGCAGACCCCGGCGGCGGCGAGCCGGACGCGGACCCGGCCGGGTCCGGGGTCCGGGAGGTCGATCTCGGCGATCTCCAGCGGAGCGCCCACGGCGGGAAGTACGGCGGCACGGACCACGGGAGACTCCTCAGAACTGCAGGGACTTGGTCTGGAGGTACTCGGCGAGACCGTGCGCACCGAGTTCGCGGCCGACCCCCGACTGCTTGTAACCGCCGAACGGGGCAAGGGGGTTGAAGCGTCCCCCGTTGATGTCGACCTGCCCGGTCTCCAGACGGCGGGCGAAGGCGACCGCCTCCGGCTCGTCGCCGGCCCAGACGGCGCCCGCGAGTCCGTAGACCGTGCCGTTGGCGATGCGCAGGGCGTCCTCCTCGTCCTCGTAGCGGAGGATCGACAGGACGGGGCCGAAGATCTCCTCCTGCGCGATCGTCATGTCGGGCGTGACATCGGCGAAGACCGTGGGACTGACGAAGTAGCCCTGTTTGTGCGGGGATTGAGGGCCGCCCGCGACCAGCCGGGCCCCTTCGGCCACGCCCTTCTCGATGTAACCCCGCACCCGTGCCCGCTGGTCGGCGCTCACGACCGGTCCGATGCGGTCGCCGTACTTCGCGGCGGCCGTGGCGGCCAGCTCCACGGCCTCGTCGTACCGTTCCCGGTGCACCAGCATCCGGGTCCAGGCGCTGCAGGTCTGGCCGGAGTTGGACATCACGTTGGCGACGCCGACGTTGACCGCCTTGGCCAGGTCGGCGCTCGGCAGGATGACGTTGGCGGACTTGCCGCCCAGCTCCAGGGCGACCTTCTTGACCGCGGCGCCCGCCGTCGCGCCGATCCGCCGGCCGACGGCCGTCGAGCCGGTGAAGGAGACCAGGTCGACGTCCGGGTGCTCGGCGAGGGCCTGGCCGGCGACCGGGCCGAGCCCGGTGACCAGGTTGAACACGCCCGCCGGGACACCGGCCTCGTGGACCGCCTCGGCGAAGAGCTGGGCGACCAGCGGGGTGTCCTCGGCGGGCTTCAGCACCACCGTGCAGCCCGCCGCCAGCGCGGGGGCGACCTTGGCGACGATCTGGTGCAGGGGGTAGTTCCAGGGCGTGATCGCGCCGACCACACCGACGGGCTCCTGGAGGACGGTCGAGTTGCCGACCTTCTCCTCGAAGGCGTACGTGGCCGCGAGCTCGGCGTAGGAGCCGGCGACGGCGATCGGGACGGCCGCGTGCACGGCCTGGGAGAACTTCAGCGGCGCGCCGAGTTCGGCGGTGACCGTCTCGGCGATCTCGTCCTTGCGGGCCGCGAGGAGGTCCCGGAGGGCGGCCAGGCGCGCGGCCCGCTCGGCGGGGGCGGTCCCGGCCCAGCCCGGCAGGGCGGCACGGGCGGCCCGTACGGCGGCGTCGACGTCCTCGGCGGTTCCGGCCGGAACCCTGCCGACGACCTGTTCGTCGACCGGGTTCACGACCTCGATCACGTCCGGACCGGTGGCGGGGCGCCACTCGCCGTCGATGTACATGCCGTCGTGTGCCTTCATCGTGCGTCCTCCCGGGCGGGGCGTCTCGTCGTCCACCACCTAAACTAGCGGTGTTAGTTTTCGGGCACCAGCCGTCCCGGGAGATCGGGCACCTCAGGAGATCAGTCGCTGCGGGAACTCGCACGCCTCGGGGCGGCAGACGTCCGAGGGCGGCACACGCCGCGCCGGATCAGAAGTCGACCCGCGCCCGGTCGTCCACCCGCGCCACCGCCTCCTGGCCGAAGGCCCTCTCGTACGCGCGGCGGATCTCCTCGATCCTCCGGTCGCTGGCCGCCGCCCGCTCCACCGGGTACAGCAGGATCAGCTCGTAGGACCGCTCCTTCTCGATGGTGCCGCCCGCGTCCCGCCACTGCCCGCGCCCGCTCTGCACGGTGAGCCCTTCGGGGAAGTCCGGGGTGACCTCCCGGTCGACGAAGCGGGTGAACTGCGCGTCGGTGACGGCCGGACCGCCGTCGGGCCGCGCGGTCCCGAAGAAGAGCTGGGTCTCGACGTACGGCTCGCCGCGCCGCGGCGCCCGGCCGGAGCCGTCGTCGAGGGTGGCGTAGGCGGTCGGCGCGCCGACGGCGAGCAGGACGGCGACGGTGGCGAGGACGGCCCGGCTCCGGGTGAGGTGCACGTTCATGCCCTCATCCCTAGTGGGGTCACTCGTCCAGGTCGGGCAGCCGCGCCGGGGCCGGGGAGATCCGTTCGCCGTGCTGGTCGAAGACGAACAGGTGGGCGATGTCGACGAGCAGCGGGACGTGCATGCCGCGGCGGAGGTCGATGTCGGGGGTGGTGCGGACGACGAGGTCGCCGGGGAGGCGGCCCTCGGGCGGCGCGGGTTCGGAGCCGGGGGCCAAGTCCGTGGGGTCGTCCAGGAGCCCCACCGGGCCGCCCCGCAGAGCGCCAGCACGCTCTCGGAAACGCTCCAGGACCGTGCCCTCACGGCGCCGGCGCCTGGCCGGACGGTGGGCGGGGCGCGGGGCCTCCAACTCGGGTACGAGGGCGGGCCGGGAGCCGGTGTTGAAGTGGACGAGGATCTCGTGCCCCTGGAACTCCACGTGCTCCACCAGTCCGCTGATCGCCACCTCGCCGGGGCGTGCGGCGGCCGGCTTGGCGATCCGCACGGCCTCCGAGCGGAGACCGACGATGACCTCGCGCCCCTGCTGGACGCGGAGCAACTGGTGGTCCAGGGAGAGGGGTTCGGGCAGCCGGAGGTACTGCTTGCCGAGGCTGATGGTCATCGCCCCGTCCAGTGGGGCCCGGACCATACCGCGCAGCAGGTTGATGCGCGGGGTGCCGATGAAGGCGGCGACGAACACGTTGCGCGGCAGCGCGTAGACCGAACGCGGGGTGCCCAGTTGCTGGAGCACGCCGCCGCGCAGGACGGCGACCCGGTCGCCGAGCGACATCGCCTCGGTCTGGTCGTGGGTGACGTACACCGTGGTGACGCCCAACTGCCGGGTGAGGGCGGTGATCTCGGCGCGCAGGTGGTTGCGGAGCTTGGCGTCGAGGTTGGACAGCGGCTCGTCCATCAGGAACGCGGACGGGTGGCGGGCGATGGCCCGGCCCATGGCGACGCGTTGGCGCTCACCGCCGGAGAGCTGGGCCGGCAGCCGGTCGAGGAGGTCCTCGATGCCCAGCATGCGGGCGGTGGCGTCCACCCGCGGGGCCGGGTCCTCGCCGGGTGCCTCGATGCGCAGCGGGAAGCCGATGTTGCGGCGGCTCGTCATGTTCGGGTAGAGGGCGAAGTTCTGGAACACCATCGCCATGTCCCGCTCGGAGGGGACCAGGTCGTTGGCGTACTCGCCGTCGAGCAGCAGCTCTCCCTCGGTGATCTCCTCCAGACCGGCGATCATCCTGAGCACGGTGGACTTGCCGCAGCCGGAGGGTCCGAGCAGCACCAGGAACTCGCCGGGCGCGATGTCCAGCGACAGCCGGTCCACCACGCGGACGCCTCGCGTGTAGGTCTTGCTCACGTCGTGCAGAGAGATGGCGCGTGTCATGGCAGGTGCCCCCGAGGGCTCACTGAGCGAACGCTGGTGCTCCGCGGTCGGACGCCACGTGCGGTTCGTACGGGGCGTGTGGGTCACGGAAGTTAACGGATTGTGTGCGCCCGGGGAAGCCGCTTTGCGGTATCGGGACATTCGGTCCGGCTGGTGAGAAAGCGGAGGGAGGGGCTCAGTGCGCGGGGGCGGGCGGGTGCGGCTCGCGGACCGCGGTGAGGTGGGCGAAGACGACGGCGTTGCCCGAGTAGCCGGTCCTGCGGTCGTAGGTGCCGCCGCAGGTGATCAGCCGGAGTTCGGGACGGCCGCGCGGGCCGTAGACCTCCCGGTTGGGGAAGTGCGCCTTCTCGTACGTCCGGATGGCGTCGACGGTGTAGACGGCGGTCCGTCCGTCGGCCCGCCGCACCTCGACGAGTCGGCCCGGTCCCAGTTCGGTGAGGCCCGCGAAGACCGCCGGGCCGGTGTCGGTGTCCAGGTGGCCCACGGCGACCGCGGTTCCCTGTTCTCCGGGGGACGGCCCGTTCTCGTACCAGCCCGCCAGGTTCGGTTGGTCGTCCGGCGGTGCGGGCAGGCGCCGCCGGCGGTCGAGCCGCAACGCCATGAGCGGGGCGTCGAGCCCCAGGTAGGGGATGGTGAGCCTGGTCGCCCGGGAGCGCGGCAGGGTGCTGGGCGGCGACGGGGCCGGGGAGCGGCCGGTGGCGCGGGCCGGCGTCCGGCGGGGCCGGGCGGGGACCGTGCCGGAGCCGGGACCGTGGCCGGGGTCTGCCGCCGGGCGCTTCGGCGTCGGCCCGGCCGTGCCGGTGCCCGGCTTCGGCGGGGCCTCCCGGACCGTGCCCGGGCCGGTCGGGAACCCGGTGGGCGCGGGGCCGTGCAGTCCGGTGCCGGTCGTGAGCCCCTGGGGCGTCGGCTGGTGCGCGGGGGCGCGGGGGCCGCCGGTACCCGGCGAGGCGGTGCTGACCGCCTCGCCGGGCTCCTCGCCGTTCGACCACCAACTGACGCCCGCCACCAGGGAGATGGCCAGGACGACCGTCCTCGTCAGGCGGTAGGCGCGCTTCCGGTACCAGGGACCGCGAGTCCGCCTGCGGGTACGCCTACGCGGCGCCATGCGCGCGGCGCCGGAGCCGGAACCAGGCCATCCCGCCGACGGCGGCCAGGCCCACGGCGGCGGCACCGGCGACCGGGGTGAACGCGTCGGCGCGGGCGAGACCGCCGCCACCGGCGGGGGGACCGCCGTTGGGGCCGCCGCCGGGACCGCCCGAGACACCGGGACCGTTCGGTCGGTCCGGGCAGTCGACCTTGAAGACCTTGTGCTTGCCCGCGCCCTGGCCGCCGGCGATCTTCCACGTCAGCTTGTAGTGGCCGGAGGGCAGGGTCAGGTTCCCGGTGGCGCCGGACCCGCCCGAGAGGGTGGCGACACCGGACAGGGTGGCGGTGGTGCCCGCCTGCGCGGACTGCGGCTCGATGGTCCAGGTGATGCTCTGGGCCACGTCGAAGTTGAAGGCGTCGAGGTAGAACAGGCAGACCTTGGGCTGGTTGAGGTGCGCGGCGGCGGCCGTCCCCACCGAGTGCACCTTGACGTCTCCGTTGTCACCGGGAGCGGCGACCGCGGGCGCGCCGAGGAGCGCGACCGAGCCGACGGCGAGCGCTGTCAGTGCCGCGGCTCTGCGCGGGTGGGACGAGGTCGACATACGAGACCCTCCGAATCAGGTGATTTTCCTACGAATTTCTCTTCACCTGACTCCATGTCATGTCGGACCCGCGCGGTGCGGGAGCAGCGCCGGACGCGCCGTCAGATATCGCTCTTCCGGCTCAAGGGCCGGCGCAGCCGACGGCCCGCCGAAGTCGACGCACCGGGCCCCCGTGCGGGCTTCCCCGGGGAACGCAGGGCGACTCCGGAGGACACCAGCAGCAGCGCGCCGAGCATCACGAAGGGCGCGGCCATGCCGGCGACCCCCGCGATCAGGCCGGCCGCGGCGGGGGCGGCGACCTGGCCGAGCCGGTTGCCGGTGAGGCGCAGGGCCAGGGCGGTGGAGCGGGCGTCGTCGGGGGCGGCCTGGACGACCGTCGTCATGGACAGCGGCTGTCCGACGCCGAGGCAGAACCCGAGGGCGGCGAGGATCAGGGCGAGCCCCCACACCGGCACCGGCAGCGCGATGCCGGCGCACAGCACGGCCGCCAGCAGACAGGTGACGGTGAGCAGCAGGGACCGGCCCAGCAGCCGCAGCAGCGGCGTCAGTACCAGGCGGCAGGCGATCGTCGCGGCGGCACGCAGGCTGAGCAGCAGGCCGATCACGGACGGGGCGATGCCCCGGTGTTCGCCGACCACCGGAAGGTAGGCGGTGAGGATGTCGGTCGCGGAGAGCACGGCGAGGCTGATGAAGATGCCCGCGGGCACGCCCCGGGCGCGCAGGATACGCCGGACGGGGACACGGTCGCCGGAAGCCGGACCGGACTCGGACGTCGCACGGTCCTCGATGCGCCACAGCGAGGTGAACGCGACGGCGGCTCCCGCCCCGGCCACGACCAGGGCGAGCGCGCTGGTGCCCGCCATGTCCCGGCCGCCGATCAGGGCGCCCGCCGCGACCGGGCCGATCAACTGGCCGAGGGAGGCGCCGATGGTGAAGTGGCCGAAGTTGCGGTCCTGTTCGTGCGGGGCGGACTGGCGGGCCACCAGCGACTGGGCGCCGATCACGAAGCAGAGGTGGCCAAGGCCCATCACCCCGCTCCAGATCGCCATCGCCGACAGGGAGTTCGCGAGGCCGCTGAGCGCACAGCCGCCGGATATCAGGACCACGCCGACGGGCAGCAGCGGTGCACAGCGGCCGTGGTCGGTGCGGCGGCCCAGCGGCACGGCGGCGAACAGCGGAAGCAGCGCGTACACGCCGGCTATGACACCGATCGCCCGCTCGTCGGCGCCCAGCGCGAGGGCCCGGTAGGACACGGCGGGCCGGGCCATCGACACCGCCGCCTGCGCGAAGCTGAAGGCGATGACGAGGCGGAGCAGCCAGCCTCGGTGTCCACCGGGCCTCACGGTCGTTTCCTCCAGGGCGAGTCGGCCGACGGGACGGGTGCGGGTGCGGGGTACGTCAGATGGTTCCGAACAGCATTCCCGCCCCGAGGATGATCAGGCAGGTGAGCGCGGCCCACTTGACGACGAACTTCGTGTGGTCGCCGAACTCGACCTTGGCCATGCCGACCAGGACGTACACGGCCGGGACGAGCGGGCTCGACATGTGCAGCGGCTGGCCGACCAGCGAGGCGCGGGCCATCTCCAGCGGCGTGACGCCGTGCGCCGCGCCGGCCTCGGCGAGGACCGGGAGGACGCCGAAGTAGAAGCCGTCGTTCGACATGAAGTAGGTGAGCGGGAGGCTCAGGACGCCGGTGACGAGGGCCATGTGCGGGCCCATGCTCGTGGGGATGACGTCGACCATCCACCGGGCCATGTGGTCGACCATGCCGGTGCCCTGGAGGACGCCGGTGAAGACGGCGGCGGCGAAGACCATGCCGGAGACGTTGAGGACGTTGTCCGCGTGGGCGGCGAGACGGGCCTTCTGGTCGGGGATGTGCGGGAAGTTGACGGTGAGCGCGAGCGCGGCGCCGAGCAGGAACAGCACCGGGATCGGCAGCCACTCCATGATCATGGAGGTGAGCAGGGTGAGCGTGAGCAGCGCGTTGAACCAGTAGAGCTTGGGCCGCAGGGTGGCCCGGTTCGGGTCGAGGACCTGGAAGCGCTTCGCGTCGCCCTCGGCGTCGTCGTCGGCGTCGGCGGAACCGCCGGTGGTCGCGGCGCTCTTGCCCGTGCCGGACGCGCCCGAGGTGCCGGCGGCACCGGAGCCGGCGCCGACCAGAACCGTCTCGGCCTCCTTCTCCTCGACCTTCTCCTCCACCACCAGGACGTCGTCCAGGGTGAGCACGCCCAGCCGCTTGCGCTCACGCTTGCCGAGCACGTACGAGAGGACGAAGACGCCCAGCAGGCCGACGGCGAGGGCCGGGATCATCGGGACGAAGATGTCGCTGGCGTCCAGCTTGAGGGCGGTGGCGGCGCGGGCGGTGGGGCCGCCCCACGGCAGGGTGTTCATCACACCGTTGGCCATGGCGGCGACACCGGTCATCACGACCAGGCTCATCTTCAGACGCTTGTACAGCGGGTACATCGCCGAGACCGTGATCATGAAGGTGGTCGAGCCGTCGCCGTCCAGCGAGACGATCGCGGCGAGGACCGCGGTGCCGACCACGATCCGCATCGGGTCGGCCTTGCAGAACTTCAGGATCCCTCGAACGATCGGGTCGAAGAGACCGACGTCGATCATCACACCGAAGTAGACGATCGCGAACATGAGCATCGCCGCGGTCGGGGCGAGGCTGGTGACGCCGTCGATGACGTAGTCACCGAGCTTGGCGCCCTTCCCCACGAACACACAGAACAGTGCCGGGATCAGTACGAGCGCCGCGATCGGCGACATCTTCTTCAGCATGATCAGGACCAGGAAGGTCGCGATCATGGCGAAGCCGAGGATGGTCAACATGAGTGGATACCTAACGTTCGCCCTTGAACATCCCACCTGGGTGTCGGCGGTTCGTCGACGTTAGGACCGTTCAAACGGTGTTAACAAGACGTTGACGTGCGAGCAATAAGCGCAAAACTCCAGGTCACAGCTTTGCTCAGGTCAGAGGTCAGGTCAGCGCGGGGAACTTTTCGCTCACGGCGACCACCTCGACCGGCACACCGTTGAGAACCGCGTTGCCCGAGAGCGGGTCGAGGAGGCTGCCGTCGAGGATCTGGTTGACGTTGACCCCGGGGTCGGCGGCGGCATGGCTGAGCCGGGTGCCGGGCCGGTCGTGACCCCAGCCGTGCGGCAGGCTCACCACCCCCCGGCGTACGACGTCGGTGACCTCGGCGGGGGCGGTCACCTCTCCCCCGGCGCCCTTGATCCGCACGGGCGCCCCGTCCCGTACGCCGAGCCGTTCGGCGTCCTCGGGGTGGATGTGCAGGGTGCAGCGGTTGGTGCCGCCGGTGAGGGCGGGGACGTTGTGCATCCAGCTGTTGTTGGACCGCAGATGCCGGCGGCCGACGAGGACGAGCCCGGCCGGACGCTCAGCCATCGCCCGACGCAGCCGCGGCAGATCGCCGGCGATCGGCTGCGGCAGCAGTTCCACCTTGCCGCTCCTGGTCTTCAGGGGCTGCGGCAGCCGGGACCGGAGCGGGCCGAGGTCGATGCCGTGCGGGTGGGCGAGGAGTTTCTCCAGGTTCAGCCCGTCCGGCCGGACGCCGAACCCGTCGCCGTACGGGCCGAGGCGCAGCATCATGTCGAGCCGCCGCTCGGGGCCGGTCCCGCCGGACAGGAGCGCGGCGAGTTCCTTCGGGTCCCGGCCGTGCGCGGGCGAGTGGGGCTCCTCGACGGCCTTGGCGAGCCTCTGGTCGATGGCCAGGGCGTCGACGGCGGCCGGGTCGGCGCCGTGCATGCCGGTCGCGGCCAGGACCAGCCGGGCCAGGATCTCCGCCTCCGCCATCCGGCCGGGCTCCAGGGGCACGGCGGGGCGGGTGTAGCGGACCTGGTTGCGGACGGCGAGGGTGTTGAGGGCGAAGTCGTGGTGCGGGCTCTGGGAGGGCGGGGGCGGCGGCAGCACCACGTGGGCGTGGCGCGAGGTCTCGTTCAGGTACGGGTCGACGCTGACCATGAAGTCGAGCGAGTCGAGGGCCTTGTCGAGGCGGTTCCCGTCGGGGGCGGACAGGACCGGGTTGGCGGCGACGGCGACGAGCGCCCGGACCGGTTCGCCCTCCTCGGTCGCCGTGTCGATCTCCTCGGCGAGCGCGGAGAGCGGCAGCTCGCCCTTCGCCTCCGGGTGCCCGCTCACCCGGGAGCGCCAGCGCCCGAGCCCGAAGCCGTGGCCGGGACCGGCGGGGCGGGGTGTGCGGTCGGTCGCGGCCTGCGGGAAGAGGGCACCGCCGGGGCGGTCGAGGTTGCCGGTGAGGATGTTGAGGATGTCGACGAGCCAGCTGGCGAGGGTGCCGTGCGGCACCGTGCAACTGCCGATGCGGCCGTACACGGCGGCGGTGGGGGCGGCGGCGAGTTCGCGGGCCAGGGTGCGGATGGTGGCCGCGTCCACGTCACAGGCCTCCGCCACGGCCTCCGGGGTGAAGTCCTCGACGGCCGCGCGCAGTTCGTCGATTCCCTGGAGGTGCGCGGCCGACTCGCCCGGCTCCACGAGGCCTTCCTCGAAGAGGACGTGTGCCATCGCCGCGAGCAGCAGGGCGTCGGTACCGGGCCGGATCGCGAGATGCCGGTCGGCGAGTTTCGCGGTGCGGGTGCGGCGGGGGTCGACGACGGTGAGGGTGCCGCCGCGGGCCTTGAGCGCCTTGAGCTTGCCGGGGAAGTCGGCGGCGGTGCACAGACTCCCGTTGGACTCCAGGGGGTTGGCGCCGAGCAGCAGCAGGTGGTCGGTGTGGTCGAGGTCGGGTACGGGGATGGCGTTGGCGTCGCCGTACAGCAGCCCGCTGGAGACGTGCTTGGGCATCTGGTCGACCGTCGACGCGGTGAAGACGCTGCGGGTGCCGAGGCCGGCGAGCAGCAGCGGCGGGTAGAGCGCGCCGGCCACGGTGTGGACGTTGGGGTTGCCGAGGACGATGCCGACCGCGTTCGGGCCGTACCGCTCGACGACGGGCCGGATCCCGGCCGCGACCGCGTCGAACGCCTCCTCCCAGGTGGCCTCGCGCAGCTCCCCGTCCTTGCGGACGAGCGGGGTGCGCAGCCGGTCGGGGTCCCCGTCGACGGCCCCGAAGGAGGCCCCCTTGGGGCAGATGAACCCCTGACTGAACACGTCGTCACGGTCACCGCGGGCACCGGTCACCCGGGTCCCCTCGATGGTGAGGGTCAGACCGCAGGTGGCCTCGCAGAGGGGGCAGATGCGCAGGGCGGTACGGGAGTCGATGGTGGACACGGGTCCTCCGGAGAGTGGCGGCGACGGTGACGCACGGACTCCGGCCGAGCATACCGACCGGTATGAACGGAGGGGAGGGTTCGCCGGAGGTGGGGTCGGATATCCGCGAGCCGCCGGCCGGGCCCTCGGTCGGTCCACGGGCCGGGGCGGTCGGGCCAAGGACCGGGGCGGTCGGGCAGTCGGGACGCGCGGGGCGGGGCGGGCCGACCGGTCGGGACGGTCAGTCCAGGACCCGTGCCAGATACGCCCGCAGCAGCTCCCGCGCCTCCTCGATGACCTTCTCGTCGCCGTTCGGCGCCATGCGGAAGGCCAGGTGGACGAGGGTGTCGGCGGTCTCCACGGCGATCAGGAAGGTGCGGCGCAGGGACTCGTCCGGGGTGCGGTCGAGGTAGCCGGAGAGGAGGTCGGTGAGGCGGTCGGCGACCCGGTGGTTGGGTTCGGCGTCACGCGATCCGACGGGGATCTGGTTGCCGAAGTCGACCAGGGAGAAGCCGGGGGCGGTGCGCTTCATGGCGAGGTACTCGTCGAGCACGGCGTCCATGGCCGCGCGCCAGCCGCCCTCGCCGGTGTGCTTGAGGCGCTCGGTGACGCGGTCGGTGTAGCGCTCCAGGTTGCGCCGGGCGAGGGCGTCGGCCATCGCGCGCTTGTTGCCGAAGAAGCGGTAGACGGAGCCGATGGGGACGCCGGCGCGGAGGGCGACGGCGCGGGTGCTCAGGGCGTCGTAGCCGACCTCGTCGAGGAGGTCGGCGGTCGCGTCGAGGATCCTGGCCAATCGTTCGGCACTGCGCCGCTGCACGGGCGCACGACGGAGCGATGTCGCTTGGGGCACGGGCTTCATGATGCCTTTCCGCCGTGGTCCGGGGAACCTCGCCCCTCGGTTCCGGCCCCGGGACCCGGCACGCCCGGCGCCCCGGAACCGGTTCCGGTCCCGGAGGGGTCCGGCGCCGACGACCCCGACGCCGTGATGTCGGCCGTGCTCTCGATCGGCTCGCCGTCCACCGCCCAGACCGTGCCGTCGTCGGCGTAGAGGCGGGCGGTGACGTGATGGGTGCCGTGCGGGACGTAGCGGGCGGAGAGGCGGTACTCGGGGGTGCGCAGGCGGGCGACGGAGCGACCGTCCACGAAGAGGCGGACGACGCCGTGGCCGGCCTCGGCCTTCGTCGTCCCGGCGGGCGAGAGGCGGAAGTCCTGGAGGGTCAGCCGGACGTTCCAGCCGTCGTCGTCGGCGGGCTGCACCTCGATGCCCACGTCGGGTGCCGCCTCGCCGTCCACCTCCCGGTAGTGCCGCCCTTCACCGTCCGTGTCCCCCAGGACCTTGCCCACCGGCGAGGGCGAGTCGCCGCCCCGCCGGTCCTCCCCGCTGGTGCCACAACCCGCGGATCCGGTCAGGAGCAGGACACAGATCGCGAGCGTGGCAGGAAGTGCTCGCGTCCACGCCATGCCGGGGAGCGTAGAACACCGGTACGACACCTCGTATCCCCCTGGAGTCTGGTTCCGGACGGCTCCACTCGTCCTCCAAGAGGAGGCCGCCAGGACCGGAGGAGGGGCCTCCGGGGCGACGAGCTGCCCGTGCGGCCCTCTTGCGCCGGGGAAACCGCAATCCTACGGTGATACATAGGAATCAGACCGCAAGGGAGCGATCATGAGCGATGGGGGCACCTCCCGCGCGAGCGCGTTCGAGCGTGGGGGAGCACGGAAGACCGCCGAGGCACTCACCTACCTCTCCGGTTTCGGCAACGAGCACAGCTCGGAGGCCGTCCCGGGCGCACTCCCGGACGGCCGCAACTCTCCCCAGCGCGCCCCGCTCGGGCTCTACGCGGAGCAGCTCAGCGGTACGGCGTTCACCGAACCCCGGGCGCACAACCGCCGCTCGTGGCTCTACCGCATCCGTCCCTCCGCCGCGCACCCGGCGTTCACGCACACACACAATGGCCGGATCCGTACGGCGCCCTTCACGGAGTCCGTGCCGGACCCGAACCGGCTGCGCTGGGACCCACTGCCCGCCCCCACCGAGGGCACCGACTTCCTGGCCGGCCTGTGGACGCTCGGCGGCAACGGCGACGTGACCCAGCGCACCGGCATGGCCGTGCACCTGTACCACGCCGACTCCTCGATGGACCGCGTCTTCAGCGACGCGGACGGGGAGCTGCTGATCGTCCCGGAACACGGCGGGCTGCTGCTGCACACGGAGTTCGGGCGGCTTCATGTGGAGCCCGCACAGGTGGCACTGATCCCTCGTGGGGTCCGCTTCCGTGTGGAGCTGCTGGACACCTCGGCCCGCGGCTATGTGTGCGAGAACTATGGGGCCGCCCTCCGCCTCCCCGACCTCGGCCCCATCGGCGCCAACGGCCTCGCCAACCCCCGCGACTTCCGGGCCCCGACCGCCGCCTACGAGGATGTCGAGGGCCCGGTCGAGGTGGTGAACAAGTTCTGCGGCAACCTCTGGACGGCCACCTACGACCACTCCCCGCTCGATGTCGTCGCCTGGCACGGCAACCATGTGCCGTACACCTACGACCTGCGCCGTTTCAATGTGCTCGGGACCATCTCGTACGACCACCCCGACCCGTCGATCTTCACGGTGCTGACCTCGCCCTCGGACACCCCCGGCCTGGCCGGTGTCGACTTCGTGGTCTTCGCGCCGCGCTGGCTGGTGGGCGAGGACACCTTCCGGCCGCCGTACTTCCACAGGAACGTGATGAGCGAGTACATGGGGCTCATCGAGGGCGCCTACGACGCGAAGACCTCCGGTCCGGGCGGCTTCGTGGCGGGCGGCGGCTCGCTGCACAACATGATGTCGGCGCACGGCCCGGACCGGGACACCTTCGACCGGGCGAGCGCCGCGGCGCTCGGACCGCAGAAGGTCGACGACGGGCTGGCGTTCATGTTCGAGACCCGCTGGCCGGTGACCCTGACCTCGCAGGCGGCCCGGGCGGACCATCTGCAAGAGGGCTACGACGACGTGTGGCGAGGCATGGAACGGCACTTCCGCCCGCGGTGACGGCCGTTCGGTTGCACCGAGGATCCCCTACCGGTACGGATGGCCAGTGACCTCCTTCGCTCCGGACTCGATCGTCCTGAACCGCAAGCTGCCGCTCTGGTACCAGGTGTCGCAGTCGCTGCGCGCCTCGATACTGGGCCGCTCACCGCGGGACCCGCTGCGGCTGCCCACCGAGGAGCAGTTGGCGGGCCACTACGGGGTGAGCGTGCTGACCATGCGGCAGGCGCTGAAGGAGCTGGAGGACGAGGGCCTGATCTCGCGCCACCGCAGGCGCGGCACGTTCATCGAGCCGAACGCCCGCCGGGGCGCCCCGGTGCGGCTGCTCGGCTCGGTGGACGCGATCGTGGCCCAGCAGTCCGGCATGTCGACCGAACTGCTCGACCAGGGCAAGGCGTCCGTGCCGTCCGAACTCGCCGAGTACTTCCCGGACATCGACGAGGTGGCGACGTACCACCGCCTGCGCGGCGACGAGAAGAGCGGCGAGCCGACCAACCACGCCCGCAACTACGTCCGTCCCGAACTCGCCGCGCTCATCGACCCGGACGACCTGGTCCGCTGGCCGATGACCAAGGTGCTCAGGGATGTCGTCGGGGCGGACATCAGCCGTATCACCGACACCGTGGAAGCGCGCCTGGCGGACCCGGAGACGGCCCGCCTCCTCCAAGTCCCGCTGCTCAGCCCGATCCTGCACTACACCGGCGTCACCTACGACACGGCGGGACGGGTCCTGGACGCGGCGGTCATCCACTACCGGGGCGACCGCTTCTCCTTCACGGTGACGCTGGACGCCACGTAGCGCCTGGCCGGCGGTGCCGAGCGGAGGAGGACACGCCGGTTCCCCACCGCAGCCGACGGGCGCGGGCGGATGTCGGCACCCGACACGAGAGCCGACACCCACACCACCACGGCCCGGCCCACCCGGCCCCACGCCTCCGACACGATCCACCGAACCAGCCCGAACAACCGCCCCCGGACACGGCCGGAGAAGCACGGCGACCCGTCCCATCCACACGCAGCGGGGCGGCAGGGTACCCCCACGCAACAGCACCCAAGCCGAGGAACTCGCCGAAGCCCCCGCCCCGGGCGTGATCCGCAGGACGGGCCCGACGACCGCCCCCGGACACGGCCGGAGAAGCACGGCGACGCGTCTCGTCAACACAGGGCGGGGCTGCCGGGGGCACCCCGCACAACGGCGCCCGCGCCCGGTGAACTTGCCTAGGCCCGTGTCCTGGGCGTGATCCGCCGGACCGGCCCTGGTCCCCGTGTCGGAGACAAGTCGTACGATGCCAGGCGTGACGCACGACGACGCTCCGCCGCTGGCGGACCTGATGCCGTGGTCCGTCGCACCGCCGCGGCTGGGCCGGGGGTGGCCGACGGGCCCCGATCCGGCGTCCCTCAGGGCCCGCTGGGACGCCCTGGTGAAGGCCGAGGGTCCGGACCGGGAGATCCTGTTCGAGCCGAGCCGCTCGCGGACGCTGCGGTCGGCGGTCGGCCAGTTGCCGGGGCAGTCCGGCAGCACGGAGAGACTGGTTCGTGCGTCGGGGCCCTGCCCGGAGCCGGTGCGGGTCCTGCAGGCGCCCTTCGACGAGCAGTGGCTGATCCCCGACCACCGGCTGATCGACGCGGCCCGGCCCGAGTTGTGGCGGGTGGCGGACGAGCAGCAGGTCTTCGTGACGGAGACGCCGGACGCCCCCGGCCCGTTCCTCCTCGCGTCCTCCCGGCTGCCGCTCCTGCGCCCCGGCCGTGTCCGCCCCCTCTACCGCCGTCCGGGCGGGACGGAACCCAACCTGACACCGGGCCTGCTCGACCACCTGGCCACCCGCCTCGGCCTCTCCCCCACCCCGGCGGACCTGCTGGCCTGGACCGTGACGGCGGTACGCCCCGGCCTCGCCGGCCCGCTCACCGTCCCCCTCACCGAGGATCCCGAACTCTGGCTGCGCGGAGTCGAGTTGGGCCACCGCCTGCTCTGGCTGATGCGCCGCCACGGTGACCGCCCGAAGCTGCCGGGCGGTCGTCGCCCCTACGTCCGCTCACCCCTGCCCGCCCGCCCTGCCTCCGTGCACTACGACCGCGACGAGGAGAGCCTGCATCTCGACGAGGGCCGGATCTCCCCGGTGCCGCCGGAGTCCTGGGACTTCGAGGTGGGCGGGACACGCGTCCTGGAACAGTGGTTCGCGTCCCGTACCGCCGAGCCCGAGCCGGGCACCCTGGCGGCGATCCGCCCCTCGACCTGGCCGCAGGCCTGGACGTCGGAGCTGCTGGAGCTGATCACGGTCCTGGCGCTGATGGCGGAACTACGGCCGCAGCAGGCGGAGTTGGCGGCGACGGCAGCGGTCACCGCCCCGATCACGGCGGCGGAGCTGCGCGCCGCGGGCGTCCTGCCGGTGCCGGAGGCCGCACGCGGGCCCGCGTCGGTGCTGGACCACCACGAGGAGGGTCCGGAGGGCCAGTTCGCCCTGCTCTAGAGGCCCCTCCCACCCTTCCTGGCACCCCACGGACACCAGCGGTCTCACGCCCGCGGCGCGAAGCCGTCCAGCACCCGGACCAGCATCCGCTCGAACACCGCCTCCAGATCGATGGGCCCCGCGTCCTCAGTGAAGGCCGCGGCCAGCCGCGGATACGCGCCGGAGGCCACCTGGCTCCCCAGGTACGCCATCCGCATCGCGTTCTCCCGCTCCTGCGACCACGGCAGGGACCGCGCCCGCTCGGCCGTGGCCAGCTCGTTCGAGACGTACGCCGTCACGCACCCGTTGAGCATCCCGACCAGTTCCATCTTGGTGCCGTAGGGCGCGTCGAGCGGGTCCAGACAGGTCATGCAGTGCTCCAGGTAGCGCATGGCGTGGGGGCTGAAGCCGTAGACCGGTGACATCAGCCGGGGCAGCCAGGGGTGCCGGTACATCAGTTCCCGCGTCTGACGCGCCACCCGGAGCATGTCGGCCCGCCAGTCGCCGCTCGGCTCCCACGGTTCGTGCTCGCCGCTGACCGCGTCCACCATCAGTTCGTGCAGGTCCTCCTTGCGGGGGACGTAGTTGTAGAGCGACATGGTGCCGCAGCCCACTTCGGCCGCGACCTGCCGCATGGAGACACCGTCCAGGCCCTGCGTGTCGGCGAGGCGCACCGCCGCCGCCGCGATGTCCGCGCGCGTGAACGCGGGCTTCGGCCCTCGGCCCGTCCGCTCGGGACGGGCCCAGATCACTTCGGGTACGGCCGCTCGGCCCGCCATCGATCATCACCTCGGCCTCCATGCTAGTTACGTACAGCGTACGTAGTGCGCTATGGTCGAGCCATGACTTCTACGTACGCTGTACTTAGTGAAGGTCTGGAGAAGCGTTTCGGAACCGTCCATGCCCTGCGCGGCCTCGACCTCGCGGTGGCGACCGGCACGGTCTGCGGCATCCTCGGGCCGAACGGGGCGGGCAAGACCACGGCCGTACGCCTGCTGACCACGCTGCTGCGACCGGACGCGGGCTCCGCGCGGATCGCCGGGCACGACCTCGTACGGGAGGCGGCCGCCGTACGGAGCAGGATCAGCGTGACCGGTCAGGACGCGTCGGTCGACGGGGATCTGACCGGGCGCGAGAACCTGCGCCTGTTCGCCCGGCTGCACCGGGTGCGCGGGCCCGCCGAACGGGCCGGCGAGCTCCTGGACCGCTTCGGCCTGGCCGAGGCAGCCGACCGCCCCGCGTCCACCTACTCCGGCGGCATGCGACGCCGGCTGGACCTGGCGGCGAGTCTGATCCGCCGCCCCGAGGTGCTGTTCCTGGACGAGCCGACCACCGGACTCGACCCGGCCAGCCGCAACCTGATCTGGGCCGCGGTGCGCGAGCTCACGACGGACGGCACGACCGTCCTGCTGACCACCCAGTACCTGGAGGAGGCCGACCAACTCGCCCACGACATAGCCCTGGTGGACCGGGGGCGGGTCGCGCACACGGGTTCGCCGACCGAGCTCAAGTCGCTCATCGGGACCCAGGTCGAGGTGGTCGTCGCGCACCCGGACGCCCTGTCGAAGGCGGCGACCGTACTGGACCGACTCACCGGCACACAGCCGTCGTTCGACCACGAGCGGAACGCGGTCGGCGCGATGAGCCGGGACTCGACGCTCACCCTCCCCCGCCTGGTGCGCGAACTGGACGCGGCGGGCGTGCCGTTGCTGGACGCCAGTCTGCGTCCACCGACCCTCGACGACGTGTTCCTCCGACTGACCGAAGACTCCGACCAGCACAGGGAGCGTGTGGCATGACCACGTTGGCGTACGACGGAACCGCGATGCTGGGCCGTCAGCTGCGGCGGATGCGGAACAACCCGGGGCTGCTGATCCTGACCCAGACGATGCCGATCAGCATGCTGCTGTTCTTCGGCTATGTCTTCGGGAGCGCGCTGGCGATGCCGGGCGAGGAGTACCGCGCCTTCCTGGTGCCGGGGCTGCTGGTGGCGACGGCCGCGAACGGGATCATGACCGGGATGTTCCAGGCCGCCGGGGACACCCACCGGGGCGTGACGGACCGTTTCCGCACCCTTCCGATCAGCCGGGCCGCCGCGCCGCTGGGGCAGGCGGTGGCGGACCTGGTCGTCACGGCGGCCGGGACGCTGCCGCTGCTGCTGGTCGGCCTCGCGGTGGGCTGGCGGATCGAGGGGAGCGCCCTGGCGGCGGTGGGCGCCTTCGGCCTGCTGCTGCTGTTCCGGTTCGCGACCACCTGGATCGGGATCTTCCTGGGCCTGCTCACCCGCAGCGAGGAGGCGGCGGGCCAGCTCGGCGGGGCGACCTTCCTGCTGCCGCTGCTGTCCAACGCCTACATCCCGGCCGACGGACTGCCGGGCTGGCTGCGCACGGTCGCGGAGTGGAATCCGATCAGCGCGCTGGCGACGGCGCTGCGGGATCTGTTCGGCAACGCCCCCGTGCCTGAGGGGGCGGCCTGGCCGGTGGCGCACCCTGTCGCCGGTTCGCTGGCCTGGTGCGCGCTGCTGCTCGCGGTGTTCCTACCGCTCGCGGTGCGCAGGTACGCGCACGGCGAGCGCTGAGACGCCGGGCGGTCGAGCGGGGGTAGTTCGGTCCGGGGGGATTCGATCCGGGGAAGCGGGTCCGAGGGAACTTCGGTCCCGGGAACGTCGATACCGGGGGCTGGTTCGGTCCGGGGGAAGGGGAAACCACCCGCGCTCGGCGGGCACACCTGGCGGCTGCTGCGTGCCGTGGGGATGACGGTCGAGGGGATCGCAGCACTGCGCCGGAAGGGTGTGGCCGCCTGAGCGCGGGTCAGGAACGTCCGAACGCGTGGGCTCAGCGCCCGCCGAACAGCGAACGGCGCAGTCGGCGCAGTGGCGCGAAGAGCGAGACCCTGCTCACTCGCGCACCCCTGGGGCTGCGCTCGCGTGCGTCACGTGCGGTCAGCTCACGCATCAACGAGGTCGCCTCGGCCGTCTCCCGCTGCGGTACGGCAGGACCGCCCAGTACCGAGAGATGGCGGTCGAGGCGCGAACTGGTCGCGCTGCTCCCGCAGGTGATCGCAGGGACCCTCGCCCTGCTGCGCACTGTTATCTGTTCCATGTCACTCCCCACCCGTACGAGTCCACCCGGCCCGGGCAGGTTAACCCTATCGCTCCCTCGGGGCACTCGTGTATCGCGGTCACAGGATTCACCTTCCCCGTAAGGACGTTGACGACCCCTCTTTGATCACTCTCCGAATCCAACCGATTTCAGGGCGAGTTGGACAACCGGCTGGCTGGTGGGCTGCAGCGAGCCCCCGTCGGGCTCGACGGTCACAGCGAGTGACGTCGCCGAGGTCTCCAGACCGGATGCGACCAAGGGCGTGTCGTTGTCGAAGAGCCCCAGGGAGCGCGGTTGCGCGCCCGGGCGCATGAGCCACAGTTGGTGCACGCGGTCGCTCGCGAGGCCGCCGTACCCGCTCAGGGTGACAACCGCGCGCCCCTCCGATGCGGAGGCGATCACTCCGATACTGCGGCCCTGGGTGTCCTGTCCCGTCGTCGCCCGCGCGTCGGGAGCCGCCAGAACGTGGGCGATCTCACGCGACTGGGCCTGCTGGGCATCCAGTTGGTCCTGCGTCTGCCCGGCCTGGACGGCGAACAGGGCCGCGACCACGAGCGACGCGGCGGCGGTGGCCGTCGCGAACGGCACGAACAGCGGGATCCGGCGCCTCTCACGGGCGCGCGGCGGCGGCTGCACGCCCCACACGTGCGGCGGCAACTGGGACGTACGCGCGCGTGGCGCCTCCTTCGGGGCGCCCTCCTGCGGAGTCGCGCGGACGGCGGCCAGTACCCGTTCGCGCATCGCGGGCGGCGGCGGGGCGGCCGTGGACCAGGCGAGCCGGACGGCGTCCTCGGACAGGGCGCGCACCTCGGCGGTACAGCTGCCGCACTTCCTCAGATGCTTCTCGAAGCGGCGGCGCTCGTCGGGTTCCAGCGCGTCCAGGGCGTAGGGGGCGGCCAGGGAGTGGAGGTCCTCTCTGCGGAACAGGCTCATGCCACACCTCCCAGGCACTCCCGCAGACGGGTCAGTCCGTCACGCATCCGCGTCTTCACCGTGCCGAGCGGCAACGAGAGCCGCTCGGCCACTTCACGGTACGTATAGCCGTCGTAATAAGCGAGGGTGACCGACTGGCGCTGCAGGGCCGTGAGGCGGTCCAGGCAGCGGCGCACCCACTCGCGTTCGAGGCCGGCCTCCACCTCCTCGGTGACCTGGTCGAAGGCGGGGTGGTGGGACCGCCGGGCCTCCCGCTGCTCGCGCTCGCCGGCCGCTCGGGCGCTGCGCACCCGGTCGACGGCCCGGCGGTGGGCGAGGGTGAGGATCCAGGAGAGGGCGCTGCCCCGCCCCGGATCGAACCGCCCCGCGGACCGCCACAGTTCGAGCAGCACCTCCTGCGACACCTCCTCCGACTGCGCGGGATCCCGTACGACCCGGCGCACGAGCCCGAACACGGGCCCGGACACCAGTCCGTACAGCTCCTCGAACGCCCTCTGGTCACCGCCCGCCACGAGCATCAGAAGCTCGTCCGCCTCCACCCCGGCTTCCCCTCTCCGCACACCGCACCCGGCTCGCCCCGTCCCACGAGGTACTCGCAACGCACACACCTCCATATGGGGTTACGGATCAGCGGGCCGAAAACGCGGGTCGAGCAGGCAGAAAAAGAGTTTTGAGATTCGACCAATCCGGCCCGCCCCCCGCTCCGAATCCCCCGGCGTCAGGCAAGTTGGACTGAGGACGGACGGCATGACACCTATCTCCAGGAGCGGTACGGGACGCAAGTACCTCGCGACCGTCGTATGTGGCGCGCTGGCAGCCGGAGGGCTCGCGGCCGCCGGCGTCGCCGCACTGGTACCGGGGGCGGCCTCCGCCTCCAGCCACCGGGAGGCCCCGCTCATCTCGGGGACCCCGCAGTACGACAACACGGACGTGTACGCGTTCGTCAGCCCGGACAAGCCGGACACGACGACGATCGTCGCGAACTGGATCCCGTTCGAGGAGCCGGCGGGCGGCCCGAACTTCTTCACGTTCGCCGAGGACGCGCAGTACGACCTCCACATCGACAACAACGGTGACGCGCAGGGCGATCTGCTCTACCGCTTCACCTTCAAGACGCACGTCAAGAACGAGAAGACGTTCCTGTACAACACGGGGGCCGTCGAGAGCCTGGACGACCCGGATCTCAACATCACCCAGACCTACGACATCGAGCTGGTCAAGCTGAAGGACCAGCACATGGTGTCGAAGACGAAGGTCGCCGACGACGTCCCGGTGGCGCCGTCCAACGTGGGCAAGGCGTCCATGCCGGACTACGCCAAGCTGCGCGACCAGGCGGTGCACGAACTCCCCGGCGGCTCCACGACGTTCGCCGGCCAGGCCGACGACCCGTTCTTCCTGGACCTGCGGGTCTTCGACCTGCTGTACGGCGGGAACCTCACCGAGGTCGGCAACGACACGCTCAAGGGCTACAACGTCAACTCCATAGCCCTCCAGGTCCCGACCCACATGCTCACCGAGTCGGCCGAGCAGCCGATCGTCGGCATCTGGTCGACCACCCAGCGCAAGAACGCGCAGGGTTACTACTCGCAGGTCTCGCGCCTCGGCATGCCGCTGGTCAACGAAGTCGTCAACCCGATCAAGGACAAGGACAAGTTCAACGCGTCCGAGCCCAAGGACGACGCCCAGTTCCTGAAGAACGTGACCAACCCGGAGCTGCCGAAGCTCATCGAGGCGATCTACAAGATCGACGCACCCGACGAGCCGCGCAACGACCTCGTCGACGTCTTCCTCAAGGGCGTCGAGGGCCTCAACCAGCCCCCGCACGTGCAGCCGGCGGAGGAACTGCGTCTCAACACCTCGATCGAGCCCACCGCCGAGCCCAAGCGCCTCGGTGTCCTCGACGGCGACAACGCGGGCTTCCCGAACGGACGCCGGCTCACCGACGACGTGATCGACGCCTCGCTCCAGGTCGTCGAGGGTGAACTCCTCGGCGCCAAGAACGACCTGGGTGACGCGGTCGACAAGAACGACCAGGACTTCGAGAAGGCCTTCCCCTACGTGGCCCTGCCGACCGAGGGTTCGCGCGGTCCGCTCGCCAAGGGCACGACCGAGGGCAACGACGTCCGCAGCCAGATCGGCGACGCCCTCCAGCCGGCCGGCGTCGGCGGCACCGAGAACACCACGCTGATCGCCGCCTCCGCGGGCGCCGGCGCGGCCGGGATCCTCCTCATCGGAGGCGGCCTCATGTGGTGGCGCCGGATGAGGGGCCGGGCGTACTGATACGTACTCCCCATCGACTGGCGCGGCCCGCACGTACCCATCCCCCACGGCGCGGGCCGCGTCATGACTCCCCACCCAGCGATCCGACCGAGGAGAGGGCATGGCCCGGCGTACGAACGACAGCGCACCGGAGACCGGACCCGGCCGCACCGAGCCGACGGCACCACCGGAGCCGGCCCGCGAGGGCGGTACGAGGTCGGCCGCCGGGCCGAAGAGCGAGGACAGGACGGCCACGGGGCCGACGGACGGGAGCGGCGACACCGGTACGGCCGCCGCCCCGCGGCCCCCGGACGACACGACTACCACCGCCGGACCGGCCACCGGGGCACAGTCCCCCACCGGAGCAGAGCCGTCGACGGACGACCCTGAGACGGCCGGGCCGAAGACAGCCGGGCCGGAGACGACCGGGTCGCGAGCGGCAGCCGGGCCGGAGCCGTCGGCCGTATCGGCGAGCAGCGCCGCCATGGTCGACGTGGCTCGGGACGGCGACGCGGCGGGTGTGGAGCCCGCGGGCGGAGTCGAGGGCCCGGAAGCCGGTCCCGGGGATCGGCGGGTCGCCGCCGTGCGGCGGGTCTCGGATGCCGGGCGGCGTTGGCGGGCGGCTCAACTCGCGGGGTGTGCGGCGCTGCTGGCGGTCGCGTTCACCGCCGGGTCCATCGCGGTCGGGGCCGTGCGGGACGGACGCGACGCGGTGGGCGTGTCCGCGCCCGCCGCCGTGTCGCCGGCCCTGCTGACCGGCGGGGACCTGGACGCGAGCATCACCGCGCTGCAGGCTCATCTGCGGTCCCAGCCACGGGACTTCGGCGGCTGGGCCACGCTCGGGCTCGCCTATGTCGAGCAGGCCAGGACCAAGGGCGACCCGTCCCGCTATCCGCAGGCCGAGCGGGCCCTGAAGCGCTCCCTCGACCTGGCGCCGGACAATGTGCAGGCCCTCACCGGCCGTGCCGCCCTCGCCGCGGCCCGGCACCGCTTCGAGGACGCCCTGGACTACGCCGACCAGGTGCTGAAGCAGAACCCCTACAGCGAGCGCGCCCTGTGCTCCCGTATCGACGCACTCGTCGAACTCGGCCGCTACGAGGACGCGTTGAAGGCCGCCGACCTCGCGGACGAGCGCCGGCCGGGCATCCCCGTCTTCACGCGGTACGCGTACGTGTACGAACTGCGCGGCGACGTGACCACCGCACGGCGGGTGCTGAAGCAGGCGCTCGCCTCGGCCGGCACCCCGGCCGACGTGGCGTACGTGGCCACCGCTCTCGGCCAACTCGCCTGGAACCAGGGCGAGTACGACACGGCCCTGGAGCAGTACGCGCGCGCCCTGGCCGCCGACGACACCTATCTGCCCGCCCTGGAGGGCCGTGCCCGCACCCAGGCCGCGAGCGGTGATCGTGCCGCCGCGATCAAGGGCATGGAGGCCGTCGTCGCCCGCTACCCGCTGCCCGGCCCGCTCGTCGAACTCGGTGAGCTGTACGAGGCCCGGGGCGCCGAGGGCGACCGCGCGAAGGCCGGCGACCAGTACGCCCTCGTCGACGCCTGGACGGCGCTGGCCCGCGCGGGCGGCGTCAACGTCGACCTGGACACCGCGCTCGCCGCCGCCGACCACGGCGACAGGGCCGAGGCCCTGCGCGCGGCCCGCGCCGAGTGGGCCCGCCGCCACACCGTGCACACCGCGGACGCCCTCGCCTGGGCGCTCCACGTCAACGGCCGCGACGCGGAGGCCCTGCCGTACGCCCGCCGGGCCACCGCCACCGGCTACCGCAACGCCTCCTTCCGGTACCACCGCGGGGTGATCGAGCACGCGACGGGCCACGAGAAGGAGGCCCGCACCCAGCTGAAGGCGGCTCTGGACCTCAACCCCGGCTTCTCACCGCTGGGCTCCGACACGGCCCGCGAGACGCTGGAGGCGGTCAAGTGACCAGTCCCCGCCGCCTGTTCGCCTCCGCCGCGGCCGTCCTCACGGCGGCCTGCGCGCTCACACTCGTGCCCGCGGGCACCGCCGGCGCCCACCCGCTCGGCAACTTCACCGTCAACCACTACGACGGCCTCGTCGCCGCCCCCGGCGAACTGCGCGTCGACCACGTCGAGGACCTCGCCGAGATCCCGGCGAAGCAGGCCGAGCCGGACATCGAGCGGCTGGGCAGGGCCGAGTGGGCCCGGCAGCGGTGCGCGGATGCCGCCGAGGGCAGCCGGGTCACCGTCGACGGCCGCACGGCCGCCCTCACCGCGCAGAGCAGCCGCGCGCTGGTCCGCCCCGGCCAGGCCGGTCTGGACACGCTCCGCCTGGAGTGCCGCCTCACCGCACCGCTCCCCGAGGGCGACACGGTCTCCCTCGGTTTCCGCAGCGCGGCCACGGACGCCGGCCCCGGCTGGCGGGAGGTCACCGCGCGCGGCGACCGCGTGACCCTCACGAAGTCGGACGTACCGACGAAGTCGCTGTCCGGTGAACTGACCACGTACCCGGCGGAGTTGCTCTCCTCGCCCGCCGACACCACGACCGCCGCCCTGCGCGTGCGCCCCGGCGGTCCGGCCCTCGTCGAGGAGCAGGCCGACGCGCCCGCCTCCTCCGTACTGCCGCGCGGCGCCGACCGCTGGACCCGCGCCCTGGACTCCCTGGTCGCCCGCCACGACCTCACCGTCGGCTTCGCCGCCCTCGCCCTGCTGATCGCCGTCGCCCTCGGCGCGATGCACGCCCTCGCGCCGGGTCACGGCAAGACCCTGATGGCGGCCGTGGCCGCGGCCCGGGGCGGCAAGGCCCGGATGAAGGACGTCCTGCCCCTGGCCGCCTCGGTCACCGTCACCCACACCCTCGGCGTGGTCGCCCTCGGCCTTCTGGTCACGGCCGGCTCGGCGGCGGCCCCCTCGGTGATCGCCTGGCTGGGCATCGCCAGCGGCGCCCTGGTGACGGTGGCGGGCGCGACCCTCGTACGCCGGGCCTGGCGAAACCACCGTCACGCGCAGGCGCACGCACGCGCCCACGCGCAGGCACACACCCACAGCGACGGACACGGCCACAGCCACGATCACCCGCACCCCCGTCCACACCAGGACGAGCCCCTCCACGACCGCACTCCGGTCCTGGTCGGCGCCCACAGCCACGCGGCCCCCTCCCCCACCGCGACCCCCACGACGACCGCTCACCCCCACACCCACGCGGCCCCCCACGCCCACCCCCACGACGAGCACGAGCACGGCCACGATCACGACCACAGCCACCACCACGACGGCGGCCACTCCCACACCCTCGAACACACCCACGGCGGCTTCACCCACACCCATGCCGTCGCCCCCACCCTCCGCGGCACGATCCTCCTCGGCTTCGCCGGTGGTCTCGTGCCCAGTCCGTCCGCCGTGGTCGTGCTCGTCGGCGCGGCGGCGCTCGGGCAGGCCTGGTTCGGGCTGCTGCTCGTCGTCGCGTACGGCGTCGGGCTCGCGCTCACTCTCACCGCGGCCGGCTTCGCCGTCGTCAAGCTGGGTACCGGAGTGACCCGGGTGCTGGACAGGCGGCCGGGCTGGGCGAGCAGTCCGCTGACTGCCCTGGTGCGCCGTACCGCGCCCCTGGCCTCCGCGCTCGTCGTGGTGGCCCTGGGAGCGGGACTCGTGCTCAAGGGGGCGGCATCCGCACTCGGCTGAGCTACTTTTGTGGGGAAATCCCGCGGATGCGAAGAGGGGAACCACGTGTCCGAAGATCCGGGCAGTGAACGTCTGATCGCGGGCCGCTACCGTCTCCTGGCCCCGCTCGGCGAGGGTGGCATGGGCACGGTGTGGCGGGCCCGCGACGAGTTGCTCAACCGTGAGGTCGCCGTCAAGGAGGTGCGCGCCCCCTCCGGGCTGGCCGGCGCCGACATCGAGCGGATGTACGCGCGGCTGGAGCGGGAGGCGTGGGCGGCGGCCCGGATCTCGAACCACAACGTGGTGACGGTGTACGACGTGGCCACCCAGGACAGCCGGCCCTGGATCGTCATGGAGCTGGTCCGCGGGATCTCGCTGGCCGAACTGCTGGAGGCCGAGGGTCCGCTCGACCCGCAGCGCGCCGCGCACATCGGCGCGGAGGTGCTGTCCGCGTTGCGGGCCGCGCACGAGGCCGGGGTGGTGCACCGGGACGTGAAGCCGGCGAACGTCCTGCTGTCGAACGACGGACGCGTGGTCCTCACCGACTTCGGCATCGCCATGGTCGAGGGCAGTTCCGCGCTCACGATGACCGGCGAGGTGATCGGCTCGCCGGAGTTCCTGGCGCCGGAACGGGCGCTCGGCCGGACGCCCGGCCCCGAGTCCGACCTGTGGTCGCTCGGTGTGCTGCTGTACGCGGCGGTCGAGGGCAGTTCCCCCTTCCGGCAGAACACGCCGCTCAGCACGCTGCGCGCGATCGTCGACGAGGAGATGCCGCCGCCGCACCGGGCCGGTCCGCTCACCCCCGTGATCGAGGGGTTGTTGCGCAAGGACCCGGCGGAGCGGCTGTCCGCCGACCGGGCCGAGCAGGATCTGCGGGTGATCGGCGCGGGCGGCACGCCCCGCTCGGACGCCGTGGGGGCCGCCCCCTATCCCCCGACGGCCGCCACTCTCCGGCAGCCGCCGCAATACCAGTCCCCGCATCAGCCGACGTCCGAGCGGTCGACACCGCCGCCGGCCTCGGCCTCCTGGGACCGGCCCGGGGGCACCACCGCCACGGCCGACGGGCCCCGCCGCAACCGCCGTGCCCTGCTCGCCCTGGTCGCGGGTGTCGTCGTCCTCGCGCTGGCGATCGCCGGACTGACGTACGCGCTGCTGAACCGCGACGACAACAAGGAGGCGGACGGAGGGCCCAAGAGCGAGACGTCCGGGCTGAGTTCGCCGTCGGTGAGCGATCCCGGCCAGGAGGAGACAAAGGAGCCGAGCGACTCCCCCACGCCCAGCCGCAGTTCCACCACCTCGGCCCCGGCCGCGACCGTGAAGGTCACGCTGGCCGGCGCGCGCACCGAGTACAGCGGTACCTGTCCGCCGCCGCAGGGCAAGGCGCCCGCGTTCACGGCGACGATCACGGTGAGCCGTCTGCCGTCGGAGGTCAGCTATCGCTGGGTGTCCAGGGACGGCGAGATCATGGATCCGGGGTGGAAGACGCTCTCGTTCCCGGCCGGCGGTGGCCGGACCAAGCAGGACACGGCGTTCGTGACGACGAAGAACGAGAGCGGGAGCTTCGAGAACGAGATCAGTGTCGAGGTCCGCGATCCCGTGAAGACGACGTCCAACTCGGTGCCGTTCTCGGTGACCTGCCTGACGGAGACCCCGTCGGACGAGGCCTCCGCTTCGGTGTCGTCCTCGCCGTGACGGTCAGGCCAGGCCGTTGAACACGGGCAGGTAGCCGCCCGACTGGCCGGACCCGGTCGGGTGGTAGGACTCCCCGATGTTCAGCAGGTTGAGGCTGTGCAGCCAGGCGCTGCCGGAGCAGAGCTCGTGACCGGTGAAGGTGGTGCGGACGTCGCCGAAGACGTAGCCGTGCTGCGCGGCACGCTTGGCGATGGCGGTGTCGAGGTAGTCGGCCGCGCCGTTGATCGCCTTCCGCTTGGTCTCGGAGAGACCGACACAGGTGGTGCCGGTCTTGTAGAAGCGGGGGTATCCGAGCACGACCACACGGGCGCTCGGGGCCTTGGAGCGGACGGCCGAGTAGACGCTGTCGAGCTTGCCGGGCAGCGTCGAGTCGACGTACGCCTTGGCGGTGTTGATCCGGGACAGGCACGCGCTGTCGGACTGGAGGACACAGGTCGTCATGACGTCGGCGAAGCCGGCGTCGTTGCCGCCGACACTGATCGAGACGAGGGCGGTGGTGGCGCCGAGCGGGGTGAGCTGGTTCGCCAGAACATCACCCGTTCGAGCGCCCGAGCAAGCGGTGAAGTGGAACGACGAGGGTGAATGCGCGGCGGCCCAGAGGTAGGGGTACGCCTTGCTGCTGCGCTTGCAGTCACCACTCCCGGAGAGGTAGCTGCCCGAGCCGACCCCTGAGGAGTAGGAGTCGCCGAGCGCCACATAGCCGCCTGCGGCGGCGAGTTGGGATGCCTGGGCGGTCGCGGCCCCGGTGAGGGCGGTACCGGCGGCGAGGAGGAGCGAGCCGACGTATGCGGCAAATCGGGAACGTCTCATGGAACCTCCCTTAGCAGGATCTCTGCCACAACCGTCGTACCAACTACGCGTGTTGACGGGAAGTGTCCATGCCAAGACTTTCCGGGCGGGTTCGGGCGGGTTCACGGCGCGTTCAGTTACGCGTCCATGACAAACACATGACAGGGCCCCAAGTCCCTTGTTCTACACCCGTAGACCACAGATTCTTTACTTGGCCATGGGGCGGAACGCAACGCTCCACGGCTGTGTGCGCGACGACGCGCGCACCCCCCACAGACGTGCGCCCACCCAGGCGCCCGTCGCCAATGAGGAGGACTCCCTCGCATGGCACAACTGCGTAGCGACAAGGTGCGGCTCGCCGCGATAACCGGCCTGGCGACCGCCGCCCTCGTGGGCGGGCTCACCACCCTCCCCGCCCAGGCCGCCCCGGCCGAGGGCAAGGTCCTCGCCGCCGGCTCCCCCACGGCGGTCAAGGACAGCTACATCATCACCCTCAAGAAGAACGCCGGCTTCAAGGCGTCCTCCGGCGAGGGCAAGAGTCTGATCAAGGAGTACGGCGGCTCGGTCAAGAAGACCTTCGGCGCCGCGCTGAACGGCTACACCGCCACCCTCTCGGCCGCCGAGGCCAGGAGACTCGCCGCCGACCCGTCGGTGGCCGTCGTCGAGCAGAACCAGCGCGTCCAGCTCGCCGACACCACGCAGTCCAGCGCTCCCTGGGGCCTGGACCGCATCGACCAGACCTCGCTGCCGCTGTCCACGACGTACACCTACCCGGACACCGCGGGCAGCGGTGTGACGGCGTACGTCATCGACACCGGCGTGCGCATCACCCACTCCCAGATCAGCGGCCGTGCGTCCTACGGCTACGACGCGGTCGACGGCGACACCACCGCCTCCGACGGCAACGGCCACGGCACCCATGTGGCCACCACCATCGCGGGCTCGACCTACGGCGTCGCCAAGGCGGCGAAGATCGTCGCGGTCCGGGTGCTCGACAACGCCGGCTCCGGCACCACCGCGGGCGTCATCGCGGGCGTCAACTGGGTGACCAACAACCACTCCGGTCCCTCGGTCGCCAACCTCTCGCTCGGCGGCGGCGCCTCCACCACCCTGGACACGGCGGTCTCCAACTCCATCGCGAGCGGCGTGACCTACGCGGTCGCGGCCGGCAACAGCAGCGCCAACGCCTCCTCGTACTCCCCGGCCCGTGTCGCCGCGGCGATCACGGTCGGCGCCACCACCAGCACCGACGCCAAGGCCAGCTACTCGAACTTCGGCTCGGTCCTGGACATCTTCGCCCCCGGCTCCTCCATCACGGCGGGCTGGTACACCAGCGACACCGCGACCAACACCATCTCCGGTACGTCGATGGCGACCCCGCACGTCGCGGGCGCCGCCGCCGTCTACCTGGCGAACCACACCTCGTCCACCCCGGCCCAGGTCGCCACGGCCCTCGTCAACGGCTCCACGACCGGCAAGGTCACCAGCGCGGGCACCGGCTCCCCGAACCGGCTGCTGAAGCTCGTGCCGTGAGCACCACCACGACAACCCGCTTGACCTGAACGACCGTTCCCCGGAGGCGCGGGCCGCCTCCGGGGAACGTATGTACCAAGTCGGCAACTCGCCGGCGCGGCCGACTTCCGCATCTTGACGGCCCCCGCGCCACTGAGCGACATTGAAGCCCGGCATCCGGCGCTTCGGGGGGCAAGTCGCCCATGCAGACCATACGTGGCAAGACATCATCAACAGTGCCGGCGGACGGCACCGAGCGGGCGCGACCAGGACCGGGGAGGGACCTGGCACCGCTGCTCGCGGGCGCCGCGAGCGCCGCCGGGGCGTTCGGCGCGGTCCTCGCACTCGCCGGATCGGACTCACCCCTGCGCGCTCCGCTCACCCTGTTCTTCCTGCTCGCGGCACCCGCCGTGGTCATCGCCCGCGCACTGCGCGACCTCGAACCGTTCGGCCGGGTCATCGCCGCGCTCGCGGGCTCGGTGGTCGTCAACATGCTGGTGGCCCAGGGCATGCTGGCCCTGCACATCTGGTCGGTACGCGGCGGGATCGTGGCCGTGACCGCGCTCAGCGGCGTTCTCCTCCTGCCGGTTCTGCTACGACGGCCGCGCGGCCGTACGACGACGAGGCGGGGCATCTGACGTGGACATCAGCGTGTACCGCCCCGGCGAGCTGAGCGCGGCCGACCGGACGGCGTGGACCGCGATGCAGTCCAAGGCCCATCTCCTCGGGACGCCGGACCTCGCGAACCCCTTCCTGGCCCCCGAGTTCACCCTCGCCGTGGGCCGCTACCGCAGGGGCGTACGGATCGCGGTGGTCCGGGAGGACGGCGAACCGGCCGCGTTCTTCCCCTACCAGCGGACCGCCACCGGCGTCGGCCGGGCGATCGGCCTCGGCGTCTCGGACGCCCAGGGCGTGGTGCACCGGCCCGGATTCGCCTGGGACGCGCGGGAGTTGCTGCGGGCCTGCGGGCTCGCCCTGTGGGAGTTCGACCATCTGGTGGAGGGCCAGGGCGCGTTCGAGACCGGGGCCTCCGGCAGCTTCCCGTCCCCGGTGATGGACGTGGACCAGGGCTATGAGGCGTATCTGACCCAACTGCGCGCCCGGGCACCGAAGTTCACCCGCACCACGCTGGCCAAGGAGCGCCGGCTGGGCCGGGACGCGGGAGAGGTGACGTATGTGCACGACGAGCGCGACCCGGCCGCCCTGCGCACCCTGATGGACTGGAAGTCCGCGCAGTACCGCAGGACCGGGCGCAGCGACCGCTTCGCGCACGACTGGATCACCCGTCTCGTGGAGCATCTCTTCCACACCCGTTCCGAGTCGTTCGCGGGGATCCTGTCCGTGCTGTACGCGGACGGCAAGCCGATCGCCGCGCACTTCGGGCTGCGGACCGAGCGGGTGCTCGCGTGCTGGTTCCCGGCGTACGACCCGGCGTACGCGAAGTACTCCCCCGGCCTGGTGCTGCATCTGCGGATGGCCGAGGCGGCCGCCGCCGACGGCATCGCCCATCTCGACCTCGGCCGGGGCCAGAAGGAATACAAGGACTCCCTCAAGACCCGCGAGCTGCGGGTGTCCGAGGGGTGGGTGACCCGGCGTCACCCGGTGGCGGTCGGACATCGTGTCCGCCGTGCCCCGGTTCGGGCCCTGCGCAACGCGGTGGTGTCCCGTCCGGAGTGGTTCGAACCGGCCGACAAACTGCTCAAGCGGGCAGGAAAGATCCGCTCGTCCGGTCGGTAGCGGCCGGTAACGGTCAAACCAACAAAAACGTGAGGCTCGTTCCAGGTCTTGCCATAGGGGTTCAATCGTCAATACCGTCGTACATCTCACCCGCATCGATCCATCACCAAGCGGCACCAGGGGAGGGCTCAGGACCGCGATGGACCGGCGCGGGGCGCGGTAGGGGGGTGCCGTGCTCGGTGACCGTACTGGTGACCGAGTCGTGCCGCGCGGTCGGCAGTCGTTCTCGGCGGCCGTCCAGTTTTGCCAGCTCACCCGGCAGGTACGGAGATCGATTCCGTGGTGCCGTGCGTGAGAAACCCCCCTTTCGAACCGGACACAGTGCGGGCCGCCCAGGGGCGGGCGGTCCACCGGACGAGAGGGACCAGACTCATGAGTTTCGATCTGCGCCCGGCCGCCACAGGCCAGGACGCCTTCACCGCCGGCAAGTACCGGCCGATCTCCTCTCACCTGGCCATCGCGCCACCGGTGAGTGTCGTGATTCCCGCCATGAACGAGGCGGAGAATCTCCCGTACGTCTTCAAGACCCTTCCGGACTGGATCCACGAAGTGGTCCTGGTGGACGGCAACTCCACCGACAACACCGTAGAAGTGGCACGGGAGTTGTGGCCCGGCGTCAAGGTCGTCGAGCAGCGCGGCAAGGGCAAGGGTGACGCCCTGATCACGGGGTTCAACGCCTGCAGCGGCGACATCATCGTGATGGTGGACGCCGACGGCTCGGCCGACGGCAACGAGATCGTGTCGTACGTCTCCGCCCTGGTCTCGGGCGCGGACTTCGCCAAGGGGTCCCGCTTCGCCAACGGCGGCGGCACCGACGACATGACCTTCATCCGCAAGCTCGGCAACTGGGCGCTGTGCACGACCGTGAACCGCAAGTTCGGCGCCCGCTACACGGATCTCTGCTACGGCTACAACGCCTTCTGGCGGCACTGCCTCGACAAGATCGACCTCGACTGCACCGGCTTCGAGATCGAGACCCTGATCAACATCCGGGTGGTCAAGGCGGGGCTCAAGGTGCAGGAGATACCGAGCCACGAGTACCTCCGGATCCACGGCACCAGCAATCTGCGGGCCGTGCGGGACGGGCTCAGGGTGCTCAGAGTGATCCTGCGGGAGCGCTCCAACCGGCGTGCGCTGCGCAGCCGTACCCCGCACTCCCCGATGCTCGACTCGGTCCGGGGAGAGGTGTCTTGAGCGGTCCCGACATCTCCGTCGTGATCTGCGTCTACACCGAGGACCGCTGGGAGGACATCCTCGCGGCGGTCTCCTCGGTGCGGGAGCAGTCCCGGCCGGCCCGGGAGACGCTGCTGGTCGTCGACCACAACGCGGCGCTCCTGGACCGGCTCACGAAGGAGTACAAGGAATACGGGGACCTCGGTGAGCCCGGAGCCGAAGAGTCCGGGGAGCACACGGCGCCCGCGGCGGGCGCGGTGGTGCGGGTACTCGCCAACGCGGGTCCCCGCGGCCTGTCCGCCGGCCGCAACACCGGTATCGCCGCCTCGCGCGGCGAGGTAGTCGCCTTCCTGGACGACGACGCCGTCGCCGAGCGGGACTGGCTCGGGCACTTCGCCGAGGCGTACGCCGATCCACGGGTGATGGCCGTCGGCGGCCGTACGGAGCCCATCTGGGCATCGGGACGCCGGCCGGACTGGTTTCCCGAGGAGTTCGACTGGGTGGTGGGCTGCACCTACAGGGGGCTGCCGCCCGGCCTGGTGCGGGTGCGCAACGTGCTCGGCGGCAACGCGTCCTTCCGGCGCAGCGCCTTCGACGCGGCGGGCGGCTTCGCCACGGGTATCGGACGCGACGGCGACAAACGGCCGCTGGGCTGCGAGGAGACGGAGCTGTGCATCCGTCTCACCCGGGCCCGGCCGGACGCGGTCCTGCTGATCGACGACCGGGCGGTGATCCACCACCGGGTGCCCGAGGCACGCGAGCACTTCGGGTACTTCCGCACGCGCGCCTACGCCGAGGGCCTGTCCAAGGCGTTGGTGGCCCGAAGTGTCGGCGCCGACAAGGGACTTGAGTCGGAGCGCCGGTACGCCACCCGGGTGCTGCCCGCCGGGGTGGTCCGCGGACTGCGGGACGCGCTGCTGGTGCGGCCGGGCGGCGCGGGCCGCGCGGGTGCGATCGTCGCGGGGGTGCTCACCGCGGCGGGCGGGTACGTCGTGGGAAGTGTGCGGGCACGCCGGGGCGGGGCAACCTTCTCGGTGGCTCCGCTGTCGGACAGCGAGGGGGGAAGACATGACTGAGGCACCCGTGCCGATCCTCATGTACCACGCGATCGCCACCGACCCGAACGAGGCGACCCGCGAACTGTCGGTCACACCCGACGACTTCGCCGCGCAGCTGGCACTGATCGGCGGCCTGGGCCTCAGCCCGGTCGGCACCGCCGATCTCGCCGCCCACTGGCGCACCGGCCGTCCGCTGCCCGCGCGGCCCGTGCTGATCACCTTCGACGACGGCTACGAGGGCGTGCACCGGCACGCCCTGCCCGTCCTGGCCAAGCACGGCTTCGCGGCCACCGTCTTCGTCTCCACGGGCTGGCTCCGCGGCCCGCACGACACCGGCGGCGGCCTCGACACCATGCTCGACTGGGACCAGGTCCGTGAACTCGCCGCGGCGGGCGTCGAGATCGGCGGCCACAGCCACACCCACCCGCAACTGGACCAGCTCGACGACGCCGCGCTGCGCCACGAACTGATCCACTGCAGGGAGATCGTCACCGACGAACTCGGCGCCGCCCCGGCCTCCTTCGCCTATCCCTACGGCTACTCCAGCCGCCGGGTGCGGCAGGCGGTGCGGGAGACGGGGTACGGTCAGGCGCTCGCCGTCGGCAACGGCCTCGCGCGCCGCCGCCAGGGGCCGTACGCCCTGCGACGGGTCACCGTGCGTCGCGGCACGGGCATCGAGGAGTTCGAACGGCTCGTCCAGGGCCGTGCGATCGCCCGGAACTTCGCCGGGGACCGTGCCCTCACCAAGGGGTACGCCCTGGTCCGCAGAGCACGCCAGGTCCGCCGGAAGGCCATCCGTTCCCGTGTCTGACACGACCACGTCCACGACCCAGGACACCCCGCCCGCGACCGGGGCACCGGAGCGGCCGGGGCGCCGGCTCCGGCTGCCGGGGCTCGGCCGGTCGCCGGGAGGCAGCCAGCTGTTCCGCAACGCCTACGCGCTGATGCTGAACACCGGTATCTCCGCGGTGCTCGGCCTCGGGTTCTGGCTGGCCGCGGCGCGCTACTACTCGGAGTCGGCCGTCGGCCAGAGTTCCGCCGCCATCGCCGCGATGAAGCTCCTCGCGGGCCTGACCGCTGTGACGCTGACAGGGGCGCTGGCCCGTTTCATACCGGTCGCGGGCCGGGCCACCGGACGGCTGATCCTCCGTACGTACGTGGGCAGTTCGGTGATCGTGGCACTGGCCGCGGGGGTCTTCCTGCTCACCCTGGACAGGTGGGGGCCCTCGTACGGCTTCCTCGACAGTCCACTCGCCGGTCTCGGTTTCGTGGTCGCCGTGGTCGCGTGGAACGTGCTCACGCTCCAGGACGGGGTGCTGACCGGGCTGCGCAGCGCGCTGTGGGTGCCGGTCGGCAACACCGTGTTCTCCGCGGTGAAGCTGGGACTGCTGGTCGCGTTCGCGGTGGCCGTCCCCGCGACCGGGGTGTTCGTGTCGTGGGTCGCGGCCATCGCCTTCTCCGTACTGCCGCTGGGCTGGCTGGTGTTCCGGCGGCTGGTGCCCCGGCAGATGAAGGCGACCGCCGCGCACGCGCATCCGCCGACCTGGCGGGAGATCGGACGGTTCCTGGCCGGCGACTACACCGGCTCGCTGTTCTCGCTCGCCGTGGTCTACCTGATCCCCGTGATCATCGCCTCGCAGGTCAGCCCCGAGGACAACGCGTACTTCTACATCACCGCCACCATCGGCGGCACGGTCAACCTGCTCGCCATCAACATGGGCGCCTCGCTGACCGTCGAGGGCTCGCACGACCCACGCCGGCTGGCCGCCAACACCCGCGCCGCGCTCAAGCGGATGGCGCGGATCATGCTGCCGGTGGCCACGGTGCTGTTCTTCGGGGCGCCGTGGATCCTCGGCGTGTTCGGCGCGGGCTACGCGGACGCGGCCACCCCGCTGCTGCGCTGGTTCGCGGTCGGCGGGCTTCTGCGGGTCGTCATGGAGACGTACTTCGCGGTACTGCGCGCACAGAGCCGCACCTCCGGACTCGCCTGGCTGCAGGGCCTGTTGTGCGTCCTGGTGCTCGGCCTGACGCTGCTGCTGCTTCCCCGCATGGGCCTGACCGGCGCGGGTGTCGCGGAGATCTCCGCCCTCGCGCTGATCGTCACGATCGCCGCGCCCCGGCTGTACCGGATCGTCCACGGTGCCGGGGGCGCCGACGTCCCCGAGGGCGCGGCACCCGACGGGGACCTCGCCGACCTGGGGGCGCGCGAGTCCGCCGTCCCGGCGGCGCACCGGCGCGGGCCCGCCTGGGCACTCGACCAGGACACCCTCGCCCTGGGCGTGCACGTCGACTTCGACCACCTGGAACGCCGGCCCGACGTCCGCCCGGGCCCCGGCACCCCGCCCACCGGAACGCCCGCGGTACAGCCGGCGAGCCCCGAGGACCACCGGCCCACCTGGGCGCTCAAGCGGGAGCCCGGACTGCCGGTGGAGGAGCGCGCACCGGGCGCCGAGGCATCGCTCGGGCCGTCCGCGGCACCGCTCGAACCTGCGGAGCCCGAGGTGGACGCGCCGTTCGAGGACCAGGGAGAACAGCGGGACCAGGAGGAACAGGGGGAGGACGTACGGGCTGTTCGGGCCGTACGGGCTGGTCGGGAAGAGGCACCGGAGTCCGAGGAGACGCCGGAGCCGGAGAACCCGCCGGCGCTCTCCTGGCGTGAGCGCCTGCTGCCCACCCGGCCCGGGGCGGTCCTCGGCTGTCTGCTGACCGCCGCGCTGCTGCTGTACTGGGTGCCCGCGCTCCGGCTCGGCGAGGCCGATCTGGACGAGATGGGCGGGCTCGGCCTGATCTCCGTGCTGCCGACGCCCACGCTGATCGGCGCCGGACTGCTGGTCGTGGTCTTCGCCTCACTGCTGTGGCTCGGCCGTGAGCACCGGGCGCTGCTGCTGGTCACGCTGCTCGCGACGCTGGTCTCACTGCACGCGCTGCCCGCGGTGATCGAGACCGAGCCGAGGTTCGCGACGGCCTGGCAGCATCTCGGCTTCCTGGACTACATCGACCGGACCGGCTCCGCGGTGCCCGACCTGGACGCGCGCTGGAGCTGGCCGGGCTTCTTCGCGGCCGCCGCGTTCGTCCTGAAGGCCTGCGGGGTCAGCGACTTCACCGAGGTCATCCGGTGGTGGCCGCTCGGGATCCAACTCCTCTACCTGGCACCGATGTTCCTCCTCGTGCGCTCGATGCGGGCGAGCTGGCGGGCCAAGTGGACCGGCATCTGGATCTTCGTGCTCAGCGGCTGGGTGGGCCAGGACTACTTCTCCCCGCAGGGCTTCACCTATCTCCTCTATCTGGTCTTCGTGGCGATCCTGCTCGTCTGGTTCCGGGCGCCCGGCGTCATCTGGGCGAAGCGGCGCCCCGGCGAGATCGAGGTCGAGCCGACGAACCGCCGGCAGCGGGCGGTACTGCTGCTGCTGGTGATCGGACTGTTCGCGGCGAGCGTCCCGGCCCACCAGCTCACGCCGTTCGTGATGCTGGGCGTGCTGGCGGTGCTGGTCCTGGTCGGCCGCAGCGAACTGCGCGGGCTCCCCGTGCTGTTCGGCGTCCTGGTGACCGCCTGGATCGGCTTCATGGCCGAGCCGTACTGGTCGGGGCACTTCAACGACATGTTCGGCGGGATCGGCGGCGTCGGCAGCAACGTGTCCTCGTCCGTGTCCGGCCGTATCGAGGGCGGCAGTTCGACCCACAAGCTGGTCCTCTACGTGCGCGTGCTGCTGGCCGGCGGCGTGATGGCCTTCGCCTGCTACGGCTGGTACCGGCGGCGCGAGCACAAGTACCGCGAGCGGTCGCTGCTGGTCCTCACCTTCGTGCCGTTCCTCGGCTTCGGCATGCAGTCGTACGGCGGCGAGATGGCCCTGCGCGTCTTCATGTTCGCCCTGCCGGGTGCCGCCCTGCTCGCGGGCCTCGCCCTGTTCCCGCGCACCGGCGTCACCGCCGAGGAGCGCGACAAGGACCGGGTGAGTCTCGCCCCGGTGGCCGCGTTGCTGGCGGGTCTGCTGCTCATCGGCGGCTTCCTGGTGGCCCGTTGGGGCAACGAGCCCTTCGAGCGGACCCGGACCGGCGAGATCGCCGCCATGGAGTACGTGTACGCGCACGACGATCCGACGGCACGGCTGCTGTGGCTGAGCGACGACCCGGTGAACGTGGTGACGCCGTCGCTGCCGTGGGGTGCGAAGGACATGGAGAAGGTCGCGTACCTGCCCACGTTGGCGCCAGCCGACCCGGTGCTGGTGTCCGGCCTGGTCAAGGCTCTCAAGGACGCGGGCCCGAACTCGTATCTGATGGTCAACCGCAGCCAGGTCGTCTATCTCCAGCTGGACGTGGGCTATTCGGCCAACTGGGAACCGCGGCTGATCCAGAACCTGGACGCGCGGAAGGAACTGCGGAAGGTCTTCGTCAACGACGACGTGACGATGTACGCGCTGGCCAAGCAGCCCGCGGGCAAGGTCCCGGCCGCGGACCCGGGTCCGATCGGGCCGCAGGTGACGTGGACGCCGTGGTCGGTCGTCGGGGCGCTGGCCGCCCTCGCGCTGATCGTGCTGCTCTCGGTACGGGAGGTCGTCCGGGTCGCGGTGCGGCCCAGTGTGCGGCACCTGCGGTGGATGCAGAGCAGCTTCTGGTTCTCGCTGCCGTTGCTGGCGGTGCTGCTGGCGGCGTTGGTGCAGCGGTTCCTGACGATGAAGTGACGGCCGGGGCCCGGTAGGCGACGGTCGAGTGGCTCAGCGCTTGAGCCACTTGACCTCGTAGGCCTGGAGTTCGGTCGTCTTCCCGTCGATCTTCGTGCTGATCGACCGGTCGAGGGTGTTGACGACCAGGATCACCCGATCGGTCGCCAGGACCCGCAGGTCGGGCGCGGTGGCCCGGGCCACGGAGACCTCTTGGAAGGAGGTGCCCGGCGGGAACTCCCTGCCGAAGCGGGAGACCAGGTCGTACATGGGCAGCGGCTCGCCACCGCCGCGGCTGTGGGTCGGGGTCCACAGACAGCCGGGGCAGTCGGTGCCCTTCTCGTTCTCCGGGTTCCAGTAGAAGCCGGAGGAGGCGCCGCCCTCGACCATGGCGATCAGGCCGGCGGCCTGGACGGCGACGCGGCGGGTCTCGGACCAGCCCTCGCGTTCGTCGTCGCCGTCGGCGGGCTCGACGTAGTACTCGGCCCACCACAGCGGCAGACCGTCGGTCCGCGCCCGTACCCAGTCGCCGACCGCGGTGAACTTGTCGGTGGCCGCGAACTCGTCGGGCAGCAGCTCGTCGTCCTGGGTGTAGCTGGAGCCGTCCACGACCACGAACTCGGCGCCGGCCTTGTGCTTGTTCCAGTAGTCGAAGGCGTCCAGGACCCGCTGGTCCATGGCGCCCCAGGGGCCCTTGAAGGTCGCGGAGGCGTCCGCCGACCTCGGGTCGACACTGTCCATGACCAGATAGGGCCCGCCGACCATGATGTCCTTGTTCACCTTCTTCAGGGCCTTGTAGACGAGGTTGTAGAACTCGGTGTACCCCTCGTGGTCCCAGCGGGCCTCCGTGTTGTTCCAGAAGCCCTTGAACTCGTTCCAGACGATGAAGTGGCGTACGTCCGGGTAGCGTTTGGCGACGGTCGCGGCCAGGTCGGCGAAGTCCTGGTAGTGCGCGCGCTCCGGGGCGGTCTCCAGGGCGCCCTGGCTCCAGTCGGTGTTGTCGACGCCGGCCTCGCCGCCCTTCATCCAGTCGGGGGCGCAGCACAGCGTGATCACGGGCGTACCGCCGGAGGCGCGCATGAAGTCGACACGGCGGTCCATCGCCCCGAAGTCGTAACGCCCCTTCACCGGTTCGGGGTTGGCGGCGCCCCAGCCCATCAGGTGCTGGATCTGCGGCACCCCGCCGTCCTTGGAGAGCCGCTCCTCGACGCGCTCGACGGCGGCGGCACTGCCCTCGTCGGCGCTGAACTGGGTGTGGGTGAAGCCCCAGCCCACGTCGGGCCGGGTCGCGTCGGGCGTGGCGGTGGGCGTGCCGTGCACCTTGTCGCCGTCGCGCGAGGTGCCCTCGGTGCCCGAGCCACCCCCGGGAAGCGTGTTGAGCAGGGTCACCACCAGGGCCAGCGCGGCCACACCGACGCCCAGCAGCGCGGTGAGCCGCCACCGTCCCACCCCCGAATTCCACCCATGACGTCCCATCGAGGACAACCGTAGCCGGGAGGGCGCCCTATGGGGCAGAGGTCGTGGGCGTACAGCCTTGTAACAGGGCAGTGGGGATACGCCGGGAGGGCGCGGGAGGCCCGCGGCACGATCCCCGCGCTGCGGAAAGCGGGTGCACACGGCGCCCGTGTGCCGGATCATGGCGGGCATGTCTGCAAACCCACACGACGCGCTGCCGATCCGGCTCAACGTCGACGACAGCGACTCACCGTCCGACGTCGTCGACGCGCTGTTCCTCGGCCGCTTCGCGACGGGCGAGCAGCCGTACTCGCACGCGGCCAACATCGACCGTGTGCGGTCCGGGGCGACCCTGCTGCCGGCCGGCGCCCGCGTGCTGCGCGTCGCCCGCGACGACGACCGCAGCGCGACGCTGGCGGAGGGCGACGGCTGGACCCTGCTGATCTCCCGCTGGAACCGCGGCGCCGACGTCACGGTGACGGCGACCACCCCCGAGCTGGCCGAGAAGGTCCTCGACCAGGCCACCGACGGCGCGGCGGACGAGCCCGAACCGCAGCCGGAGAACGTGACCATGGGCTTCTGGTACGTCTCCCCCCGGCGCGGCCCGCACCGCACCACCCGGCAGATCTCCGCGGGCACCTGGGACGAGGTGCGGGACAACTACACCGCGCCGGTGGCGGACGCGATGGACCGCCTGATGAAGACGACCCCCGAGGACATCGCGGGCCGGCTGCTCCTCCTGCACGGCCCGCCGGGCACCGGCAAGACGTCGGCGCTGCGGACGCTGGCCCGTTCCTGGCGCGACTGGTGCCAGGTGGACTGCGTCCTGGACCCGGAGCGGCTCTTCTCCGACGTGGGCTATCTGATGGACATCGCGATCGGCGAGGAGGACGGCACGGGGAAGGGGCGTTGGCGGCTGCTCCTCCTGGAGGACTGTGACGAGCTGATCCGCGGGGAGGCGAAGCACACCGCGGGCCAGGCCCTGTCGCGGCTGCTCAACCTGACCGACGGCCTGCTCGGCCAGGGCCGCAACGTCCTGGTCGGCGTCACCACCAACGAGGACCTGGAGCGCCTCCACCCGGCCGTGGTCCGCCCCGGCCGCTGTCTGGCCCGCATCGAGGTGGGCGCGCTGACCCGCCGGGAGGCGGTGAGCTGGCTGGGCACCGAGGAGGGCGTCGGCCGCGAGGGCGCGACGCTGGCGGAGCTGTACGCACTACGGCGGGGCACCTCACCGACCTCGGTCCCGGAGCAGCGCGAAGGAGCGGACGCCGGCCTGTACCTGTAGATACAGCGGGACTGTACATACCGGGACGCGAGGCTTTACCTACAGGTACGGCGGGCCTGTATCTGCCAGTAGGGCGGGCCTGTACGTACGAGTACGGCGGGCCTGTACCTACCAGTACGGCAAGCCTGTACCTACAGGTATGTACGGGCGCGCGGGGCTCACCCCGCCCCGTAGGCCGCCCGCAGGGCATCGCGTACGGCGGCCGTCGCGTCCGCCTCCGTCAGCCCGAGCCGTCGGGCCCGCTCCGCGTAGGCCTGGGCGGCCGAGGCCACCTCGCGTTCGGCCGCCGAGCCCGCCGCCGCGACATACGTGCCGTTGCGGCCCCGGGTCTCGATCACCCCGTCGGCCTCCAGCGCCCGGTACGCCTTGGCGACGGTGTTCGCGGCGAGGCCGAGCGACTCGGCCAGCCCGCGTACCGTCGGCAGCCGGTACCCGACCGGCAGCCCGCCCGCGCGCGCCTGTTCGGAGATCTGCGACCGCACCTGCTCGTACGGCGGGGCGCTCTCATCGATGTGGATCTTCAAGGTCACGGGGTGATTGTCCCGCACCCACCCGAAAATGAGAGGCACCGCGGTGCATCTCCCCCGTAGCGTCCGAGCACATGACTGTGACCGTGCGCGACCTCGCCTCCGAGGTCCGAACCGACATCGAGGGATTCGCCCGGGTCCGCCACCTCGCGCTCCCCTTCTTCCTCGTCACCCCGGCCTCCCTCACCTACGACCTCGCGCACATCCGGCCCGAGGCCCACTACCGCCCCCTGGTCGCCGAGGAGGACGGCGAGGTGATCGGCACGGCGCAGGTCGGGCTCGTCCACGACAGCCCGGAGCCCGGCATGGGCTACCTGAACGTCTACGTGGCTCCTGAGCGCACCGGCCGCGGCGCCGGCGCGCTGCTGGTCCGTGCCGCCGAGGAGCACCTCGCCGCCCGGGGCGCGACCAGGCTCTTCTCCTGGGTCCTGGACGAGCCGGGCAACCGCGCCTTCGCCGAGCGGCACGGCTACCGCGGCAGTCGCTCCGCGCACTTCCTCCGCCTGGACCTGGCCGGCGGCGCCCTGCCGCCCCTCGCGCCGCTCCCGCCGGGCGTCGAACTGCGTACAGCCGCCGACTTCGCGGCGGATCCGCGACCGCTGTTCGCGCTGGACTCGGAGACCACGTCGGACGAACCGAGCGACATCGACTACGAGTTCACCGACTACGAGTCCTGGCTGGCGGAGACCTGGCACCACCCCCTGCTCAGCCACGAGCTGACCTCGGTCGCCGTGGTGGACGGCCGCCCCGCCGCCTTCAGTGCCGCCCGCACGGACGGCGGCACGCGCTACGGCACCGTCATGACCGGCACCGCCCGCGCCTTCCGCGGCCGGGGTCTGGCCAAACTGGCCAAGAACGACTCCCTGCACCGCGCCCGCGCCGCCGGACTCACGGAGGCGTTCACGGGCAATGACACCGGCAACGGCCCGATGATCGCGATCAACAAGTGGTTCGGGTACGAGATCTGCGCGACGGAGGTGCGGTATGTCCGCGAACTCGGCTGAGCCTTCCCCCTTCCCGAACGGCGTCCCTGATGTCGTCCCTGACGTCGTTCCGGATCCCACCCTGGACGTCGTCCTCGTCAAGGCGGGCCGTACGAAGATCCGTTACGGGGCCGAACTCCTCGTCGACGACGGCACGCGGCTCGCGGTACGCGCCCCCTGGGCCGGCGAGGGCGTCCGCGACTTCGGCTTCGTCCGCTTCGAGCCGGGCGACGTCTTCACCGAGTACTACTGGCGGGACCGCTGGTACGCGGTGAAGGAGGTCCGTGACGCGGCAGGGGCACTGAAGGGCTGGTACTGCGACGTCACACGCCCCGCGAGGCTCGTCGGCACCGAGCTGGTCGTCGAGGATCTCGACCTGGACCTGTGGGTGTCGGCGGACGGCACGGACGTACTGCGGCTGGACGAGGACGAGTTCGCGGAGAGCGGCCTCGCGGAGCGGGATCCGCGGGCGGCGGCAGCGGCTGTCGCGGCGCTGGACGAGCTGGAGGCGTCGGCGACCACGGGGGACGGTCTGAAGGCGCTGCTGGCATAAGGGGTCACTGCGAACCTGAGGGCGGGCTGAGGCGCTGGACCGAGGCGCTGGCTTGAGGTGCTGGATCGAGGGGGCGGTGGCCGACACCTCACACCATCGCCACCACCGCGTACCGCTCGTCCTCCACCTCCTTCCCCCACAACAGCGCCTCCCCCGACAACCGGTCCACGCGCACCTGCCCGGCGAGCGGGGCAAGGAGGGCGGCGAGTCGGTCGGCGGGTATGCCCACCGGGCTCGCCGATCCCCACACCCCCTCGACCAGCACCAGCCGGCCGCCGGGCCGCAGCAGTTCCCGCCAGTGCCGCAGGGCGCGGCCGGGGTCGGGCAGCGCCCACAGCACATGCCGGACGAGCACGACGTCGAAGCGCTGCTCTCCCACCGGCGGCGCCGTCGCGTCACCGAGGAGGAACACCGCGTCACGGCCGGCCAGTTTCGCGCGGGCCAGGTCGACCATGGCCGGGGATCCGTCCACTCCGGTGACGTGGTGTCCCTGCTCGGCCGCGAGGAGCGACAGGCTTCCGGTGCCGCAGCCGAGGTCGAGGACGTCGGACGGGCGCCCGGGAAGCCAGCCGCGCAGCCGCTCCGCCCAGGCGAGGCGCACCTCGGGGTCACGCAGGCCGTGGTCCGGCTCGTCGTCGAAGGCGGCGGCCTGCGTGTCCCAGTCGACACCCGCCGCAGTCGTGTCGTCACTCTCGTTCGTCATGCGCCCAAGAGTGACACCCGCCACTGACACTCGAATGGTGACAGCCGCCACTGACAGAACGGCAATCGATGAGGAACTCTCCCTCAACGGGTCTATCTCCGTGAGAACGCGGAACTCGATAGACCCTGAAGGAGGCAGCCATGCGCCGTATGACCGTGCAGAAGCCCCTGAAGAAGAGCGACTCCCGCAGGGTCCGCGAAGAGGCCGACCAGCGCCCCGCGGAGCGCCCCGAGGTCCGCAAGGACATCGCCCGCACGTGGTGGCCGGACGGGTGAGGCATGGTCGAGGGACGGGTTTCCCGCCCGAAGCCCCTCAGTCCAGCCGCTTGCGGTAGTGCACGCGGTCGTACGGTCCCTCCACGCGCCGCTCCACGACCTCGTACCCGTACTTCGGGTAGATCCGCTGGTTCTCCCACATCAGGGCGTTCGTGTGGAGCCTGACCTCGGGCAGCCGCAGCGCACGCGCGCGTGCCTCCACGAAACGCAGCAGCCGTCCCCCGACGCCCGTGCCGTGCGCGTCCGGGTGGACGGCGACGCTGTCCAGATACAGGTGGTCCGCGTACGCCTCGACCACCACCAGCCCGACCACGGGCTCCCCCACCACGAACACCTTTCCCCCGGCCACGTCCGCCGTGTGGTCCGCCTCCATGGGCCGCGGCACCACACCTATGCGCGCGATGTAGGGGTGATAGGCGGCGTCGGTGACGGCCCGCACGGCAGGCACGTCGGCCGCCGTGGCAGGCCGGATCTCCTCGTTGCTCATGGCGCGCACGCTACCTACCTGATCTCCGCCTCAGCACTCCCTTAAGGCGGCCATAAAGATCGTCACGAGCGGCCCTCAGCAGGGGTTTTCAGGGTTTCTTTGATCCGGCACCCATCAGTTCCGGTTCCGAGGAGATCCCCCATGCCCGCACGCCGCAAGGCCGCCACCGTCGCCGCTCTGGGCCTGGCCCCGCTGGCCCTGAGCGCGCTGTCCGCCGCCCCCGCGGCCGCGCACGGTTCGATGGGCGATCCGGTCAGCCGGGTCTCGCAGTGCTACGCGGAGGGCCCGGAGAGCCCACGGTCGGACGCCTGCAAGGCGGCGGTCGCGGCCGGTGGCACGCAGGCGCTCTACGACTGGAACGGCATCCGCATCGGCAACGCGGACGGGCAGCACCGGGCGCTGATCCCGGACGGCAGGCTGTGCAGCGCGGACAACGACGAGTTCAAGGGACTCGACCTGGCCCGCGCCGACTGGCCCGCGACCGGCGTGAACAGCGGGCCGTACACCTTCAAGTACCGCGTGACCGCCCCGCACAAGGGCACCTTCAAGGTGTATCTCACCAAGGCCGGCTACGACCCGGCCCAGCCCCTCGCCTGGGACGACCTGGACCTGGCCGACCCGGTGGCCACGGCCACGGATCCGGTCGCGTCCAGCGGCTTCTACACCTTCTCCGGCACGCTCCCCCAGCGCTCCGGCAAGCAGGTGCTGTACGCGATCTGGCAGCGCTCGGACAGCCCGGAGGCGTTCTACTCCTGCTCGGACGTCTCGTTCGGCGGAAGCGGTGACAGCGACGGCGACGGCAGCGAAAGCAACGAAGGCAACGAAGGCAACGACAGCGGTACGACAACCGGCTCGTCCCCTGCCTCGACCGTCCCCGCCCCGGCCGCCTCCGCCCCTTCCGAGGAGCAGATCGAGGACGGCAGCGACAAGTCGACGATCGAGCACGACGGCCATGGCGACCAGCACGCCGACACCTCGGCGGAGCCGGTGGCGGACCGGGAGAGCCCCGTGTCCAACGAGCCCGAGGCGGCCGGTGCCACCGGGAACCTCGCCGAGACGGGCGGCGACGGCAGCACGCCGTATCTCGCCATCGGTGGGGCCGCCGCGCTGGCGCTCGGCTCGGCCGCGCTGTTCGGGTCGGTCCGCCGGCGTGCGGTGGGTGGCGGCCGACGCGGGCGCTGATCCGGAACTCCGGGGCCTGACCGGCGGCTCAGGCCGGACAGGCCCCGGCGGCACTCAGCCGAACGCCGAGGCGCAGGTGGTCGGGGTGGCGTGGGCCGGGTCGAGGGCGTTGGCCACTTCGTGGAAGGCGATCCGGTCGAACAGGCCGATCGCCACGTGCTCGGAGAGATCGAGCGGGCACAGGTCCTGGAGCAGGACGTTGTGGACGTTCGTTCCGCTGAGGTACTGGCTCCGGTACGGCGTGACCACCTCGTCGTACCGGGTGGCGAGGACCGTGTACTGAACGCCGGGGACGGTGTCACCGCCCGCGTTGAGCTTGGCGAGGAAGGCGGAGCCGGCGACCTGGTCGGCGAGGGCGGGGGTGTGGGTGGTGAGCAGGTCCTCGACGCCGGGGAAGTACGGCAGGAGGCCGGTGAGGCCGGAGAGCGTGGTGCCGTGGTTGGTGGGCGCGATGCCGACTAGGGCGTTCACCTTGGCTGCTCCGCCGAGGAACCTCAGGTAGTAGCGGGGCATCATGCCGCCCTGCGAGTGCCCGACGAGGTCGGTCTCGGTGGCGCCGGTCGCGGCGAGCACCTTCTCGACGTAGGTCTTGAGCTGTTCGGCCGATGCGCCGACCGGGCCGAGGCCGTGGAAGAGCGGGACGCCGGGGAGTCGGCCGTAGTCGAGCGAGAAGACGCAGTAGCCGCGGTTCTCCAGGTAGGGCGCGAGGCCCAGCCAGTTGTCGACGGAGTTGCCGAAGGTGCCGTGGACGAGGACGACGGGGCGGGGGTGGGCGGCGGAGGGCTTGCAGGAGTAGTCGTTCCAGCCGCTCCGCGAGGTGGCGGCGGCTTCGGCGGCCTGGGCGGTGGTGGTGGCGGGGATGACGGCGACCGCGGCTGTCAGCAGCAGCGCGGTCAGGGGTCTGAGCACTCGTTTCCAGGGCAGCATCGTGTGATCTCCTTGCGGCTCAAGGGAGTTGCGACGGCTCTACGCCCTGTGATCCGGATCACAAGAATGCTGTTCACTCGTCAAGTTACGAGCGAGTAGTGCGCTTGTGAAGTTACGCGTCAGTAAAAACTTCCAGTGGTAACCATCGACGGAAGTCGACGGAAGTCACTACTGATAAACCGTCACCAGGCGGGCCTGATGGGACCATAGGGAGCAATGCGTCCCAATCGGTCACGCAACGCCAGCACTTCACCCTCGCCCAGCAGTTCGGCCCATTCCCCGACCACCTCCGCCGCCGACTCCTCCGCCGCACGGGCGCAGTCCCACCCCCGCCCGGTCAGCACGACCAACCGCGCCCGCGCGTCCCCGGGGTGCGGCCGCCGCTCGGCATACCCCTTGCGCACGATCTCGTCGACGAGCTGACTCGCCGCCTGCTTGGTCACCCCGAGATGCGCCGCGAGGTCGGTGACCGTGGCCCCGTCCGGGGCGAGCCGGGCGAACGCGAACCCGTGCGCGGGCCTGACCCCCTCGAAGCCGCGGGCGACGACACCTTCATTGATGCGCTGCGTGAGCTCACCGGCGACGGCGAGCAGCGCGGCGGACAGGGCCATGGCCTCGGAGTTCTGCACGGATGCATTGAAACACCCTTGACGAACTGGTCAAGCAGCTTGACCATAGAGCCAAGTAGTCAAGCTACTTGACCACTTCAGCCGCCCCTATCACCCGCACATCCGGATCTTCCCGACCTTCCAAATCTCCTACTGCCTTTCACCACCTTTCTGCGACCTTCCACGACCGGAGGCCCCATGCCCGTCATCCGCCCGTCCGACGCCGTCACCCACGAGATCCACGGCGTCCGCTTCGTCTCGTACGCCACTCCCCTCACCGGCAGCAGGGAGCTGTGCGCCTGGCGCGGCGAGATCCCGCCGGGAACCCGAGCCCCCGCCCACACGGTCAACCGGGAGGAGATCCTCCACCTCCTCGGCGGCGAACTCCTGATCACCCTCGACGGCCACACCGACCGGGTCACCGCGGGCGACACGGTGATCATCAACCCGGGATCGACCCTGAGCATCGAGAACCCGACGTCCGAGACCGCCTTCTCCTGGGTCACCACCTCCATCGGCCTGGAGGCGGAACTCGCGGACGGCACCCGCATCACACCCCCGTGGGCCAACTAGGAGCTGGGACCTGGTCGACCGGCACCCGTTCCACCAGGACCTGTCGAGCCGGCCTCCGTTCAGCCGGTCCCCGTTCGGCGCTACGCCGCCAGCGTCCCCGGCATCACCGCGCGCGGCCCGAACTTGGCTCGTGCGCGGTCCGCGACCTCCTCGACGCGGCGGACCTTCTCGTCCACGGGGTCGAAGGCGAGCTGGTAGGAGGCCTGTTCGGCGGGGCCGAGGCTTTCGGCGCGCAGGGCGACCGAGCGGACCCGGGCGCGCTGGAGGCCGAGTGCCTCGTACATGCCGTAGGCCGCCTTCGTCAGCGCGGCCGAGTGGGCGGTCGGTTCCCCGAGGGTGCGGGTGCGGGTCGTCGAGGAACGGTCGGCGTAGCGCACGGTGAGGGTCAGGGTGCCGCAGACCTTGTCGAGGGCGCGCAGCCGGGCGCCCAGTTCCCCGGCGGCCGAGAGCAGGGCCCGACGGTGCCGGTCGGCGTCCAGCTCATCACGGTCGAAGGGGCGTTCGGCGGCCAGTGAGCGGGAGACGCCGTTCGGTACGACCCGGCCGCGGTCGATACCGTTCGCCTTCTCGCGCAGTTCGCGGCCGGCCTTCGCGCCGATCAGCCGCTGCAGCGTGGACAGGGGCGCGGCGGCGACCAGGCCGAGGGTGTCGAGACCGTACTCGCGCAGGGTGCGGGCGGTCGCGGCGCCGACGCCGGGCAGCGCGGCGACGGGCTGGCCGGCGAGGAACCCCACGACGGCGTCCTCGGAGACCGCGCGGGTCACCCCCGGCTCGGCGGCGCGCAGCGCGACGCGGGCCAGCATCGGGCCGGGTCCGGCGCCGATCACACAGTCGACGCCGTGCAGGGCGAGCGCCCGTACCCGGATGACCGACGCCAGTTCCACCGCGCCGCGCCCGAAGTACCGTTCGGCGCCCCGCAGATCGGCGAGCGCGCCGTCCGGCGGCAATGCTTCGACGACGGGGGTGAACTCCTCCAGCAACCCGAGCAGCCCCGGCAGGGCCGCCTCCCGCGCCGACGGCAGCTGGAAACGTATACAGAGGATGGTCATCCCGCACTCCCCGGACTCTGGTGCCACAACTTCCTTGCTTTCGCGGGCTCTTCCCCCGCCGGGCGCAGGTCCGCCCATGGATGCAGTTCGTATCCGGTGGGCATCTGGATTCGCCGGCCCCCGCTCGGATCGCCGGTCCTTTCCGGCACCGGCTCGGCCAGCCGCGCCGCCACCACGTCGAGCCCGCCCTCGGCGCGCAGCTCGACGAGTTCGGCGAGGTTCCAGGCGGCGGCACCCACCACGCTGAGGCTGCGTGGACCGCGCCGCTGCACCACCCCGCGTACCAGCAGCAGCCAGGAGTGGAAGACGGTGTGCGCGCAGGCGTCGTGGGAGTCGTCGAAGAAGGCGAGGTCGACCAGGCCGGTGCCGTCGTCCAGAGTGGAGAAGATGACGCGTTTGCCGGACCGGATCGGCGGCGTCTGGGTGGCCGCCTTGGCCCCCGCGACCAGCACGGTCTCCCCGTGCCGGGCCTCGCGCAGCCGGCGCGCCGACCGCACGCCCAGCTCGTCGAGGAAGGTCCGGTGGTCGTCCATCAGATGGCGCGAGGCGTCCATGGACAGCACCCCCAGTTCGGCGCTCAGCCGCTCCGTCGAGGAGAGGTCGGGCAGCCCGGCCGGCGCCGTCTGCCGCCCACCGGACAGCGGGAGTTGACCCGCACCGCCCGCAGACCCTCCGCCGCCCCCGCCGCCCTTGCCCCGCGCACCCCGGTGCAGCTCGGTCAAGTGCAGTTGCAGATCACGCCGGTTGGCACCGAAGGCGTCCAACGCGCCCACCTGGGCGAGCCGTCCGGCGAGCGGCCTGCTCGGCCGCGCCCGCTCCCAGAAGTCGAGCAGCGAGGCGTACCGCTGCCCGTCCGCGACCCGCGCCGCCTCGGCCTCGCCGATGCCGTGCACATCGGAGAGGGCGAGACGCAGCCCCCACACCGCAGGAGATTCAGACACCAGTTCGATACGGTGGGCGACCGCCGACCTGTTCACATCCAACGGCAGGATCGGCACCCCGCGCCGCCGCGCGTCCGCCAGCAGCAGCCGCTTCGGATACATCCCGGGGTCATGGGTGAGCAACCCGGCGTAGAAGGCGGCCGGATGGTGCGCCTTCAGCCACGCCGACTGGTACGTCGGCACGGCGAAGGCGACCGCGTGCGCCTTGCAGAAGCCGTAGGACCCGAAGGCCTCGATGATCTCCCAGGTCCGCTGAATCGTTTCTGCGTCGTAGCCGCCGGCCGCCGCGTGCCGCGCGAACCAGATCCTGATCCGCCCCTGCGACTCCGGGTCGGACAGCCCGCGCCGCACCCGGTCCGCCTCGCCGCGCCCGCAGCCGGTCATGATGGCCACGATGTCGATGATCTGCTCGTGGAAGACGACGACTCCGTACGTCTCCTTCAGCGGTCCCTCCAGGTCCGGGTGCGGGTAACGGATCGGCGCCCGCCCGTGCCGCGCCTCGATGAACGGCCGCACCATGTCGGCGGCGACCGGTCCCGGCCGGAACAGCGAGATGTCGACGACGAGGTCGTGGAAGCCGGCCGGCTGAAGGCGCCCCACCAGATCCCGCTGGCCCGGCGACTCGATCTGGAAGCAGCCCAACGTCTCGGCGGAGCGGACGAGCCGGTACGTCGCCGGGTCGCCGTCCGGCACCGCGTCCAGGTCGATCCGGTCCCCCGTCGCCCGCTCCACCTCCGCGACCGCGTGCGCCATCGCCGACTGCATCCGCACCCCGAGGACGTCGAGCTTGAGCAGCCCGAGTTCCTCGACGTCCTCCTTGTCGAACTGGGACATGGGGAAGCCCTCGCCGCTGGTCGGCATCACCGGCGTACGGGAGAGCAGGGAGGCGTCGGAGAGCAGGACCCCGCAGGGGTGCATGGCGACCGAGCGCGGGAGGGCGTCGAGGGACTCGACCAGTTCCCAGAGCCTGCCATGCCGCTCCCCCGCCCGCCGGAACTCCTCGGCGAGCGCCTTCAGTTCGGGCAACTCCTCCAGCGCCGCGCGGGCGTCGCGGGCCCGGATGTGCGGGAAGGACTTGGCGATGCGGTCGATGTCGGCCGGATCCATGGAGAGGGCGGCGCCGACGTCACGGATCGCGTGCCGCACCCGGTAGGTCTCCGGCATGGCGACCGTGGCGACCCGCTCGGCACCGAACCGGCCGATGATCGCCCGGTAGACCTCCAGGCGGCGCGCGGACTCCACGTCGATGTCGATGTCCGGCAGGACGACCCGTTCCTTGGACAGGAAACGTTCCATCAGCAGCCCGTGTTCGACCGGGTCGGCGTGCGCGATACCGAGAAGGTGGTTGACGAGGGAGCCGGCACCGGAGCCGCGGGCCGCGACCCGGATGCCCATGTCCCTTACGTCGTCCACCACTTGAGCGACCGTCAGGAAGTAGGAGGCGAAGCCGTGGTGGGCGATGATGTCCAGTTCCCGGTGCATCCGCTCCCAGTAGGCGCGCTTCCCGGCGTGACCCCCGCGCACCATGCCCGCCGTCGCCCGCGAGGCCAGCGCCCGCTGCGCGGTGCGGCGGCCCGCGCCGACCAGGTGCGGCTCGGGGAAGTGGACGGTGCCGATGCCGAGGTCGTCCTCGGGGTCGACCAGGCACTCCGCGGCCGTCGCCCGGGTCTGTTCCAGCAGCCGGTGGGCGGTGTCGCGCCGGTAGCCCGCGGCCTCGACGATCCGCTCGGCGGCCTGGAACATGGCGCCCGCGTCCTTGAGCCAAGCCTCCCCGGAGTCCAGTTCCCTGGTGCCGTCGACGGGGACCAGGCGGCGGGCGGCGTCCAGGACGTCGGCGACCGGGCCGAGGCCGGGATCGGCGTACCGGACGGCGTTGCTGAGCACGGGCCGGATCCGCTGCTCGGCGGCGAAGCCGACGGTACGGGCGGCCAGGCGCAGGGAGCCGGGACCCGTGCCCTCGCGGCCGTGCCAGACGGCTTCGAGGCGCAGGGCGTCGCCGTAGCTCTCCCGCCAGGGGACGAGGAGCCTCGCGGCCCGGTCGGGACGCCCGGCGGCGAGGGCGCGGCCGACGTCGGAGGCGGGGCCCAGCAGGACGGTCAGGCCGTCGGCGTGGCTGTCGGGCCGGCGCAGCAGGGGGGTGCCCTCGGCGGTGTGCGCGGCGGTGACCAGCCGGCACAGGTCGGCCCAGCCGCGGGCGCCGTCCCGGGCGAGAAAGGTGACGCGGGGTGTCGACTCGTCGATGAAGGCACCGCCGCGCACGGGGGTGCGGCGCCTGTCACGCCGTACGGACGCGTCACCCCGCGGCGCCTCGGGCCGCTCCACCGCCAGTTCGACGCCGAACAGGGGGCGCACGCCCGCCGTCGCACAGGCCTTGGCGAAGCGGATTGCGCCGGAGAGGGTGTCGCGGTCGGTGAGGGCGAGGGCGTCCATGCCCCGCTCCGAGGCGCGCTCGGCGAGGCGCTCCGGGTGCGAGGCCCCGTACCGCAGGGAGAACCCGGAGACGGTGTGCAGATGCGTGAAATCCGGCATCCGCACCTCCCATATCGAACATCAGTTCCCAGCTACCTCACCCCCACCATAGACCAAATTCCGAACATGTGTACGACGGCCGTTCGGCCGCCTCCCACCTGCGGAAACATCTGCCCCCTCGGGCCGTGGGGACATGACACGGACCGGCTTCCTCTCCGAGGTGCGGGACGCCGCCACCCCGCGGGCGACGCTGCTCGTACTCGGCGTGGTCGCGCTCCAGCTGCTCTTCACCGCCCCGGGCGGCGTCCGCCTGAGCGCGTTCCCCACGGCACGAAAGTCCCGTACGGCACGGAAGTCCCGCCCCTCGCGCGAGGGGCGGGACTTCACGGGAACCGGGGTGGCCTCAGGCGGCCTGGGTGTCAGCCGATCTGTGTACCGGTCGCCGACAGCGCCTCGGTGACCGGCTGGAAGAAGGTCTCGCCGCCCGAGGTGCAGTCGCCGCTGCCGCCGGAGGTGAGGCCGATCGCGTTGCTGCCCGAGAAGAGCGAGCCGCCACTGTCGCCGGGCTCGGCGCAGACGTCGGTCTGGATCAGGCCGTTGACGATGTCGCCGCTGCCGTAGTTCACGGTGGCGTCCAGGCCGGTGACCGTGCCGTCGTGCACCTGGGTGGTCGAGCCGCTGCGGGTCACCTTCATACCTACGGTGGCCTCGGCGGCGCCGGTGATCTGCTGGGCGGAGCCGTTGTAGAGGTTCACCTCGCTCGGGTGGTCCACGTCGGCGGTGTACTTGACCAGGCCGTAGTCGTCGTCCGGGAAGCTGGAGACCTCGTTGGTGCCGATCTCGGCGCCGCTGGAGTCCGACCAGGTGGAGATGGACTCGGTGCAGTGGCCGGCGGTGAGGAAGAACGGCTCGCCGCCCTTGACCACGTTGAAGCCGAGCGAGCAGCGCCCGCCGCCTCCGGTGATGGCGTCGCCACCCGCGAGGAAGGGCTTGAACTCCCCCTTGGTGCGCTGGAGTTCGGCGGTGGCGCCGAGCCCCTTGACGACCTTGGTCAGCTTCGCCCACTCGGCGTCGGAGACCGTGCGGTCGGCGGTGACGACGATCTGGTTGGTCGTCGGGTCGGTCGCCCAGGCGGTGCCCGGGATGGTGGCGTCCTCGGTGAGGGTGCCGCGGGCGCTCTTCAGCTCGGCGAGGGAGTTCTCGACGATTCTGGCCTGGGCGCCGGCCGCCTCGACGGTCTCGGCCGCGGCCTCGTCGAGCACGTTGACCACGAGGCTCTTGGTCTTCGCGTCGTAGAACGTGCCCGCCGCGTCGGCGCCGAGGTCCTGGCCGAGCGTCGAGGCGAGCTTTCCGGCCGCCAGAGCCGAAAGGACCTGGGGCTCAGGGGCCTTGGGGGACTCGCTGGCGTTCGCAGTCTGGAAGGTGACTCCCGCGGCGACCAGCGCGGTGATACCCGCGCCTGCCACGACGATCCGCCGCCTGGGTATGCGTCGGTGCTTCAACTCGCGTCCTCCTGTGGGGGGTCGGTCCAAGAGATGGTGGGGACCTCGTGGACCGGAAGGCTGGTTGACAGGCACTTACTCTTCCGAACCCCACAGGGGGCGCACAAGGTCGACTTCAGGACGCGCGTAGAACACGGTTGCACGCCCCCATGATTTTTGACCGTCCACGGTCACCCCAGGCCATTCGCAGTGCAAATACTACGTGCGAGTAACCTGTATCAGCCTGTGAGGTCTACTCCTGTCTTGAAATCGACCCCTGCTCATCGGGATTCGGACGGGGTTCGCCGGACGTCGGTTGCTCCTGCACCGATTGCTGCACCTCGGAGGGTGCCGATTGCTGCACCTCGGAGGGCGCCGGCTGCCGCTCCACGGGAGGTGCCGGTTGCTGCACCACGGGAGGAGGTGCCGGCGGAGCCGGCTGCGCCCGCTCCAGGAACCGCAGCAGTTCCACCGGGAACGGCAGTACGAGCGTCGAGTTCTTCTCGGCGGCGACCGCCACCACCGTCTGCAGCAGCCGCAGTTGCAGCGCGGCGGGCTGCTCGGACATCTCCTTGGCCGCCTCGGCCAGCTTCTTCGACGCCTGGAGCTCGGCGTCGGCGTTGATGACCCGCGCCCGGCGCTCCCGGTCGGCCTCCGCCTGGCGGGCCATGGACCGCTTCATGGTCTCGGGCAGCGAGACGTCCTTGATCTCGACCCGGTCGATGGTGACGCCCCACTCCACCGCCGGGCTGTCGATCATCAACTCCAGCCCCTGATTGAGCTTTTCGCGGTTGGAGAGCAGATCGTCCAGCTCGCTCTTGCCGATGATGGACCGAAGTGAGGTCTGGGCCATCTGCGCCACCGCGAACCGGTAGTCCTCGACCCTGACGATCGCCTCGGCCGCCGCGGTCACCTTGAAGTAGACGACAGCGTCGACGCGCACCGTGACGTTGTCCCGGGTGATGCCCTCCTGCCCCGGCACCGGCATCGTCACGATCTGCATGTTGACCTTCCGGAGCTTGTCGATGCCCGGGACGATCAGGGTGAACCCGGGCTGACGCACCTCCGACCGGAGCTTGCCGAGGCGGAAGACCACGCCCCGTTCGTACTGTTTGACGACCCGCGCCGCCGCCATCACGTACACCGCTCCGGCGGACGCGAGCGTCGCTCCCGCCACCACCAGTTCCTCGACCATCACGGCCCCCAGGGTCCGACGTGGACGTGTGCCAGAGGGCTGCCGCCTGCGCTTCGCTCACAGGGGATGACCGCCTGTACGTCGACGGTATCCCCGGTACACGGACAAGGGCGAGCCCCCGCACGAGAGTTGCGTGCGGGGGCTCGCCTGCCGCTGGCCGCAGGCCAGGTCGTACGGGTGCCGACGTCGGGCCGGGGCCTCAGTAGATGCTGACGCCGTAGGCGCTGAGGGCCTCCGTGACGGGCTGGAAGAAGGTCGTGCCGCCGGAGGTGCAGTTGCCGCTGCCGCCGGAGGTAAGACCGTACGCGGTGCCGTTGCTGCCGTAGAGCGAACCACCGGAGTCGCCGGGCTCGGCGCAGACGTTGGTCTGGATCAGACCGGAGACGATGTCGCCGCCGCCGTAGTTGACCGTCGCGTTGAGGGCGGTGACACGGCCGCTGTGCGTACCGGTGGTGGAGCCGTCACGGATGACGGTGGTGCCCACGGCGGGTATGGCCGCACGGGTGATGTCCACGCCGTTCGCGGTGCCGGGCCTGGTGACGGACCCGGAGTACCGCACGATGCCGTAGTCGTTGCCCGGGAAGCTGGAGCCCGTGGTGGAGCCGATGACCGTGGTGCGGCCCGAGTTGGAGTACCAGGTGCCCGCGCCGTCGGTGCAGTGGCCGGCGGTCAGGAAGTACTGGACGCCGCTGCTGTTCTGGACGTTGAAGCCGAGGGAGCAGCGCCAGCTACTCGCATAGATGGCGTCGCCACCCTGGATCAGCTTGTTGAACGTGCCGGGGGTCCGCTTGATCGTGAGCGCGTCGGCGTTGCTGCCCGCCTGCTCCTTGATCTCCGCGATCTCGGCCTGGGAGACCGTGCTGTCGACGGTGACGACGACACGGTTGGTCTTGCTGTCGACGGCCCAGGCGGTGCCCGGGACGTCGGCCTTGAGCACCGAACCGCCGGCGCTCTTGAGCGCGGTGGCGCTGAAAGTGGTGGGGGCGTCGGACGCGTTCGCGCTGGGGATCGCGATGGCGGCGGCGGCCGCGAGTCCGGAGGTGACGGCGATCAGCCGGGTCCGTCTCGAGATACCGCTGCGGGGGGTGGTGCGCTTGATCCTCACTTTTCGTTCCTCCACATGGGAAGTCGGGGGCCCTCGTGGGGTTCGGGCCCGTGAGGCGCAGCCAGGGACTCCGGTCGCCCGGATTCCGAACACGCCGTGCCCCTGACAAGCGCTGTGGGGGAGTATTCGGCCGAACGACCGGTAGACGCAAGGGCGCCTTTCGGCCGTCAAGCTTTGAACGATCTTTACGGTCTACGCGAGATGACCGAAGGCGCGTACGGCGTGACCCCCGCCGACCACCAGCCGGATGGCGGCGACGGGCGACCACGCTCCCGTCGCCACGCCCCGTCCCGGGGATGTCCGGAAGTCACCCGTCCGTATCACCCTCCTCCGCCGGGTCGGAGAGCCCCAGATGTGAGCGCAGAGTGGTGCCCTCATAGGCCGTGCGGAACGCGCCGCGCTCCTGGAGCAGCGGCACCACCCGGTCCACGAACTCGTCGAGGCCGCCCGGGGTGAGGTGCGGGACGAGGACGAAGCCGTCGGCCGCCTCCTGCCGTACGTGGGTCTCCAGTTCGGCCGCGACCGCCTCCGGGGTGCCGACGAAGGACTGCCGGCCGCCCGCCTCGATCACGGTCTGCCGGATGGACAGCCCCTTCTCCTTCGACAGCGCCCGCCACTTCTCGGCCCTCGCCACGGTGTCGCCGCGCCCGGTCCGCCCCCGCGTGAGCGCCGGCTCGGGCACCGGGTCGATCTCGGGCAGCGGCCCGTCCGGGTCGTACGACGACAGGTCGACGCCCCAGAGCTGCTCCAGCGTGCGGAGCGCGCTCTGCGGGGACACCTGTCGGCGCCGGATCTCGGCCGCCCGCTCCCGGGCCTCGGCCGCGCTGTCACCGAGGACGACACCGACGCCGGGCATGATCTTCAGGTCGTCGACACCCCGGCCGTACTTCTCCAGACGCCGCTTCACGTCGGCGTAGAAGGCACGCCCCTCCTCCGGCGTCCCCCGCCGGGTGAAGACCACGTCGGCCGTGGCGGCGGCGAACTCCCGCCCCTCCTCGGAGTCGCCCGCCTGGATGACGACCGGGTGCCCCTGCGGCGGGCGCGGGACGCCGAACTCGCCCGCGATGTCGAAGTGCCGGCCCCGGTGCGCGAACGGCCGCGCGCCCGCGTCCGGGGTCCAGGAGTCCCACAACTCCCGTGCGGTGGCGACGAACTCGGCGGCGCGTGAGTAGCGCTCGGCCCGGTCCAGATATCCCCCGCGCCGGAAGTTCTCGCCGGTGAGGGCGTCCGAGGAGGTCACCACGTTCCAGGCGGCCCGGCCGCCGCTGAGATGGTCCAGCGTGGCCAGTCTGCGGGCGAGTTCGTACGGCTCGTTGAAGGTGGCGTCGACGGTCGCGGCGAGCCCGAGCCGTTCGGTCACGGCGGCGAGCGCGCCCAGCACGGTGAGCGACTCGGGGCGCCCGACCACGTCCAGGTCGTGGATACGGCCCTTGTGCCCGCGCGGCCGCAGCCCTTCGGCGAGGAAGAAGAAGTCGAACAGACCGCGTTCGGCCGTGCGGGCGAGACGCTCGAAGGAGGAGAACTCGATCCGGGAACGGGAGTCGGGGGCCGTCCAGACGGTGGTGTTGTCGACGCCGGGGAAGTGCGCGGCCAGATGGATCCGTCTCCGCGCGGGCTTCGAGAACTTCCGTACGGTCATGACGCTTCCCTCGTCACGGCGTACCGGTTGGCCGGCCGGCCCAGGCCCAGGTGCTCCCTGAGCGTGCTGCCCGGGTAGAACGTGCGGAACAGGCCCCGGTGTTGCAGCAGTGCCACCGTGCCGTTGACGAGCCGCTCCAGGTCACGGCGTGGCTCGGCGGGCGTGAGATGGAAGCCGTCGGTGACGCCGTCGGTGTACCAGGAGGCGATCAGCTCGGCGAGGTCGACGGGGCCGCCCCGGTACAGCGGGCCCTGGGCGGTCTGCCGGGGGCCGCCTCCGCCGTGACCGGGCTCGGCCGCGAACTCGCCGCCCCCGAGGTCGACGACCAGGGCGGCGAGGACCCGCAGGTCGTCGGGGTTCCGGCCGAACGTCGCCGCGGATTGGCGCAGTTGGGCTCGCGCGGCCCCGAGCTGTGTGGCGCTCACCGCACGGACCAGCGCCACGTCGGCATACCGGGCCGCGGTCTGCCGGACGTGCCCCTCGGTGGCGTCGACCACGCGCACCGGGTGGCCCTGCGGGGGTCTGGGCACGATCGAGGGGCCCTTGACCGAGAAGGCGGATCCGGTGAAGTCGACGTGGTGCAGCTTGTCCCGGTCGATGGAACGGCCGGTCGCCGCGTCCCGTATCTCGGCGTCGTCCTCCCAGCTGTCCCACAACCGGGCGGCCACGTCGGCGACTTCACCGGCCTCCCGCCACAGCGCGCCGGCCGGGGCCGCGTTGCGCCGGCCGAAGAGGCGGGCCTCGCCCTCGCCGGTGGACACGTCGATCCGCCAGCCGGCCCGGCCGCGGCTGACCCAGTCGAGGGTCGCGACGGCCGCCTGGACGTGGAAGGGCTCGGTGTGTGTGGTGGTGACGGTGGGCACCAGACCGACCCGGCGGGTGGCGGGCGCGACCCGGGACAGGACGGCGAGCGCGTCGGGTCCGGGCCGGGCGAAGGTGTCGTCCAGGGTCACGAAGTCGAGTCCGCCGCGTTCGGCGAGGCGCGCCAGACCGACGTAGGAGTCGGCGTCGTACACCGCTTGCTGGTCGACCGCCGCGGCCAGGTGCAGCAGGCGCCGGCCGTGCGATGAGGTCATGTGGGGAACCTTTCCTGCCCCGAACCCGCGGGTTCAGAGCACCTTGGAGAGAAAGGCGCGGGTGCGCTCGTGCCGGGGCCGGTCCAGTACGTCGCCGGGTGTGCCCCGCTCGACGATCCGTCCGTCGTCCATGAAGACCACCGTGTCGGCGACCTCGCGGGCGAACCCGATCTCGTGGGTGACGACGATCATCGTGATGCCCTGGTGGGCCAGGTCCCTGATGACGTCGAGGACTTCGCCGACCAGCTCGGGGTCGAGCGCGGAGGTCGGTTCGTCGAAGAGCAGCAGCCTGGGTTCCAGGGCGAGCGCCCGGGCGATGGCCACGCGTTGCTGTTGTCCGCCGGAGAGGTGCCTCGGGTAGGCGTCGGCCTTCTCGGCGAGCCCGACCCGGTCCAACAGCCGGCGCGCGGAGTCGACGGCGTCCTTGCGGGGCCGTTTCAGCGCGGACACCGGCGCCTCGATGATGTTGTCCAGGACGGTGAGGTGCGGGAACAGGTGGAAGTTCTGGAAGACGAAGCCGATCCGCGTGCGCTGCCTGAGCACCTCGCGCTCCGGCAGCTCGTACAGCCTGTCGCCGGAGCGCCGGTAGCCGACCAGTACCCCGTCGACGCTGATCGCGCCCCGGTCCACCTTCTCCAGGTGGTTGACGGTGCGCAGCAGCGTCGACTTGCCGGAGCCGGACGGGCCGAGGATCACGGTGACCTCGCCGGTGCGCACGGCGAGGTCGACGCCCTTGAGCACCTCCAGCGAGCCGAAGCTCTTGTGGACGGACCTGATGTCGACCATGACGCTCATGGCGGGAAATCCTTCGGGTCGAGGGGGTGTCATGCGGCGGCACGTCCGGCGAGCGCGGCGAGGAACTCCAGCGCGGCCCGGGCCGTCGCGTCGTTCTGCCGGAAGGCGGGCCCGCCGGTACGGGGCCGGGTGAACGCGCCGGGGGTGCGGCCGTCGGTGTACGGCCCGAGGGCGAAGCGCCGGGGATGCGGCCGGCCGGCCCGGTCGAGGATCCGCCCGTCGACGGGGTCCACCCGCAGCAGCCCGTCCGGTGTCTCGGCCACCCCGTCGATGTGCAGTGCGCGCAGCAGCGGGTCGAGGGCCCGGCCGACGGTCGGCTCGGGCAGCCGCGCCTCGACGAGCGCCCGGGCCTCGACCACGGAGCCCGGCACGCTGTCGCCCGACGCCCGGAACACCCCGCCCTCGGCGTCGACGGTCATCCCGGCGCCGAGGAACCGCACCACGCCCGCGCGGGACAGGGCGAGCAGTTGCCGCAGCCGGGGACCGGGCGGCCCGGACGCCAGATAGCTGAAGAACCCGTGCCACCAGGACCCGGTGTTCCCGAGCCGGACCAGCTGTCCGTAGACGGAGAGCAGTCCGAGGAAGACCGCCAGGTCCGGGCTGTACGACGGATCATGACGGCGGCTCAGATCACTCTCCACATATCCCCGCAGCCCCTCCTGGAGCTCCTCGTGCGACCCGTACCGCACCCCCTCCAGCGGTCGGTCGAGCGCGGCGAGGTCGAGCCGGTCGGCGGGATCGGGCACGGCGGCCTCGACCAGCGCCGCCCGGCCGGCCGGATCGTCGACGGCCGCGTACTTCTCCTCGAACACCTGCCACTCCACGGCGGTCCGCCCGGGGTGGACCGTGAACAGCCGGTGGTAGTGCGCGAAGCCCAGCTCCTTCTCCACCAGCGGCCACACGTCCCGCCGGAAGTCGAAGCCCTCCGGCCGCGCCAGCAGTCCCGCCACCTCGGGCGGCCCGAAGAAGCGGGGCAGCGGCGGCCGTTCGCCGGTCCAGTCGTAGCCGATCTTCGAGTGGTACGGCACTCCGCGCCGCGAACCGACGTACAGCACCGGCTCCTTCCCGGAGGGCAGATAGGTGTCTCCGGCGTACCGCCCGCCGCGCCCCTCGGTGAGCAGCACCATCAGGTCGACGAAGGCGAGCCCGAAGCCGCGGACCAGGACGGGTTCGCCGGGTGCGAGCGGGGACAGGTCGCTGTCGGCGGTGAAGTCCGGCGGCAGGTGGACGAGGCCGTGTTCGCGGGCGTACGCCGTCAACGCGCGCTGTTCGGCGTCCGGTTCGGCGTCCAGGTGGCCGAGGGCGAGGACGACGAGGTCGGCGAGGAGCGGACGCGCCCGGCCCTCCAGCCACACCTGCTGGCGCCCCCGGTCCGGTCCGCTCACCCGCAGTGCCCGGCGCGGATGGTGGTGGACGAGGACGCCCGGCGGCAGCGCGGCCACCGCCCGCTCGTGCACCCAGCCCAGATACGCGCCCTGCAGCCGCCGGTCCGCGAAGGTGCGGCCGTCGATGCCGGCCCACTCGTGCAGGGTGGGGCCCTCCCGGACGGGCCCGGCCATGTCGACCGTCTCGTCGGTGAACATGGTGACGTCCTCGGCGTGCGAGTTCATCCACAGCAGCGGCGACTGGGCGGGACGCCAGACACGTCCGGCGCCCGGCGGATGCGGGTCGACGAGATGGATGTCGAGGCCCGAACCGGCGTACAGCTCGGGCGCGTTGGCGGCGATCCGCTCGATGAAACCGGTCCCCCGCGGACCGGCCCCGACGATCACGAGTGCGGGCCGTCGCGCGCTCATCGGGTGCGCTCCGAGCCGCGTGCGTAGTGCTTCTCGACGTAGTACTGGCCAAGGCCCAGCACCGAGGTGACGACCGTGTACCAGAGGGTGGCCACCATCAGCAGCGGGATGACCTGGTAAGTGCGGTGGTAGACGAGCTGCACCGAGTAGAGCAGGTCCTGCACGGCGATGACGCTGACGATGGAGGTGCCCTTGAGGGTGCCGATCAGCATGTTCCCGGCGGGCGGCACGATGGAGCGCATCGCCTGCGGGAGCACGATCCGCCGCCAGCGGCGCCACCGGCTCAGGCCGAGCGCCTGCGCGGCCTCGATCTGCCCGCGGTCCACGGAGAGGATGCCGCCGCGGACGACCTCGGCGGCGTAGGCGGCCTCGTGCAGGGTCAGGCCGATGATCGCGACGGTGACCGGGCCGAGCAGGTCGACCGTCCGGACCCCGAGGATCTGCGGGTACAGCGCCCCGATGTTGAACCAGAGGAGCAGCTGCACCAGGATCGGGATCGACCGGAACAGCCAGACGTATCCCCAACTGACGCTTCTGAGCACGGGGTTGGCGGACAGCCGGAACGCGGCGAGCAGGGTGCCGAGCGCGAAGCCGAGCACCATCACGACCGCGGTCAGCCACAGGGTGAGCCACAGACCGCGCAGCACCGCGTCCGTGGTGAAGTAGTCGGCGACGACGTCCCACCGGAACGCCCGGTTGCGCAGCACGGAGTTGGCGGCGAGGCCGAGCAGCACGAGGACGACGACAGCGGCCGTCCACTGACCGAGACGGCGTTGCGGGACGATCCGCAGGGAATCCGCGCGTTCCGGCAGGTCCGGTGCGGCGGGGGCTTTGGCGAGGGTTTCGGAGGACATGCGAGGGCTCCGTGGCAGCGAGTCGGTCGAACTCGGGCGGGTGCCTTCACACGGTTGCGGCCGAGCCCCTCAGCAGGACCGCTCTCCGAGACTACGGGGACGTTTCCCCTCACTGTCAAGGCTGTCCATACTGTGAGCCGTACGTCTCAAGTCGGTTGACGCCCCACCGGATGCCTGTTCCACTTGGCCCATGCATCCACAGCAGTGGCTGGTCAAGCGCTCCCACATCGACCTCGGTCGCGTGTGGTCCTCCTCCTGTTGAGCTGACCCCCTGCGCGCCCCGGTCCGTTGATCCGGCGGGCGCCTTCCGCGTTCCCCCCGCTTCTCCCTTTCGCTCTGCCTTCGTTCTGCCTGCGTTCTGCCTTCACACGCGCTCCCCTCCCCTCACCCAGCGCTTCTCGCCTCCAGGAGACCGCCACACCATGCGTACGCCCCCGCATGCCCGAAACAGGCTCATCGCACCCTTCGCCCTGATCACCGCGGCGACCCTGCTCCTGACCGCCTGCGGTTCCGGCGCGGGCGACTCCACCGGTGGCACCGCGAACGCCGCCGCCGAGGCGGACGGGATCCCCACCACGGACGTCGTCTCCGCCGTCGGGAAGGACACGGCCGCCGCCGCACTGCTGCCCTCGGGCACCCGGAGCCTCACCCTCGCCGTCAGCGTCGGAGGCCAGCCGCCCGGCACCTCGATCCTGGACGACGGGAAGACCCTGGCCGGCCAGGACGTCGACTTCGCACACGCCGTCGCCCAGGCCCTCGGCATCAGGCTGAAGACCGAGCAGGCGAGCTTCGAGGCGATCCTGCCGGCCCTCGACAGCGGCAAGTACGACCTCGGCGTCGGCAACTTCGGCGTGACCGACGAGCGCCGCAGGACCATCGACTTCGTCACCTACATCAACGACGGCCAGGGCTTCGCCACCCGCGACGACAGCGAGCTCACCAAGGTCACCGACCTCAGGCAGCTGTGCGGCCTGAACGTCGCGACCGGCGCGGGCACCACCTTCGAGGCCACGCTGGAGGACAGCAAGCACCTGTGCACCGACGCGGGCGAGAAGGCGTACAAGGTGCAGACCTACAGCGAGCAGGGCGCCATCTGGTCCTCGCTCCAGCAGGGCCGCAGCGACATCGTGATGTCCACGATCAACGGCCTGCGCTACGCGGTCGCCCATCAGGAGGGCGTCCGGTTCCTCAACGAGTTCCACCGCCTGGACGTCGGCTTCGCCTTCAAGAAGGGCACCGACCTGGCCCCCGCCTTCCGGGCGGCGGTGAACGGCCTCATCGCCGACGGGACGTACGCCAGGATCCTGAAGAAGTGGGGTACGACGGGCTCGGCGCTCACGAAGTCGGAGATCTCCCCGCCGGAGCACAAGGACTGACCCGGGGCCCGGCCGGCCCGAGGACCTGCCCCACGGCCGGCCCGAGGGCTCGCCCGGACCCGGGCCCCGATCAGCAACTGCAGCCGCAGTCGCACCCGTCGCAGCCGTCGCAGGCACAGCCGTCGCCACAGCAGTTGCCGCAGCACTCACAGCAGTTGCAGCAGTCCCCGCAGCCGCCGCAGTCGCCGTTGGCGCACAGCCCTTCCCGGCGCTGCCTGCTCCACGGATCCTCGAACTCCCCGCAGCACATCTGGCAGGTGCAGGCGAGCCCCACCCACACCGCGCACCCGGTGAGCAGCCCACGCCCGTCACGGCGCGGCGGCTCCGGGGGCAGCGGGGCGCCCGGTCCGCCGGGCGGGGCGTACGGTCCGGACGGCATGGAGCCGGCCGGCGCGGGCCCGTGTCCGCAGGAGACGGTGCCGAAGGCCCGGTCCACGGAGGTCCGCAGCTCGTGCACGAGCAGCCGGTGCGCGAGCTTGCGGTCCGTGAACTCGGCCTCCCGCAGCGCGAGCCGGATCCCGTGCAGCGCGTCGTCGGCGAGCCGCCGGGCCTCCGCGAGGGACGCCCCCGTCGCGGTGAGCGGGTTCCAGGCCCCCGACGCGGCGTCGGTCTCCCGGTCCTCCACGGCGTCCAGGAGATGCGCGAGCCGCCCGAACAGGCGCCCGGCCTCGGCGAGCGGTCCGGCGTTCTCCGGCCGACCGGCCAGCAGCGCGGTGTGCGCGAAGGCGGCGGCGGTCGCCGTCTCGGTCGGTTCGGTGACCGTCAGCAATGGCGTCCCCGGGCCGGCCAGCGCCTCGATCCCCACCTGCCGGTCCACGGCGTCGACGAGCAGGGCGGTGTCGAACCCGAGGTCCGAGCCGGTCCGCTCCCCGGCCCGGCCCCAGCTCGTGGCCACCCGGCGCGCCGCGAGCGCCACCGGCCTGCGGGCCAGCAGGCCGTCCCCGTCTACGACATGGTCACGCACCTTGGCCGAGGCGAGCACCAGCGAGACGGCGGCCGCGAGGCGCGCGCCCTCGCCGTGCGCGACGGACGCGGTACGCATTCCGCGCAGTGGACACGGCCCCGCCGTACGCCGCCCTCCCCCACCAAGTTTTTCCTGAGCCTCCGTCAGAACCGATATCAGCAAGCCGTCATAGTTCGTGACGACCCGCGCGAACTGTCCGTGGTCATTACGCAGCGCGAGACACAGCCCGCACAAATGCGCCATCCACTGGGTTTTGAGACTCTCTCCGAGCCTGTGACGGCATGGCCTGACGATTCCGAACACGGCGATCCCCCGTGGTGCGTACGGCGTTGAACTGCGGTGAGCTGCGGCATCGTACCCATCGCGCGTTCACCCGTACGCACCCCCCGTCACCCGTACGCCGTGAAGAATCATATTTCACTCACAGTCAGCAGCCGTTTGCGGAACGACCCTTGGGACACTTGGACTCTCGACGGATTCGCTGTGCACCAGTACCGTCACAAACCCCCCGCGCGGCGTCTATCCACATGGCGCACCGTCCGCATCATGGATGACCATAGGGATGCGGAAAGCAAGAAAGACCGCTGTGAGAGGAGGCGTCCATGGGATCGGTACGCAAGGCGAGTGCGTGGCTCGGCCTCGTCGACGACAACGACGACGAGCGTTACTACGACGACGACTACTCCGAGGGACCCGAGCAGCCCGGCGATGCCTGGGTCACGGACCCGCGGGTCAAGGTGGCGTCCGACGTCGCCGAGGAGAAGGGCCGCCGGATCGGCACGGTCACCCCGGACAGCTTCCGGGACGCCCGCGCCATCGGCGAGCTGTTCCGCGAGGGCGTCCCGGTCATCATGAACCTCACGGCCATGGAGGCCGCCGACGCCAAGCGCGTCGTCGACTTCGCGGCCGGGCTGATCTTCGGCCTGCGCGGTTCGATCGAGCGCGTGTCCACCCGGGTGTTCCTGCTGACCCCCGCCAACACGGAGATCGTGAACGGCGACCCGGCCGCGCACCGCACGGACGGCTTCTTCAACCAGAGCTGAGGCAGGGCCGCTCACCGGCCCTGCCCCCGCGCAGGGTTCACCGGATCTACCGGAACGCGTCGAGTCCGGTGAGCGCCTTGCCCAGCACGAGCTGGTGCATCTCGACGGTGCCCTCGTAGGTGAGCACCGATTCGAGGTTGGTGGCGTGCCGCATCACGGGGTATTCGAGCGAGATCCCGTTGGCACCGAGGACGGTGCGGGCGGTACGGCAGATCTCGATCGCCTCCCGCACGTTGTTGAGCTTGCCGAAGCTGACCTGCTCGGGACGCAGCCGGCCGGCGTCCATGCGCCGCCCCAGGTGATGGGCGAGCAGAATCCCCTTGTGCAGCTCGACCGCCATGTCGGCGAGCTTGGCCTGGGTGAGCTGGAAGCCGCCGATCGGCCGCCCGAACTGCTCGCGGGTCTTCGCGTAGTCGACGGCGGTCTCGAAGCAGGACCGCGCCGCCCCCATGGCCCCCCACACGATGCCGTAGCGGGCGTGGGAGAGACAGCTGAGCGGGCCCTTGAGCCCCACGACCTCCGGCAGTACGGCATCGGCGGGCAGCCGTACGTCGTCGAGGACGAGCTCACTGGTGACGGAGGCGCGCAGCGACCACTTGTGCCTGATCTCCGGCGCGGAGAACCCGGGACGGTCGGTCGGCACGACGAACCCCCGGATCCCGTCCTCGGTCTGCGCCCACACCACCGCCACGCCGGCGACGGACCCGTTGGTGATCCACATCTTGCGGCCGTTCAGGACCCAGTCGCCGCCGTCGCGCTTGGCGTACGTCCGCATGGAGGCGGGGTCGGAGCCGTGGTCGGGCTCGGTGAGGCCGAAGCACCCGATGACCTCACCGGCGGCCATGCGCGGCAGCCAGGTCTGCTTCTGCTCCTCGGAGCCGAAGCGGTGGACGGCGTACATGGCGAGGGAGCCCTGCACCGACACGAGGGAGCGGATACCGGAGTCGGCGGCCTCCAACTCCATGCAGGCCAGCCCGTACTGCACGGCGCTCGCCCCGGCGCAGCCGTAGCCGCTCAGTGACATCCCGAGCGCGCCGATGCCGCCGAGTTCGCGGGCCAGTTCCCTGATTCCGGGCAGCTCCCCGCTCTCGTACCACTCCGCGACGTACGGCAGTACGCGGTCCGCGGCCCAGTCCCGCACCGTGGCCCTGATCGCCAGGTCCTCCGGGTCCAGCAGGTCGTCGATGCCGAGGAAGTCGGTGGGGTCGAACGGGGCCATGAGCGCATCCTCCAGAAAACTAGCACCGCTAGTTACACGTTCGCTGCCGACGGTACGGCGCAGTCTTCCGCACGTCCAGACATCTCCCACCCGCGCACCGCCCATGACGGTTCCTTGGAAGGTGGACGTCGCCAGTGGGGGTGATCCGCCGTCGGCGACTTGAGGGGAGTGGGGGGTGTGGTGAGTGGTGAGTGGTGAGTGGTGAGTGGTGAGTGGTGAGGAGATGGTGCGTGGAGGCGTGCGGCGCGTGGGAGTGGAGCGTGAGGCATGCGCACGGCGCGTGGGCGTGGGGCCCGAGGCGCGGTTCGCGACGCGTGGGGTTCGTAGGGGCGGGCCCGTGGGCGCGGCGGTGGTCGCCTCCGCGGGAGAGGTTCGCCTTCCGGGTGGGCGAGGGTTTCAGGCCGAGACTCGGGACTCCGCTACTTCCCGCGGTGCGGGTACCTCCACCGAGGCCGCGTCACACTGCATGACCCGCGGCAACCGCAACGCCATCACCGCCCCCAGCAGCAACAACCCCGCACTCACCAGCAACGTCACATGCAGCCCGTGCACGAAACACTCCCGAGCCGTCCGCCGCAGGGCCACCCCGGCAGGCCCTCCGAGCCGCTCGGCAACCTCGTACGCCTCGCCCAGCGAATGCCCCGCCGACGCCGACGCCGACGCCGGAACACCCGGCACGGACGACAAGCCGGGCGCGTACGCCGCGTTCATCACGCTGCCGAGCAGCGCGATCCCGATGCCCGCGCCCAACTGGTACGACGTCTCGCCGATCGCCGCCGCCCCGCCCGCCTGCTCCGGCGGAGCCTCGCTCAGCATCGACTCGTACGCCCCGAACAGTGTCGTCTCCAGCCCGAAGCCGAGCAGGACGAACCCGAACACCAGCAGGCCGGCGTTGTCCTCGCCGCCCATCGCCGTCAGCAGCACCACGGCCACCGCCGTCAGACAGAAACCGCAGCTCACCATCCGACGCGGCCCGAACCGCCGGAGCATCCGCGCCCCCGCGAGACCGGCCGCCATCGCGGCGATCGTCAGCGGCAGCAGCCGTAGCCCGGTCTCCAGCGGGGACAGCCCCAGCACCAGTTGGAGATACTGCGCCGCGATCAGCTCCAGGCCCACCAGCGCGAGCATCGCCAGCACGATGCAGCCCACCGACGTACTGAACGCCGGTCGCGCGAACATCCGCAGGTCCACCAGCGGATACTCCCGGCGCCGCTGACGCCGTACGAAGAGCGCGATCAGCCCGGCGCCCACGGCCAGCGGCACCGCCGTGAACGCGTCCAGCTCCCCGCTGCCGAGCCGCTTCACGCCGAGCACCAGGCCGAACAGTCCGGCCGCCGCCATCAGCGCGCCGACCACGTCCCAGGGCCCGCGCCCGTCGCCCTTCGACTCGGGCAGCAGCAGCCGCCCGACCGGCAGGCTGACCAGCATCAGCGGGATGTTGACGAGGAACACCGAGCCCCACCAGAAGTGCTCCAGCAGGAAGCCGCCGAGCAGCGGACCGACCGCCGCGCCGACCGCCGCCACCGCGCTCCAGATGCCGATCGCGAGCGCCCGCTCGCGCCGGTCGGGAAAGACCTGGCGGAGGATCGACAGCGTCGCGGGCATGATCATCGCGCCGCCGACGCCGAGCAGCGCCCGCGCCACGATCAGCACCTGGGCGGTGTCGGCGAGGGCGGCCAGTGCGGAGGCGACACCGAAGAGGGCGTAGCCGAGGAGCAGGACGCGTCTGCGGCCGACGCGGTCGCCCAGCGTGCCGAAGAGGATCAGCAGCGAGGCGCAGACGAGCGGGTAGACGTCGACGATCCAGAGCAGCTCTATCGCGCCGGGCCTGAGGTCCTCGGTGACGGCGGGCACCGCCACGTGCAGCACGGTCGCGTCGAGGGCGACCAGGAGCAGGCTGGTGCAGAGGACGACGAGGACGACCCAGCGGTTGGCACCGGCCCCGGCCGCCCGACGGCGCAGTGCAGCGGCAGCCGTGGTCGTCCCGGACATGTACGTACCTCCCAGATGTTCCTCGCGTTCGGCGGGTTCACGGGTGGGGACTCCCGTGACTCGGCCGGAGAGGAGCGGTGGTCTCCGGCCCGCGCAGCGAACGGCGAGTGACACGTCAGCGTACGCGAGTCCGTACCGGAGCCGGGTGGCGGACCTCTCAGAGGTCACGCGGTACGCGTGTGGCGTACACCACTCCCCTTCTGCGAGGTCACGCCCCGGCGAGGTACCCGGTTCCGCCGCCGGTCGATAATCGGGCCCGTGACCGATCTTGAGACGCGCCCGGCCCCGCCCGGCGCCCCGGGGCTGCGCCGGGCGGCCCCGGCCCTCCTCGGGTACGCGGCCGTGCGCGGCCTGGGGCTGCTGACGCTGGCCCTGTGGAGCGCCGCGCGCGACCAGAGCGCGTACACGCTGCTGACGGCCCGCTGGGACGCCCTCTGGTACACGAGGGTCGCGGAGTTGGGGTACGGCTACGAGGTGCGTCTGCCGGGCGGCGACGTGCACTCGAACCTCGCCTTCTTCCCGCTGCTGCCGTGGCTGGAGCGGTCGCTGGCCGCCGTGACGCCGCTGTCGTACGCCGACGCGGGCTTCGTCGTCGCCCTGCTTGCCTCGCTCGCGGCGGCCTGGGGGATCTTCGCGGTCGCCGATCACGTGTACGGCCGTAGGGCGGGCGTCTGCGCGGTCCTGCTGTGGGCCGTGCTCCCCGTCGGGATCGTGCAGTCGATGGCGTACAGCGAGTCGCTGTTCACGGCCCTGGCCGCCTGGTCGCTGTACGCGCTGCTGACCGGCCGCTGGGTGACGGCGGGCGCGCTGGCCCTGCTGGCGGGGCTGACCCGCCCGGTGGGCCTCGCGGTCGTCGCGGCGGTGTGGGCGGCGGCCGTCGCCTCCTTCGCGCGGGACCGCGGCTCACCGCGAGCGAACGCCCGCCGCGCCCTCGGCATGTTCCTCGCGCCCCTGGGCGCCGCCGCCTACGTCCTGTGGGTGGGCCACCGCACCGGCGGGGGCCCGCTCGGCTACCTCGACGTCCAGGCCGGCTGGCGCAACGGCTTCGACGGCGGCTACGCCTTCGCCCGCTTCGTCGCCGACAAGTTCACGTCGTTTCCGTCGGCCCTGGCGGGCGTCGGGCTGATCGTCGGGGTCGGGCTGATCGTCTGGCTGTACGTCGTCTGTGTACGGCAACGCCAGCCGCTCCCGCTGCTGGTGTACGCGGGGGTCGTCACCGCCCTCGCCCTGTGCGCGTCGAGCTACTTCGGCTCGAAGCCGCGCCTGCTGATGCCCGCGTTCCCCCTCTTGCTGCCGCTCGCCCTGGCTCTGGCCCGCCTGCGTACCCGCAGGTCAGTCCTGGTGCTCGCGGTGGTGGCCGGGGCGTCGGCCCTGTACGGGGCGTTCTGGCTGAACGGCTCCGGTCCGCCGTAAGCGACTTCGGGGCGACTCCGGAGCGCGATGAGCGCCCGGCTAATTCCACCCCATCATTCGGTGAACGAATTCATAAGCGGGATAAAACCGCAACCCAGAATGATCAAAGGAATTGAAGGACACCGGCGGCCGGCATTACGGATTCCTTGGATATAAACCTCTCCCTGAGAGGAATCCCACATCACATCGTCATCACAAAGCCGTGGATTCGCCCGGGAACTGAGCTCACTCGCTGTAACGTCGATTGGGTGCGTACCGAACGAAACCTCACCCGTCTGGACCGGGTGTTCGCGAGGCTGGACCGTGAGCGGGAACGGCCGGCTCACCTCGACGTGCCGAGGATGAGCCGGCACCGCGTCGCGCTGTTCGCCGGGACCCTGGCCTTCTACCTGGCGATCGTGTGGCTCGTGGTGATCACCTCCTGGCTGGTCCGTCTCGACTGGCAGGTGATGTTCTTCCGCCCGTACCAGCAGTGGGCCGGCATCCACTGGTTCGTCGACTACTACGTGGTACTCGGCCAGCGCGGCCCCACCGCGGTGATGGTCGCGGCCTGGCTGGGCTGGCGTTCCTGGCGGCAGCACACGCTGCGGCCGCTGCTGACCCTGGGCGCGTCGCTGCTGCTGCTGAACATCACGGTCGGCGCCGCCAAGATCGGCATGGGGCGGCTCGGACCGCACTACGCGACCACGATCGGCGCGAACGAGATGGGTCTGGGCGGCGATATATTTCCCAGCGGTCACACCGCCAATGCCGTGGTGACCTGGGGAATTCTGGCCTATCTGGCCTCCGCCCCGTGGGCCCGCCGCTGGCTGTCCGCGGTGTCCGCGGTGACCTCGCTCGGCGTCGGCATGGCCACGGTCTACCTCGGAACGCACTGGCTGAGCGACGTGCTCCTCGGCTGGGTCGCCGGTCTGCTGATCCTCCTGGCCCTGCCCTGGTTCGAACCGCTGATCGCGCGTGCCGAGACAGAGATCTTCGACCTGCGCGACCGCTGGCGCGCCCGCGGCACGGCACCCGCGCCGCTGTCGCCCGTCGAGACCCCCGTACGCCTCAGGCCGCGCCCGGCCTCCGAGAACGAGACCGCGGCCCGCACCACCCCCCGGGCCCCCGCCTACCTGGCCCCCGGCCCGCACACGACCCGTTCGGAACGCACCCCCGTCACCCCGGTCGGCAGCCGTCGCCCGCCCCAGACGGACCGTGTCGTGCGCGGTACGACCTCGCCGACCCGCCCCCTGACCGGCGGCTGAGCCGAGGCGGCGGGACCGGTACGCACCCGTCTCCCCGCCGCACGGCGAAGGCCCCGGCTCCTCTCCAGGAGCCGGGGCCTTCGCCGTTGCCGGTGGTTCAGCCCTTCCAGGACCGGGCCACCCGCCCGTCCTTCACCTCGAAGTTCAGCCGCCCCACGCGGTACTCCATGGTGATGATCGCCCCCGGCGGCAGCGAGCGCACCGACGACCACCCCCGCTCGCGCGCGAGCCGTTCGGCCCGGTCGGCGTCGAGGCCGACATAGGTGTCCGGACTGTCCTGTGGTTCGGCGGGAGGAGTCGGAATCGGTGACATACGGCCACGCTAGGCCCTGCCCCGCGAGCGGGGAAGTCCCGCCCCATGCCCATGGTGAACGCGTCCCTCCCCGGTCACGCTTCTGTCACAGAATCACGGCACCCGTATCCGGTGTACTTCGTCACACATATGAGCGGTTCCGCCGCCCTTCGCAGGTAATCGAACGTAATTCCCACGTGTCGCGACGGCTCCCGGAAAAGGCCGGTGGAAAGGTTCCGCGAGTACCGTTCCCGCCTCCCTTTTTCCCGCCGATTCCGCACGGTCCCGGGGATGTTGACGCCGCATAGGAAATGCACGGTTCCGGCACAGAACTCCCGTACGCCCCCTGTCGGAGCACGCGACGGCGCGAGCATCATGGCGTGAGCTCGCGGGTACGCGTGGCGCGGGCTTCGGCGGGCCCGGGGGCAGGCGAGCGAAGGGGCGGGCGAGCGATGGGGACGCAGACCGCGCAGACGGCGGCACGGCCCGTGCGGACCAGGCGGCACGGCGCCCTGGTCGTCGACTGGCTGACCACCACCGACCACAAGAAGATCGGCCATCTCTACCTGATCACGTCGTTCGGGTTCTTCCTGGTCGCCGGGGCGATGGCGCTGCTGATGCGCGCCGAACTCGCCCGGCCCGGGCTGCAACTCGTGGACAACCAGCAGTTCAACCAGCTGTTCACGATGCACGGCACGATCATGCTGCTGCTGTTCGCGACGCCCAGCTTCGCGGGCTTCGCCAACGAGTTGATGCCGTTGCAGATCGGCGCGCCCGACGTCGCCTTCCCGCGGCTGAACATGCTGTCGTACTGGCTGTTCCTCTTCGGCGGGCTGATCGTGCTCGGTTCGCTGCTGGTGCCGTCCGGACCCGCCGCCTTCGGCTGGTTCGCCTACGCGCCGCTCAACGACTCCGTGCACTCCCCCGGCATCGGCGCCGACCTGTGGATCATGGGCCTCGCGCTGTCCGGGTTCGGCACGATCCTCGGCGCGGTCAACTTCATCACCACGATCATCGGGATGCGCGCGCCCGGCATGACGATGTTCCGGATGCCGATCTTCGTCTGGAACACCCTGTTCACGTCGATCCTGATCCTGCTGGCGTTCCCGGTGCTCGCCGCCGCACTGCTGGTCCTGGAGGCGGACCGGCGGTTCGGCTCACAGGTCTTCGACGCGGCGAACGGCGGGGCGCTGCTGTGGCAGCACCTGTTCTGGTTCTTCGGGCATCCCGAGGTGTACATCATCGCGCTGCCGTTCTTCGGCATCATCACGGAGATCATCCCGGTCTTCAGCCGCAAGCCGATCTTCGGCTATCTGACCCTGGTCGGCGCGACGATGTCGATCACCGGTCTGTCGGTGGTGGTGTGGGCGCACCACATGTTCGCGACGGGCGCGGTGCTGCTGCCGTTCTTCTCGTTCATGAGCTTCCTGATCGCGGTGCCGACCGGCGTGAAGTTCTTCAACTGGACCGGCACCATGCTCAAGGGCTCGCTGTCCTTCGAGACACCGATGCTGTGGGCGGTCGGCTTCCTGGTGTCGTTCCTGTTCGGCGGGCTGACGGGGGTGATCCTGGCCTCGCCGCCGCTCGACTTCCACGTCACCGACACGTACTTCGTGGTCGCGCACTTCCACTACGTCGTCTTCGGCACGGTCGTCTTCGCGACCTTCGCCGGCTTCTACTTCTGGTGGCCGAAGTTCACCGGGAAGATGCTCGACGAGCGGCTCGGCAAGATCCAGTTCTGGACGCTGTTCGTCGGCTTCCACACCACGTTCCTGGTGCAGCACTGGCTGGGCGCCGAGGGCATGCCCCGCCGGTACGCCGACTACCTCGCCGCCGACGGCTTCACCGCGCTCAACACCCTCTCGACGATCGGCGCGTTCCTGCTCGGCATCTCGACGCTGCCGTTCCTCTACAACGTCTGGAAGACCGCCCGGTACGGCGAGAAGGTGGACGTCGACGACCCCTGGGGCTTCGGCCGCTCCCTGGAGTGGGCGACCTCCTGTCCGCCGCCCCGGCACAACTTCAACGCGCTGCCACGGATCCGCTCGGAGTCCCCGGCGTTCGACCTGCACCATCCGCAGTACGCGGCCCTGACTCCCCAGCCCGAGCCAGCGAGCGAGCAAGCCGGTCGCGAGCCGTCCTGATCGCCTCGGTCAGCTCGGCCGGCTCCAGCACCTCGAACTCGAAGCCCGGCATCATCACATGGATCACCATCACGTCGAGGCTCGCGGCTCCGGTGCGCAGGACACAGGCGTCCGGCCCGTCGGCCTCCAGCGTCCCGACGGAGGGCGAGATCCGCTCGGCCGCCTCCGCCAGGGGCACCAGCAGCCGGACGACGGCGTGCGTGGCGTACGCGCGCGTGGAGACGCCTTTGGAGACATACGCGGCGAGATCCTCGGCCGGCGGCCTGCGCGCCTCGAAGCGCGGGCCGTGCGGCGGCCTGGGCGTGATGCGGTCGACGCGGAACGTCCGCCAGTCGTCGCGATCGAGGTCCCAGGCGACCAGGTACCAGCGGCGCTCGCTGCACACCAGGCGGTGCGGTTCGACGCTGCGGCGGGTCGGGGAGCCACCGTGGTCGCGGTACTCGAAGCGCAGCCGCTCGGCGTCCCGGCAGAGGTTGGCCAGCTCGGTGAGGACGGCCGGGTCGACGGCGGAGGACAGCGGGCCGCGCAGCATGGGCACGGTGAAGGCGTTCAGGGCCCCCACCCGGCGGCGCAGCCGGGCCGGCAGGACCTGCTCCAGCTTGGCGAGGGCCCGTACCGAGGTCTCCCCGATGCCGTCGATGCCCTGTCCGGCGGCCGTACGCAGCCCCACGGCGACGGCGACGGCCTCGTCGTCGTCCAGGAGCAGCGGCGGCAGTTCGGCGCCCGCACCGAGCTGGTAGCCGCCGCCCGTGCCGGGGCTGGCGTTGACGGGGTAGCCCAGTTCGCGGAGCCGGTCCACGTCCCGGCGGACGGTGCGCGCGGTGACGCCGAGGCGGTCGGCCAGGGCGGCTCCGGACCATTCGCGGTGGGCCTGGAGGAGCGAGAGCAGGCGCAGCAGTCGTGCCGAGGTCTCCAACATGGGGCCGAGTCTGCCAGCGGTCGCGGACAGCCACGGTCCGCAAGGGCGTCAGCCGTGTGAGCTGCTCCGGGTCACCGACACCGACAGGTCGTTGTCCCGCGTGTAGTACGGCCCCGCCTCCATCGGACCGTGCGGGGTCTGCACCCGCGCGCGTGGATAGGTGAGCACGGGCTTCTTGTCGGCGATGTCGTCGAGCAGCCGCGCGATCCGCACCCGCGGCCCGGCCTCCCCGCCGGGTCTGAGCCACAGGTCCCAGACGCCGGGCTCCAACCGGGCGTACGCCACCGAGAGACCGAAATCGGCCTGGTCGACGACGACTTCGGTACGGCGGCCGGGGTCCGGGCCGCACCGGCCGCGCAGTTCGGCGTACGCGTCCGGGGCGAGTGCGGTGCCGTAGACCCGCCCCCGCACGGTCAGCCCGGTGCCGTCGACGCGCAGTTCGCCCACCTCGGCGTGCGGGGCGCGCAGCCAGCTGCGCACGGTGAGGTTGCCCTGCCGGGTGGCGTACGGGATACGCACGGCGACGTGGCCGCGGGCGCCGCTCGGGGTGCGGGCGGCCAGTGAGCACAGGTCGGTGGTGCCCGGGGTGAGGCGCTGCGGCTCGCGCCCGGCCACGCACGCGTAGGCGTCCCAGCGGCCCTCCGGAAGGGGGACCGTGCTGGGCAGGGCGGCCCGCAGCCGGCCGTCCGCGGCCGGGGTCAGCGGCAGACTGACCTCCTCGTGGCCCTCGCTCCGGCGCAGCACCAGGTGCGCCACGCCGCTCGTCCCCCGCGCGGCGACGTCGAACGTCAGTCCGCCCGCGGAGTCGGCGACGCAGTCGGCGCGCAGCGGTGCGACCCGCGGAGCGGGCATCGTCATGCGACGGCGATCCTCCCTTTGACCGGTGCTGCCCGGTCAGACTGTCTTTCGGGCCTTTTGGTTGCCTGTCACGGCCGATACGACAGCTGCGGAACGTCGAAGCACGTGCTGTCCATGTCTCCCTGGGAGACCCAACCGCGCCCGTCCCGCCACCGCGCGACGGACAGACAGGTCCGGCGGGTCCTCGGCGGTTCGGCCAGCCGCTCGAAGACGACGGGGACGAGCAGACCGCCCGCGGTGTAGCCCTGGCTGTGGTTCATCCGGTCGTCGACGCACGCGCGCGTGACCCCTCTCTTCGCGCAGGCCTCGGCGGCGTCCGTGAACCACCTGGCGGCGGCCCAGCCCTCCAGCTGCCACTGCGTGTGCGTCTTCAGCCCCTTGGTGGCCTCCCGGAACTCCCGTACCGCCGGGTGGCCGGTGTCCTCATAGCTCCGGCTGGACGCGGTCGCCCACAGGGCGTTGCGGCAGCGCGGGGCGTCCTTGTAGTCCTCGGGGACGGCGGACGTCCAGCTCTGGACGGTCGTGACCTTGGCGGTGACCTCGACGCCGGCGTCGTCCATCGCCTCGCACAGCCGGGCGTTGCCGTGGCCGTCGATGGCGTCGAACACGAGGTCGGCGCCCTGTTCCTTCAGGTCGGCCGCCACGGCACGGAAGTTGGGCAGCGCGAAGTCGACCTGCTCGGTGACCACCCGGTATCCCTCGGCCCTGAGTCCTCGCTCGACGAGTGAGGCGTAGGCGGCGGACGCGGCCTGGTTGTAGGAGACGACGGCGGCCGTGCGGGCCCCGTGCTCCCGCGCGAAGTAGCGGTACACCTCCGTGCCGCCGTACTGCTCGCCGTCCCAGCCGGTGGTGCCGTTCCGGGGCGCGAGGCTGCCGTAGACGCCGTACAGGTGCGGCCAGGTGTCGTAGGCGGCGCCGATGGGCTGGCCGCCGATGTCGGGCACCCGCGCGCGGGAGACCCGGGAGGCGCCCGCGTAGTCGAGGGCCGTGGTGGCGACCAGGGCGACCACCCCGTCCTCCTCGATCAGCCGGTGCACACAGGTGTTGTTGCCGACGCCGCTGCCCCCGTCGTCGCACTCGCGCACCTCGACCGGGCGGCCGTCGATGCCCCCGCGCGCGTCGAGGCCCTCGAAGTAGGCCTTGGCGCCGTCGCGGGGGCCGGTGAAGGCGTCGCCGCCGACCGGGCTGGTGGCGCTGGTGATGATGCCGACGCGGATCGGACCGGCCCGGGAGGGCGCGGACGCGGTCCTGTCCCCGGGCCCGAAGTCGCTCTCCGGGAGACGGCTGCCGCAGGCCGTGCCCAGGGCGAGCAGCAGCACGGCCGCGACGGCCTCAGCAGCCCGCGGCCGGCGACGAGGACGCATTGCCGCTCAACTGGACCAGCGCGCAGAGGGTGTTCACCGACACCTTCCAGGTGCCGTCCTCCTCGACGGCCGTTCCGGAGGCGTCCGGCAGCGCGGTGGCCCCGTTCAGCAGCAGTGTGTACGTCACGGTCGCCTCGGTGGCTCCGGTGAACGCCACCTTGGTGACCTCGGCCCGCACCTGTCCGCCGCGTTCGTCCCCGTTGAAGGCCTTGAGGACGGGGCCCATGTCGTCGCCGTTCTCCAGGACGGCCTGTTTGTCCTTGGTGGAGGTCTTCGGGTCGAAGAACTTCTGCCAGTTCTCCTCGACCTCCTTCTCGGCCGCGGCGGGGTCGGCGGGCGCGGTCGCCGCCGGCGCGCTCGTCCGGTCCCTCTGATCGGTCTGCTCGACCGAGGGCGTGGGGGGTGTGCTGTCGTCCCCGCCGCCGCTGTCGTCGCTGCACGCCGTGAGAACCGTGGCGAGGACGAACACCAGGGCCACAAGCCCCCGGCCGCCGTTCCCCCGCCTGAGGTCGCTCCCGAGAACCATCTGGCTCACCACCGGGTGTCGGTCCGGGCCGTGGTCGCCCGGCGCTTTCAGGGTCAGCTTCCAGAAGGCATAGTGCAGGTCCATCGGCGGACTTGGAAGGCAGACGGACACTCGGGAGCAAGAGATGCGGACAGCTCGACTGCGGACCGTACATCCCGTCCTGTGGGCCGGCTGGGCCGTACTCGCCGCGGGCGCGGTGCTGTGCGTGATCGGCTGGTACGGCGTCTCGGGCGAGCGTTTCGCCGAACGCCAGCTCCCCTACCTGGCGTCCTGCACGGTCCCGGGTGCCGCGCTGATCGTCGCCGGGGCGATCCTGCTCACCCACGGGCGGAACGCGCTCGCCACCGCCCGCGTGGAGGAGCTGTACGGCCTCCTGGTGGCCGCCGGGCCCGCCGACGCCGAGGAACCCGGCCCGACCGTGTCGGTGCCCCTGGCGGTCAGCGGGGACCTTCTGATGGTGCCGGGGGGCACCCTCTGGCACCGGGCCGACTGCCCGCTGGTCGCCGGCAAGGGGGAGGCCGTGCCGGTGGACTCCAAGCTGGTGGCGAGCGGCGGACTGGGCCCCTGCCCCATCTGCGAGCCCACCGAGGAAACCGACTGATGTCGTCCCTGACGTGGGATCTCACGCTCGCCGGTCTCTCCGTCGGCAGCGCCGCCGCGCTCACCGGGATCGGCCTGGTCGTGACGTACCGCGCGACCGGGGTGCTCAACTTCGCGCACGGTGCGATCGCGATGGTGTGCGCGTACGCGCTGCGGCAGTGCGTGGTCGAGTGGGACTGGCCGCTGTGGGCGGGGGCGGCCCTCACGCTGCTGGTGCTGGCACCGGGCCTCGGGATGGCGCTGGAACGGTTCGTCTTCCGACCGCTGTCGGTGCTCGGCGGCGATCCGGCGCAGACACTGGTCGCGTCCATCGGGGTGTTCGTGCTCCTGGTGGGCGGGGCCGCGCTGGTGTGGGGGCAGGGCGCCCGCGACGACGCCCCGGAACTCGTGTCGGCGGACCCGTGGGGGCAGCTGACGGTGGTGCTCGTGCTGGCCGTGGCCGTCGCTGCGGTGATCCGCCGGACCCGCCTGGGCCGGGAGCTGCGGGCCGTGGTCGACGACCGGCGACTGGCCGTGCTCGGCGGGATCGACGCGGACCGGGTGGCCGCCGCGGGCTGGGCGTTCGGCTCGTTCACGGCGGGCCTGACGGGCGTGCTGCTGGCCCCGTACGTACGCCTGGACCCGTACGGTCTGCCGCTGCTGGTCATGGAGGTGGTGGCGGTCGCGGTGGCCGCGCGGATGCGCAGCCTGCCGGTGGCCGTGGTGGCGGCGCTGGGCATCGGGGTGGCGCAGAGCCAGCTGACGCGGCTGCATCCCGCCGGCCGGGGCGAGGCACTGCTCCAGGCGGTCGGCGCGAACCTGTTCGTGGTGGCGCTGCTGGTCGCGGCGCTGGCACTCCCCCGCATCGGCACGCGTGACGTCCTGCCGCGCACGGCCACCGCGCGCGTGCCGACCCCGCCGGGCGTCTGGATCGTGGCCGCCGTGCTGTTCCTGCTGCCGCTCGGCTTCGCGGGCTCGGACCTGCACACGGCGGTCCAGGTGCCGGCGCTGGGCGTGGTGCTGCTGTCCCTGGTGGTGGTCACCGGCCGCGGCGGCCAGATCTCCCTCGGCCAGGCGGCGTACGCGGGTCTGGGCGCGCTGTTCACCGCGCTGCTGGCGGCCGGGCGCCTCCCGGGACTGCCCCGCCTCCCCGAACTGGCCGCGCTGGCCGTGGCGGTGGTCCTGGTGGCCCCGCTGGGCCTGTTGACGGGCTGGCCGGCGATCGGCCGCCGGGGCCTGGCCCTCGCGCTCGCGACCTTCGCGGTGGGCGTCGGCGTGAGCCGCTTCGTCTTCGCCCAGCCGTACGCCGTCTCCGGACTGTCGTTGGGCCGGCCCGCGGGCTTCGACGGGGACCGCGCGTACTACGTCCTGGAGCTGGTCCTGCTGGCTGCCGCCCTGCTCGCGACCCACGCCCTGCGCCGGGGCCGCACTGGCCGGGCCCTCGCCGCCCTGCGCGACCACGAGGCGGGCGCGTCGGCGGCGGGCGTCCGGGTGCCGTCCCTCAAGCTCCTCGCCTTCGTCGCGGGCGCCGCCCTGGCCGCCCTCGGCGGCGGCATGCTGGGCATGGGCCTGCGCGCCTTCGACCCCGGCGCCTACGACCCCGTCCGCGGCCTCCTCTGGTTCGCCGCGGTCGTCGTCCTGGGCGCCGACAGCGCCCTGGGCGCCCTGGCCGCTGCGGCCCTCCTGGTCGGCCTGGACGCGGGCACCCGCGGCGGGGTCGCGGCGGCCCTGATCGGCGTACTGGCGGTCCTGGTCGGCCGCTTCCCCGGCGGACCCTCCGAGGCGTTGCGCACGGCCACGGACGGCCTGCGCCTGCGCCGGCGGGCGGCACTGACCCCGCTGGGAGCCAGGGTGCGGGCGAGACTAGGGGTGCCGGACCAGCGGAGCGCACCCCACCCGGCATCGACGACACGGCCGGCGGCCACCCACCCCCCTGCCCCACCGGCCGACGCCACCGACCTCCCGCGACGCCACACCACCCCCACCGACAACACGAACCCCCCACACGGACGCCCCCCACCCGACCACGGCACGGAACACCCGCAGGAACCACCCGCAGCCGCCGACGGCGAGGTTCCCCCACAGGGGCCACCCGCACCCGACCACGAAACCCGCACGGGCGGTTCGGGTGGGAATCCCGACCCGGCCGAAGGCCGGGTGCCCCCGACCCGCCCCGCACCCCCCGCACCCCCCGCACCCCTCGCCCCCACCCTCACGGCCCGCCGCCTCCACGCCCGCTACGACGGTTTCACCGCCGTCGACGACGTCGACCTCGACGTGCCCCCCGGGCACATCACCGCGATCGTCGGCCCCAACGGCGCCGGAAAGAGCACCCTGTTCCACTGCCTCGCCGGAACACACCGCCCCTCCCACGGCCGGGTCCTGCTGGACGGCCGGGACGTGACACGACTGACGTCCCACGCCCGCACCCGGCTGGGTATCGCCCGCACCTTCCAACAACTGGCCGTGTTCCCCTCCTTGACCGTGGCGGAGAACGTTCAGGTGGGCGCGGAACAGGGACACACCGGCGATCCGGGCGCCGTGCGGCGGGCGTTGCGCCTGCTCGGCCTCGACGGCCCGGTCCGCGCGCACCCCGCCGCCGACCTCCCCACCGGCACCCTGCGCCGCGTCGAACTGGCCCGCGCCCTGGCGGGCGGCCCGCGCGTGCTGCTGCTCGACGAGCCCGCCGCCGGACTGGACACCGCCGAGGTCACCGCGCTGACCAAGGTCCTCAAGGCTCTCGCCGCCGACGGCACCGCCCTGCTCGTCGTGGAGCACGACCTGGACCTGGTCGCCGACCTCGCCGACGTGGTCCACGTGATGGCGGCGGGCCGTATCGTCGCCTCCGGCCCGCCCGCCCGTGTCCTCGACAGACTCGACACCCTCGACGTACTCGGCACCGCCGGTGCCCGGGAGGCCCCCGCATGACCGTGGCCCTGGAACTGCGTCACGCGCGCGTGCGCTACGGCCCGCTGGAGGCCCTGCACGGCGTCACCCTCGCCACTCCGGGCCCCGGCCTCACCGTCCTGCTGGGCCGTAACGGCTCCGGCCGGACGACCGTCCTGCGCGCGCTGGCCGGAGCCGTGTCGCTGTCCGGCGGCGCGGTGCTCTGGAACGGCAGCGACGTGACCCGCGTGCCGGCGTTCGAGCGGGCCCGCCGGGGACTGTGTCTGGTCCCCGAACGGCAGGCGGTGTTCGCCTCCCTCACCGTGCGCGAGAACCTCGAACTGACGGCGACGGCCCTCGATTCCGCCCTGGACGCCTATCCGCAGCTCGCTCCCCTGCTCGGGCGTCGCGCCGGCACCCTGTCCGGCGGCGAGCAGCGCATGCTCGCCCTCTCCCGGGCCCTGACGGCACGCGCGCGCGTGGTGCTCGTCGACGAGCCCGCGCAGGGCATGTCCCCCACGGTCGCGGCCCGCACGTACACACTGCTGGCCGCGCTCGACGCCTGTGTGGTCGTCGCCGAGCAGCGGTTGCCGCCCGTACTGCAGGGCGGGCCGACGGTCGTGGTGCACGAACTGCGCCGCGGGGCGGTGGTGTTCAGCGGAGAGGCGGGCGAGTTCCGGATCCGGGAAGCGGCGGGCCGAACAGGGCCGGAGCGGGGGCCGTGGCACGGGTCGAGGCGCGGGCCGAGCCCTTCGGGATGACCAGCAGGGTGCCCGGGTTCAGCCGGTCCGGATAGCGGCCGACCATGTCCCGGTTGGCCTTGTAGAGCGCCTGCCAGCCGCCCTTGACGCCGTGGGCGCGGGCGACGGACGAGAGCGTGTCGCCGGGTTTCACCGTGTGCATACGGCCCTTGAGGCCGTACCTCCTGGAGCAGACCGGCCAGGCCTCCCAGCCCTGCACGGCCAGGACCTCCTGGGCGACGGCGATCTGCTCCTCGCGGGTGGCGAGATCCGCGCGCGGGGCGTACGTCAGTCCGCCGAACTCCTTCCAGGTGGGCTGCCAGAACTGCAGCCCTCCGTAGAAGCCGTTTCCGGTGTCGGCGTTCCACCGCCCGCTGCTCTCGCACTCGGCGACACAGCTCCAGGGCCACTGGTCCGCGGCACACGCATAGGACACGCCCTTCGCCGACGGACCGGGAACCGGGGGCGGCGGTACCGCCCGCACGACACCGGAAGCGAAGACCGAGGCAGCTGCGGAAGTGGCGGAGGCCGAGCTGGAGGTGGCGGCAGAGGAGGAGGCGGGAGAGAGGACGCAGAGCAGGGCCGCGGCCAGGGCGAGCGTGAGCGACTTCGGGTGCATCGGCCCACGCTAGGCAGCCCGTGTCGTCCGCCCGTCGCGGCGCGTCCGGTGCGGCCGGAGTCCCACCCGGTCGGCTTCGATACCACAGAAGACCGCGTGCCGGGGATGGTTCGATTCCGTTCGCCGTGGGGCGTGACTCCCTCCACGGATAGCCCGTTGTCTTCTTCATGAGCCCGGCACCCGCCCGGTTCACCGGCCGGTAGCCACCCGGCCCCGCCACGCACCACACCCGAGGGAGCCACCGTGCCGCGCATGCTCGACGTCAGCGACGAGGTACGCGCCGAGATCGGCGACGAAGAGGCCGACCGGCTGCTCGCCGGAGAGAACGCCCCAGGCAGTTACGACTGCACGTCCTGCCGTACCCAGGGCGACTCCGAACAGGAGCGCACCAGCACCGTCCTGTTCATCGGCGACGAGACCGCCGTCCTCGCCTTCGCCCACGCCACCTGTCTGCCCTCCCAGATCGTCCAGGTCACCGAGGAACAGCTCCGGGGCGCGGTGAAGTCCATCACCGGCGACAGCGTCGACCTGGAACCGGACCGGACCGCCCCCGAGCAGGCCGTGCTCGGCGTGACCAGCGGACTCGTCCTGATCGCCGGGGAGTTGCACCCGGCGCTGGTGGTCGAGCCGACCGCGCCGATCGTACGGCCGGGGTCGACGGGGGCCGGTGACGACTTCCTGCCGCTGCTGATCGAGCAGGGGTTCATGCCGTTGACGGCGATCCAGTCCGCGCCGTCCGTGCTGCACGGCTGGTCGGTGCTGCTGGCCGCGGGGCAGTTGCACGCGGTGCTGCAGCCCTCGCCGAACGGCGGGCAGTCGGTGGCATGGTGGCAGGCGCACCAGCCGCTCCAGGTCACCGAGAGCTGGCGGGCCGCGGCGAACAAGCACCAGCAGGTGCTGATGTTCGCGGCGCCGGTGGGCTCCATCGGCCGGCAGCCCCGGGAGGACCTGCTGCGGGACGCGCTGGACAAGGCGGCCGCCAACGGCAAGTTGGTCGCGGTCGCGATGCCGCTCGCGGGGACGTGAGGACGCGCCCGGTCGCAGTGCGTACGGTCGCGACGGGCCGCGGTGGATCCGCGGCCCGTCGCACAGTTCCGCGCGCCCCCAAAGGGCGTTTCCCGGGCCGCATCTCTTCATGTGCGGGGTCGTTTGGACATACGTGCACACCTACGACGTTCCCCGCCGCCAGTCCTACCAGTCGGTCCCGCCCGCGCGGTCGACTCAGGACCTCCTGGGCGGCCCATCGGCCACGCCGATCTACGACGCGCTCTACTCCGAGTACGTCAAGTCCTTCCGCTCGCTGCCCGGTGACCGCAGCGGCGAAGAGGAACTGGGCTTCACGGCCTTCGGGAACGTGCCGCACGGTACGGGCTCGTTCAGCAACTCGTACAGCGCCTACAGCGCGGGGGCGTACAGCGCACGGCACGGCACGGTGCAGCAGTCGCAGTGGCAGCGGGTGGGCCAGATCGGGCAGCAGCACCACAGCACCGGGATGCACCACGTGCCGGCGGCGCTGCCGCCCGGACCGCGCAGGGGCATCTGAGACGTGAGTGAGGGCGGGCCCCGGCCGGGGCCCGCCCTCACTCATGTCCGCGTCACTTCGTCGTCACTTCTTCTTGTTGCCGCGCTTCTCGCGCACCCGCACCGAGATGTGGATCGGCGTCCCCTCGAAGCCGAACTCCTCGCGCAGCCGGCGCTCGATGAAGCGCCGGTAGCCCGCCTCGATGAAGCCGGAGGCGAAGAGCACGAACCGCGGCGGCTTGGTGCCGGCCTGGGTGCCGAAGAGGATGCGCGGCTGCTTGCCGCCCCGGATCGGGTGCGGGTGGGCGGCGACCAGCTCGCCGAGGAAGGCGTTCAGTCGGCCCGTGGGGACCCGGGTCTCCCAGCCGGCCAGGGCCGTCTCGATCGCCGGGACCAGCTTCTCCATGTGACGTCCGGTGCGGGCCGAGACGTTCACCCGGGGCGCCCAGGCGACCTGCGCGAACTCGGTCTCGATCTCCCGCTCCAGGTAGTAGCGGCGCTCCTCGTCGAGGGTGTCCCACTTGTTGTAGGCGATGACCAGCGCGCGGCCCGCGTCGACGGCCATGGTGACGATCCGCTGGTCCTGGACCGAGATGGACTCGGAGGCGTCGATCAGGATGACCGCCACCTCGGCCTTCTCGACGGCGGCCGCGGTGCGCAGCGAGGCGTAGTAGTCGGCGCCCTGCTGGAGGTGGACGCGCTTGCGGATGCCCGCCGTGTCGACGAACTTCCAGGTGACGCCGCCGAGTTCGATCAGCTCGTCGACCGGGTCGCGGGTGGTGCCGGCGACCTCGTTGACGACGACCCGGTCCTCGTTCGCCACCTTGTTGAGCAGCGAGGACTTGCCGACGTTCGGGCGGCCGATCAGCGCGATGCGGCGCGGGCCGCCGACCGCGGTGCCGAAGCTCTGCTCGGGGGCGTCCGGCAGTGCCTCCAGGACGGCGTCCAGCATGTCGCCGGTGCCGCGGCCGTGCAGCGCGGAGATGGGGTGCGGCTCGCCGAGGCCCAGGGCCCACAGATAGGACGCGTCGGCCTCGCCGCTCTGGCCGTCGACCTTGTTGGCGGCCAGCACGACGGGCTTGCCGGCCTTGCGGAGCAGCCGTACGACCGCCTCGTCGGTGTCGGTGGCGCCCACCTTGGCGTCCACGACGAAGACGACGGCGTCGGCCGCCTCGATCGCGTACTCGGCCTGTGCGGCCACGGAGGCGTCGATACCGAGGACGTCCTGCTCCCAGCCGCCGGTGTCGACGAGCTTGAAGCGGCGGCCCGCCCACTCGGCCTCGTACGTGACGCGGTCGCGGGTGACACCGGGCTTGTCCTCGACGACGGCCTCGCGGCGGCCGATGATGCGGTTCACCAGAGTCGACTTGCCGACGTTCGGCCGGCCGACGACGGCGAGCACCGGAAGCGGGCCGTGACCGGCCTCCTCGATGGCGCCCTCGACGATGTCGGCGTCGAAGCCCTCTTCCGCGGCGAGCTCCATGAACGCTGCATACTCGGTGGCATCGACCTCGCCGAGCGCTCCGTGGTCGTGCTCCTCGCCCGAACCGTCGGAGGGGATGTGGTCGTTCATGAAGTCGGTACCTCGTTCATCGTGGTGATCGGTGGACCGCCCGGCCCGTTTGCCGGTGTGGTCCACTACTCAGTGTCGCCTAGCGGCCGGTCAGCCGCCTGGCGTTCTCCAGGTGCGCGGTGAGCTGCTTCTGGATGCGTTCGGTCGCCTCGTCGAGGGCCTTGCGCGTACGTCGTCCGCTGCCGTCGCCCGCTTCGAACGGGTCGCCGAAGACGACGTCGACCCGGCTGCGCAGCGGGGGCAGCCCCTTTATCAACCGTCCGGGCCGGTCGGAACTTCCCAGCACGGCGACCGGGACGATCGGGGCACCGCCGCGTACGGCGAAGTACGCGAGCCCGGCGCGCAGTGCGGCGAAGTCGCCCTCGCCCCGGGTGCCCTCCGGGAAGATCCCCAGGGCGCCGCCGTTGTCCAGCACGGCCAGCGCCTGGGTGATCGCCGTACGGTCGGTGGTGTGCCGGTCCACCTTGACCTGCCCGATGCGGAGCAGGAAGGGGTCGAGCGGGCCGACGAAGGCTTCCTTCTTGATCAGGAAGTGGGTGGGCCGGGGCGCCACGCCCATCACCATCGGGCCGTCGACCATGTGGGAGTGGTTGACCGCGAAGATCACCGGGCCGGTCGCGGGGACCTTCCAGGCGCCCAGGACGCGCGGCTTCCACAGGCCGTACATCAGGCCGACGCCGATGCGCCGCCCGACCTCGGCGCCCTTCTCGGAGGGAGCAGTCACTTACCGGCCCGCTTCTCCTCGACGAGGGTGACGACGCACTCGATGACCTGGGCCAGCGTGAGCGCGGTGGTGTCCACCTCGACCGCGTCGTCGGCCTTGGCGAGCGGCGAGGCCTTGCGGCTGGAGTCGGCCGCGTCCCGCTTGATCAGTGCCTCGCGGGTGGCGTTGACGTCGGCGCCCTTGAGTTCACCGCTGCGGCGGGCGGCACGCGCCTCCGCCGAGGCGGTCAGGAAGATCTTCAGGTCGGCGTCGGGCAGCACCGTCGTACCGATGTCGCGGCCTTCGACGACGATGCCGTTCTCGGCGCCGGCGGCGATGGAGCGCTGCAGCTCGGTGATCCGGGACCGGACCTCGGCCACCGCGCTGACCGCGCTGACCTTGGAGGTGACCTCCTGGGTGCGGATCGGCGCGGCCACGTCGGTGCCGTCGACCGTGATCGTGGGGTTCGCCGGGTCGGTGCCGGAGACGAGGTCGGGCTTGCCGGCCGCCGCCGCGATCGCCGACGGGTCGTCGACGTCGATCCCGTTGGTCACCATCCACCAGGTGATCGCCCGGTACTGGGCGCCGGTGTCGAGGTAGCTCAGGCCGAGCTGTGCGGCGACGGCCTTCGACGTGCTCGACTTGCCCGTGCCGGAGGGGCCGTCAATGGCGACAATCACGGGCTGGGCGGCGCCGTTTTCCACGGGGGGACACCTTCCTGGTGCGTGGTGGGAGTGTGCGGGGACGCAAAAGCGCCCCGCACAAGGTTACTGGCTCGCCGGAGGCCTCCTTACGGGCGGCTCCCGCAGGCCCTGCCCAGGCCGTCCGCCGGCGGGGCCGTCCCCCGGTCCGTGGGGCCTCCCCGGTGCCGCGGGCCGTCCTGCCGGCTACTGGCGGATGGCCCAGCCCCGCTCCCGCAGCGCCGCCGTCAGGACCGGCGCCGCCTTGGGCTCCACCATCACCTGCACCAGACCCGCCTGCTGCCCGGTGGCGTGCTCGATGCGTACGTCCTCGACGTTGACGCCGGCGATCCCCGCGTCCGCGAAGATGCGGGCCAGCTGGCCGGGCTGGTCGTCGATGAGGACGGCCACGACCTCGTAGGCCCGCGGCGCGGACCCGTGCTTGCCGGGCACCCGGACCTGGCCCGCGTTGCCGCGGCGCAGGACGGCCTCGATGCCCGCGCTGCCCTCGTGCCGTTTGTCGTCGTCGGAGGACTGCAGGGCCCGCAGCGCCCGGACCGTCTCGTCGAGGTCGGCGGAGACGTCCGCGAGGAGGTCGGCGACCGGCCCCGGGTTCGCGGACAGGATGTCGATCCACATCCCGGGGTCGGAGGCGGCGATCCGGGTCACGTCGCGGATGCCCTGCCCGCACAGCCGTACGGCGGACTCCTCGGCGTGCTCCAGGCGCGCGGCGACCATGCTGGAGACCAGGTGGGGCATGTGGGAGACGAGGGCGACGGCACGGTCGTGGGCGTCGGCGTCCATGACGACCGGCACGGCACGGCAGTGCGAGACCAGTTCCAGGGCGAGGTTGAGGACCTCGGTGTCGGTGTCCCGGGTCGGGGTGAGCACCCAGGGGCGGCCCTCGAAGAGGTCGCCGGTGGCGGCCAGCGGGCCGGACTTCTCACGCCCCGACATCGGGTGGGTGCCGATGTACGACGACAGGTCGAGGCCGAGCGCCTCCAGCTCGCGGCGCGGGCCGCCCTTGACGCTGGCCACGTCGAGGTAGCCGCGGGCCACGCCCCGGCGCATCGCGTCGGCCAGGACACCGGCGACGTGGGCGGGCGGAGCGGCGACGACCGCGAGGTCGACGGGCCCCTCGGGTGCCTCGTCGGTGCCGGCGCCGAGCGCGGCCGCGGTGCGGGCCTGCTCGGGGTCGTGGTCGGCGAGATGGACGGTGACGCCCCGCTGGGAGAGCGCGAGGGCGGCGGACGTACCGATCAGGCCGGTGCCGATGACCAGGGCGGTTCTCACTGGGCGATGTCCTTGCGCAGGGCCGCGGCGGAACCGAGGTAGACATGCGCGATGTCGGCGCGGGACCGGTCCGACTCGATGTGCGCGAGGATCCGGACGACCCGGGGCATGGCGCCCGCGATGTCCAGTTCCTGGGCGCAGATCAGCGGGACGTCCACGATGCCGAGCTTGCGCGCCGCGGCGGCCGGGAAGTCGCTGTGCAGGTCGGGCGTCGCCGTGAACCAGATGCTGATCAGGTTGTCCGGGGTGAGTTCGTTCCGCTCCAGGACGGCCGAGAGCAGGGCCCCGACCTGCTCGTCCATGTGACCGGCCTCGTCCCGTTCGAGTTGGACGGCGCCCCGCACCGCTCGTACCGCCACGACGACGCTCCTCGCTGATGTACCTGTCGGCTCTTGGTCCATCCAGACTAGTCAGCCCGCCCGGGACCGGTGCGCCCGCCCGCCCGCTGAGACGCCGGACACCGCACCCGCCTCCCGACGACCGGCTCGACCAGCCCGACCGGCTCCACCGACTCACCCCACGGCACGGACACCCACCATCGAACCCCGCCAATGTCACCCGTTTCGCCCAAATTCGCTACTTGGTACGAGAACGCCCCCGTGCGCCTCTGGACGCCGGGCCCCCGGTCCGCTCTCATGGCAGGAAGCTCGCCCCGGGGGAGGCCTCTCATGAAGCGTTCCGGACCGCTGTTCACACTGCTCGCAGGACTGGTGCTCGGCCTGGTCATGCTGTCGCTCAACGCGACGACGGGCACGAAGAGCGCGTCCTCCTCCTCGGTGGAGGAGTCACCGGCGACCAAAGCCTCGCCGACACCCACCCGGACGACCGCGTCCCCTTCGCCGTCCCGCACCCCGATTCCCGACGCCGACTACGCGGGCCGCACCACCGACGACTCCGCCGCCGTCGCCGTCACCCTGAAGGACGGGAAAGCCATCGCGTACTACTGCGACGGCCGCACCAAGGAGTCCTGGCTGAAGGGCGACGTCGAGGACGACGGCACGATGAAGCTCACGGGCGAGCACGGCGCCGAACTGAACGGCACCCTCAAGGAGGGCAAGCGGATCAGCGGCACCGTCGCCGTCGATGGCGGGAAGTACACCTTCACCGCCGACAAGGCGAAGAAGCCGTCCGGGCTGTACCGGGCCACGGCGACGGTACGGGGAGCGAAGGTCGTCGGCGGCTGGATCCTCCTGCCGGACGGCCGGCAGGTCGGCGTCGTCACCAGCGACGGCGAGCCCGCCCCGGCACCGCGGATCGACCCGGAGACCGGTGCGGTGACGGTCGACGGACAGCAGCTCACGGCACGCCCCGTCACCCCCTGACCCTCCCCGGAGTCGTTGATGACCGTCGACCCGAACGCCGCCACCCAGAACTTCCCCTCCTCCGAGCCCGCCCGCGGCGGCCCGCACCCGGCCCGTTATCTGCTCCCGGCGCTCGTCGCCGGCGCGGTGGCGGTGGGTCTGGGCGCGTACGGAAAGATCCACGACCCGGCGGGGACCGCCTTCAACCTGGCCGGCTTCAGCAGCACCGGGGCGGTGAAGTCCTGGCTGGCCACGGTCGCCGTGTTCTTCGCACTCGTCCAGGTGGTCTCGGCGGCGATGGTCTACGGCAAGCTGCCGGGCCCCGGCTGGTCGGGGGTGCTGCACCGGTGGTCGGGCCGGGTGGCGTTCCTCGTGTCCGTCCCGGTCGCGGTGCACTGTCTGTACGCTTTCGGCTATCAGACCTATGAATCGCGCGTTTTGTGGCACTCTCTGCTGGGCTGCTTCTTCTTCGGCGCCTTCAGCGCCAAGATGCTGCTGCTCCGCTGGGAGCGGCTTCCCGGCTGGCTGCTGCCCCTCGTGGGTGGCCTGGTCTTCACCGCGCTCACGCTCATCTGGCTGACCTCAGCCCTCTGGTTCTTCCGCACCTTCGGAGTGACGACATGACTCAAGGCCCGACGCGGCGCACGATCCTCTTCGCGACGGGCGCGGCCGCGCTCACCGTCGGCTGCAGCGAGTACGGCGACGGCGACGACTCCGGTTCGTCCTCGTCGGTCGACGCCTCCGCCGGGCAGGAACTGGCGAAGACGGGCGACATCCCGGTCGGCGGCGGCAAGATCTTCGCGGACGAGAAGATCGTCGTCACCCAGCCGAAGAAGGGCGAGTTCAAGGCCTTCTCCAACATCTGCACCCATCAGCAGTGTCCGGTGGCCAACGTCTCCGACGGCACCATCAACTGCACCTGCCACGGCAGCAAGTTCAGCATCGCGGACGGCTCGGTGGCGAACCCCCCGGCGACCAAGCCGCTGCCGGAGCAGCAGATCACGGTGTCGGGGGACTCGATCACCCTGGCCTGACCCGCCCGCGCCGCCGCGGACCGTCCCGTCAGGCGTCCCAGAGCGCCCCGAGGGTCACCAGTTCGCTCTGGTACTCGATCCGGTCCGCCCACTCGCCCGGCCAGACGTCGGCGCCCAGGTGGGCGCCCGCGAAGGCACCCGCCAGACACGCGATCGAGTCCGAGTCGCCGGAGGTGCAGGCGGCCCGGCGCAGTGCGGTCACCGGCTCGTCGGGGAAGAGCAGGAAGCTCAACAGGCCGGTCGCCAGCGCCTCTTCGGCGATCCATCCCTGACCGGTGGCCAGGCACGGGTCGGTCTCGGGCGAGGGGGCGCGCAGGGCGTCCCGGAGGCGGTCCAGGATCGCCAGGCACTCGTCCCACCCGCGGGCCATGAAGTGCTCGGGGCCCGGGTCCTGACTCCGCGTCCACAGGTCGCCGAGCCAGCGCTCGTGGTACCGGCCGCGGTTCTCCTCGGCGTACGACCGCAGCAGCCCGACCAGTTCGGCCGGCGCCTCCCCCTGCGCGAGCAGCCGTACGGCGTGCGCGGTGAGGTCGGAGGCGGCGAGTGCCGTCGGATGTCCGTGCGTGAGGGCGGACTGCAACTGGGCGGCACCGGCGCGCTGTTCGTCGCTCAGACCGGGGACCAGCCCGACCGGCGCGACCCGCATGTTGGCACCGCAGCCCTTGGAGCCGATCTGGCTGGCGTCCTGCCAGGGCCGGTCCGTGCGCTCCAGGAGGGCGCAGGCCCGCAGGCAGGTGTTGCCCGGGGCCCGGTTGTTCTCCGGGGAACGGTTCCAGGCGATGAACTCCCGCCGCACGGGCTCGGTCATGTCGGGTCCGAGCACCCCTCGGTCCATGGCGGTCCGCAGCCCCCTGCCCAGCGCCAGCGTCATCTGCGTGTCGTCGGTGACGAGCGCGGGCTTGGGCAGCGCCATCCCACGCCACGGCCCGAACTTGGCGAGGATCGACGGCACATCGTTGAACTCGGTCGGAAAGCCGAGCGCGTCGCCGAGGGCGAGCCCGATGAGCGCGCCGGTCGCGGCGCGCTTGGTGGGGGTGGTGGTCATGCGGGGGCGGTGTCCTTCCCGGGGTGGTCCGATCAGGACAGAAACCCTAATCGTCATCTTGACCCTAAGGGGTGGGGCTGGACGCGCGCAAGCAGGCCGTACACACCTGGGGAAGGCTTGACGCGCACAAGAAGGCGGCCGGTCCGCGTCACCACGGGAACCGGCCGCCTGCGCCACGAAGGGCCGACCTACAGGTCGACCTCCTTCATCAGCATGCCGACCTCGGTGTTCGACAGCCGGCGCAGCCAGCCCGACTTCTGGTCGCCCAGGGTGATCGGGCCGAAGGAGACCCGGACCAGCTTGTCGACCGGGAAGCCCGCCTCGGCGAGCATGCGGCGGACGATGTGCTTGCGGCCCTCGTGGAGGGTGACCTCGACCAGGTAGTTCTTGCCGGTCTGCTCGACGACCCGGAAGTGGTCCGCCTTCGCGTACCCGTCCTCCAGCTGGATGCCGTTCTTGAGCTGCTTGCCCAGGTCACGCGGGATCGGGCCCACGATGTGCGCGAGGTAGACCTTCTTCACGCCGTACTTGGGGTGGGTCAGCCGGTGCGCCAGCTCGCCGTGGTTGGTGAGCAGGATGACACCCTCGGTCTCGGTGTCGAGCCGGCCCACGTGGAAGAGCCGCGTCTCACGGTTCGTGACGTAGTCACCGAGGCACTGCCGGCCTTCGTTGTCCTCCATCGTCGAGACGACACCGGCCGGCTTGTTCAGCGAGAAGAACTGGTACGACTGCGTCGCGACCGTCAGGCCGTCGACCTTGACCTCGTCGTGCTCCGGGTCGACCCGCTTGCCCTGCTCCAGGACGATCTCGCCGTTGACCTCGACCCGCGCCTGCTCGATCAGCTCCTCGCAGGCCCGCCGGGAGCCGTAGCCCGCGCGCGCGAGGATCTTCTGCAGCCGCTCGCCCTCCTGCTCGGCGCCCGGGAACGTCTTCGGCGGCTTGACGTCCTTCTTGTTCGCGTACCGCTCGCGGTTGCGCTCCTCGGCCCGCGCCTCGTACTCACGGGAGGTCGCCGGGACCGATCGGCCACGCCCGGTGCCCTGGCCCTGCTTGGGGCCGCCCTTGGCGCCACCGCGCGCGGAGGCGCCGCGCCCGGACTTCGGGCCCTCGTGGTTCCCGCCCGGCCCTACGTCGTAGCGGCGCTCCTCGGGACGGGGGTTGCCCGCGCGCTTGGGCCTGTCGTCGCGCCCGGCCCCGCCCTTGGGCTGGGAGCCGCTGCCACCGGACCCGCGGGGTTTGCCGCCCCCACCGCTTCCCCGGGGGTTGCCGCGCCCGTTGTTCCTGCCACTGCCGCTGCCACTGCTTCGCATCAAAGTTCCGTCGTCGTCGTGTCGTCTGCATCTGCGTCCGGTGCGTCCGGATCGAACGACGGGACCCCTTCCAGCGTCTCGGCCTCGATCGCCTCCGCCTCCGGGAGGAAGGGCGCGAGTTCCGGAAGCTCGTCCAGACCGCGCAGGCCCATCCGCTCCAGGAAGTAGTTCGTCGTCGTGTACAGGATCGCACCTGTTTCGGGTTCCGCGCCCGCCTCCTCGACCAGACCGCGCTGGAGGAGGGTGCGCATCACACCGTCACAGTTCACTCCGCGGACCGCCGAGACCCTGCTGCGGCTGACCGGCTGGCGGTAGGCGACCACGGCGAGGGTCTCCAGGGCCGCCTGGGTGAGCCGCGCCTGCTGGCCGTCCAGGACGAACCCCTCGACGGCCGGCGCGTACTCGGGACGGCTGTAGAAACGCCAGCCGCCGGCGATGAGCCGCAGCTCGAAGCCCCGCCCCTGCACGGTGTACTCGTCGGCCAGCTCCCGCAGCGCGTCCCCGACCTGCCGCCGGGGCCGCTGGAGGATCTTGGCGAGATGCTCCTCCGTCGCGGGTTCGTCCACGACCATGAGGACGGCCTCCAGCGCCGGTCCGAGGTCGAGGTCGGCGACGGCACGCGGACCGGCCGGAACGTCGGCGGTGTCCTGACTCACGGCTTCTTCTCCTCCTTGGGCGCCTCGGGCGGCCGGTCGAACTCGTCGGTGACCACGGGCTGGGCCTCCCCCTGCCCACCGGTCCAGCGCACCAGCAACTCCCCGAGGGCGGTCTCCTGGTCGAGGGCCACGGCCTTCTCCCGGTACAGCTCCAGCAGGGCCAGGAAGCGCGCCACGACGGTCAGGGTGTCGTCGGTGTCCTCCACCAGTACCCGGAAACTCGCCTCACCCAGCTCCCTGAGCCGCGCGACGACGATCTGGGCCTGCTCCTGGACGCTCACCAGCGGGGCGTGGATGTGGTCGACGTACACCTGCGGCCTGGGCCTGGGCTGCATCGCCTTGACGGCGAGCCTGGCGAACCCCTCCGGGCCGATGCTGATGACCACCTCGGGCAGCAGCTCGGCGTGGTGCGGTTCGAGTCCGACGGTACGGGGGTAGCGCCGGGCCTCCTTCTCCAGCCGGTGGTGGAAGATGTCGGCGATCTGCTTGTAGGCGCGGTACTGGAGCAGGCGCGCGAACAGCAGGTCACGGGCTTCGAGGAGCGCGAGGTCGGCCTCGTCCTCGACCTCCGCGGCGGGCAGCAGCCGGGCCGCCTTCAGATCCAGCAGCGTGGCCGCGACGACCAGGAACTCGGTCGTCTGGTCCAGGTCCCAGTCCGGGCCCATCGCCCTGATGTGTGCCATGAACTCGTCGGTCACCCGGGACAGGGCGACCTCGGTGACGTCCAGCTTGTGCTTGGAGATCAGCTGGAGGAGCAGATCGAAGGGCCCCTCGAAGTTGGCGAGCCGGACCTTGAAGACACCGTCACCGGGTTCCTCGGGCTCCACGGCCGGCTCGACCGGGGCGGGAGCCTCGGCCGGGACCGGCGGCTCCGCCGGCTCCGGAGGCAGCAGTGCCGGCGCTACCGGTACCACCGGCGCGGGCGGGGCTTCCGCGGGCGCCGGGACCGACCCCGGACCTCTCCCGAGCACACGCCGACGACCGGCTGATGCGCCGGCGTCGGGGGGTACGTCGTTCGAGGTCATGGCCCCCGCAGGCTACCGCTACCGCCCGCGAAGCCGGCGTACGAGAATGCTCGCGTCGCCTCGGGATTCCAGGTCGGCCAGCACCACGGCGACGGCCTCGCGGACGATCCGCCCGCGGTCGACCGCCAGCCCGTGTTCACCCCGGAGCACCAGACGGGCGTGCTCCAGGTCCATGAGTTCCTCGGCGGAGACGTACACGGTGATCTTCTCGTCGTGCCGTTCCCGCCCGCTGGGGCGGCGCGAGGGCGCCCGTCCGCGCTTGCCGCGCGGTGCGGCGCCCGAGGCAGAACCTTCCTGCGCGTCCTGGCGCCGGCCGGACCGGTCCGCGCCCTGGTTGCGGGACTCGCCCGCCTCGGCCGGTTCCGCGCCGGTCGCCACATGCTCGGCGCCGTCGCCGTCACCGCCCTGCGCGGGTACCGAGTGCGGTGCGTCCTCCGGCGACGCCGTCCCGGCCCCGTCGGGATCCCCCGCCGGAGCCGGCACCCTGGCCTCGCCGTTGGCCCCCCGCCGGGGAGTGGACGACTGAAGCGCCATTCCCCCTGTCGTACGGAACAGTTCGTCGGCCCCCGGCAGACTCACTCGGCGTGACACCGGGCGAGCACCTCCCTGGCGAGCTGGCGATAGGCGGCGGCACCGACGGAGTTGGACGCGTACGTGGTGATCGGCTCGCCGGCGACCGTGGTCTCCGGGAAGCGGACCGTGCGCCCGATGACCGTGTGGTAGACGTGGTCGTCGAAGGCCTCGACGACCCGTGCGAGCACCTCACGGCTGTGCACCGTGCGCGAGTCGTACATCGTGGCCAGGATCCCGTCGAGCTCCAGCTCCGGGTTGAGCCGCTCCTGGACCTTCTCGATGGTCTCCGTCAGCAGCGCGACACCACGGAGGGCGAAGAACTCGCACTCCAGTGGCACTATCACCTTGTGCGCGGCCGTCAGGGCGTTCACCGTGAGCAGGCCGAGCGAGGGCTGACAGTCGATCACGATGTAGTCGTAGTCGGCCATGAGCGGCTTCAGGGCTCGTTGCAGCGTCGACTCGCGTGCCACCTCGGAGACCAACTGGACCTCGGCGGCGGACAGGTCGATGTTGCTGGGCAGCAGGTCCATGTTGGGGACCGCCGTCTTCAGGAGCACCTCGTCGGCCGCCATGCCCCGCTCCATGAGCAGGTTGTAGACGGTGAGGTCGAGCTCCATCGGGTTGACACCGAGACCCACCGACAGCGCGCCCTGCGGGTCGAAGTCCACGAGCAGCACCCGACGGCCGTACTCCGCGAGCGCGGCACCCAGGTTGATGGTCGACGTGGTCTTGCCGACGCCGCCCTTCTGGTTGCACATCGCGATGATCGTCGCGGGTCCGTGACTGGTCAGCGGACCCGGGATCGGGAAGTACGGCAGCGGCCGGCCTGTCGGGCCGATGCGCTCACGGCGCTGACGGGCAGCGTCGGGCGCGAGTGTGGCCGCGTACTCGGGATCGGGCTCGTACTCGGCGTCGGGATCGTAGAAGTGCCCGTCGGGCAGTTCGTCGTAGTCGGCGAAGTGGTTGTGGGGCGCGCCACTTCCGTCGCCGGCCATGGCGTTCACGTGATGGCCATCCATGCTCTGGTGTGCTGGCTGAGTCACGCCTGACTTGTAGTGACTCTGGTGGGCTGCGAAGGTGCGCACCGCGACGGAGCCGACAGCCTCGAACCCCGAAGGGCCCTCGGCCCGTGCAGGCGTTCCTGGTTGACCACCCCCGGGAGAAAATGTCGACTCATTCACAAGTCGTCTTACCTCCTTGGTGACCAGGAAACTTCTAGACAGGTCAGCGTGGCACCATGCCGACGGTTGGCGACTCTATGGCGTGTCGGGCGTCCGCAGCAACACAATCCGCCGGACCCGGCAGGATGTGTCGGCAATGAAACATCCCTCTGTCAAGGGCGTACGGCCGTCGCACGGCAGGTTTCACCGGTGTACGAATCGGCTCAAGGGTTACGTTCGAGGCGAGTTGACCGAGAGTCGCAAAGTGACCATACACACATCCGGCCGGACCTTCTCGGGCAAGGTCCGGCCGGGTGCGGTGTGTTGACGACCTGTGTTGACGTATCGCCTTTTACCGAATGGTGACTTAGCGACGGCGCCGTTGCGCCGCGTACGACCGGCGCTCAGCCGAGCAGTGCCGCGAGCCCCACGTGCTCCAGGCCGTGCGCCTCGGCGACCTCCCGGTAAACCACCTTGCCGTCATGGGTGTTGAGTCCCATGGCGAGCGCGGGATCCCGGCGCAGCGCCGCCGCCCAGCCGTGGTCGGCGAGCTCGACGATGTACGGCAGGGTCGCGTTGGTGAGCGCGTAGGTCGAGGTGTTGGGCACCGCGCCGGGCATGTTGGCGACGCAGTAGAAGACCGAGTTGTGGACCGGGAAGGTCGGCTCGGCGTGGGTCGTCGGGCGGGAGTCCTCGAAGCAACCGCCCTGGTCGATCGCGATGTCGACAAGAACACTTCCCGGCTTCATGCGCGACACGAGTTCGTTGGTGACCAGCTTCGGGGCCTTGGCGCCCGGGACGAGGACGGCACCGATGACGAGGTCCGCCTCCAGGCACGCCTTCTCCAGCTCGAAGGTGTTGGAGACGACCGTCTGGATCTTCGTGCCGAAGATCTTGTCGGCCTCCTTGAGCTTGTTGATGTCCCGGTCGAGCAGGGTCACGTGGAAGCCCATGCCGATGGCGATCTGCGCGGCGTTCCAGCCGGAGACTCCGCCGCCGATGACGACGGCCCGGCCGGCCGGCACACCCGGGACTCCGCCGGGCAGCACACCGCGGCCGCCGTTGGCCCGCATCAGGTGGTAGGCGCCGACCTGCGGGGCGAGGCGGCCCGCGACCTCGGACATCGGGGCGAGCAGCGGGAGCGCGCGGCTGGGCAGCTCGACGGTCTCGTAGGCGATCGCGGTGGTGCCGGACTCGATGAGCGCGTCGGTGCACTCCTTGGAGGCGGCCAGGTGCAGGTACGTGAAGAGCGTCTGGTCCTTGCGGAGGCGGTGGTACTCCTCGGCGATGGGCTCCTTGACCTTGAGCAGCAGGTCGGCGGTGGCCCAGACCTCGTCGGCGGTCGCCAGGATCCGGGCTCCGGCGGCGAGGTACTCGTCGTCCGGGATCGACGAGCCGACACCGGCGCCCTGCTCGATGACGACCTGGTGGCCGTGGCGCACCAGCTCGTGCACACCGGCGGGGGTGATGGCCACCCGGAACTCGTTGTTCTTGACCTCGCGGGGGATGCCGACCTTCACGTCGATCACGGTCCTTGGCTCAGTGAGTGTGGGGCATGGCAAGACATGTCCAGGCATGCCGGGGCACACCGGGAGACACCGCAGGAGAAGGTGCGGCAGAGCCAGTCTAATGAAGGTGTTCCCGCTGTCTAGCCTTTCATTGCATCAATCTTCAGCGGATGTACTACGGATTTCGCAGGCGTTAGCGTCGTGTTCCGGGTGATCGGGCTGTTCCGGCTCCGGTTCGGCCTGGGTTTCCGGCTCCTGGGACTCCTCGCCGAGCAGCCGCTCCGCGGTGCCCCGGTGCAGGGCCGCCGCCGCGGGGTCGCCGAGGTGCCCCAGCGTGTCGGCGAGCCGCAGATGCAGCGCCGCCTGCAGACGGCCGTCCTCGGCCCGCCGCGCCCACTCCACGGCCTCCTGACAGGTGTCCAGCGACTCCTCGGGCCGTCCGGCGTACTCCTGGACCCGTGCGAGCTCGCTCAACGCCCGCGCCTGGGCGGCCACATCACCCTCCTTGCGGTGCCCGGCGATCGCGGCCCGCCAGGACCGCTGCGCCTCGCCGTAGCGGCCCGCGTAGGTGTGGGCGGCGGCGATCCGGCCGTACAGCCGCGCGGCGTCCGCCCGCTCGTCCCTGGCCAGCCGCTGGGCCAGGGCCCGGCCGTACCAGTCGGCGGCCCGGTCGTAGTCCCCGAGCTCCAGATGGGCCCCGCCCACGGATTCCATCGCGCGACCGGTCGCATACGGGTCGTTCGCCTCCCGTCCGGCGTCCAGGGCGGCCCGGTAGCGCGCCAGGGCCTCCTGGGTGCGGCCGGTCCGGGCGTCGAGGTCGGCGAGGTTCAGCAGCGCGGCGGCCTGTTCCCGGGGCAGGTTCCGGCGTTCGGCCACGTCCAGGACCAGGCGGTGGATGCCGTACAGGTCGGGCGCGGCCGCCTGGGTACCGCGGTGGGCGACCATCGCCCGTACGAGCTGGGACATCAGGCGCCGGGCGAGGGTGTCCAGCTCGCCGTCCGCGACCGCGTGACGGGCCGCGGCGAGCAGGGCGGGCCTGCGCAGGGTCAGCCACTCGGCGGCCGCCCTGGGGCTCGGGAAGCGCAGCGAGCGCGACATGCCCTGGAGCTTCTCGCGCGCCTCGGGGTTGTCGGTCTCGGTGATCGCACGGCAGGACTGCAGCAGCCGTACGGTCCGCTCCAGCATCCGGGCGCGGGCCAGCTGGAGTTCGGCGGGGCGGTCCTGGGACTCGGCGAGCGCCCTCAGCAGCGGCTGGAGGCAGCCGGGGACCTCGTACTGCGGCAGCGGCGATGTCACGGGGTGCAGCAGGCCGAGGGCGACGAGGTCGTCCAGGGTGGTGCGGGCGGCGCCCACCGAGCAGCCGGCCAGCGCGGAGGCGGTCTGGGGGTCGACCAGGCCGGCCGGGGCGAGGGAGAGCAGGCGCAGTATCCGGGCGGCCGGGGACGGCAGGGACGTGTAGGCGAGCCGGAAGACACGGTTCAGCGGGGTGGTGACCGTGTCCTCGGCGTCCTCGGCGCCCTCCGCGTGCAGATGCTTGGCGAGGTCGGCGACGGCCGCCTTGGGGCGGGCGGCGAGCCAGCCGCCCGCCAGGGTGAGCGCGGCGGGCTGGGCCTGGCACTCCTCGACCAGCCCCTCGGCGGAGCGGGGGTCGACGGTGATGCGGACCGAGCCGGTGTGCTTGGACAGCAGTTCGATGGCGGACTTGGTGTCGAGGCCGCCCAGGGTGCACGGGCGGACGTCCGCGATCCCGGTCAGCGGGCCCCCGGAGACGGCCACGACCAGACATTCCGGCGTCTCCGGCAGCAGGGCGTCCACCTGTTCGGCGGTGGCCGCGTCGTCGAGCAGGAGCAGCACCCGGCGGTCGGCGAGGGCCTCGCGCAGCGCCGCCGTGAGGTCGTCCTCGTCGGCTCCCGCGGGCGTCGGCAGCTCCAGGGCGGTCAGTAGTTCGCGGGCCGCGTACTCGGTCGGCACGGGCGTCCCGTCGGGCTCGCTGAGCCGGACCCGGAGCACCCCGTCCCGGTAACGGTGCGCGACCTGGCGGACGAGTTCCTCGGCGAGCGCCGTGCGGCCCGAGCCGGGCTTGCCCGCGATGAGGAGCACCCGCGCGCGGGGGGCTTTGCGGCCCGCGATGGTGTCCAGTCCCGCGCGCTCGATGTCGGCTCGGAGTTCTTTCAACTCCCTTGTGCGGCCCAGGAATCCAGTCTCCGCAGCAGCCTCTGGGGACAGCCGCACACCGCCTGTGTCCACCGCCTGATCCGTCACGGGCCACACTCCCGTCCCACCGCACGCGCAAGCCCGCCGGGACTCCGGTTCGGGCGTTTCCAGAGCCTAGTTCACGCTCTGCTACGTTCCGGGCGGAGCGCGGCGGACACGTCCCCCGATCGGATCAGCCGATGGTCACATCGGCGGAGGGGGTGTGGGTTCAGGACTCGAACGGACGCGCGGGCCAGGGCGCCTCCGCGGGGCGCAGGGCGTCGAGCCCGTCCCCGCCGCGCGCGGCGGCCAGGGACAGCACGCCCACGACGAGGCAGTTGTTGTGCAGCTCCCCCGCGAGCACGCCCCGGACGAGCTCGTCGACCGGCACGCGCGCGTGCTCCATGTCGGCCTCCTCGTCCTCCACCACGAAGCGCTCCCCGTCGGCCGCGGAGAGATCACGGGCGAGGAAGATCCGTACGGCCTCGTCGCAGCCGCCGGCCGTGGTGTACACGTCGGTGAGGACCCGCCAGTCCTCGGCCTTGACGTGAGCCTCCTCGTACAGCTCGCGCTGGGCGGCGTGCAGCGGGTTCTCGCCGGGCACGTCGAGCAGACCGGCCGGGATCTCCCACAGCTTCTGCCGCACCGGGTGGCGGTACTGCTTGATGAGCAGCACCCGGTCCTCGCCGTCGAGGGCGAGGACCGCCACCGAGCCGGGGTGGACCTGGTAGTCGCGGCGGACCACCGAACCGTCGGGCATGACCACCTCGTCCGTGCGGACCGAGGTCTTGTTGCCCACGAAGGGGGTCTGGGTCGCCCGGATCTCCCACGCCTCGGCGGTGTCCTTGATCGTCATGCCCTGTCCTTCCACCTGCGCGAAGAGGCCGGGGCGCCCACCTTTTGAATGGACGCGCCCCGGCCACCGTACAACTGTCGTGTTACTCCGAAGCCTTCCGCTCCTCGACCGACCGCTCGACCGCCGCCTTCACGAGACCGGCGAACAGCGGGTGCGGACGCGTGGGACGCGAACGCAGTTCCGGGTGCGCCTGGGTGGCGACCAGATACGGGTGGACCTCGCGCGGGTACTCGACGTACTCGACGAGCTTGCCGTCCGGCGAGGTGCCGGAGAACAGGATGCCCGCCTTCTTCTCCAGCTCCGCGCGGTAGGCGTTGTTCACCTCGTAGCGGTGCCGGTGGCGCTCCTCGACGTACTCCTTGCCGTCGTACACCTCGCGCACGATCGAGCCCTCGGCCAGCTTGGCCGGGTACATGCCCAGCCGCATCGTGCCGCCCATGTCGCCGTCGCCGGCGACGATGTCGAGCTGCTCGGCCATGGTGGAGATCACCGGGTGGCCGGTGGCCGAGTCGAACTCGGTGGAGTTGGCGTCGGCGATGTCGGCCAGGTTGCGCGCGGCCTCGATCACGATGCACTGCAGGCCGAGGCAGAGGCCGAGCAGCGGGATCCGGTTCTCGCGGGCGTAGCGGATCGCGCCGACCTTGCCGAGCACCCCGCGGTCGCCGAAGCCGCCCGGGATGCACACGCCGTCGACGTCACCGAGTTGCTGGGCGGCGCCGGCCGGGGTCTTGCAGTCGTCCGAGGTGACCCACTTGATCTTCACGCGGGCCTTGTTGGCGAAACCGCCCGCGCGCAGCGCCTCGGTGACCGACAGATAGGCGTCGGGCAGGTCGATGTACTTGCCGACCAGGGCGAGGGTGATCTCGTGGTCCGGGTTGTGGACGCGGTCGAGCAGGTCGTCCCAGGTCCGCCAGTCCACATCACGGAACGGCAGGTCCAGCTTGCGGACGACGTAGGCGTCCAGGCCCTCGCCGTGCACGGTCTTGGGGATGTCGTAGATGGACCGCGCGTCGGGGCAGGCCACGACCGCGGCCTCGTCCACGTCGCACATCAGCGAGATCTTGCGCTTGATCGCGGCCGGCACCTCGCGGTCGGAGCGCAGCACGATCGCGTCCGGCTGGATACCGATGTTCCTGAGGGCCGCAACCGAGTGCTGGGTCGGCTTCGTCTTCAGCTCACCCGAGGGGCCGATGTACGGGAGGAGCGAGATGTGGACGACGAAGACGTTGTCACGGCCGACCTCGTGACGGACCTGGCGGACCGTCTCCAGGAACGGCAGCGACTCGATGTCGCCGACCGTGCCGCCGACCTCGGTGATCACGACGTCGACCTCGTCCGTCGCCATGCGGCGGATCCGGTGCTTGATCTCGTTGGTGATGTGCGGGATGACCTGGACGGTGTCGCCGAGGTACTCGCCACGCCGTTCCTTGGCGATCACCGTGTTGTAGACCTGGCCGGTGGTGACGTTGGCCGAGCCGTCCAGGTCGCGGTCGAGGAAACGCTCGTAGTGGCCGATGTCCAGGTCGGTCTCGGCGCCGTCGTTGGTGACGAACACCTCACCGTGCTGGAAGGGATTCATCGTGCCGGGGTCGACGTTCAGATACGGATCGAGCTTCTGCATCACGACGCGCAGGCCCCGCGCCTTGAGCAGCATGCCGAGGCTGGAGGCCGTCAGGCCCTTGCCGAGCGAGGAGGCGACACCCCCGGTGACGAAGATGTGCTTGGTCGTCGTGGCTGTGCTGTTTCGAAAAGCAGCGGTCGGCATGGCCAAGAGGGGGCTCCCGTGGTCGCGGTCTGGGTGTGCGGTGCGGCTCGTCCGGCCCGGGAATCCCGGGTTTTTCTGGAGGTGCCGTCGCTGCGGTTCGGGGGTTTCGTGCCCACCGGTCCACGGGCTACCAGGGTATCAGCGCCCGGAGGAGATGGCTTCCGGCCACGCTCTGCACACGCGCCGACACAGACCCGTACGACCTCACGGGTTTCTCACCGGCTGCTCACCCGTTCGGCCCATCCGCGTTGCCCGGAGCGGCACCCAGATCATCTACGTGCGTCGTATCCTGCTCGGACACTCGCTGACCGAGCCTGGCCGGCAACACGGCACCACCCCCGCCCGTAAGCACCGGAACAACGAGAGCTCGTCAGTTCGTTGAGCATCAGTTGTCGTTTTGCCTCACAGCGGCTCGAACTGTTTTGCTTCACCGCTCAACGACGCATCACAACGACGACGCATTACACCGACCCCCTTGACCGCACCAAGCGACAGCCCCCTGTTTTCCTGGGGGGTGACGTGGCCGTTCGACTGGAGTTGCACGTGGCCGGGCGCATCGAAGACTACGCACTCATCGGAGACATGCAGACCGCTGCCCTGGTCTGCCGGGACGGCACGGTGGACTGGCTGTGCCTGCCCCGCTTCGACTCGCATGCCATCTTCGCCGGTCTGCTCGGCACCGAGGAACACGGTTTCTGGCGGCTCGGCCCGGCCCACGCGGCCGACGCCGCACCGCCCACCGCGGCCCGGCGCAGCTACCGCGGCGACTCCCTGATCCTGGAGTCCGAGTGGGACACCCCGCGCGGCACGGTCCGGGTGACCGACTTCATGCCGCCGCGTGACGGCGCCCCGCAGCTGATCCGCATCGTGGAGGGCATCTCGGGCCGCGTCCCGATGCGCTCCGCGCTCCGCATGCGCTTCTCCTACGGCCGGGTCGTCCCGTGGGTGCACAAGCACGAGGGCCGCACGGTCGCCGTCGCGGGCCCGGACTCGGTGTGGTTCGACACGGAGGCGGAGACGTACGGCAAGTCGCTGACGACGTACGCCGACTTCACGGTCGCCCCGGGTGAGCGGATCGCGTTCACCATCTCCTGGGAGCCCTCGCACAAGCAGCCGCCGCCGCTGCCGGAGCCGGAGCAGTCGCTGGAGGCGACCGCCGACTTCTGGCGGGACTGGGTCGAGCACTGCACGTACCACGGCCCGTACCGCGAGGCGGTGGTCCGCTCCCTGATCACGCTGAAGGCCCTGACGTACGCCCCGACGGGTGGCATCGTCGCCGCCCCCACCACCTCCCTGCCGGAGGAGATCGGCGGCGTCCGCAACTGGGACTACCGCTACACCTGGCTGCGGGACGCGGCGATCACCCTCTCCTCGCTGCTGCGCACCGGCTACCGCGAGGAGGCCCGCGCCTGGCGCGAGTGGCTCCTGCGCGCGGTCGCCGGCGACCCGGAGAACCTGCAGATCATGTACGGCATCGCGGGCGAACGGGAGCTGGGCGAGGCCGAGCTGGACTGGCTGCCCGGCTACGAGAACTCGGGCCCGGTCCGGGTCGGCAACGGCGCCGCGCACCAGCTCCAGCTGGACGTGTACGGCGAGGTCACCGAGGCCCTGCACCTGGCCCACATGACGGGCCTGGCCCGCAACGACTACGCGTCCCTGCTCCAGTTGAAGCTGATCCGCTACCTGGAGGACCACTGGGACGAGCCGGACGAGGGCATCTGGGAGGTGCGCGGCCCGCGCCGCCACTTCGTGCACTCCAAGGTGATGGCCTGGGTCGCGGTGGACCGCACCATCAAGCTGATCGAGTCCGGTGACGCGGACGGCCCGCTGGAGAAGTGGCGCGAGCTGCGCGACGACATCCACCGGGACGTGTGCGAGAAGGGCTACGACAAGGAGCGCAACACCTTCACCCAGTCGTACGGCTCGAAGGAGCTGGACGCCTCGCTGCTCCTCATCCCGCAGATGGGCTTCCTGCCTCCCGACGACAAGCGGGTGATCGGCACCATCGAGGCGATCCAGCGGGAGCTGTCCACGTCGGACGGCTTCATCCTGCGCTACCCGACCGACGGGGAGGCGGAGGGCGTCGACGGCCTCCCCGGCGACGAGGGTGCCTTCCTCGCCTGCTCGTTCTGGATGGCGGACGACCTCGCGATGATCGGCCGCGTGGACGAGGCCCGCAAGCTGTTCGAGAAGCTGCTCGGGCTGCGCAACGACCTCGGTCTGCTGGCGGAGGAGTGGGACCCCCGCCTGCAACGCCAGGTCGGCAACTTCCCCCAGGCCTTCAGCCACGTCCCCCTGATCGACACGGCCCTGCGTCTGACGGCTTCGGGCGCGTACGGCGGCTGAACAAGCCACCCTGGCCGCGCCCGCCCGGGCTGGAAGCCGACCATTGCCCCCTTCCGGAAGGGAGGGGCGGCCATGGCTTCCGGGCCGTGTACTCCTTCGGGCTCCGGGAGGATCCCGCGGACGACGAGCGCTGCGTCCGGTGGGTCCGTGACGTCCGCGCCGATGCCCAGCCGTGGAGCACCGGCGCGGTCCACCTCGGCTTCATCGGCGACGAGGGCGGCGACCGGGTCGGTACGACCCCGGCAACGTCGTCCGCTTCCGCCACGGCATCAGGCCGGCCTGAGCGCCCTCAGTGTCCGCTCCCCCGCCGGATCGCCCGCCGTGGCCGGCACCAGCGCGATCTCGTCGAGCCCGGCCTCGGCGTAGGCGTCGATCCGGGCCCGTACGGTGTCGAGGTCCCCGACCAGACCGACCACGCCCGCGGCCGTCGGCGGCAGCGCCCGGACGAGGGTGTCCCGGTCGGCGCCGGCCGCGGCCGACTCCACCGCCTCGCCGAGGCCGGCCGCCGTGAACATGTCGCGGTACCCCGGCACGGTCAGATACCCGGCGATGCTCCCCAGCAGCTGGGCGAGGGACTCCGGCTCCGGATCGACGGCCGCGGGCAGCCAGGCGGCCAGTGTGGGCGGTGTACGGCCCGCCCGGCCGGCCGCGGCGAGCAGTTCGGCCCGCAGCGCGCGGACCTGCTCCGGCGAGACGAGGTCCAGCAGCATGCGGTCGGCGTGCGCGGCGGCCGTGGCGATGGCCCGGTCCCCGAACGCCGCCACGGTGAGCGGGCCGCCGGGCGGCGGGAGCCGACGCCGGAAGGGGCTGTCCGGGACGACCGGCTCCCCCGGCGCCCCGTGCAGCAGTCGCCGGACGGCCGCCGCGCTCTCCTCCAGCGCGGCGGCGGGCCGGACCCGGGGCCGGCCGTGCACGCCCTCGACGACCCGCTTGCTGGAGGTGCCCAGGGCCACCCCGGCCGGGCGGCCGGTGAGCGCCGCCACGCCCGCCGTGCCCCGGGCGATCGTGTACGGGTCGCGGACGGACACCGGCACCGGACCGGCGGTCAGCGCGACCCGTTCGGTGGCCCGCCCGATCGCCGCGGCCAGCACGAACGCGTCCCAGGTCGGGCCCTCACCCGCCCACACCTCGCGATACCCGAGCCGGTCGGCGAGTACCGCCACCCGCACCGGCTCGTCGACCGGGCTGTCGTCCTCCCGCCCCACGGCGACCACGCTGATGTCCATGCCCCGCCGCTACCCCGGGGCGACCGCCCCAATCCGGCACCGTGCCGGGCGCGGGCCCTCGTCGACGGTCTCCGCCGATCGGCTCCGGGCCGGCTCGGAGATGTTGCCGGACCGTGAGCGCAGGTAGCGTCCGCCCCATGGACAGCGCGAGGGACAGCGGATTCGACACCCAGGGCGCCGGGATCACCGTGCGACGCGCTCTGGAGCTGCCCGGCCTGCGCAGCGGGCTGCCCGAGATCCTGGCGGGCGCGGACCGGCTGGGGCGGACCGTGCGCTGGGTGCACGCGGGCGAGGTGCCCCACATCGCCTCCCTGCTCAAGGGCGGCGAACTGCTGCTGACCACGGGGTACGGCCTGGGCACCCGGCCCGCCGAGCAGCGCGCCTTCGTCCGCACCCTCGCCGAGCGCGGTATCGCGGCCCTGGTCGTCGAGCTCGGCCCGCGTTTCACCCGGCTGCCCGCCGCCCTCGTCGACACGGCACGCGCGGCCGGTCTGCCGCTGGTCCAACTGCACCGCGAGGTGCCCTTCGTGGCGGTCACCGAGGAGATCCACACCGAGATCGTCAACGGCCACTACGCGCTGCTCCAGCGGGCGGAGGAGGTGCACCGGCGTTGCACGGAGGCCCTGTTGGGCGGCGGCGGGATCCCCCAGGTGCTCGGCATCCTGGCCGACTTCGGCGGCAACCCCGTCTTCCTGGAGACGACGGACGGACGCCTCCTGTACGCCGCCGGGTCCGGCCCCGAGGGCGCCGACCCGCTCCAGGTGTGGGAGGGCCTGCGCGGCCAGCACCAGGACACCCCGCCGGCGGGCTCGGTCCTGGTGGACGTGCCGGGCGGCGGCCCCGGGACGGGCTCGGTCCGCGCCCGTCTCGTGCTGCTGCCGGTGCGGGCTCCCCTGGCCCCCGTGCACCGGATGGCCGCCGAGCGCGCGGCGGGCATCCTCGCCGTGGTCCTGATGCAGGCCCGGCAGGAGGAGGAGTTGGCGGCGCGCGGACGCGGCGACTTCCTCACCGACCTCGCCGAGGGACGTATCGCCGCCGAGGACGCGCCCGCGCAGGCACGCGTGCTGGGCTTCAAGCCGGGAGAGAGCCCGCTGCTGCCGGTGGTGATGCGTCTCGGGGACGCCCTCTCCGCGGGCGGCGGCTGGGCGGTCCTGGCCCGCGCGGTGGCGGAGGAACTGGCCTCGGTGGGGGTGCCGGTCCTGTTGGGCGTACGCCCTGTCGAAGGCCGTGTCCCCCTGCTGGTGGGCCTGCGTGCGGAAGCGGAGCGGTCGGCGGTCGCGGACCGGGTCGCGGCGGCGCTCAGGACGGGCGTGGAGCGGGCCGGGATGCGGCGGCCGGGTGCGCAACCGCCGGTGGTGGTCGTCGGCGTCGCGGGCGGCTGGGCGGCGGCCTCGGCGGGCCTGAGACACGCGGCGGAGACGGCGACGGCGGCCCAGGGGCTCTCGGACCGGCCCTGGCACGATGCCCGCCGCCTGGACATCGAGCTGCTGCTGTGGCGGCTGCGCGACCATCCGGACCTGGCGGCCTTCGTGGACCGCGCGATCGGCCCGGTCCGCGACCACGACCTCCGTTCCAGGCCGCCGCTGCTGCCCACCCTGGAGACCTACTTGGCGCACGCGGGCCGCAAGGCGGAGACGGCCCGCGAACTCCACCTCAACCGGCAGACGCTCTACAACCGCCTCGCCCGCATCGCAGAGTTGCTGGGCACCGACCTCGACGACCCGCAGACGGTACTGGCGTTGAGCCTGGCGCTACGGGCCCGCAGACTCGTCCCCTAGATCCCGCGGAGGCCCTGGAGCAGCGGAACCCCTAGATGAGGGGCCGTGGCTGGGTCAACTCGTCGTAGACGCTGAGGACCTGGGCGACGGTCTCGTCCTCGGTCGGCCAGGTGGCCGCCTGTCGTACGCCCTTGTCCCGCAGCGCGTCCTGCCGCCCGGCATCGCCGAGCAGCCGTACGACGGTGTCGGCGAAGGCCTTCGCGTCGCCGGCCGGGACGAGTTCGGCCGCGTCACCGACGAGTTCGGGGATGCCGCCCCCGTGGGCGGCGACGAGCGGCACGCGCGCGTGCAGGGCCTCCTGGGCCAGGACGTCCCGTGACTCCCCGCCGCTCGGCAGCAGCGCGAGGTCGGCGGCGGCGAGCAGGTCGCCGATGTCGTCCCGCCGGCCGAGCAGCCGGACCGGCAGTCCCTCGTCCTCGATCCGCCGCTGCAACTCGGCCCGCATCGGCCCCTCCCCGGCGATCACCACCAGCGGCACGGGGTCGAGGCGGCACCAGCCGCGCGCGGCGTCCAGCAGCAGGTCGTAACCCCGGCGCCGGTCGAGGGAGCCGACGGCCATCAGCAACGGGCGTCCGGTGGCCCCGAGTTCGGCGCGCACCTTGGGCCGCAGCCGGTCGGGGTCCTCCTGCTCGACGGCCTTGCCGGGGCCGGGCAGCGCGACGGCGGCGAGCCGGGCGTCCCGCGCTCCCGTCCGGCGGGCCCGGTCCACCAGGGCCGAGGTGGTGCCCAGCACCACGGCGGCGGTCTTCACCACCCGCCGCTCCAACAGGCGCAGGAAATGGGCGCGCGCGCCCTCGACATACGCCCGGTCGTGCCAGGTGACGATGAGCGGGGTGCGCCGCCCGCTGAGGGCGAGGACCGCGCGGAAGGAGGCGTGCAGCCCGTGCGCGTGCACCAGGTCGGCGTTGGTGCACGCCATCCGCAGCGCGGCCACCGAGCCGGGATCGCTGCTGCGCGGCACGTGCACGTGTTCGGCGCCGGCCCCGGTGAAGTCGTAGGCGCGATCGGCCTCGGCGGGGGCGCACACCGTGACCCGCACGCCCCGTGCCACCAGCCCCGAGGTCAGGGAGCGCACATGCGCGCTGCTGCCGGCGTTGCCTCCGCCCAGCACCTGTACGGTGCGCAGCGGCGACTGGCCGTGGGGTGAGTGGCTGCTCACGGGGGTCACGTGGCCGGGGCTCCTGGTTCGGCGTCGGGCGGTCACGAGGAAACGTACAGAAGGTGTCGGGCGGAGGGGTGTACCGCGCGCTTCCTACGCGTTGCCGCGTTCTCCTCCAAGGATGCCAGTACGTACGGGTGTTCCGGGAACGCCGGCCGCCGGCCGGCCTGGCGGCACGGCGGATCGGGTCACCCACACGAGTGAAGGAATCGGCAGTTCCGCACGAACGTGCCCATCCTGGCCGCCCGTCACGACCCGTCCGCCGAACGCGCCCACGCGCTCACCCTGTCCCCGTACCCGGCCGCCGCGACGACCGCGACGGCGTGCGCGAGCAGCCCGGCCCGCCCGTTGCCCGCGACCACCGCGGTGCCCAGGGCCGCGCCCAGCGCGTGCGCGCCCGTGTCGCCGATCATCGCGCGCTCACCGAGGTCGTCGGGCAGCACGGCCGCCGCGGCCCCCATGACAGCCGCGGCCTGTGCCGCTCCGGGCCCCTTCCTCAGCAGCCCCGGCGCGCCGAGTGCGAGGACCGCAGTGGCGGCCCGCCCCGGGCGTACGTCCACCAGGTTCACGACGTGCGCGGCCCCCGCGATCACCACACCGGCCAGGACCCTGTCGACCGCCCGCTCCTTCAGCAGGGCTCCCGCGACGAGCCCGGCCGCGGAGATCCCGAACAGCTTCACGGCCCCGCTGGTGACCTCTCCGTCCCGCAGAGCGCCGAGATGCGCGCGGAACCCGCGCCGGGCCCCGGCGGCCAGCACGGCGAACCCGGCGGCGGGCCGCACCCGGCCGACCCCCACGGCCGCGGCGAGCGCGGACGCGGGGCCGGCGTACAACGTGACGGTCCGCCCGGCGTGGTTCCTCCGCTCCCAGCGGTCGGGGCCGCCGGGGGCCCTGGTACGCAGGGCGGCGGTGGCGGCCCGGGTGAGGGCGGCGGCGAGTACGAACGCGGTGGTCCTGGGGGCGCGGGTCATCGCGCCCCCCGACACAGGCACCCTGGACCCCTAGCCGTCCGCCCGGGCCGTCGCCAGCAGTTCTTCCGCATGGGCCCGGGCCGTCTCCGAGTCCTCCTGGCCGGCCAGCATCCGGGACAGTTCCCGGACCCGGTCCTCGCCCTCCAGCACCTTCACCCCGGACCGGGTCACGGACCCGTCGTTGGTCTTCTCCACCAGCAACTGCCGGTCGGCGAAGGCGGCCACCTGAGGCAGGTGGGTCACGACGACGACCTGCGCGGTCTTCGCCAGCCGGGCCAGCCGCCGCCCGATCTCCACCGCGGCCTTGCCGCCGACCCCCGCGTCGACCTCGTCGAAGAGATAGGTGGGCACGGGGTCGGTCCCCGCGAACACGACCTCCACCGCCAGCATCACGCGCGACAGCTCACCACCGGACGCGCCCTTGGCGATGGGCCGGGCCGGCGCGCCGGGATGCGGCGCCAGCAGCAGTTCCACCTCGTCGGCACCGGCCGGCCCGTACGCGACGGTACGTCCGCCGACCTCGACGCCCTCGGGGTCCTCGGTCTGCCGGATGTCGAAGGACACGCGCGCGTGCGGCATGGCCAGCGAGGCCAGTTCGGCGGTCACGGCCGCCGCGAACCGGTCGGCGGCCTCCGTCCGCGCGTCCGTCAGCGCCTGTGCCAGCCCGCCCAGTTCGGTCCGCAGCGCGTCCCGCTCGGCGGTCAGCTCCCCGATCCGCTCGTCGTCGCCGTCCAGTTCGGTGAGCCGCGCGGCGCTCTGCTCGGACCACGCGAGGACGGCGCCGACGTTCTCACCGTACTTCCGCGTCAGCGTGGTCAGCGCGGCCCGCCGCTCCTCGACGGCCGCCAGCCGCAGCGGGTCGGCGTCGAGATCGTCGGCGTACCCGGCGAGTTCGCCCGCCACGTCACCGAGCAGGATCCCCAGCTCCGAGATCCGGTCGGCGAGCCCGGCCAGCGCGGGGTCGTAGGACCGCACGGCGTCCAGGGCCCGCTGCGCGCCCGCCACCAGCGTGGCCGCGTCGATGCCCTCGGGGTCCTCCGGATTGCCGGCGACAGCCGCGTGGGCGGCCGTGGCGGCGGACGACAGGGCCTCCGCGTGCCCGAGCCGCTCCGCTTCCTCCGCCAGCTCCACGTCCTCGCCCGCGCGCGGTTCGACACCGGCGATCTCGTCGAGGCCGTAGCGCAGCATGTCGGCCTCCTGGGCCCGTTCACGCGCGCGGGTGGTGATCTCGTCGAGCTCCACGGCGACGGCCCGCAGCCGCCGATAGGCCCCGGTGTACTTGGTCAGCGCCCCGGTGACGGCCGCACCCGCGTACCGGTCGAGCGCCTGCCGCTGCCGGGACAGCTTCAGCAGCCCCTGCTGGTCGGTCTGCCCGTGCACGGCCACCAGGTCGTCGGCGAGCTCGGCCAGCAGCCCGACCGGCACACTCCGCCCGCCCAGGTGCGCCCGGGAGCGCCCTTCGGCGGAAACGGTACGGCTGATGAGCAGCGCGCCGTTGTCCAGCTCCGCCCCGGCCTCCTCGGCCCGCAGAACGGCCGAGTCGCCCGGGGACACACTGATCCGCCCCTCCACGACCGCGTTCTTGGCCCCGATCCGCACGAGCGCCGCGTCGGCACGACCGCCGAGCAGCAGCCCCAGGCTGGTGACCACCATGGTCTTGCCGGCGCCCGTCTCACCCGTGACCGCGGTGAAGCCGGGCGACAGTTCGACAACCGCGTCGTCGATGACTCCGAGCGACCGTATCCGCATCTCCTCCAACACGGACACGACCTTACGAGGTCGGGGAGGGGAAGTGCGACGGACCCCGGCCTTGTGGTGTGAAGGTGCAGGTAACGAATGCGCACACCCGGCACTTGTCACCCACCCGAGTGGAGACGCCCAAGGGGAGCGGGGCCGTGTCGAGGTGCGGCTCCGCCGCGTGGGCGCGACCAGCGGCAGGCGCGCGCACGCGGCGGAGCCACCCCCTGGAGAGCGCTATTGCGGCGCGCCCCGCCATCCCGACACCGGCAGCGCGAACTTGGCCACCAGCCGATCGGTGAACGAGGCATGGTGCAACCGGGCCAACCGCACCGGCACAGCGCCCCGCCGCACCTCGACACGCGCCCCCGGCGGCAACTCCATGGTCCGGCGCCCGTCACACCACAGCACACCCGGCGGGATGTGCGGCAGCACCTCCACCGCCAGCACCGAGTCCGGTGACGTCACCAACGGCTTCGCGAACAGCGCGTGCGCGCTGATCGGCACCATCAGCAACGCCTCGACCTCGGGCCACACCACGGGCCCGCCCGCCGAGAACGCGTACGCCGTCGACCCGGTCGGCGTGGACAGCACGATCCCGTCGCACCCGAACCCCGTGACCGGCCGCCCGTCGATCTCCAGGACGACTTCGAGCAGCTTCTCGGCGGAGACCTTCTGCACGGCCGCCTCGTTCAGCGCCCAGTCGGTGTGCACGATGTTCCCGTTCTGGTGAACGACGACATCGACGGTCATCCGCTCCTCGACCTCGTAGGCCCTCGTCACCACCCGGTCGACGACCTTGTCGAGATCGTCCCGCTCGGCCTCCGCGAGGAAGCCGACGCTGCCCAGGTTGACGCCGAGCATCGGCACCCCGGACGCCCGCGCGAACTCGGCGCCGCGCAGCAGCGTCCCGTCGCCGCCGAGCACGATGAGCAGCTCGCAGCCCTCCAGGCACTGCGGGGTGGCCTCCTTGACGAGTTCCACCTCGTCCGTGAGGGGCAGGTCGCGGGCCTCGTACTCAAGGACCCGGACACCGATGCCCTCGCGCAACAGCCCCTTGACCACGAGTTCGGCACTGCGGATCGCCGCGGGCCGCCCCGTGTGGGTGAGCAGGAAAACAGTACGAGCTCGGTTCTGGCTCAACGCGGCCCCTCCGCCACTGCACGGTCGACATCGGCCGGGTCCAGTGCGGGTGCACCCGACCGCAGCCACAGAAAGTACTCGACATTCCCGGACGGACCGGGCAGCGGGCTGGCGGTGACCCCGTTCACGCCGAGCCCCAGTTCCCCCGCCCGCCGGGCCACCGCGCACACCGCATCGGCGCGCAGCTGCGGACTCCGTACCACTCCCCCACTGCCCAGCCGCTCCTTCCCCACCTCGAACTGCGGCTTGACCATCATCACCAGATCGGCGTCCGGCTTCACGCACCGCACCAGGGCGGGCAGCACCAGTCCGAGCGGGATGAAGGACAGATCCCCCACGACAAGATCCACAGGCTCCCCATCGATCGCTTCGAGCGTCAACTCGCGTACGTTCGTACGGTCCTTGACGGTGACGCGTTCATCGCTCCGGAGAGACCACGCGAGTTGTCCGTACCCGACGTCGACGGCGACGACGTGTGCGGCTCCCGAGCGCAGCAGCACGTCCGTGAACCCGCCGGTGGACGCGCCGGCGTCGAGCGCCCGGCGCCCCTCGACGACCAGCCCCCGCGGGACGAATGCCGTGAGCGCGCCGGCGAGCTTGTGGCCGCCCCGGGAGACGTAGTCGGGGTCGCCGTCGTCGGTCGCCACCAGGATGGGCGCCGCGGTCTCCACCTGGGTGGCGGGCTTGGTCGCGACGGTCTTGCCGACGGAGACCCGTCCGGCGGCGATCAGCTGACTGGCGTGCTCGCGCGAGCGCGCCAGCTTCCGGCGGACCAGCTCCGCGTCGAGACGACGGCGTGCGACTCCTGCCACGTTCGGTTCAGCTCCTGCTCTGGTACGGCGTGGGGGGCGCCGGAGGTCCCGGGCGGGCGTCGAGCGCGGTGAGCGCGTCGCGCAGCCCCCGGTGTACATCCTCGTACACCTCCATGTGTCCGTCCGTGGCGAGGTGGTCGGTGTCCGCGAGCCGCTCCAACCGGGCGTCGACCTCGACGTTGCCGGTGGGGGTGCGGGGGACGTGCAGCGGGGCGGGGGCGGCGGGGTCGTACTCGGGTTCGACCGCGGGGCCGGCCTCCGTCGCTTCCGCCGGCGGACCGGCCTCGGGCGCAGAGTCGCTCATGCCCAGACGCTACCTCGAAGCGCTGGGGTAACGTCGAGCGCGATGGCCACGATCGAGGAGTGCCGCGCCGCACTCGAAAAGCTCTCGGACAACCTGCGGACCGCCGACGGCGACGTCCGTGCCGCGGCGGCTCTGGACCGCTCGGTGAGCTGCCGGATCACCGACCTCGACGTCACCTTCGTGGGCCGTCTGACCGACGGCCGCATCAAGGTGACCGAGACACTCCAGGGTCCGCCGCCGAAGAAGGCCGAGATCAGACTGACCATGGCCGGCGACGACCTGGTGGCGCTGGTCGCCGGCGAGCTGAACTTCGCGAAGGCCTGGGGGTCGGGCCGGGTGAAGCTGGAGGCGGGCCTGCGGGACCTGCTCCGCCTCAGGAAGCTTCTGTAGCGGCCACCTTCTCCGCCTCCACCCGCGGGGCCGCGTCGGCCCGCGCCGCAGCCTTCGTCGCCGTACGTGCCTTGCGCGCCGCCGGCACCACCAGGGGCGTCCCCGTCTCCGGGTCGTCGATGACCTGGCAGCGCAGCCCGAAGACCTCCTCGACCAACTCGGCGTCGACGATGTCGCTCGGGGCGCCCTCGGCGATGATCCGGCCCTCCTTGAGGGCGATCAGGTGTGTGGCGTACCGGGCTGCGTGGTTGAGGTCGTGCAGCACGGCGACGAGCGTGCGGCCCTGCTCCTCGTGCAGTTCGGCACAGAGGTCCAGGACGTCGATCTGGTGCTGGATGTCGAGGTAGGTCGTCGGCTCGTCGAGCAGCAGCAGCGGGGTCTGCTGGGCGAGCGCCATCGCGATCCACACGCGCTGGCGCTGACCGCCGGAGAGTTCGTCGACGTACCGGTCGGCGAGTTCGGCGACCCCGGTCCGGGTCATGGACTCCTGGACGACCCGCTCGTCCTCGGTCGACCACTGGCGCAGGATGCCCTGGTGGGGGTACCGGCCGCGGCCGACGAGGTCGGCGACGGTGATGCCGTCGGGCGCGATCGACGACTGCGGGAGCAGGCCGAGGGTGCGCGCGACCTTCTTCGCCGGCATCGACTGGATGACGTTCCCGTCGAGGAGCACCCGGCCCTGGTTCGGCTTCAGCATCCGCGACAGCGCCCGCAGCAGTGTGGACTTGCCGCACGCGTTCGGGCCGACGATCACGGTGAAGGAGTGGTCGGGTATCTCGACCGACAGTTCCTCGGCGATGACCCGCTGGTCGTAGGCGAGGGTCACCTTCTCGGCGGAGAGGCGGTTCACAGTGCTCCTTCGGGTGTTCTCGTTCGCCGTGCCGCGCTTCTCGGGCCGGGATTCCTGGTGCGGGTTGGTGTCCGGGCCGGTGTCCGGGTTCGTGTCCTGGCTCATATCCGGCCCGCCTTGCGCTCGCTGACCAGCAGCCACAGCAGGTAGACACCGCCGAGGACGCCGGTGACCACCCCGACGGGCATCTGGTCGGCACCGAAGGCGCGCTGCGAGATCCAGTCGGCCGTGACCAGGAGGGCGGCCCCCATGCACAGGGACGGCAGCAGGTTCGGGCCGGGCGAGCGGGTCAGCCGGCGGGCCAGTTGCGGCGCGGTGAGCGCCACGAAACTGACGGGGCCGGCGGCCGCGGTGGCGGCCGCGGTGAGCAGCACGGCCGCCACCAGCAGCAACAGCCGTACGCGCTCGACGCGCACTCCGAGGGCGTACGACACGTCGTCGCCCATCTCCATCATCCGTAGCCCGCGCGCGTTGGCGAGGACCAGCGGCACGAGCACCGCGCACAGGGCGAGCAGCGGCCAGACCTGGTCCCAGTCCCGCCCGGTGAGCGAGCCGGTCATCCAGACGAGCGCGCGGGCGGCGTCGACGATGTCGGAGACGGTGAGCAGATAGCCGTTGATCGCGGTGACGATCGCGGAGACGCCGATACCGACCAGGACCAGCCGGTAGCCGTGCACCCCCTGTTTCCAGGCGAGCAGATAGATGGCGAGACCGGTCACCAGGCCGCCCACCAGCGCGCCGAGGGTGACCTGGGTGGCGCTGCCGGAGAACACCACGATCATCACGAGCGCGCCGGCGGTCGCTCCCTGCCCGAGTCCCAGGACGTCCGGACTGCCCAGCGGATTGCGGGAGACAGCCTGGAAGAGCGCACCTCCGAGGCCCAGCGAGGCGCCGACCAGGAGCCCGACGAGGACCCGTGGCAGCCGCAGCTCGTTGACGATGAACTCCTGTCCCGCGTTGCCCTCGCCGAAGAGCGTCTTCAGCACGCCCGCGGCCGGGATCGGGAAGTCGCCGGTGCCGATCAGCACCACGCTCGCGGCGAGCGCGGCGAGCAGCAGCAGGGCGACGACGGTGACGGCGCGGACGTCCAGCCGCAGCGAGAGCCCGCCCGGCGTCCTGATGGCACGGTTGGTCCTCACAGCTGCGCCGTCCTCCGCCGTCGTACGAGATAGATGAAGACCGGGCCGCCGATGATCGCGGTGACGATGCCGACCTGGAGTTCCGAGGGCCGGGCCACGATCCGGCCGATGACGTCGGCGCCGAGCAGCAGCACCGGCGACAGGATGGTCGCGTAGGGCAGGATCCACCGCAGGTCGGGCCCGGTGAAGGACCGTACGACGTGCGGGACCATCAGCCCGACGAACACGATCGGCCCGCACGCGGCGGTCGCCGCCCCGCACAGCACCACGGCAGAGAGCATGGCCAGCGCCCGGGTGCGGTTGAGGTTGGCGCCGAGGGCCTTGGCGGTGTCGTCACCCATCTCCATGGCGTTCAACGGCCGGGCCAGCGCGAGCGCGAGGAGCGTGCCCCCCGCGATGAACGGCAGCACCTGGAGGATGGCCGAGTTGCTCGCCGAGGTCAGTGAGCCGACGGTCCAGAAGCGCATCCTGGAGAGCGCCGCGGTGTCCGTGATCATCACGGCCTGGAGATAGCCGTAGAGCGCGGCACTGATCGCGGTGCCGGCGAGCGCCAGCCGCACCGGCGTCGCGCCCCTGCTGCCGCCGAGGAACCAGACCAGCGCCCCGACGGCGGCGGCGCCGGCGAACGCGAACCAGACATAGCCGCTCAGCGAGGTGACACCGAAGAAGGTGATGGCGGTGACGACCGCGGCGGACGCGCCGGCGTTGATGCCGAGCAGTCCGGGGTCGGCCAGCGGGTTGCGTGTGAGCGCCTGGAGCACCGCCCCGGACAGGCCGAGCGCCGCACCCGCGAGCAGCCCGAGCAGGGTCCGCGCCAGCCGGTCGGCGACCACGACGTCGCCGTACGTTCCCGAATCCTGGAACAGGCCGTGCCAGACCTGTCCCATGGACAACGCCTTGGCGCCGATCGCGATGCTCGCCAACGCGACGAGCAGCAGGATCACCACGGACACGAGCAGCCCAAACGCTCGTACCGCCCGGCGGGTTGGAGGCGCGGGGGCGGTCTCCGCGCGCTGTTCGGGAGGACTCTCTACCAACACGCAGTTAGGTTAGCCTACCCTCGCATTCAGCCAAATCCCGTGGTCAGGACGTACCCGCGCTCACAGGAACGAGCCTCGCACGGGCCGGCGGTACGAGCACCGGACGGGCAGGCATCCCGCCACCCGAGGGGTACCGCTACGGCTCACAGACCCAGCCGTGCCAGCGACTTCCCTCCGTCCAGCTCGCACACACCCTCTCCGGCCGCCGTCCAGGCCGCCGCGCACAGCGCGCGCAGTCCGTCCAGGGCCTCGCCGTCACCGTCGAGTTCCAGCCGCTCGCCAGCGGCCCGGGCGATCCAGCCGCCGCACCGGAATCCGTCGCCCTCCTCGGTGACCTCCGGCTGCCCGGTGAGCATGCCCCGCAGATCGGCGTCGACATAGGTCGGCCGGTGCTGCGGCGGGGCGGCCAGCAACTGCGCGCCGTCCGTCACCCCGGTGAGGACCAGCAGCGAGTCCACCTCGCCGTTGAACGCGCCCTCGATGTCCGTGTCCAGCCGGTCGCCCACCACCAACGGCCGCGTGGCCCCGGTCCGCAAGATGGTCTCCCGGTGCATCGGCGGCAACGGCTTGCCCGCCACCTTCGGGTCGGCGCCGGTCGCGATCCGCACGACCTCCACCGCCGCCCCGTTGCCCGGGGCGATCCCGCGGGCGCCGGGAATCGTCAGATCGGTGTTGGACGCGAACCACGGCACCCCGCGCGCGATGGCGTAACACGCTTCCGCGAAACGCCCCCAGGGCAGGTCCGGCCCGCCGTACCCCTGCACGACCGCCACCGGCTCGTCCTCCGCCGACTCCACCGGCTCAAGGCCCCGCTCCCGCAGCGCCACCCGCAGCCCCTCGCCGCCGATCACCAGCACGCGCGCCCCCGCGGGCACCTGCTCGGCGATCAGCCGGGCCACCGCCTGCGCGGAGGTGATGACATCCGACGCCTCCGTCGGTATGCCCAGCTCGGTGAGGTGCTCGGCCACGGCGTCAGGCGTCCGCAGCGCGTTGTTGGTGACATACGCGAGGCGCATTCCGCCCTCGTGCGCGGTGGCCAGCGACTCGACGGCGTTCGCGATCGCGTTGCCCCCCGCGTACACCACCCCGTCCAGGTCGAGCAGCGCCGTGTCGTACGCCTCGCTCAGGGCCTGCCCACTGCCCTCGGGCTTCGTCCTGACGCCCTGGCTCATTCCGCATCGCTCCTCGTTCGCTCGCTTTCCCCCGATCATCGCGCATGCCACTGACACACGTACGATGCCGGGATGAACCCAGCAGGTCACTCGGAAGCAACGGCGCGCCGAGGCCTGGAACTCACCCCGTTCCGAGGCCTGCGCTACGACCCCGACCGGGTCGGCAGCCTGGCCGCCGTGACCTCACCGCCCTACGACGTCGTCGTCCGCCCCGACGGTCTGCACCACCTCCAGTCCGCCGACCCGTACAACATCGTCCGACTGATCCTCCCGCAGGCCGGTACCCCCGAGGCGCGTAACGAACAGGCCGCGGACACCCTGCGCCGCTGGCTGGCGGAGGGGGTCCTCACCACCGACCCCGAACCGGGCCTGTACGTCTACGAACAGCGCGACGGCGACGGCCTGCTCCAGCGTGGCGTCATCGGCACCCTGCGCCTGTCGGAACCCTCGGAGGGTGTGGTCCTCCCCCACGAGGACGTCATGCCACATGTGGTCGCCGACCGTGCGGCGCTGATGCGCGCCACTTCCGCGAACATGGAGCCCCTGCTCCTGACGTATCGCGGGGACGGCACGTCCTCCGCCACCGCCGAGGTCGTCGAGCGCGTCGCCGGGCAGCCCCCGCTGCTCGCCACCACCACGGAGGACGGCTGCCGCCACCGCCTGTGGTCGGTCACCGACCCCGCCGACCTGGCCCGTGTCACCTCCGACCTGGCCCGGCACCAGGCCCTGATCGCCGACGGCCACCACCGCTGGGCCACCTACCGGCGTCTACGCGCGGAGCATCCCTCTCCCAGCCCCTGGGACCACGGTCTGGTCCTCCTCGTCGACACCGCCCGCTACCCCCTGCGCGTCCGTGCCATCCACCGCCTCCTGCACGATCTGCCGGTCGCGGCGGCACTGGCCCCCCTGGAGGGCCTCTTCCGGGTCCGCCGCCTGGAGGTACCGCTCGCGGAGGCCCTGGACACCCTGGCCGACGCGGCCTGTGCCGGCAACGCGTTCCTGCTGGCGGGCGACGGCGCCTTCCACCTCGTCGACCGCCCCGACCCGGCCCTGCTGGCCCGCACGATCCCCACGGACCGTCCGGCGGCCTGGCGCACCCTGGACGCGACGGTCCTGCACGCCACCCTCCTCGACCACGTCTGGCACATCCCCGAGGACTCCCCGGCCCACATCGCCTACATCCACGACACCGCCGCCACGGTGGAGAAGGCGGAACACGACGGCGGTACGGCGGTCCTGATGCACCCGGTCCGCGAGGAGGTCGTCCGCGACCTGGCCCGCCAGGGCGTCACGATGCCCCGCAAGTCGACGTCGTTCGGCCCCAAGCCGGCCTCGGGTCTGGTGCTGCGCGCCCTGACCGCCTGAAGGCCCGCACTCCTGACATGTGAAAGGGCGGGACCCCCTGTCGGGGGTCCCGCCCTTTCACTCACTCACCGACGTCAGTCCTTGTGGTCGGACGCGCCATCCTGCTCGTCCGCCTCGACCGTGCGGTCCTCGACAACATCGACATCGACATCGACGTCACCATCGGCGCCGTCGTCCTCGTCGTCGTCCACATCGTCTTCGTCCTGGACTTCCTCGACGACAACGGCTTGCGCGGGCGCGTCATCGGACTCGACATCGCCCTCACTCTCGCCCTCGCCCTCGCTCTCGTCGAAGGCGTCGACGAACTCCACACCGTCAAGCTCCGCGAGCCGGTCCGACGCGTTCGTGCTGCCGTCCTTGTCGGCCTCGATGGCCTTCGCGAACCACTCCCGGGCCTCGTCCTCCCGACCGGCCGCGACCAGCGCGTCGGCGTACGCGTACCGCAGGCGCGCGGTCCACGGCTGAACGGAGTTGGAGGCGAGCTCGGGGCTCTGCAGCGTCACGATGGCCGCGTCCAGCTGCCCCATGTCACGCCGGGCACCGGCCGCGACGAGCCGCATCTCGACCTGACCGGCCTTGTCCAGCTTGTGCACCTCGGGCGTCCCGGCCATGTCCAGCGCCTTCTCCGGCCGCCCGAGCCCACGCTCGCAGTCGGCCATGACGGGCCACAGGTCGACACTGCCGGTCATCCGCCGCGCGGCACGGAACTCCGCGAGCGCCTCGCTGTACTTCTGGTTCGCGTACGCCGCGAACCCACCGGCCTCGCGTACGGCGGCGACGCGCGACGCCAGTCGCAGGGCCACCTTCGAGTAGGCGTACGCCGCCTCGGGGTCCTCGTCGATGAGCCGCGCCACCATCACCAGGTTCTTGGCGACGTCTTCGGCGAGCCCCTTCGGCAGGCTCTGCAGCTCCTGCCGTACGTCCTTGTCGATCTCGTCGCCCGTGACGTCCTCGGGGATCGGCAGCCGCCTGATCGGCTCCCGGTCCCGGTCACGCTCGTCACGGAAGTGCCCGCCACCACGCCGGTCGTCGCCACCACGCCGATCGTCACGGTCGCGGAAGCCACCGGGACGCCCAGCTCGGTCGTCTCGCCGGGGCCCGCGGGGAGCACCACGGTCGTCCCGGCCACGGAACCCACCGCGCTCGCCACCCCGGTCACCCCGGTTGTCGTCACGTCGGTCATCCCGACGGTCATCACGCCGGAAGCCACCGCGATCCCCGCGGTCGTCAACCCGGCGGTCGTCGCGCCGGTCATCACGACGGTCGTCGCGGCGGAACTCGGGACGATCGCCGCGGTCGTCCCGACGGAAACCTCGGTCCCGGTCATCGCTACGGAAGCCACGGTCCCGGTCGTCACGGCGGAAACCGCCACGGTCACCACTGTCACGCCGGTCATCGCGACGGTCGTCACGGCGGGGCCCAGAAGGACGGTCGTCGCGCCGGTCATCCCGACGGTCATCACGGCGAACGAAGCCGCCACGGTCGTCGCCCCGACGGTCGTCACGCCGGCCGGCGTAACCACCGCGGTTGTCATCGCGACGGAAGGGAGGACGGTCCCCATCTCGACGCTCTACGCGGTCTCCACGATCACCGCGGTCGTCACGACGGAACGGGGGGCGGTCGTCATTGCCCCGGAAAGAGGGACGGTCACCGTCACGCCGGAACCCACGGTCCCGGTCATCACGGCGGGGTCCGGCAGGGCGGTCGTCACGACGCGCGCCAGCGGGACGGTCGTCTCGACGCGGCCCAGAAGGACGGTCGTCACGGCGGGGCCCGGCAGAACGGTCGACACGACGCGGCCCAGCAGGGCGATCGTCACGGCGGAAGGCCGGACGAGACCCTCGGTCACCATCGCGCCGGTCATCACGCCGATCGTCTCGCCGCCCGCCGACCGCGCCACGATTGTCGTCGCGCCGGAACCCACCGCGGTCCCCGCGGTCGTCACGGCGAGGCCCAGAAGGGCGGTCGTCACGGCGAGGCCCGGCAGGACGGTCGTCACGACGCGCACCGGCAGGACGATCGTCACGACGCGGCCCAGAAGGGCGGTCGTCACGGCGGGGTCCGGAAGGACGGTCGTCACGGCGCCCGAAACTGCCGCGATTGTCATCACGACGGAACCCGCCACGGTCGGCGCCGCCGGCCCGGTCATCGCGTCGGTCGTCACGACGGACATAGCCACCGCGGTCGTTCCCACCGCGGTCGCTGCTGCCACCACGGTTGTTGCCGCCACGGTCGCTACCGGTACGCGGGGTGTCTCGACGGTCGTTGTCCCGGCGGAAGCCGTCACGGTCTCCGCGGAATCCGCCCCGGTCACCCCGGTCACCACTGTCCCGTCGCCGCTGGTCGCGCTCCGGTCGGTCGTCGGGAGAGTTGGTGGACATCGGTGACTCCTGTCTTCGGTACTGCAAGTCATTCTCGCGCAGCCGACTAATCGGCGCGCTCCGGAAAAACAAAAAAGGACCCCTGGCCCCAGCTGAACGCTGGGGACCAGGGGTCCTTCCAAAAATTGTTCGGCGGCGTCCTACTCTCCCACAGGGTCCCCCCTGCAGTACCATCGGCGCTGTAAGGCTTAGCTTCCGGGTTCGGAATGTAACCGGGCGT
>NZ_JBVIOL010000015.1:0-207993 GCF_055578825.1 Streptomyces sp. NPDC032822 | reverse complement strand
AGCTACATCGCCGGCCTCCACCTCCGTGCCTCAATGATCTGGATCAACGACCTGCTGGAGGCAACTGGATGATCACAACGTCACACAGGCCCTAGTCCCGTAAGCGATCTTCGAACCGGTTGGGATCAGCGCCCCCGCACGCCGGCGACCGAGCCCTGATGGCAGGATGAACGCCCCGACGATCCTGAGGGGCCATGTCCGTGCACACGCCTGCCGACTACCTCGAACTGGCGCATGCCGAGAGCGACAGCTCTGTCCTGCATCGACTCTCACATTGTCCGTACCCCTTCGTCTGGCAGGCTCTGGCCGCCAATCCCTCCACGACGCCTGGCACTCTGCTGGAACTGAGCGCGGCCCAAGACAGCACCTGGAACGACAACGGGCTCCTTCGCCTGCTGGCGACGCATCCGAGCGCGGACCACACAGTGCTGCGAGCCGTTCGTGACGCCGTGGCGGCCAAGCTCGCCGAAGGCGAACGACCTTATGCCGCTGTGCTCGCGCTGGCAGGACGGACGGAACTAGCAGCGGCAGAGGTGCGACAACTCGGGACTCTCCGGGGGGGCTTCTGCGCGTCTGCGCAGTCAACTGGACCGGCACCTCGGGCTCCGTACTTGACCCGTGCCCGTCCCGGTCGGCCCCTGGTGGAACGATCTTGACGTGACTGCAGTGATCACGGCGTCGGTGCCGTCCTGGATAGGCCCCTTCACCGGGCTGAGCCCGCGCTGCTTCGGCAAGCTGGTGACCGCCGTACGGCGCGAGACCTCTGTCGAACTCCAGCGCGGGCAGCCCTGGGGGCTCCCGCTCGAGGACCGTATTCTGCTGGTCGCCGCCTACTGGCGGACGAACTTGACGATGCGCCAGATTGCCCCGCTTTTCGGCGTCTCGAAGTCGGCCGCGGACCGGATCATTGACCACCTCGGTCCGCTGCTCGCGCTCCAGCCGCGCAAGCGGTTCCGCAATGACACCGTGCTGATCGTTGACGGCACGCTGGTCCCCACCCGCGACCACACGGTGGCGGAGCAGTCGAAGAACTATCGCTATTCCACGGCCCACCAGGTGGTCATCGACACCTATACCCGCCGGGTCGTTGTGGTTGGCCGGCCACTGCCGGGCAACCGGCACGATTCCCGCGGCTGGGAGGAATCCGGCGCCAAGGCCGCCGTGGGCAACACCATGACCATCGCCGACGGCGGCTACCAAGGGACCGAGCTGGTCATCCCACACCGCCGCCGCAAAGGCGAGGAACTCCCGACCTGGAAAGAAGAACACAACCGGAGCCACAAACAGGTCCGGGCCCGAGTTGAGCACACCTTCGCCCGCATGAAGGACTGGAAGATCCTGCGCGACTGCCGACTCAAAGGCGACGGCGTCCACCACGCCATCCTTGGCATCGCGCGCCTGCACAACCTCACCCTCGCCGGGTAGACCATCGGGCGACACCGCAGCCGACCTTTCCCCCACCACGTTCAAGATCGGTTACGGGACAAGCCTTAGACGCAGGTGCCGGAGAACTGATTGTCGACGGTTCGGTACAACGGAAGCAGCATGGCCGCGTAGGTATCGGGGCCGTACTCGCCGTCTACGTGGATTCGGTGCTGCGTCTGAACAGCGCGTACCGCTGCCTTGGTGGCGTCCCCGTAGATGCCATCGGGCACAAGATTAGGGATGTGGTTGTAGCAATGGTTGATCGCCGCCTGAAGCGCTCTGACTCCGGAGCTGTCGGATCCTTTGGCCATCCAGCAGTAGAAGTCGGCGCCCCCATTGCGTTGGAACGCAGGCAGGTAGAGATACCGCCCGCTGGGGATGCTTGAGGACGACGTCGAGATCTTGGCGGTGTTGCACTCGTGGATGGCGGCCGAGGCAGGGCTCGCGGTCAAACCAACCAGCAGCGTCGAGATCACGCCGGTGATGGCACCGATGGCACCGATCTTGAAACGGTCTCTGTTCACGGTTCTCCAGTTCGTAGGTAACTGACAGGGGCGAGGCTCGACACTCTGGCCCCGTCCGCGGACTTTAGGATCATCGTGGGCTTCGGACTTTGCCATCCGTGCAAGGAACTTTGTCAGTCGTGCACCGTCTCAAGCTGACGCTGCATCAAGCGAGGGTCACCCTGCGGGTGAGTCATGCGCGACCGCCACGGCCAGTGCCAGCCCCATAGGGCGGGCCCACGGTAGCCCGGCCCGGTCGCTGAGTGTGCCGGTCGCTTGACCCACAAGGAACCGCCGCCGCGCACACCGGAATACGGGCAAGGCGGCGGACGAGACCGCCTCTGGGTTGCAGCCGCGACCTTGTTGAGCTCGACTGCCGAGAGCTAACGGAGTCCTACTAGGCGGTCGGCGCCGCCGACACGCCGGACACGGTGGTCGGGTATCGCGTTACAGACAAGCTGTGCGACAAGACCCTCTGGCCGGGCCTGAGCAGCCGGTTCGCCACATCCCCGGACTAGCTGTCCTCGGTGACGCAGCACCCCGCCATGGACACGGCGGGCTGCTGCGGCAAGCTGGGGCGTTCGGAAAAGCCACCCACAGCGCTCAGCTCGAGCTCTCGGTCGTCCTGCACAAGCAGAGCGACCTGACGGCCGAATTCGAGGCCCGGCGGGCAGGCACCAGCAAGCGCTCCGCGGCAGGCGATGGTGGCGGAGCGACCGAGGTTCATCGTGTTCCCGACCTCGCGGACCACGCCTATCTGATGACCCATGACTTCGGTGACGGCTCGCACTGGATGCAGCTGAACGCGCTCGACGGCAGAGCCAAGTTCACCCTGGCGACGTCTACCCGGAGTTTCGGAGACCTGCCCCCGGCCCCTACTCCCCCGGAACTCGAACCACTCCTGATCAAGGACATGAAAGACCTCATGCACAGCCTCAGGAAGCGCGGCTGAAACTCACAGCCTGGACGTCCGGAGAACCCGATCAGTCACGCCGCATCACCCCTCGTCCGGGTATCCCCACTCCAAGTCGATGTGAGCCTCGGGCGCAGTGGCACGGATCGACTGGGTCACGTCGGACTCGAACTGCTCGGACCACTTTGCGAACCCGCTGATGATGATCGGTCCGTTTTCACTGCTCGTCAGGACCTTAGGCGGATCATGAAAAACGCCCACGTACATCCACGAATCGATTCCGTGCTCCTTGAAGACCTCTTCCACTGTCACCCCCACTGCGTCGGCTTCCTCGGCGCAGGCAAGCTTCGTGATGTCCAAGTAGAGATGGATGTTCACAGACATGCACCCACCCTAGCCTCGACGGAAGACGGTCCGTCACACCCAGCGGCAAGCATCAAGGAGGCGGCCCCCACAGCTTCCCAAGCTGAGATCTCCGCCGTCGCGGTCCGTCAGTCCAGCCAGACGAGCATCGCGTCGTCGGCCCTGGCCGCAGCCTCGAAGAACTGTGTGAGGCCGTCGTACCAGGGACGCCCCCACTCCAGCGAGCCGGGCTCACTCCACCCGAGTGGATACACCTCAGCGCCGGTCAGTTCAGCGGGATCCACCCCGCTAATCAGCTGAGCATAGGTGGTTGCCCGCAGGGCTTCCGCCGCGAGCCGGACCCAACGAGTGGCTGTGACCAGCACCTTCACCTGGAAGTCCCAGGGGCACGTGCCTATGAAGGTAGAAAGTCGGTGTTTCTCACTGTTGGATATGGACGTGCCGAAGAGCGATGACTACGCGAGAACCAGTGCTCGACTGACGGTCTGGGGCTGCCTTGCCGGACTGGCGGTGGCCCTCGCCATCCCGATGGCCATACTGGTGACCGTCCTCCTATTCGGGATGCCGACTCCCTAGAGCTGTCGGTTGCCCAGCGGTATGGCCTCTCGTTGTACAGGTGGCAGACGAAATGGCCTGTCAACAGCGGTCGCCTCAATGAGTAGCTGCGACCTGCACTTTCGCAACAGACCCTAATCTTGTCGTTTAACCTCGCTGTGTTGGAGGTGGGGATGGGGCAGGCAGTGTTGGAGTCCATCAAGTACTCGGCGGTATGCCAGGACTGCGGTGCCCGGCTGGAGTGCTGTGGCGTCCAGGCCCTGGTGGGCGGCTCTTTGCGGTGGGACATTGAGGTCATCTGCTCGGCTTGTGGGTTCGCGGTGGCTGTGTGCGATGGCGTACTGCCGGCTGACCTCCGCGATCAGTTGCTCTCCGAGCACGGAGCGACGAGGTTGCGGGTAACTTCCCCACAGGGAATGAGCATCGCGATCATGCGAGTGCTGCGGGCTGAACTCGGCCTTGGCCTGACCGAGGCCAAGGCCGAACTGAGACGCGTGCTGGCCGGGGAGTTCTCGGGAACCCTTCCCGAGATGGAACTCCTCGCCCGCAGCCTGCGGGTGGCTGGAGTCTCTGCGGTAGCCACTCGGCCATAGTGCCCCGCCCCGGCCTGGTCTTCTTCGCTCGCCAGCTGGCGGGTGACCTCGAACAGCGCGTCGTACAGGCTCACCCACCTGGGCATTTGCGGGACAGGCGGACGGCCCTCGCATGAGCATGCGTTCCATGACCATGCTCATGAGCAGCCGCCTGGCCGGCCGCCGCCCCGCAGCCTTCAGCCGGCCGGCGTCCCGAGCGGGGTGAACACCCCCGGCCGCGTCTGGAGCGCCCACCCTCGTTCCACCAGGCGTTTTGCCTTCGATCGCAGACCCTCGATCTTCGCCGGGACCGCCTGAAGGCCCAGGGCCGCGGCCAGCTGCTGGCACCGCATTCCTTCCCGGCCCGCAGCCGACTCCAGCACGGACATGATCCGCTGGTACTCCGCGGGCAGGACCGACGCCGGCATCCCCTCGGCCCGTCGCGGCACCACCGCCCCCGCCACCGCGCTCCCTACCGGCTCCACGACCGCACACGGCGGCTCGGCCAGCACCTCGGCCACCGTCACACGGGCATCCGCAAGACGCTGAAGTGCGCATTCCGCCTCGCCGAGGGCGGCCTGCACCCGCTCGGCCTCCTCCCGCAACCGCGCGACCTCTTCCCGGACCTTCTTCTCCCGGGCCTCCAGCAGACCGAGCACCGACGGCACCAGCCACCTCCACAAGCGAGACGAACGGACGAACCACGCCCATCTCTCCCGCCGCCAGCCGGAGTTCATGCCCATCCAGCCCAAACCAAACGATCACGTTCGGAAAGCGGATGGCGTCTGAGGGTTGATCAAACTCTGTTGCGAGCCCTAGCGTGCCGTCCGTTTGGTGACGGTCGATGCTCAGGCGGTGGGTTCGTGGCGACTCAGGATGTGTTCTCGGCGGAGGAACTGGCGCGGCTTCGGGGTTTCCCGGGGCGAGAACCTGCACGCCCTGCGCCGCTCTCTCGCGTACGCCGGTGAGGGAGCGCTCCGGCGCCGGCACCATGAGCAGCAGACCGAGCAGATGTGGTGCCTCACTCTGGCCACCAACGCAATCGTCTGCTGGTCCACCGAGTACCACGGCCTCGGCGTGGCCGCCCTGCGCCGGACCGGCCGCCAGGTCGACGACGAGGTCCTGGCGCATATCTGGCCGACCCACCACGAGAACGTGCACTTCTACGGCACGCACTCGGTCGACATCGACGGCGAACTCGCCCAGCTGGACACCGACGGCTACCGGCCGCTGCGCGTCGCCGGGTCGGGCGCGAACGGATAAAGCGATGGGCAGCCGTCGGCGTTTTGCACGAACACCGACGGCTGCCCATCGTCTGGGGTGGCACCGGCCTAACCGAGCGCGACGATCTCCGGCGGGACCCGGAAGCCGACTGCCCGGCCGGTTGCCGGGTCGTACGCCGGCACGAACGGGTTGACCGCGTCGGTGGGGATTTCGCCGCTGCCCCGCATCTCGCCAACCATCCGGTTGATCGACCTGGTGAGTCCCTTTAGGGATCGGCTGTCGGGGTAGTTCCCGATCTCGTACACCTGCTCGCGGGTCACGTAACCGCCCGCCGCGAGCGCGGCGGTGAAGCTCACTTTACGGGCCTTCGGCATGTTCGGGCGAGGCGACCAGCAGGTGGACGAAACCGTAGATCATCGACAAGATCCGGGAGCGAGTAGGGACACGTGACACGACGTGCCCGAGGCCTACCCGTCCGACAATCGAGAGGGTGCTCCGTGAGACTGGCGAAGACGGCCGAGTTCAGGCTGCCGGACAAGGTGGGCGGTCCGATACGGGCAGGGTCGTGTCTGGTATCCGGTGTCGGAGTGTTCTACGCAGTCGTGTGGTGGGACGGCGGTGCCCGGTACGCGTTGGTGTCGATCGCCGATCAGGTGGTTCAGACGGTGGTGCTCGACGAGTTGGGTGACCCGTTCGACGCTTATGACGCCCCGGCGCCGGTGCTGCTCGACGACGGCGTATTCGGCGTGATCGCCGATGCCGGCACGCTGCGGGTGTATGGAACCGATCTGCGGTTGCGGCGTGAGATAGCGATCGTCGGCGACGATGTGCTGCATCGCTTCGCCAAACACGGGCAGCGGCCGCGGGTGACCGGCCACGCGAGCCGAGGAGCACTCGCGGCCGAGCACGTGGTCGTGCTCGATGAGCCGATCGGGACTGGCAACCCGCGATACCTCGCGTTCCTGCGCATCGGCGAGACGAGCGCGTCATGGACGCGGATCGGGACTCTCGGCCCGGACGGGTTTCCGGTCGACCGATTCGGCGACGACGAACCGAACCAGAGCCCCGACGTATCGGTCGACGGCTGCATCATCGGTGATGCGGTCGGCCACGGCGGCAGCATGCTGGTCTGCGTCGAAGGCTCGGACGCCTCGAGCGTGCGCAAGTACGGGGCCGACTTCTTCACCATCACCCGTGTCACGCCGGACGGGACGGTCACCGAGCCGCTCTATCAACAATCGGGATGGAAGCGCCTGCCGGGTAAGCACGCCATCAACGGCAAGGTCACGTCCTCGGGGCGCTACGTACTGCTCACACCGGTGTTCGCGACCGGCGAATGGAAGGGCAGACAGCGCCTGTTCGATCTCGGGACAGGCGCAGTCCTCGAACCCGTCCTGCCCCGCGGTGCAGCCAAGATGCGGATCGTCGACCATGCTGGAACAACCTTCTGGCTCAGCGACGGCGCGCAGCGAATCCTGTGCGCCGAAGTCGAGGGCCCACACGGATAGGTCGCCACGAACAGATCGCTCGGTGGTGGCGGGGTCCATGTGATTCACGCCATGGCCTCGGATCGCCACCCCGAACGCGGTCACCGTCAGGGTCATTGCGTTCGTTCGCCGGACCCGACGGCCGCCATCGTGGACTCGCAGTCACTGCGGGCAGCGGCGAACATCCCGCGCTCCACGTCCGGCTGGGACGGCGGCAAAAGGGTGGGCGGGCGCAAGCGGCACCTGGTGGTGGACTGCCTCGGCCTGGTCCTGGGCGTCGCGGTGACCGCAGCGAACGTGCAGGACCGGGACGCCGCAGTGCCTGTGCTGGAACGACTGCGCAGGCTGTACTTCTCCGTCCGGCTCATCTGGGCGGATGGCGGTTATGCGGGGCGCCTGGTCGACTGGGCGGCCGAGAACCTCCACCTCACGCTCGAGATCGTCAAACGCTCCGACGACACCACGGGGTTCGTGGTGCTGCCGCGCAGGTGGGTGGTGGAAAGAACGCTGAGCTGGCTGATGCGCTCGCGTCGCCTGGTGCGCGACTACGAGACGCTGCCCGCCATGCACGAGGCCATGGTGCTGTGGTCCCGTCACAGAACCGCACTCATACAAAGGCCGCAGGGGTGAGTCTGCTGCACCACGATGCCCGGGACGAGGCATTCGGCTTCACGTCCCACTTTCGAGAGGACCTCTACACATGTCTGACCCGGCGCGGTGACACGCTGTTCGAGCTCACGGACGCGATGCTCTACGGGGACGGACCGGTGACCTCGCCGGTCGCTCTGACGCTGTTGGCCGAGCACCGGCGTGGGCACGGCGCGTTGCGCGACGCGCTCAACCAGGGCCGCATCGACGCGGACAGGCTGCGCAAGGCACTGGCCATGCTGCCGCAGCCCAAGGCCGCCGACGGGCGCCTGGTCCTGGCCGTCGATGTCTCCGCGTGGCTGCGGCCCGGCGCGCCGACCAGCCCGGACCGGCTGTTCTGCCATGTCTACGGACGCTCGGGACGCTCCAGCGACCAGTTCATCCCCGGCTGGCCGTACTCGTTCGTCGCCGCGCTGGAGACCGGGTGGACGTCGTGGTGCCAGCTGCTGGACGCGGTCCGGCTCGGCCCCGACGGCGATGTCGCCGAAGTCACCGCAGCCCAGGTCCGCCGTGTCGTCACCGACCTGATCGCCCAGGGGCAGTGGGAGGACGGTGACGAGGACGTTCTGGTCATGTTCCATGCCGGCTACGACGCCCCGCGCATGGCCTACCTCCTCGACGGCCTTCCCATCGAGGTCCTCGGGCGGATGCGTGCGGACCGTGTCATGCGACGGCCGACACCTTCACTCAAGGAGTACGCCCTGGCCTATCCCCAGGGCGGGCGACCGCCGAAACACGGCAAGGAGTTCCGCTTCGCCAAGCCCGATACGTGGGGCGAGCCCGACGCGGAGACCGTGCAGGTCACCGACCGCTACGGCACCGCCATGGCGATGGCCTGGAACCGCATCCACCCCCGGCTCACCACCCGCTCCGCGTGGATCGACCACGACGGCGAACTCCCCATCATCGAGGGCACCCTGATCCGCCTCCAGGTCGACCATCTGCCCGGCGGTCACGACCCGCTGCCGGTCTGGCTGTGGTCCTCCAAGACCGGCATGAACGGCGAGGACGTCGATCTGCGGTGGCAAGCGTTCTTGAGGCGCTTCGACCTGGAACACACTTTCCGTTTCGTAAAGCAGACGCTCGGCTGGACACGTCCCAGGCTCCGCAGCCCTGAGGCCGCGGATCGGTGGACGTGGCTCGTGATCGCAGCGCATACCCAGCTCCGGCTCACCCGCGAGGCCGCAGCCGATCTCCGCCGCCCCTGGGAGAAGCGGGTTGAACCCGCCCGGCTCACCCCCGCTCGCGTCCGACGGGGGTTCAGGAACCTCCGCCCCCACCTGCACAGTCCTGCCCGTGCACCCAAACCCTCAGCTCCCGGGCCAGGATGCCCACTCGGCTCGAAGAACCGGCGACCCGCCACCCGTTACGACGTGGGCAAATCGACCAGGCGCCCAGAAAGCATCGCCGAACGTAATCAGCTCAAAGCTCATAAACCATAAAAAACAAGCTAAGGGCTTGCAGATCATTAACACGTTGTCTTGATCATGCTGCTGGTGTCGCTGCTCAGGGCTCGAACCCGAGCCTGGAGCGCTGTGAGGGCAGAGGGCGGAGTGGCCGCCGGCGGGATGACGATGCTGTGCGCCTTCAGCAGCGTCCTGATCTTCAGCAGGGTGCGGTGCATAGCGGTTCGACTGCTGTCGAACAGCACGGCGAGGGGCTCCGCGGCCAGGGCAGCCCGCAGGTGAAGGACGGCTGCCAGGACCTGGTCGGGGAAGGCGAGCCGGGGCGGGCGGCCGCGCTTGACGTCGCCGTGGAGGGCCAAAGTGTCGGTGAGATCGCTCAGTTGCTGCCGTGACATGCCGGTCAGGGCGGGGTCAGACAGGAAAGCGTGGTCCCACTCCGGGGCCGGCTTGTGCGGAGCCCGGGGTGCTGGGATGGCTGGGCAGGGCTGGGGGTGCAGGGCATAGTTCCAGTCGCCGTGGAAGGCGTGTCGGGTCAGTGGCAGGGACGCCATCTCCGCGTCGCCGATCTGGACTCCGGTGGGGCAGACGTTGGTGTCCAGCTCGGCCATGACACGCAGTCCGGTGCAGGTGGTGGTCGTGGCGATGGACTGGACAATGACTTCATGGCTGGTCAGCGGGCGGCCGCGCCAGTTCATGGTGATGTGCGAGAAGAGCCGGTGCTCGATCTTGTTCCACTTCGATGTGCCCGGCGGCAGGTGGCACACGGTGATCGTCAGTCCTGTTTCGGCCGCGAGCCGGGCGAGTTCGAGTTTCCAGGCCCGGGTGCGGTAGCCGTTCGAGCCGCCCGCGTCGGCGGTGATGAGCAGCCGCGTCGCCTGCGGGTAGGCGACCCGGCCCTGGCCGCACCACCAGCGGCGGATCGATTCCACCGCGAATGCGGCGGTGTCGTGATCGGTGCCCACGTTGACCCAGCCGGTGTTCGCCGCGAGGTCGTAGATCCCGTACGGGACGGCCTTGCCCAGCTGGGGGTCGGCGAAGTCATGGACGTTCACCGGCGCCGGATCAGCCGCAGGCCGCCACTGGCGGCCGTTGTTCTTGAACTCGCCGACGAGCTCCTTCTTCTTGGTGTCCACACTGATCACCGGCTGGCCAGCGTCCCGGTGATCACGGGCCTGCTCGTTGAGATAGCGGAACTGGGCATCTCGGTCAGGATGTTGGCTTCCCTCGATGGTCTTGGCGTTGGCCTGCAGACTGAAGCCTTCCTCCCGCAGCAGGTCCGCCGCGGTGTCCGCACTGACTTTGTGTCCGCTCCGAGCGAGCTCCCGCGCCAGCGTGCGGGTCGACTTCACCGTCCACCGCAGCGGCGACATCGGATCGCCTCGCTCGTCCGGCTCGACAAGCGCCAGGAGAGCCGACCGCAGCCCCGGATCGAGATCTGCGACCTTCTTGCGGCCTCCGCCCGGCCTCCGCACTCGCCCCAGAGGCTCCTCGCCGGCCTCCAACTCGGACACGCCCTTGCGGACCGTGGTCTCACTCACCGAGGCCGCCCGCGCGACGGCCCGAACGCCACCGTGTCCCAGCGCACGGGCCTCTGCGGCCATCAGCAGCCGTCGTTGCCGCTCATCCAGATGCGGGAACAACACCCCGAACTTCATGGTGAGTTGGGCACAGATCTCGTCCGGGATGCGCATACCACATCAACGAGCCATGGGACGGGAAGCAACACCTTGATGATCTGCAAGCCCTTAGCCGGAGGGCTCGAACGCGGCCCCTCCGGGTAATAAGAAGCGTCGGGGTTGCGACCCGAGAAATTTCTACAGGAGGAAGCCTGATGAGGAACAGAGCGAGAGCGCTCGGCACATGGGTTACAAGCATCCTGCCAGCGATCATGGCTCTTCTGGCGGCCCTTGTTGTTACAGCGCCCCCCGCCCAAGCAGCCACGCCGCTGCCCGGAGGTAAGTCGAACTGGGTTGTCTCCCTCGGCTACCTGGACCTCGCAGCAAAGAACAACTACCGCAACTGGGTCCGGATCGGGTACTACGCCTTCCAGACCAACGGCACGGTGACTACCAACTACTGGGCCTGGAATCAACGGGAACAGCCGCAGCGGATGGACACGATGACTGCGGACTGCGGTGGAAACATCCCCACTTGCGCGATCCGCACGGTCGACGGATTCACCGGCGACCCGACCGGCGGCTACCAGGGCACCTTCGACTACACCTCGGACGGGCAGCTCGCCGTGGCCTGGACCAAAAACGCCGCCGGCACCGCCTTGGCACAGCCGATCACCGAACGCTGGAACATCACCACAGGGCTGGCCAGTGGGCGAGCAGCCCGCATCACGAGCCCCACCTTCTACGGAGCCTACGGCAACAACGTTCAGATCCCCGCTCAGGGCACCTTCTCCACATATGCCAACTTTGGCGTCGGCTACGGCAGCAACGCCCCGCTGGATCGCACGAGCCGGGCGACCATGAGCCAACTCGTCAAAGACCCGCGCTATAACGCTGAACCGTACCGGGGCGCGTTTGTCGTGGCCAAGGCGTCGTCGCCCGATCCCGCCACCCGGACAGGCATCGTAGGCCGGGAGGGGGCGGGCGGAAAGTGGACCTTCGGGCCGGCTTCGAACCCGTGGAAGCCGTGCGCCAGTGGCCAGTGTATGGGCTGGCTCCAACCGAACACCTCCTGCTCCGGCACTGACAAAGACCGCGTCCGCTATATCGGCGAGATCGGGGGCGGCCGCCGCAACACCGAGGAGTACTGGTGCCAGTCCCTGGCCCAGGGGGAGACCTGCTACCCCTACAACTCCCACCCCCGCCCCATGCTGCAGATCATCGACGACGCCGGAGAGTTCCAGGGCTGGGTCGGCGTGGAGGCCTTCACTCATGTAAACACCAAAACCGGCTTGCCGGACAGCAGCTGGGTCGAAGGATACTGGGGACTTTTCGACATGGTCTCGGCAGCGCTGCAGCCCGAATTGCCGACCTGAGCTCGATCCTTCTTCACGGTCTGCCGACAAAGTCGGCAGACCGCTTCGCCTTCCGTGACTGAGGGCGGGCAAGCCGACAACCCAAGTGTCGCCTCGGGTAGGCACCGGGTTCCACCGCTCCGGTAGGAATGGTGCCCCTCTCAGAAATGTTAAGCAGCTGGCCAGTCGGGCTTCAGCAGGATAGGAGTCGTGCGCGATCACTCAGGTCGGAAATGTCGACTAGAAGTGGGCTCTGGCACAGATCTTTGCGCCAGAGCCGAGTTTTAAGAGCCACTGGGTTGCTTGCTTCGGAACCATGGTTGCGCGCTCTGCACGACGAGGGGCCCGGGTGCTGCCGAAGTCGAGGGCCGATCTGTACGCGGCGATCCGCCGTGATGTGAAGGCTGGTCTGTCGAGCCGTGCTCTTCAACGCAAGTACGGCGTCGGGTTCCTGACTGTGCACAAGGCGTGGCGAGCAGCGGATTCAGTCCCGTTGCCCCAAACCCCTGAATCCGCCAGCCCGCTGAGACGTTTCCGCAGTTCAGGAGCCTCCACAGATGGGGCGGGTGGGCTTCGAACCCACGGCCGGCGGATTATGAGCCCATTGGGGATCTTGGCGGCCCTTGCCGATCATTGCCGGTTCACGCCGTTCTTGCAGGTCAGACGTGCTGATTCGTGTCAGCCCTGTGCAGTGCTTGTCGTTCTGTTCCTGTCCTTGTGGCCCCTCAATGACCCCTGGGGGTCGATGAGTTGGATGCTTTCCGCAGCAGCAGCCGCGTCCGCCCAGTTCAGCCAAGGGGGATAGAACCCTCACGCAGCGGATTTCCATTCCAACGCGCAGAGGCTCGGCCCCTCTACTCGGGGCGGAGCCTCTGTAGCCATGTCCGCAGGCCAGACGTCTACGCGCAGCTTAGTCGAGTTCAGACACAACGAGGTTCCCGCCCCAAGCTCCGCTAGACTCTGTAAACCCTCCGCTCGGTCCGCTTCGTGGCTCTACTCTGTCCCCCTGGCCAGCACGAACATGGGACCCTCGGGGGCGAAGATGGACACAGCTGAGAGCTACGTCGGCTCAGTGGACATGTGGAACACCGTTATAGCGGGCGTGATCTCCTCTGTGGGTGTCCTCCTGACTATATGGGCAGCACTTTACGTGGCAAAGCCGAAACGGGCCCTCCTATGGGTGCCCACAGCCAACGTTTCACTAATTCATGAAGGCGCCGCACAACGGGTGACCGTAATGGATAGAGGGCGACCCATCATTAAGCCGCGAATGGTGGAAATTGGCCTCAAAAACAAGGGGCGTCGAGATATTATTCAATCAGATTTTGCGTCAGGGGAAGGTTCGCTAGAGTTCAATTTTGAAGCTCAAATCGTAAACTTGCTCGACATCAAGTCTGCCCCCTCTACCGCCCCGGTCCCCGCGCTCCGTTACGACGGCAGCAAAATTTCTATAGCACCCACACTAATAAAGACTGGGCAAACAATTCACATATCGCTTTTGGTGAGCGGCGACAAGAGGCCCGTTACGTGCGTGAGTGCCCATCTCATAGAGACAAAGATCAGAACGTCAAAAACCCTGGCGACTTGCATCCTGTGTGGCGCCGCGAAGGTGGCCAGAAGGCTGGAGTTACGTTAGCGTTAGGACTCGCAATGCTCGCTACCGTGCTACTTCTAGCGTGGAGTTCATCCAATCAGGGGGCCACGGTGAAGATTCCCGAGAAGTACCATCAGTGCACTATGGATAAGCGGACCGTATATGCGACCAATGAAGACTGCGCCAAAATGACCTCGGGAGTGACTCTGTAGAGGGGCAGCGCCCAAGCTCCCACATAGGCAGGTCTTGCGCCTCTCCCCAGGCGGCTGACAGATCGCAACCCTCTCACCACAGGCCACTGCCCTCGCCGTCGGTAAGCCCACCGCACGAATTGGACCAGCGCCCCATATGAGCTCGCAACACGATCTTGTTGAGGTGCCCTGTTCGGGCGTGACTGGTGTGAAGATTCGGCCGTTCGCGATGTGCGAGTACTCGGCTGCTGGAGACGCCTCAAGCAGGCCCGCCCATGATCCTTTTATGAGACCTCAAGCAAACTAATGCCGCTATAGCTGTCCATTCCCTAATGTAGAGGCATGTCGCCTCTTTCCACACGGCAGCACCGGGGCGTCCGTCTGGTCCTGCTCGCAGTGCTGGCAGTCGCTTTCATGGTGTTCGTGTTCTGGATGTCGCTGGGCAACCTGGAGACGAACAGCTCATGGGCCGGCGTATTGGGCCTCTTCTTCACGGTGGTCGGCCTGATGCTCCCGCTGGCGGACGGCCTCCGCGCGGACGGAACGACCCCGCTGGACACGGCCCAGCGCGCCGACGACCTGGCCGCGACGGTCCGCGCCGACTGGCAGAAGGAGGCGGTAGCGCGCGGCTTGAGCCGTGCCGGGGTGCTGCCTCTCGCGTGGGCGACCACACGACGGCCGGTCGGGGACGCTCCGCAGCATGTCCTCGGGCAGCTGCCAGGCCCGACCCGCGTGCTGCGGCTGCGCCTGGCCGGCCAACTGAACGGAAATCTCGACGAGAGCTCCCGGACACTGGCCGAAGCCTACGGTCAAGTGCCCAGCGGGCGTCTGGTCATCCTCGGCGAACCGGGCGCGGGCAAAACCGTGCTCGCCCTGCTGCTGACTCTGGGCCTTCTCGGCGCACGCGGGGCGGGGGAGCGCGTGCCCGTGCTGCTGGTACCCGCCGACTGGGACCCCGTCCGCGAGCCCTTGGACGACTGGACCGTGCGGACGGTGGCCGCGACGTACTACGGCGGTCAGCGTGAGATACCACGGCTGCTCCTGGCGCACGGACTGCTGCTGCCGATCATCGACGGACTGGACGAAATCGCGGAGGCGGCGCGTCGGAGTGCCGTGAAGGCCATCGACCACGCCGTCGGGCAGGACCGTCCGGTCGTCGTGACATGCCGGTCCGCCGAGTACGAGGATGTGATCACGGCGGGTTCCCCCACCCCGACAGCGGAGTTGCACACACTGCGGCGCTCCCCGGTGGTGGAGGTGGCGCCCATTCCCGCGGAAGCCGCCATCGCCTACCTGTCCCGTGTGCACTGGCCTCCCGGCGTGGACTGGAGCCGCGTCCACGCGCAACTACGGTCGCCGTCGGACACCCCGGTGGCGACTGCGCTAACCACACCCCTGATGGTCTCCCTTGCGCGTGTCGTCTACGAACGGCTCGGCGGCGATCCGGGGGAAATGCTGGACCCCCATACGTTCCGCTCCCGGCACGCGGTGGAGGACCACCTCCTCAACAATCTGGTCCGGGCGGCCTACGCCCCCGACCGCCTGCCGTCGGGCCAGCCGGTCGCCTCCGATCGCAGTGCTCCCGACACGGCCGACGCGCTGCGCTGGCTAACGTTTCTCGCGCGTTATTTGCATCGCTGGCGAGAACGCGACTTCGCGTGGTGGTTGCTGCCAGGGCGTGTCTTCTCGACCTGGGCCGCGCCCGCCATCGGCCTTGCCGTGGCGGTACCGGTGATGACCGTAGTCACGGCCTGGCTGCTGTGGACCGGCCTTCCCGACACCACCAACCTGCCAGGCGCCCCCGGGCCTGTCACGTTCGGAGTGTTCGTAGGGGCGGGCAGCGGGGTCGTTGTCACGATTACCTGGTACGCCGGAGCGGCTCGCAGACCCGCACGGATGTCGTTCGCCCTGCGCGGTTCGTCGTCCCGGCTGCGTCGAGGCATGTTGTACGGCCTACTGATCACAGGTGTGCCTGGAACGACGGCGATGGTGGCCGCAGCCGTCGCGCTCTCCGTCGGGAAGGGCTGGTCCTACTCCTCGACCCGTAGCTACTGCGCGGTCGTCGCTGTGGGCGCGGCGCTCTTCCTCGTCGTGAGCCTCGGTCTCGCTGCGCAGAACTGGCTGGACGCGGCCCCCGTACGCGCCGCTCAGGCGGACCCGGTCGAGCTCCTGCGCGCGGACCGCCGGTCCGCACTTCTCGGTGCTATGGCGGCGGGAGCCGTGGCCGCCCTGGGGGCCTTCCCCGCCGTCGTCGCCGGTCTGGTCGCCGGCTACATCATGAACGCGGTCCTCACTGGCTGGTCCGGCGAGCCGAACCTGACCGACCTCATCTCCTACGCCCTCGACATCGTCCCCGGGAGCCGTCCAATGTGGCCGACAGTGGCCACGATCGCCGGCGTGGTGGGCATCACCGTGGCCCTGCTCACCTGTCTGACCCGGGCCTGGCCACGTTTCGCCCTCGCCACGCTGATTCTCGCGGCGCGGGGTCAGCTGCCGTGGCGGCCGATACGGTTCCTCGCGGACGCCAGGGCACGGGAATTGTTGCGGCAGTCCGGGGGGACCTTTCAGTTCCGCCATGCCCGGCTACAGGAAAGACTGGTGGAGCAGCCTTATACGCCGGGACCGTTGAAAAGAGCCCGCAAGGTGGCGATCGCCGTGGCCGCTACTCTCGCACTCGCCCTCTCAGGCTGGTTTCTGGTGCACAGCACGCCCAAGGATTCTTCCTGGGCGACCCTGCTCATTCGCCATCCCGGATTGGTGGACATCAGTGACAACGGGGCCTTACTCGTGGGAATGCATGGAAGTACCGGGGAAACGCGGTTGTGGAGCCTTCCAGAGAGGAAACTACTGAAGACCTTACGGACCGGCTGGGTGGACAATTTATCCGTCAGTGCGGACGGAAGGCATTTGGCAACTGCGGAGTCTCGTGCTGGCCCATATGTGCTCATTAAGGTATGGGACACGGTGTCCGGCCGGGTGACGAATTCCTTCCGGGTCAAAGCTTCAGAGTTATCCAGTACTGATCTGCTTGAATTGAGCTCAGACGGTCGCACCCTGGCCGTGAACCTTAGCAATCCTTGCGAGGTGCAACTATGGGATACGGGCACCGAAGAAAAATTAACCACTCTACCCGTGCGCTGCACGCTCCAAAGCGTGACGTTCGAAGCGTCGGGAGATGTGATCGTAACTGTGGCGGATGTTGGTGCCGGTGCCATAAATCTGGTATGGGAAGTCTGGGACATCGAGACCGGAAAGCGACAGAAAGAGGCCACGTTGGGGGAAGCGAGTTCATCGGTGGTCAATGAGAGCGGTCGCATCATTGCGGTAGGATCGGCCGACGGAGACGGAACGTATAGCCTCTGGGATACCCTCTCGGGGGTTAAATTGGATGGTGGAGGAATATCTGGCGGAAATTTCCTTACATTCAGCCAGGATGGACGAATGGTCGCCGTTACAGACCCATATGATCCCAATGCCGTACTCGTGATAGACGTGCAGACGGCCGCACCGATAGGTAAACTCAAGCGAGGCCATCGAGCCGAAATAGCGAGGAGCCTGTTCACTGCTGACGGCCGCACTCTGATCACCGTCAGCGCCGAGGACGGCACGGTCAAATTCTGGTCGGTAGATCCGGTCTGAGGGAACTCGGTCAGCACCTCAGAGCTGTCGAACCCGAGGTCGCCGAGCAGCTTCTTCACAGCCGCCCGGCCGCCCTGGGTCTTCTCGCGAGGCAGCAGCCGCGAGAGATCTTCCTGCGTGACACCGCCGTTCGGGGCGCCATCCTCGTCACCGGGCTTGTTGGAGTCGTCCTCGGATGAGGCTCCGAGGATCGGATAGATCGGCTGCCCGTCACGGCGGAGTCCGACCGGTTCGAGCGGATTGGGGAGTGAGGGGCGCGTCATGCGTGAACCACCCACAGATCTCCAGCGCCCCCGCGCCGTTGATCAGTGTACCGGCCGGATTGAACAGTTCCATCGGCTCAGGTATAGACACCAAACAAGCGAGTAGTCAGCCCTCGCGGCTGCTGATCCTCGCGTAGTAATTCCGCATCTCATAGTCGGTGTTCTCGCTTACGCAGTCATCGCAAGTGTCCTCGCCACGGTTGTTCGGGTGAAACAGCTTCGGGCAGGTGCGGCACTCGACTAGGCCCTCAAACTCCTCACTGCAGTTGAAGCAGAGGTCAATTGGGGATGCTGGATCGAAGGCCGTGCGGACGTCTCGAACGAGTGTTTCCACATCGCAGTCAGGACAAATCTCGGCGCTCCTGAACTCTCCCTCCAGGCGGGCGACACGCTGAGCCACGTTTCCCCCCCCCAGTCGATGCAGCAGAAGTGACACAGGTTCGCCTCTCCGTCCACCAGGAGCGCGAACTGCCAGCAGTTGGGACACTCAATGACCCTAGGGGAACGTTCGTCGAGCTCCGAGCGCAGCCGGTTCATACGCTTCGTCACAAAGGAGCGAACCTCACTGAGACCGGCGCAGATGCGCCCCATGTAGTGCTTGTCGATTCGCTCCTGCTCATCTTCGTCAAGAGCGCACAAGAGCTGCTCGTCAAGGAAGGCCTTGAGGAAGTCGAGCACCTCGGCTGCTCGTGCCTCCGTAGCCGGTCCACTCGCCGTCAACCCATAGTGCTGAAGGGCGTTGCGCGTCTTGGCCAAGCTGTTGAGAGCCTTTATGTCCTTGTCCTTCAGCGACAGCCCAACGACGTCCCGAAGGCGGACGATCACCTCGGGAGTGGTACAGCTTTCGAAGTCCCCAGACTCGAACTTACTCCGTACGGCAGAGCCGGGGTTCTTGAAGATCAAACTCCAGTGCTCACGTTGCAGGCGAGCCTTCAGCAGGACCTCGGCTGCCGCCTGGAGGTGCAGAACTGCGTACTTGAGGTCTCGCGCGCTGACCTGCTCACTGGACTCTTTGACCAGATGGTCAACAACGCTGCACAGGTAGTCAAGCCCGTTCTCTACGGGAGGAAAGCGCACATCGCTGCCCGGTAACTCGACGTCAGGTTCTACCCAGATCCCGTAATGATCCACACCTCATGGTCGCTCCTCGATGCATCATCGGGGAAGTCATTTTGGACACGTGGTTCGAGAGTCGGCGGGACTCACCCCACGAACATCCCTGGCATCATCGCCGTAAACCGGTGACAACGTGGAGACGGATAGGCTCATGGGGGACAAGTGGCGGCTGCTGCTGGGGGAACGGCGGATCCTGTCAGGCAAGAACGAGATTCCGTCCCGCCTCTTGACCATCTTCCAAGAAGATGACAAGTACATGGAGGCCGACTGGGCACACGGCATCGACCGGCTCAACAACAGTCCCGCAGACCAGGAGGTCCCTCCGGAGGTCCAGGCGCCGCCCCAGGACGACGATGACGTCGACTGCTCTGACCGCTTCGGCTATCGCTCAACAGTCGGGACCATCCTCACGCGGCTTCGGCTGATGGGCTTCACACCTGAAGCCAGCAGACGGTCGATGACAGAGACCCGCAGATCAGAGCTCAAGGACAAGGACTACGGGCAGAAAGAGGACGTATTCCTCGTCAGTCCGGCTCGGGAGGTCCGCGGGACACCTCACCAGATGTCCCGCGAACAAGTCATTGATTCCGGGCTCTCTGCGAGCTTGGTGGAGGCGCTGCACCATGCGGAGTAAGACGGCGTACTTGTGGCTACGCCACGCTGTCGCTGCTCGCGAAGAACGACATCAAGGTAGTGCAGGAGCGGCTGGGCCACAGCTCCCGTCAGATCACTTCGGATACGTACACAAGCGTTCTGCCACAGCTGATGACCGCCGAGGCAGAGTCGACGATCGCCACGGTGCCTCGCACCGAGCTCAAGGCCAGTCCCAAGAAGGATGAGAAGGGGGCTGAGGGGCCCGCCGAGGATTCCACGGCAACGTCCGAGGGGGACGGCTCGGCCCCTGATGAGGGCCCCGCGCAAGCGGCCTGACCCCTCTGGCCCCTGGCTGGCCCCTGGATCAGGTTTTCTTGATCCACCAGAGCCGCCAAGCTCTCTCAACTCGCCCGACCCACCAGCTAAGTTGCTGGCCAGAAGGTTTCTCCTCGCGTAGCGCGGAGTGGGGCGGGTGGAATTCGAACCCACGGCCGACGGATTATGAGTCCGCTGCTCCGCTCCAAGATGAAACTCGCTCCCTCGACACTTCTCCGCCTCTCGGCATGCGGCTGGCCGCAGTGGGGTCTGGAACGCCTTGACCGCACGCCGTCGGGTGCGCCGAGGTGATGCGACATCAAGCCAAAGAGACCCAAGCTCCGTTGGCGGTCTTCCGGGATCGGTGCGTCGCCCATATCCTCGTGCGCCGGTGGTTACCTACGGTAAGGGGTAGCGATGGGCGGCACCACACGCAGAGGGTTCCTGGGTTCGGCCGCGGCCGCCGGCGGCGGGGTCGCTCTCGCGACCCCGCAACGGGCCGCGGCCCGGGACGGCGCCGCCGCACAGACCGTGGCCGTACTGGGCGGAGGCGTCGCCGGGCTCACGGCCGCCCACGAACTCGCCGAACGCGGCTTCCGGGTCACGGTCTACGAACGCAAGGCGCTGGGCGGCAAGGCCCGCAGCATGGACGTACCGGACAGCGGCACGGGCGGCCGCGGGCCCCTGCCCGGGGAGCACGGCTTCCGCTTCATCCCCGGCATCTACCACAACCTGCCCGACACCATGCGGCGCATCCCCTTCCCCGGCAACCCCAACGGTGTCCACGACAACCTCGTCGCCCCCAAGGAGATGCTGTTCGCCCGGTCGGGCGGCCGCGAGGACATCCGGATCCCGCTTCCGTGGCCCGGCAACACCCCGGCCGAACTCACCCCCGACGAGATCCGCCGCGCCCTCACCTCGGTCCTGGACACCGCCTTCAACCTCCCCCTCCACGAGGCCCTCTACTTCGCCAACCGCTTCCTGGTCTTCCTCACCAGCTGCGATGAACGCCGCGACGAGACCTGGGAGCAGATGCCGTGGTGGGAGTTCGTACGGGCCGGACGGATGTCGTACGACTACCAGCGGATCCTCGCCATTGGCGTCACCCGCAACATCGTGGCCACCAAGGCGGAAGAGGCCAGCACCCGTACCGTCGCCACCCTGCTGGAGGCCTTCGCCTTCAACCTCCTCGGGCGGGGCGCGGACGGACCGCTGGACCGGATCCTCAACGCGCCCACCAACGAGGCCTGGATCGACCCCTGGGTGACGTACCTGAAGTCACTCGGGGTCGAGTTCCACATCGGCTGGACGGTACGGGACCTGATCCTGGACACGGGCCGGATCGCCGGCGCCGTCGTGGAGGACCCGGGTGGTGCCCGCCGGACTGTCACCGCCGACCACTACATCTCGGCCATGCCGGTCGAGCACGCGCGCCGCACCTGGAACTCCGCCGTGCGCGCCGCCGATCCCCAACTGGCCGAGTGCGACCGGCTGGAGACGGACTGGATGACCGGCATCCAGTTCTATCTGACCGAACGTACGCCGATTCTGCACGGCCACCTCGACCTTATCGACTCCCCCTGGTCGCTGACGGCGATCGCCCAGGCCCAGCACTGGCCGGGCCACGACTTCCCCGCCGACTTCGGCGACGGCACGGTCGCGGACTGTCTGTCCGTGGACGTCTCCGAGTGGGACCGGCCGGGCATCCTGTACGGCAAGACGGCCAAGCAGTGCAGCCGCGCCGAAGTCGCCCGCGAGGTGTGGGCGCAGTTGAAGGCGGCGCTCAATGACAGCGGCCGTACGGTCCTGAAGGACTCCGTGCTGCACTCCTGGTTCCTCGATCCGGCTGTCGACGGCCTCGGCACTCCGAACCCGGTCAACGAGGAGCAGTTGCTCATCCATCCGACAGGGACCTTCCACCACCGTCCGCGATCGGCTACGAAGATCCCCAACCTCTTCCTGTCCGGCGACTATGTGGCCGTGCCCATCGATCTGGCCACCATGGAAGGCGCCAACACCTCGGCCCGGCAGGCCGTCAACGCCCTGCTGGACGGGATCGGTTCGGCCGCGGAACGCTGCACCGTCACCCCGCTGTACCGGGCCCCCGAGTTCGAGTGGATCAAACGCCACGACCGCACCCGTTACCTCCTTGGACTGCCGAATCTCTTCGACGTCGGTTGACAGCAATGCTGACCCCGTCCCCGGCGACGGGGATCCCTGGGCTCTCCCGATGCTCCGGCGAATCAGCGTCTGTTTCGGTACACCGGCAGGCCGCCCTGAAGGCCATCGACCGGCTGGAGCTGCGGAGCCACCCGGTCATAGACGCGCGGTCCCTTCGCGCCGTCGCAGCACGGGTGCGCCACAAAGCGGCAGGATCTGTCGGTGAACGCATCGCCGAATGGCTGAACGCCCGGGGACGGTCCGCCAGCAGCCCGCGCACGAAGTCCCGCGCCCGAAGGCGTTCTTCGACCCGAGCGAACCTGGCCGCCATCCGGCCCATCCGGCCCTCGAACGCCTCCTGGCGCCGGGCACGTTCTACGCTGTGAGCTGCGGCCACCGCATGATCGTCGTCTGTCCACACAGCTCACGATGATCACCGGTGGCCGCAGCCGTCTTATCGTCGGCCCTGACCAGCCAACACTACGATCTGTGCCTGGAGTAGGCGGCGGTCGAAAGGGCGACGCAGGCGCGCCGTCCCGTATCAGGAGGACATATGCGACGTGGCGAAGTCTGGTGGGCAGATGTCAACGAGCAGCGGGCCGTCGTACTGCTGTCGGGAGAAGAGGCGTCCGGTTTCTCGGCGATGCAGGTCGTCGCTCCCGCGGGCACCGATCTCAGCGGCGTGGCCGTCGAGGTGGCGGTAGGTGCCCCCGAAGGACTGCCTCTCGAAGGCGTCCTGAGAGTCGCACTTCCACGTCCTGACCTCATCCCCTGCACTTGGCTGGTCACTCTGGCCAGGGAAGACCTGATCGGGCAGGCGGGCGTCCTGCCGTCCTCAAAGCTCAGCGAGATCGAGGATGCCCTTCGTCTCGGTGGACTCCAGTAGGCACAGAGGCATGGACGCCGCCGATGGCGCGGCCGGTCTCGTCGAGATGGTCGATGGTGGCCGCGCCATATCAGCGGCATCCCCACTCACAAGATCACGCTCTACGGCTGGAGTACTCCTCGCGGCGGACAGGGCCGCTGTGCAGGACAGCGACGGTGCTACCGGTTCCGCTCGGGCTCGCGCTGCTGGTAGTCGCGCGGGGACAGTCCGTGGAAGCGGGAGAAGGCGGCGCTGAACGTGGGCAGGTGGGCGTACCCGATCCGGCGCGCGACGGCGCTGGGCGGCGCGCCCCCGGCGAGCAGGTCGCGAGCGATGCGCATGCGGGCGGCATAGCGCCAGCGGCCCAGTGTCATACCTGTCTCGTCACGGAAGGCGCGGTGGATCTCAGCACCGACATCACCATGGTGCGTCGCGCCAGGCTCGCCGATCCGACGCAAGCACTCCATCGCGACAGCACGCGCGCGCGGATTCGTGGGCATCGGCACCGACAGCGCCCGCTGCGCGGCAACCTGTTCCGCGAACAGGCCGAGGATGTGGCGGGGGTCGTGGTCATCTGGACGCAGTCCGGAGCGGGCGCTGATCGAGCAGAACATCAAGTAGTCCTCCCACCCAGGCGAGAACCGCACCTGCAGCGGCACTGCCAGCTGGAGGTCACCGGTGCTCGCGTTGCCCAGCGGCAGGGAGACGGAGTTCTCGCGAAGGCCGGTGACATGCTCCACTCCTGCGGGGATCCAGGTCGCCACCCCGCGCTCCCGCTCGTAGCGTTGGCCGTCGATGTCCAGGTACCCGCTGCCTCGGTACATCCAGCTGAGGACGTGGACGTCGTTGGTGTGCGACGGCGTGCTGGCCGCGGGCAGCATCTCGGGCGCAGCGGGAGTGTCCGTCTTGCCCATCATCCGGATCAGGTCGTCGCTCTGCCGTGCCGCCGCTGCCCGTTGCGTCAGTCCGCCGGCGCCGTATCGCGCGGAGAGCTCCCGTCCGAACTCGTGGGGGGTCAGCCCGAACCGTCCCTTGAAGGCTCGCGTGAAGCCGCTGCGGCTGGCGAAGCCCACTCGCGCGGCCACCTGGTCCACGTCGTAACCGGCAGCGAGGAACTCCACCGCAGCGCCCAGTCGGCAGCGCAGCCGCCACTGCTCGAACGTGAGCCCGGTGTGGGCGAGGAAGTCACGGCGAAGGGTGCGCGCGCTGGAGAGCACCCGCGCAGCCCATTGCTCGACCGTGAGGTCGAGCGCGGGGTCGCGAATCAGTTCCTCGGCGACTGCTCCGGCGCCGAGGGCTCGCGGCATCGCCGGCGAGGCGAACCCCTCTGAGCTCGCATTTCGCCCGATCCCGACGGGCGTCGGCGAGCGCGAGTCAGGACGCCGGAGGAGCTCCTCGATCGCCTGGGGGAAGTACCCACGGTCGCTGAAGGGGGTGACCTGGAGGTTGAAGAGCTGGATCAACCAGTCCTGCCAGCCGCTGGGAACGTCGAACCGTGTCAGTTCCGACAGCCCCCAGGCGCCGACGCCGGCGTGGGGCCACAGCGGGAAGGCGACAGTGCCTGGCTCAGTGGTGATCGCCCGCTCTGCCCAGCCGTCTGCGGGTATCCAGGCGCCTTCGCCGGCCTTGAGGCGGAGCACCGGCCCGCCGTCGAGGCGCACCTGCGCCACGCCGGTGCGAACCCAGAGCAGCAGCGGTCGAGCGGGCTCATCTGCCGAACCCCACCGCGCGCTCGGAATCGGCGGCGGGTCGCCGGCGCCTGCGGCGAACGAGAAGGGGACGACCATGTCCTAACTCTACGGCAGTCTGCGCACACCATCACAGGTAAGGTTCACCTAACTTTAGCAGTGCGCGCCCTCCCGATGCCGGTGCGCGGCTCCTGCCCTCGAAGCGACAGGAAAGGTCAGTTCCGCGCATGCCCAAAACCTCGCGCCGACTCACCGTGCACGCGCCGACCCTGCGTGAGGTCGAGGTGGTCCGGACTGTCGACATCACCCCGGGGATGCGGCGGGTCACGCTGAGCGGCGAGCAGTTGCGTGCGTTCACCACGGCGGACGGCCTCGTGCGGCCGCCCTTCCAGTCCCCGGGCTTCGACGACGACCTCGGGTTGTACTTCCCCTACCCAGGTCAGCGCGATCCGGTGCTCCCGGTCCAGGGCGAGGCCAAGTTGATCGTGCCCAAGGATCCTCGACCGCTGTCACGGCTCTACACGGTCCGCCGCTGGGACCCCGAGGCCGGCGAGCTGGACGTGGACTTCGTCAAGCACGGGGTGGGCGCGGGAACGACGTGGGCCGCTCGCACCCAGCCGGGTGACCGGATCCACCTCAGCGGCCCGAGCACGTCCAAGGCGTTCCCGACCGGCGCCGACTGGCTGCTCGTGGCCGGCGACGACACCGCACTGCCCGCGATCGGCCGCCTCCTCGACGAGCTCCCGCCCCGCGCCCGGGCGCAGGTGTTCATCGAGATCGCCGAGGACGCCCACCGCCAGGAACTGCGCGAGCTGCCCGGGGTCGACGTGACGTGGCTGGTCCGCCGCGGTGCGACGGCCGGCACCGTGTCGCTGCTCACCGAGACCGTCCGCGGTGCGCAGTGGTGGCCGGGCCAGGCGTTCGTGTGGCTGGCCGGCGAGCACACGGCCGTCCGGGACATCCGCCGGCACCTGGTCGAGGACCGGGGCGTGCCCAAGGAGGACATCGACTTCGCCGGCTACTGGCGTCGCTCCGAGGTCGTCGCACTGGAGACCGACGGGGCGGTACCCGACCCGGAGAGGACCGTCACCCCGTTCCAGAAGCTCCACGACCTGACCGAGCTCGTCGCGCCGATCGCGATCCGCACCGCCGTCGAGCTGGGCGTTCCCGATCTGCTCTCCCGCGGCGTGACCAGCGTGAGCGAGCTGGCCGCCAAGGCCAGCGCCGACGAGCGCGCTCTGGGCAAGCTGCTGCGTTACCTGCACACCCTGGACGTGGTGACCGAGACGGAACCCTGTCACTACGCCCTGACGCCGGTCGGCGACATCCTCACTCTCGAGTTCATCGCCGACCGGCTCCACTCCGCCGGGGTGGTCGGTCGCGAGATGCTCGGGATCCACGGCCTCACGGAGTCGGTCCGCACCGGCCGGCCCGCCTACGCCTCGGTCACCGGCCAGACCTTTGACGACGTGCGGGCCGAGCAGGACTACGAGGACCGTCACCTGGAGCGCCTGGCGAAGTTCCAGCCCCCTCTGGCCGAACCGATCGCCACGTCCGACCTGCTCGCCGGAGTCCGGCACCTGGTGATCCACTCCGGTGGTGCCGGCGCCCACGCCCGTGAGTACGTCGCAGCCCACGAAAGCCTGCGCGTGACGATCTGCGCCCTGCCCGCCCAGGCCGACTGGCTGCGCCGCGACCTGCCCGCCACGATTCCCGACGAGCAGCAGCGCACGCGGGTCGGCGTGCTGGAGCAGTCCGTCTTCGAGCCCAGCCCAGCAGCCGACGCCGTGCTCATCAGCCGCGCTTTCAAGACCCTGCCCGACGCCGACGCCGCTCACGCACTGCGCCGGGCAGCCGAGAACCTCGTCCCCGGCGGACGGGTGCTGCTGATCGAGGAGGTCTTCGACACCGACGACCTCGACGAGCACGACGGCGAGGAAGACCTGATCGGCCTGGTCTGCCACGGCTCCGGCCTTCGCACCGCAGCGGAGCTGGACGCCGTCATCGCCCGGGCCGGACTCACGCGCAGGTCGGCGCAGACCGTCGGCCTGGGCGCCACCGTCCATGAGCTCCTCCGCTCCACCGCTGACTGAACCCCTCCACTCCGAGAAGAAGAGAACGCCCATGAGCACCACGCCCCTGATGAGACGCGGCGCAGCCCTTGCCGCCTCGCTGATGAGCGCGTCGCTCGTCCTCACCGCCTGCGGCGGTGACGGCGACGACACCGGCGACAAGGCCGCCGCGGCCCGCAGCGCCGACGCCGCCGAAACCCGCAGCGTCAAGGCCGAGAACGGCACCGTCGAGATCCCCGTCGACCCCCGGCGAATCGTCACGATCGGCAACACGAACCTCCCCTTCATCGATCTGGGCGGCAAGCCGGTGGGCGTCACCGAGGCGTCCGGGTCCGAGCTCGACGTGCTGCCTGAGGAACAGAGGACTGCCTATGAGGCAGCCGAGATCATCGGCACCAGCGGTGGTGAGGTGGACCTCGAGAAGCTCGCCGCCCTCAAGCCGGACCTCATCCTGGTCCAGTTCTCCTCGGACGACTGGGACAAGGTCGGCAAGCAGCTTGAGGCAATCGCCCCGACCGTGTCCTGGGGGCTCGACACCGAGTGGAAGGCCTTCGCCGACGCGATCGCGGGGGCCGGCAACGTCGCGGATGCGCTCAAGCAGCAGAAGGCGGAGTTCAAGGAGAAGGTCGCCAAGATCCAGGAGACCTACGGCAAGACCATCAAGGACACCTCGTTCGTCGACGTCTCCCGCGGAGACTGGAGCGATCCCGGAACGTTCTACATCGCGGACATCGGCTGCTCCGAGATCGCCCGTGACGACATCGGCCTGGACCTCCCCCAGGCGGCCGAGGGCAAGGACCCCCTGGCCTACGAGTCCCTGCCGTTCGAGCAGATCAGTGAGCTGTCCGAGTACGACGTGATCACCTACCCCCTCGACGCCGGCGGCAAGCCGACAGAGCCCTTCAAGCCGGTGGTCGAGACCAACACCTGGAAGGCACTGCCCGCAGTGAGCTCCGGTCGGGCGCTGGGAGTCTTCTGCCCCGGCAACAACTCCTACGGGCCCGTCAACCGGTACCTGGACTCGCTCGACAACGCACTGGCGACCCTCCCCGGCAAGCAGTGACAGCCCTCGCCCTGCGGCAGGACGGTCCGGGCACCGAAACGGTGCCCGGACCGCGTCGCCGTCTGCTCGGCCTGGTCCTCGCGCTGGCAGTGCTGGTGGTCCTGCTGGTGCTGAGCGTCATGATCGGTTCGACGGCGATCGCGCCGTCAGTGGTGTGGGACGCGCTGTTCCACTCCTCGGCCGACACCGACCAGTTCGCGATCCGCGACTTCCGTCTGCCTCGCACCATCGTGGGTCTGGTCGTCGCCGTCGCCCTCGGTCTGTCGGGCGCGTTGATCCAGGCGCTCACCCGCAACCCCCTGGCCGATCCGGGTGTCCTCGGCGTCCATGCCGGCGCCTCCTTCGCGGTGACGGTCGCCGTGGGCCTGCTCGGCGTCCGCGACGTCCAGGGCTACATGTGGTTCGCGTTCGCGGGGGCATTGATCGTCACATTCCTGGTGCTCGCCCTCGGGTCGACACGACAGGGCTCCTCGCCGGTGGTCATGGTGCTCGCCGGAGTCTGCGTCGGCGCCGTGCTCGGCGGCGCCAGAGAGGCGCTCCAGCTGACTGACCCGGACGCCTTCGACGCGATGCGGAACTGGAACGCCGGGTCGATCGCGGGCCGCCCGCTCGAGGTCGTGTGGCCGGTCGTGCCGTTCTTCGCGGTGGCACTCGTCCTGGCCTTCGCGGTGTCGGGCCCGCTCAACGCCCTGGCCCTGGGCGACGAACTGGCGATCGCCCAAGGGGTCCGGCTGGCACGCACCCGGGTGCTCGCGGTGGTCGCCCTCACCCTCCTCGCCGGCGGCGCCACCGCGATCGCCGGACCCATCGCATTCGTCGGCCTCATGGTGCCGCACGTGGCCCGTTGGATGGTTGGCCCGGACCAGCGCTGGATCTTCGCTTACAGCATCCTCCTGGCCCCGAGCCTGCTGCTGGTCTCCGACATCCTCGGCCGCATCGTGATGAGACCCGGCGAGATCCCCGTGGGTATCGTCACCGCCTTCGTCGGCGCTCCCGTTCTCGTCGCGCTGGCGCGGCGGAAGAAATCGAGCAAACCATGAACACGCACATTCCGCCGGTGGATTTCGGCCGGCGGGTGCTGGTGCTGCGGCACCGGCGGATCGCGATACTGCTTCGGGGGCGCTCGGCCGTCGTCTGCGCGGTGCTTGCGGTCGCGATCACCGGTACGGCGGTGCTCGCGCTGATGACCGGCTCGTACGCGCTGAGCCCCGGGCAGGTGCTCTCCGCGCTGACCGGCCGGGAGACCGGCATCGTCCACGACATCGTGGTCGAGTGGCGGCTGCCCCGAGTGGCCGCGGCGGTGGTGTTCGGCGCAGCCCTGGGGGTGAGCGGGGCGCTCTTCCAGTCGCTGCTGCGCAACCCTCTCGCCGACCCCGGCATCATCGGGCTCTCCGAAGGCTCCTACACCGGCGCGCTGATCGTGATCCTGGTCGTCAACGGCACCTACGTGCAGCTGGTCGGCGGGGCGCTGCTGGGCGGGGTGGCCACCGCGGTGGCCGTGTACGTGCTCGCCCACCGACGAGGGGTGCAGGGGTTCCGGCTGATCGTCGTCGGTATCGGCGTCTCGGCGATGCTCGGGTCGCTCAACACCTGGCTGATCCTCAAGGCCGACCTCGGCCAGGCGATGTCCGCGGCCGCGTGGCGTGCCGGGTCGCTCAACGGCGTGTCCTGGGGCCAGGTCGTCATCGGCGGCGCCTGCGTCGCCGTACTCCTGCTGCTGGCCGGGATGCTGAGCCGGCCGATGCGGCAGATGGAGCTGGGTGACGACGTGGCCGCCTCGCAAGGGGTACGGGTCGCGCCCGTACGCCTCGGCCTGATCCTGGTGGGAGTGGCGTTGACGGCGACGGTCACGGCCGCGTCGGGGCCGATCGCGTTCATCTCCCTGGTTGCCCCGCAGATCGGACGCCGGCTCGCCCGCACCGCCGGGATCACCCTCGCCCCCGCCGCCTTCGTCGGCGCGCTGCTGTGTCTGGCGTCGGACTACCTCGCCCAGCACGTCGCCCCCACGCCGCTGCCGGTCGGCATCATCACCGTCGTGCTCGGTGGCGGCTACCTCGGATACCTGCTGTTCACCGAAGCCAGGAGACGTCTGTGAGCGCAACCCCGCCCGACACCGCGCGCCTGCGTGTGGAGTCGGCGACGATCGGCTACGACAGGCGGATCATCTCCGAGCACCTCTCGGTGGCGATCCCCGACGAGTCGTTCACGGTCATCGTCGGCCCGAACGCGTGCGGCAAGTCCACCCTGCTGCGCAGCCTGTCCCGACTGCGCAGGCCCTCGGCCGGGCGGGTCGTCCTCGACGGTGCCGACATCAACTCCTACCGGACCAAAGAGGTGGCGCGGCGGGTCGGGCTGTTGCCGCAGACCTCGATCGCCCCGGACGGGATCACCGTCGCCGACCTCGTGGCCCGGGGCCGGTACCCCCATCAGGGGTTCATCCGGCAGTGGACCGAGGACGACGAGCGGGCCGTGCTCAGGGCGATGCACCAGACCTCGGTCGCCGACCTGTCCGGGCGCCTGGTGGACGAGCTGTCGGGCGGGCAGCGCCAGCGCGTGTGGGTGGCGATGGCGCTCGCGCAGCACACCGACATCATGCTGCTCGACGAACCGACCACGTTCCTCGACATCACCCACCAGATCGAGCTGCTGGAGCTGTTCACCGACCTGCACGATGTCGGCCACACCCTGGTCGCCGTCCTGCACGACCTGAACCAGGCTGCCCGCTACGGCACCCACCTGATCGCCATGAAGGACGGCGCTGTGGTCGCCGAGGGTCCTCCGGACGAGGTCGTCACGGCCGAGCTGGTCGAGGAGGTGTTCGCTCTGCGCTGCCTGGTGGTGCCCGATCCGGTGGCCGGCAGCCCCCAGGTGGTGCCGCTCGGCCGCGAACGAACCCGGCAGTGGTCCGCCGGCAACACCGACGTGGAGAGTGCGAGAAATGGCTGATCCGTTGGTCGAGAAGCTGTCGACCGGTGAGTGGAGCCCGGAGCGGTTCCGAGGACACCTCGAAGAGTCGGGTGCACCGCTGGTCGAGCAGGTCTCCGCGGGCGAGGTGGAGGTGACGTTCGTCGACGAGCCCGGAGAGGACGCGACGGTCACCCTCTCGGTGGTGATCGGCCCCAGAATCGGCTTCAACCCGATCGAGGAGGAGTTCACCGCGGTGGCGGGAACGCCGTTCCACGTGCTCACTCTGCGGATGCGTTCCGATCTGCGCTTCTCGTACGTGTTCACACGACGTGGGCCAACGGGTGGGGACGTACGGGTTCCGGACCCGTTCAACCCGCCACCGAGGTTCTCGGAGTGCTCGGTGGAGCGGTTCTCCGGGGCCTCGGTGGCCGTGCTGCCCGACGCGGTGCCGTTGCCCTGGCTCCATCAGGCCGAAGCACGGCCGGCCCCGGCCGTGGAAGCCGCCGTGCTGGCGAGCGAGCTGCTGGGAGACGAACGCCGCATCTGGGTCTCGATGCCCCCGGGAGAGTTCGCGCACGAGAGCGCACTGCCCTTCGTGATCCACCTGGACGGAACGCCGGACCACAGCGCGCCGAGCGTTCGTGACGCCCTGGTCCGGGCGGGACTGGTCCGACCCTGCGCGGTGGTCCTCGTCGAGCAGCCCGCACCGCAGCGCGACAAGGAGCTGCTCTGCAACCCGGCGTTCTCCCAGATGCTGGTCCAGGAACTGCTGCCGTGGCTCCACCACCGGTATCCGCTCTCGCGGGACCCCGGTGACGTCGCGCTCGCCGGTGAGAGCTTCGGCGGTCTGTGCGCCGGCTGGACAGCGCTCCACCACCCGACGACGTTCGGCAACGCCATCCTCCAGTCCCCGTCGTGCGGGTACCACCCTGACCTCAGGTGGGGCACCGGATCGGGCGAGCTGCTGCGCCGCATCCCCGTACCGGCACTGATCGCCGACTACCTGGCAGCAGAAACGGCACCGGTCCGCATCTTCCACGACGTCGGTGAGCTGGAGAGCTCGAACACCCACAGTCGCTGGCTGGACCACGTACTCACCGGGAAGGGCTACGACACCCTGTACAGAGAGTTCGCCGGGGGACACGACTACGCATGGTGGCGAGGGATGTTCGCCGATGCCCTGCTCTGGTGCTTCCCGCTCCCGAGCAGGAATCGGAGCCAGGGATGAGGAACTCCTCGCGTTTCTCGGGCGCCGACACCGCAGGACTGGGGCGAGGGCCGCTGACCCGCCGGCTGCCGGTGCTCCTGCTAGATCCCGCCGAGCCGCTCGACGCTCGGCCGTTCGACTCCGGGCCGGGGACCACCCCGGGCCGGTTCCTGCTGCGCGTGATCTTCTCGGTGAGGCGGATCAGCGTTCCCGCGATGCTGCTGGCGATCGTCTGGCAGGTGGGCGAGTCCGCGGTCCCGGTGGTGATGGGACTCGCGATCGACCGGGCCGTTGCGACCGGGGACGAGGGACAGCTGGTCCTGTGGCTCGGCGTGCTGGTGGCCCTCTACGTCGCGCTGACGTCGGCGGCGAGGCTTTCGCTGCGGCTGACCGCCCACGCGGTGCAGGTACTGCAGCACCGACTCCGCGGCACCCTCTCCACGGGCGTGCTGCACCCGGTCGGCGGCACCGCCCGCGCGCCGGGCGGCAACGTGGTCTCGGTGATGACGAGTGATGTCGCGCGCCTGTCCAACGCGGTGATCCTGACGATCATCCCGGTCTCCAGGATCACCGCCATCGGATTCATCGCGGTATCGCTGCTGGCGACGCACTGGCTGCTCGGACTCGTGGTGCTGTTCGGGGCGCCGGTCGCGGTCTGGTCGATGGGCGTGCTCAGCGAGCGGCTCTCCCGGGACACCCGCGAGTACCAGGGGCTGCTGGCCTCCACGGTCGGACAGGCCACGGACCTGGTCGCCGGCTACCGGGTGATCAAGGGGATGCGTGCCGAGGCCGAGGCGACCAGCCGGTACCGGCAGGCAAGCCAGAAGACCCTTGTCGGCGCCAGGCGCAACGCGGGCCTGCTGGGGAGGTTCCTGGTGGGCTCGGGCGTGGTCAGCGGCACGTTCGTCGCCGCGGTGGTGGGGCTGGCGGGCTGGTTCGCCGTGGACGGACAGCTCAGCATCGGCGGGCTGATCACCGCCGTCGGGCTCGCCCAGGCGCTGCTGCCGCAGATCCAGGCCATCGCGAGCACGTCCGTCCCCAATCTCGCCGGCGCCCGCGCCTCGTCCGTGCGTGTCCTCGACATGCTGCGGGACAACGCCACGCCGACGGCCGGGCCCGATGACGCGACCCGACAGGAGGTCAACGCGCTGCCCGAACTGGACGTGGTCGTGCCGGGCGTCTCCGGGCCCGGCGTGACGATCCGGGTCGAGCCCGGCGAGCTCGTGGGCGTGCGCGCCGACGACCGGACCGCCGCCCGTGTCGTCGAGGCGCTGCTGGACCCGCGGCCCGAGGCAGCGGTCGAGGTGCGGCTCGACGGGATCGCGGCCAGGGAGCTGTCCCCGGTCGAGTACCGCGCCCGGATCACCGTCGCGCCCCACCGCGTCACGCTGTTCAGCGGCACCCTGCGCGACAACGTCGCCGTGATCGCGGGCGCGCCCGAGCGGGTGGACGCCGCGGTGCGGGCCGCCGCTTGCGACGACTTCGCGGCCGACCTCGACGTCCCGGTCGGCGAGGGCGGCAACCGGCTCTCGGGCGGCCAGCGCCAGCGGGTCGCGCTCGCCCGCGCCCTGGCGAGCGACGCGCCGGTGCTCGTGCTGCACGACCCGACCACCGCGGTCGACTCGGTCACCGAGCACACGATCGCGGGCCGCCTGCGCGGTGTCCGGGCAGGCCGCTCGACACTGCTGATCGCCTCGGCCCCGGCGCTGCTCGCTGCCTGCGACCGCGTCGTCGAGCTGCCTGACGACGTACCCGCACTCTCAAGGACGGCGCTGTGAACGGCACTTCCGTCGTGGCCAAGACCACGGCTTGCGATGCCGGGCTGCCCGTCGCGAGCGGCCGCGAGACGCTCCGGGAGGTGTGGCGGCTCAGCCGCGGGTACCGGCTCCGGCTCACCGCGACCGCAGTGCTGGGGATCGTCAGCACCGGCGTCGAGCTGATCGTCTCCGTGGCGATCGGATACCTCGTCGACCGCGTGCAGGCCGGCACCGCGGACCTCGCCACAGTGCTGACGGTCACGGCCGCCATGGTGCTCTCGGCGCTCCTCGGCGCCGCGGGCACCGCGCTGACGATCGTGCTCGCCACCCGCGTCTACCACTCGATCCTCGCCGCGCTGCGCGAGGAGCTCGTGAGCCGCGCCATGACGCTCCCGCAGCACCACGTCGAGCGCGCCGGTACCGGGGACCTGATCTCGCGGTCCAGCGACGACGTCACCGCGGTCGCCGACGCCGCCCCCGCCGTGATCCCGGTGCTCACCGTCACCGCCTTCACCATCGTCGTGTCGCTGGGCGGGCTCGCCGCACTGGAATGGCCCTACGCGGCCGCCTTCGCCGTCGTCCTGCCGGTCTACGTGCTGGCAGTGCGGTGGTACCTGCGCATCGGACTGGGGGTCTACCGCGCCGAGCGCACGGCGATGAGCGCGCGTGCCCAGCAGATCCTCGAGTCCCAGCGCGGCTACGCCACCGTGCTCGGCTTCGGGCTCGCCGAGCAACGACACCGGGCTGTGATGACGGACTCCTGGCGCGTCGCGGGGCAGTCGCTCCGCGCACGCACCGTGCTGAGCATGCTCAATGCCCGGCTCAACCTCGGGGAGTGCCTGAGCCTGGCCGCCGTACTCGTCGTCGGCTTCGTCCTCATCGACCACAACGCATCGACCGTCGGCGGCGCCACCACCGCCATGCTGCTCGTGCTACGCCTGCTCGGACCGGTCAACCAGCTGCTGCTGGTCATCGACACCCTCCAGTCCGCCCTCGCCTCGCTGAGCCGCATGATCGGGGTCGTCACGATGGCGTTCGGCTCATCAGATGTCCCAGCGCAGGCCGCGAGCACCTCCGTACGGCTCGACGAGGTCTCGTTCCGTTACAGCGAGGGGCCACGGGTGCTCGACGACATCACCCTGGACATCCCCTCCGGTCAGCGCGTGGCCGTCGTCGGCGTGTCCGGGGCGGGCAAGACCACGCTCGCCGGCGTGATCGCCGGCACCCACCTGCCCGAGGCCGGGAGGGTGACTCGCCCCAGCCGTACCACGATGATCACCCAGGAGGTCCACGTCTTCGCCGACACCCTGCGCGACAACCTCACCCTCGCCGCGCCCGGGGCCACCGACGGCGACCTCCATGCAGCGCTGGAAGCCACCGGCGCCGCATCGGTCCTCGATGTTCTCCCCCACCGGTTGGACACCCTGCTGGGTGTCGGCGGACACCCGATCACCGACGCACAGGCGCAGCAACTCGCCCTAGCCCGCCTGCTGCTCGCCGACGCTGATCTGGTGATCCTTGACGAAGCGACCGCCGAGGCCGGCTCCGCCTACGCCGGACAGCTCGACCGCGCGGCTGATGCTGTCCTCGCCGGGCGTACCGCGGTCGTGGTCGCGCACCGTCTCTCCCAAGCAGCAACCTGCGACCGGATCATGGTGATGGAGCGCGGTCGGATCATCGAGACCGGCACCCACGGAGAGCTGGTTGATGCCGGTGGTGTGTACGCCGGGTTGTGGACGGCCTGGGAGGCTGCTCGGTGACAACTGCTCGGCTTCCACCCCCTCAATAGCCCCTGAGCGTCTTAGAGTTGGACACGTATCACAGAGGCAGCCGCGTCCGCCCAGGCCAGCCGAGGAGAGAGAACCTTCGTGCAGCGGATCCTCCGTCCCACGTGCGGAGGCTCCGCCCAGTGCGGGGAGGGCGGAGTCTTCGCGGTCACGGTTGCTTGTCGGCTTGACCGGCGGTCACAGCTCGTGCGCGTAGGTGTCCTGGTACGCCGCCCTCCCGCCGAACACGTTCAGGGCGATGTGGCCGTCTGCGTACGTCGTGTCCGTCACGTCGATGATCCGTGCGCCGTTGAGGAACACCTGGATGCGGTCGCCCTCGGTGAGGATGCGGACGGGGTAGGTCGTGCCGCGGCGGACCAGGGCCGGGACGCGGGCGAGGGCGGCGCCGTCGTCGAAGAAGCCGTTGGCCTTGGCGACCAGACGGATCACGCGCAGGTCGGGGTCGATGTTGAGGCAGTAGGCGTCGGCGCCGTCAGAGGAGGCGCGCCACAGGAGGGAGAGGGCACCGCCCGTGTCCGGGTCGGGGCCGCCGAGCCGGACCAGGGTGGTGAGGTCGAAGTCCGCCGCCGTGCGGGAGGAGATCGCGTTGGAGTCCTTGTCGAAGCTTCCGGCGCGGCCCGCGCTGCCCGTCGACCAGCGGCCGGCGGGGGTGATCGTCAAGTTGCCGAGGTCCGAGCGGAATTCACCGCCGGTCGGGGCGACTGCCAACGGCTTCACACGGTCCACCAGGCGGTAGGTGCTGTCCAGCTTGTGCACCTTGAGCGAGTCGATGTGTGCGGTGCCGTCCTTGGCGTAGAAGGCCATGCCGTCGGTGTCCGGGCCGGGGAAGATCAGGCTGGTCACGGCGGCCTGTCCGTCCGCGCCGAATGCCTCGACCGAGGACGAGTCGACGTACACACGCAGGGTCACGCGGCCGCCGGCCGTCTTCATCTGCGCGGTGGTGCGGCCCGCGAAGTACTGCGTGAAGTCGCTCAGGCCCGATGCCGAGCGGTCCACGAACAACTCCTGCGCCTCGGCGTCGTATCCGACTGTCGTGTGCTGGTCGTCGTCGGTCCGGAGCCGGAAGCCGATCTCCGTTGCGGTGCCAAGCGTGATCTCGGCCTCGATCTCGTAGGCGATGCCCCGGACTCCCGCGAGCGGGTTCGCGGAGTCGGGGCCGACGGCGAGGTCCTTGCGGGTCGTGGTGGACGTGCGCAGCGTGGCCAGCTCCGGGACCGGGCGCTGCGCCAGGCGTACGCCGTCGACGGTGTCCGTGAGGGTCAGTTCGCGGGGGGTGCTCAGCTGGCCGTTCCAGCCGCCGGTCGGGGCGCTGAAGGGATAGTCCCAGTTGCTCATCCAGCCGAGCCAGACGCGGCGGCCGTCGGGCAGGCCGCAGAACGACATGGCGGCGTAGTAGTCGCGGCCGGAGTCGGCGCGCAGGACGGTGCCGGCCTTCTGGTCGGGAGTGAAACCGGTGCCGTTCCACTCGCCCGTGAAGTACTGGGCGGCCGAGCCGTTCGTGGCGCGTACGGCACCGGTGCTCAGGGTGAGGACCCACTTCACCTTGTCCTTGTCGCCATCCACCGGCAGGGGGAAGAAGTCGGGGCACTCCCAGACGCCGGGCGTGGCCCAGTCGCCGTAGCCGAAGGAGCTGACCTGGGTCCAGGTGAGGAGGTCGGTGGAGGTGAGGAAGCGGATGTGGTCGCCGCCGGAGACGGCCATCAGCCACTGGTCGTGAGCCTCGTCGCGGATGACTTTCGGGTCGCGGAAGGTCCAGCCGGCGTCGGGGCCTCCCGGGTTCTGCACGGCCGGGGTCGAGCCGCCGTGCCACTGCCACGAGCGGCCCTTGTCCTTGCTGTAGGCGATGCGCACGCTGGCATTTCCGCCCGGCTTGTCCGGGTGATAGCTGGTGTAGTACGCGATCAGGCCCGAGCCGCCGTCGAAGAGGCCGGAGGTGTCGTCCGCGTCGACGATCGCCGAGCCCGACCAGCAGTTGCCGTACGCGTTCCAGGGCAGGGCGATCGGCAGGGCATGCCAGTGGAGGAGGTCGGTGCTGACCGCGTGCGCCCAGCGGCCCTGGTCCTGGTGGAAGAGGTGGTACTCGCCGTCGTAGTACACCAGGCCGTTGGGGTCACTGGCGGAGCCGGCGAGCTGGGAGTAGTGGTACGTGGGGCGGTAGGGCTCGGTGAAGTAGTCGGCGGTGCTGTGGACTTCGACGTGCTGGAAGTACGACGTCCCGTGCGCGGCTGCGGTGCCGACGGTGGCGCCCTTGGTGCGGGACACGCGGGTCTTGAGCGCCCGTACGCCGTCCACGTACACCTCGATGGTTCTGCTCGTCGCTCGTGCCTCGACGCGATAGGTGCCGCCGGACGCGATGGGCCGGACCGGGCCGGAGGCGGAGGCGAGGCGGGCGCCGGAGGAGCGGTCCAGCAGGACGACGGCGTTGCGGCCGGCTTCCAGGCGGGCTTCGTAGCCGCCGGAGCCGTTCACGGACGCGCGCAGGACGAGGCCGGCCGAGGAGGAGGGGCCGCCGGGTGTGATGTCGGCTATCGCCACCAGATCGCCGTCGGCGAAGGGGGCCGTGCGCAGGCCGTTCTCGCCGCGGATGCCGCGCAGGTCGGGGGTCCAGGTGCCGGAGCGGGCCGTCCAGCCCGGGAGGCCGGTGGCGAGGTCGGGCGCGGCAATGTTCTCGAAGGACACCGCTCCGCCCGATGCCGTGACGGCGAGTCGGCCCTTGGTGTGGGTGGAGTCCTGGGCGCTGATGACGGGGCTGTAGCCATCGGGAGAGAGGAAGTTGGTCTGCCAGTGCACGCGGAGTTCGTCGTGTTCGGCTTCGACGCGCAGGCGGTAGACCGTACCGGACTTGATGGTGGTCGTATACGTGCCGAGGGTGACGTTGCCGTCGATGCGGTAGAGCCTCAGCCTGCCTTGGCCCGCGTCGACCTGAACGCCGTAGCCGTGGGTGGCCTTGGCGTCGGTGCGCACCAGCAGTGAGGCGATGGCGGAAGCGTCGTGCAGGAGCAGGTCGGCCTGGAGCGCGGTGTCGTACGTCTTGGTCGTGGTGAGGGCGCGGGCGGTGGCTCCCGGGGTCGGGGCCGCGCGCCAGCCCAGCGGACTCGCCATCCAGGTGCCGCCGCTCGTGGTCCAGCCGGTGAGGTTGGTGGTGACCGAGGAGAGGGAGGGCGGGCCGAAGGTGACCGTGCCGCCCTGGGCGAGCAGGCCCACCGAGCCGGTGTCGTGGCGGTGGTCCTCGGTGTGGAGGAGCCGTTCGCCGTCGACACGCACCGTCAGCTCGGGCCCGTCGACTGCCACTTCGAGGTCATAGGGTCTTGCGGTCCGCGCGCCTGGAAGTGGAGCGGTGGCGAGTGTGTCGCCGTCGGCCAGGTCGTAGAGCCGTATGCGGGCGCGGCTGGGGTCGAGGGCGACCGCGTATCCGGTCGAGCCGTCCAGGGCTGCCCGGAACACCAACGCGCCTGTGGAGGAAGAGGATCGGGGCGTGACGCGGGCCGCGTACGTGCCCTTGGCCGCGAGTTGCTGCTCGGACAGGGCGAGGGCGGGCCCGCGACGGCCGACGGTCGCCTTCTGGCCGCCGTCGGAGGTGCGGGTCCAGGTACCGGTGACAGGGACGGGGTCGGGAATCGGGGTGGCGGCCGGGGTCGCTCCGGCGGCGCTCGGGGTGGCGGCCTGTGCTGCGGGGAGGATGCCTCCGAGAGGCAGCAGGGTGGCGGCGGTTCCTCCGGCGAGCAGGAGGGTACGGCGGGACACGCTCATGGCAGCTCCTGAGAAGAACAGGCGAGGGTGGGCCACGGCCCGGGGGGACGTCCACCCCGCGGGCCGCGGTCGTGTGTAAGACCGTCACGGCCACAGCGGCCGGGGTCCGTCGGTGAAGGCCGACGCCATCTGCCAGGCGTCGAACCGCTCCAGGGTCACGTCGCCGTCGCCACCGACACCCACGCCCACGGCCTCGTCCGGGCGGGTGGGGTAGATGCGGGCGGTCAAGGCACGCCCGTTGGCGTAGATCTCCAGTGCGGAGTGGTCGACGAGGACGCGCAGGTCGACCCGGCCGTCGGGGTCCAACGGCAGTTCGCCGTAACGCGGTTCGGTGTCCACCGTCGGGTCGAGGCTACTGCTCTCGCGGTTCAGGCTCAGGGTGCCGCCCGCTCCGTCGTGCGACCGGCTCACCTCCACGACCGTGCGTTCCACGCCGTCCGGCGTCTCGCGGACCACGAGCCGGGCGGTCGCTCCGGGAGCGAGACGCAGCGTCGTCTCGATGTCCAGCTGGTCCCCGCGCACGGCGGGCAGCCGGGTGTACGGGTCGGCCAGCCGGCCCGGAGCCACCTCTACGCGCTCCCGCCGCAGCTCGGCCAGCTCCGGCGCCGGGGCCTGATACAGACCGCCGTCCGTGGCGAGCGTGACGAGCCTGGGCAGGGACATCACACCGCACCAGCCGGCCCGCGCGTTCGCCTCGTCCGTCCGGCCCTCCTGGAGCCAGCCGAACATGATGCGGCGGCCGTGCTCGTCGCGCGCGGACTGGGGGGCGTAGAAGTAGCGGCCGCCGTAGTCGAGGCGGTGGAGGGCGGTCGGGGTGAAGGTGTCGCCCCGGTAGCGGCCGGTCCAGTACAGGGGGTGGTGGGTGTTGCCCTCGTCCCAGGCGGAGAAGACCAGTACGTCGGTGCTGTCGGCCTCCTCGTCCTCGCCGAGCCGGAAGAGGTCGACGCACTCCCACATCGTGCCCGCCCAGTCGAGCTCGCCCCGGTTCTGCGAAGCGTCACCGCTCAGCAGGGGGCCGATGTAGCGCCAGCTGCGCAGGTCCTCGGATTCGTACAGGAAGGCCGTTCCGCCGACGCCGCGGATGCCCGAGCCCACCAGTTGCCGCCACACCTGGCCCTCCCGCCACACGCAGTGGTCGCGGAATGCCGTGATGTCGGCGCCCTCGGGCGGGGTAGTGATGACCGGGTTGGCCGGGTCCTTGGTCCAGTACCGCAGGTCGGCCGATCCCCTGGCCACGCAGGGGAGTTCATGTTCGCCGTGCCTGCCCGAGTAGACGAGCGTGGGGACTCCCCCGTCGTCGACGAGGACGCCGGACCAGCAGCCGTCGCGGTCGGGGCCGTCGGTGCCGGGGACGAGGGCGACCGGTTCGTCGGTCCAGTGCACGAGGTCGGTGCTGGTGGCGTGGCCCCAGTGGATGCGGTGGTGGGCGGCGGCGAGCGGGTTGTACTGGTAGAAGAGGTGGTAGACGCCGTTCCAATGGCTCAGCCCGTTGGGGTCGTTGAGCCAGCCGCCGGGCGAGGTGAAGTGGAAGCGGGGGCGGTGGGGGTCGCGCAGGGCGCGTTCGGCCAGCCCCTCGGCGGTGTGGCTGCCGGCGGGGAAGGTGAGGTCGTGGGTCATGCGGCGGTGGTCTCCGCTTTCTCGGTGGCGTCGGGGGCGTCGGGGGCGTCGGGGGCGTCGGGGGCGTCGGGGGCCGCGGTTGCCTCGGTGGCCTGCCGGTCCGTGGCCTTCAGGACACGGCGGGCGATGTCGGAGGCGGGTGCGCGCAGATGGCAGCGCACCCAGTGGGGCTGGCCGTCGTCCTCGCCGACGATGTGGCGGACCGACTCGGTGCGGCTGCACGTGCCGTCGTCGCCGTAGGGGCAGGACGTGGGGTTGAGGATCGCCTCGCGGTGCTTGGCGCGCTCGACGGGGTCGTAGCTGCCGGCCCGTTCGGGGTCGGGTACGGCGGACAGCAGCAGGCGGGTGTAGGGGTGGGCGGGGGCGTCCATGACGGCCAACGCGTCGCCGCCCTCGACGAGTTCGCCGGCGAACATGACCATCGTGGTGTCCGCGAGGTAGCGGGCGGAGCCCAGGTCGTGCGTGATGTAGAGCATGGCGATGTTCCGCTCCTCGCGCAGGCGCCGCATCAGGTTGAGCACGCCGACGCGCACGGAGACGTCCAGCATCGACGTCGGTTCGTCGGCCAGGATGAGGCGTGGCTCCACCGCCAGCGCACGGGCGATGGAGACGCGCTGACGCTGGCCGCCGGAGAGTTCGTGCGGGTAGGACTGGAGCATGTCCTTGGTCAGGCCGACCGTTTTCATCAGCTCGCGCAGCGCCTCCGGTGTGGCGGAGTGGCCGTGCAGGACGAGGGCCCGGGTGAGGAAGTGTTCGATGCGGTGGACGGGGTTGAGTGAGCCGAAGGGATCCTGGAAGACCATCTGGACCTTGCGGCGGTACGCCCGTGACACCCGGCGCCGCTCGGTGCGCAGGATGTCCTGGCCGTCGAGCAGTACCCGTCCGGCGGAGGGCTGTTCGAGGCGGGCGAGGCAGCGGGCGATGGTGGACTTGCCGCTGCCTGACTCGCCGACCAGGGCGGTGATCCGGCCGGCCGGCAGGTCGAAGGACACGTCGTTGACGGCTCGGACGCGGCGCCGGGAGAAGACGGTGCCGACCTGGAAGTCCTTGGTCAGACCGCGTACGGACAGCAGGGGTTCGGTCATCGGGAGACTCCTTCCGAGCTGCGGGCCTCGCTGCGGGCCACCCAGCGGCCGGGCGCGATCTCGCGCAGGTCGGGGATGTTCGTGGAGCAGTCCGAGCGGTCCTCGGGACAGCGGACGTGGAAGCCGCAGCTGTCGGCGGTGCGCGGGGCGTCGAAGAGGCCGGTGAGCTCCTGGCGCGGGCCGGTCAGCGGCGGGAAGGCGTTCATCAGCGCCTCGGTGTAGGGGTGGAGCGGTCCCGCGAACAGGTCCTTGGCGTCGGCGAGTTCGACGATCCGACCGCCGTACATCACGCCCATGCGGTCCGACAGCTCGATCATCAGGGACATGTCGTGGGTGATGAAGAGGATGGAGAAACCCAGCTCCCGCTGGAGGTCGCGGATCTGCGCCATGATCTCCTGCTGCACGACCACGTCGAGCGCGGTGGTCGGCTCGTCCATGATCAGCAGCCTTGGCTTCAGGGCCACGGCCATGGCGATGACCACGCGCTGGCGCATTCCGCCGGAGAGCTGGTGCGGGTACGCCTTCAGCCTTCCCGGGTCGATGCCCACCAGCTCCAGCAGTTCGCCGGCCCGCTCCCGCGCGGCCCGCTTCTTCATCTTCTCGTGGGTGGTGAAGATGTCGACGATCTGCTCGCCGATGGTCAGCACGGGGTTGAGGGAGTTCATCGCCGACTGGAAGACCATGGCGATCTCCCGCCACCGGAAGGCGCGCAGCTCTCGTGCGTCCAGGGCGAGGACGTCCCGGCCCTGGAAGCGGATGCTGCCCGCGGTGATGTCCGCCGGAGGCTTGAGCAGCCGCATCACCGCGTTGGCGATGGTCGACTTGCCGCAGCCGGATTCTCCGGCGAGGCCGAAGATCTCTCCGGCGCCGATGGAGAAGGAGACGTCGTCGGCGCCCACGACGGTGCGTCCGTCACCGCGGTATTCGACGCGCAGGCCGTTCACCTCAAGTACGGGTTCCATGGCTCAGCCCTTCCTCTCACGGCGGGCACGGCGGTTGCGCAGCCTGGGGTTGGTGATCTCGTCGACCGCGTAGTTGACCAGCGCGAGCGTGAAGGCGACGAGCGCGATGCACAGTCCTGAGGGGACGAAGGCCCACCATGCGCCGGTCATCAGCGCACCGTCGTTGCTGGCCCAGTACAGGTTGGTGCCCCAGCTGACGACGCTGGTGTCGCCGAGGCCGAGGAACTCCAGGCCGGCCTGGGCGCCGATGCCGAAGATCACGCAGCCGAGCAGCGTGGTCATCACCACGGACGCCATGTTGGGCAGGATCTCGCGGAACATGATCCGCAGCGGACGCTCCCCGGTGACGACTGCCGCGGCCACGAAGTCCTTGCCGCGGATCGACTTGGCCTGAGCTCGCAGGACCCGGGCCGAGCCCGCCCAGCCGGTGACGACGAGGACCAGGATCACGGTGGAGGTGCCGGGCGGCAGGAACGCGGCCAGGATGATGAGCAGCGGCAGGCCGGGCAGCAGCAGGAAGATGTTGGTGACCAGGGTCAGCGCATCGTCGACGATGCGGCCGAAGTACGCGGATGCGAGGCCGACGAGGATGGCGACCGCGGTCGCCACGAGCCCCACTGTGAACCCCACGAACAGGGAGCTGCGCGCACCCCACAGGGTGAGGGCGAGCACGTCCTGTCCCTTGGCGGTCGTACCGAGCCAGTGCGCGGCCGACGGGGCCTGGCTGCCCGTGGAGTTGATGAACGACGGGTCACCGGGTGCCAGGACGGGTGCGAGCAGGGCAAGCAGCGCGAACAGAGCGAGCAGGATCAGCCCGGTCAGCGCCTTCTTGCTGTCGATGAGCTGGCGCAGCAGTCCGCGCCGGCGGGAAGCGCCCACGGGGGCCGTCGGCGCGGGGGCCGTGGCGATGTCGATGGCGGTCATGTCGGCAGCCTCCTCAGCGGACGCGGACGCGCGGGTCGAGGCGGACATAGACGAGGTCGACGAGGAAGTTCGCGATCAGCACCGCCGCCGTGATCGTCAGGAAGATGCCCTGCATCAGCGGGTAGTCCAGACCCTGGACGGCGATCAGCAGCTGGTAGCCGATGCCCGGGTAGGCGAACACGACCTCGGTGAGCAGGGCGCCGCCGACGACGAAGCCGAGGGCCATGCCGAAGTTGGTGACGGAGGGCAGCAGGGCGTTGCGGGCGGCGTAGCGGAACATGATCCGCGAGGGGCTGAGCCCCTTGGCCTCGGCCATGGTGATGTAGTCCTCGGCCGCTGTGGCGATCATGGTGTTGCGCATGCCGAGCATCCAGCCGCCGACGGAGACCAGCACGATGGTCAGTGCGGGCAGCACCAGGTGGGTGGCGACGTTGGAGAGGAACTCGGCGTTGAAGCCGGGGGTCAGGCCGACGTCGTAGGCGTGCCGCATGGGGAACCAGCCCAGGCTCACCCCGAACAGGTACAGCGCGCCCATGGCCAGCCAGAAGTACGGGAACGAGCCGACGAAGATCAGCAGGGGCGGGAAGGCGGAGTCCAGGACGCCGCCGCGCCGCCAGGCGGCGACGATGCCGAGCACGTTGCCGAGCACGGCCGCGATGACGAGCGCGACGCCGCCGAGCAGCAGGGTCCAGCCGATCTGCGAGCCGATCACGTCGGTGACCGGGGTGGGGAAGCGGGAGATGGAGATGCCGAGGTCGCCGGTGAAGACGCTCTTGACGTAGGAGACGTACTGCTCCCAGAGGGGGCGGTTGTCGAGGCCGAAGAGTTTCCGCAGCTGGGCCATCTGCTCGGGCGGCATGGTGCCCTGGGCCTGCGCGAACATCCGGGAGACCGGGTCGCCCGGCATGAAGCGCGGGAGAACGAAGTTCAGGGTGATGGAGGCCCAGAAGGCGAGCAGATAGAACCCCAGGTTGCGCAGGATCAGACGCACGGGTCGTGCTCCCTGTCGGTGGGGGGTGAACGTGTGGCTCGGTGCGCGGGGGCGGCCGTCCGGGGAGGAGGGCGGCCGCCGGTCCGCGGGCGGCGTCAGCCCTTGACGGGCTTCAGCGACGTGAGCACGAGGATCGTGCTGCCGTTGCGGTTGCCGAGGGTGGCGTACGGGTTCTTCTCGGTGGGCCAGCCTGTGAAGCGGGCGTCCGTGTACGCGCCCCACTCGGGGCCGGTGAACAGCGGGACGACGGGCGCGTCCTTGTCGTACAGCTCCTGCAGGCCGTTCATCTGCTCGGCCTGCGTCTTCTCGTCCGTGGCGGCGGCGAAGGCGTCGATGAGCTTGTCGGCCTTCTTGTCGCCGAAGCGGTGGTAGTTCTCCGTGGCCTGCTTGCCGGCCGGCTGCACCATCCTGGTCGACATCACGCCCCGGAAGTACTCGTACGGGGTGGCGCCGTTGTTGCTCCACACGATGCCGGTGTCGAAGGTGCCGGTGTTGTACGAGGACTGGACGACCGACCAGTCGGGCGTCTTCACGGTGGCGGTGATGCCGACCTTCGCGAGGTCCTGCTTGATGATGTTGGCGACCGAGATCCAGTCGGAGGAGGCGGAGCCGACGGAGATGTCGAGCGTGAAGTTCTTGCCGTTCTTCAGCTTCCGCTTGCCGCCGCTCTCCTCGTAGCCGGCCGCGTCGAGGGCCTTGGCCGCTGCGGCGCTGTCGTACTTCGTCCAGGTGCAGGAGGCGGCCAGCGACGTGTCGCGCCACTTGTCGTACGTGCGGGCCAGGCCCGTGCAGTCGGCGGGTTCGGCGTAGCCGTTCATCGCGACCTCGGTGATCTGGTCGCGGTCGACGGCCATGCTGAGCGCCTTGCGCACGGCCGGGTCGTTGAAGGGCGCCTTGGTGGTGTTCAACTGCCAGTTGATCATGGCGCCGGTGGCCGGGAACCAGTAGTGGTTGTGCTTCTTGTCCTTGGCGACGAAGGACTTCTCGATGTCCGGGATGAACGACTGCGTCCAGTCCACCTCGCCGCTGGTGAAGGCGATGTTGGCGCTGTCGTTGCCGGAGAAGGCGAGCATCTGGATGCCTGCGATCCGCTGCTTGTCCGGCTGCCAGTAGTCGGGGTTCTTGCGCAGCTCGTACGACTGGCTCTGGAACTTCTCGATCTTGGTGTACGGGCCGGTGCCGACCGGGTTCGGGTTGGTGAACTTCGCCGGATCCTTCACCTTGGACCAGATGTGCTTCGGCAGGATGTAGTGGCCGCTGATCTCGTAGAAGGCGGTCGAGAACGCCTTGTTGAACGAGAACTTCACCGTGTGGGCGTCGACCGCGGCGACCTTGTCCAGGTAGTCGAAGCCGCCCAGCACCTTCTTCTGGAGCTCGAAGGTGTAGACGACGTCGGCGGCGGTGAGCGCCTGGCCGTCCGACCACTTGACGCCGTCGCGCAGCGTGAAGGTGAGGGACTTGCCGTCCTTGGCCTGCTCCCACTTGGTGGCCAGCCACGGCGTGTCCTTGGCATCGGCCATGCTGTGCACCGCCAGCGGCTCGTAGACCGACTGGAGGGTCATGGGGGCGGCCTGCGGGGAGAGCGGGTTGAAGTTGCGCGTGAACGTCGCCAGATCCTCGCGCGGGATGGTGAGCAGCTGGTTGCCGGAGGTGTCACCGGCGCCGGCGGTGCCCGAGCCACCCGTACAGGCGGACAGGACCAGGGCCGCGGCGGCGCTCGCGGTGACCGCTCTCAGGACGGCTCGGGGCCGCCGTGAAGGTATGCGGGAGGGTGCCATAATGGAGACTCTTTTCCTCTCTTCAACACACAGGGCGAAGACGGGACGGGATTACTCGGCGGACTGATTCGCAGTCAGACCGACGAGCGTTCGAGCAGCGGGCAGTCGATCGTCACCCGACGGGTGTCGAGCGGCTGCCCCGCTGCGAGAGCGGCGAGCATGTCGATGCCCTTGGTGCCCATGGCCTCGAAAGGCAGGGCGAGCGTCGTCAGCTTCGGCCGCAGATAGGCGGCGATGAGTTCCTGGTTGTCGAACCCCACCACGGCCACGTCGTGCGGAATGCGCAGCCCACGTTCCTTGATCGCGTCGTACGCGCCCATCGCCATCCGGTCGTTTCCGCAGAACAGCGCGGTCGGCCGGTCGCCGGCCGGGCGGTCCAGCAGTTCGCAGGCGGCGTCATAGGCGCTGTCGGCGGTCGCCCAGCCGGGGACGACGAGAAAGGGGTCGGGGCTGATCCCGGCCTCACGCAGGGCACGTTCGTACCCTTCGCGCCTGCCGATGGCGGCCGGGATCGCCGGGTCGAGGTTGATGAACCCGATGCGGGTGTGACCGGCGTCCAGGAGCCGGCGGGTCGCCTTGTATCCGCCCGACACCTCGTCGGGCAGGATGCACGGCAGCTCCCCTTCCGCGTCGTAGCAGTTGACGAGCACCGTCGGCACCTCCCGGGCGGCCTTGGGCAGCGTGACGGCACGGTGCCAGGTCGTGGCGTACAGCAGCCCTTCCACCCGGTGCTCCAGCATCTGGTCGAGCGCGGCGGCTTCCTGGGCGGGATCGCCCTCGCTCGCGGCGATCAGCAGGAACCTCCGGTCACCCCAGGCGCGGCTCTGCGCGCCCGTGATCACCTCCCCCGCGAACGGGCCGGTCACGATCTCGGTGATCAGCCCGAACCACCCGCTGCGGTTCGCGGCCAGCGCCCGCGCCCCGGCGTTGGGCCGGTAGCCGAGCTCCTCGATCGCCGCCAGGATCCGCCGACGGGTCTCCTCGGGGATGGCGGCGCCGGGCTTGTCGTTGAGGACGAAGGAGACGGTGGTCCGCGAGACACCCGCATGGAGCGCCACATCGCTCATGGTCACGCGATGCGTCTTGTTCGTGGCCACTTCCAGTCCCCTTCGACCAGCCGGAGGCGAAACACCGTCTCCGGTTTCGCGCTTTAATAACGCGCGTTACTTCCTTGTGGCAGGGAAGTTACGTCCGTCTTGAGCGGCATGTCAATACCCGTGCAAGGGCTGCATCAGGCCACCGCCCCGGTCCTTCGCGACCCGCGCTCTTCCTGAGAGAGGCAGACCGTCACCATGGCCCGACCCCGGGCCCTCAGCAGCGTCGCCGTCACCGTCCTCGGCGAATGCGTCGCCGACGCCTTCACCGACCCGGCCCGGTCCAGCTCCGATGAACTCGCGCTGCGCGCCCTGCCCGGCGGCGGCCCCGCCAACACCGCCGTAGCCCTCGCCCGGTTCGGCACCCCCACCCGCTTCCTCGGGCGCCTCTCCACGGATGCCTTCGGCACCCTCTTCCGTGCCCGTCTCAGCGCCTCCGGCGTCGACCTGACCGGCAGCGTGACCGCCGCCGAGCCCAGCACCCTCGCCATCGCCGACCTCGACGAGACCGGCCAGGCCACGTACACCTTCTACGCCGACAGCGCGGCCGACTGGCAGTGGACCGACGAGGAACTCGCCACCACCGGGTGGGAGAGCGCGGCCTGCCTGCACACCGGCTCCCTGGCACTCATACGCCAACCCGGCGGCACCCGCATCGAGGACCACCTCGCCAAGGCCCGCCAGCACGTCACCGTGTCCATCGACCCCAACGTCCGCCCCTGCTCGTACCGCCCGCCGCCTACCGCGAACGGCTCCCCCACTGGTGCGCCCTCGCCGACATCCTCCGCCTCAGCGAGGACGACCTCGCCCTGCTCCTCCCCGGCGCCGGCCCCGAGGAGGCGTGCGACACCTGGCACGCCGCCGGCGCGCGCCTGGTCGTGATCACTCTCGGCGGACGCGGAGCCCTCGCCTCCCTCGACGGCCACCGCGTCACCGTCCCGACCCCGGCCGTGGACGTCGTGGACACCGTGGGGGGCCGGGGACTCCTTCACCGCGGGCCTGCTGCACCGCCTCGCCGCCCTCGGACACCTCGGCGGCCGACTCGACCGGCTGAACCTCGAAGACCTCACCGACGCCTGCACCTTCGCCGCCCGCGTCGCTGCCCTGACCTGCTCAGTCCCCGGCGCGAACCCGCCCCGGGCAGAAACCTCCGCGATCTCCGTTCCCGCGATCTCCGGACGCCGTCCGCTCGGCAGCAGCAGTCCAGTGGCCTCGTAGAAGAGCAGCGTTGCGGCCGGATGCCGAGGCGCTCGGCCAGCTGCGATATGCGGCAGGTCCTCGCACCACCGACGGTAAAGCCTAGACACAACCCGAAGGTCAAGACCCTTCGCCAAACCACCCGAACCCCGCCTGGACAGACAGCCAGAAGCCGTCCGTAGACGGGTTCACCCGCCGGAACATCCAAGATCGCGGGAACCCACCTGCTTCCCCCCTTGGACGTGCTCGCCGACGCCCACCCGCCGATCGCGCCAGCACGGTCTACCACCCACGCTGAAGGAAGCCATGCCCTGGCCCGGGGCGCTCGAAGGCACGGGCGCTACCGCCCAGCCGGCGCACACCCCGGGTCAAGGTCGCCACCGTGAACAACCTGCACTCCCCCGGCGCCCGCCGGCTTCAGCAGCCCCTGACGAGCAGCTTGGCCCTGGCCTGGGGCCATGTGGTGTGCAGGTAGTGGTCCTCGGCGGCACGCTCCGGAGAAACACCCCCGAGGTCTTCGAACATGAGAGCTCCTCGCGGGCGGCGTGCAGGACCAGGACAAGCTACTTTCCGCGCACCCCGGCAAGCCACTCGTTTCCCCGCCGCGCGAGACAGGCCGGTCACAGACCACGATCCAGCCACACGATGCGTGGCTTCACGATCGGGCCCTCCGGGGTGGCGGCGTGGCCACAATGCGGCCAGAAGGGCGGAGTTGGGGACGAGGCGGGGCTCACGTGTGGCATAGCCGAGTAACGACCGTGAACGGCCGGATAGTTGCCGGACTCGCTGCCCCACGGGCCGCGCGGAGCATCACCCTCGGACGCGTAGGAAGCCAAGCGGCGCTCGGCATCACCAACGCCTCCGCGAAGCAGCGGCGCGTGAGGGCGTTGTCAGCGTGGCTCTCGGGCGGTGCTCGGCGGGAAAGGGCATCCCCACCCGCCGAGAGGGCTGATGGGGATGCCGAAGACGTCGTCATGCGACGGCCCGGGCGTCGTCGGGCCCGGCCCGTACGGGGTCTGCCGGGGGTCAGGCGCCTGGGTGCAGACCGGGCCACCCGGGTGTCGGGTCGCCCTTGACCTCGCCGAAGTAGAGGGCGAAGGTCTGCTTCAGCCGCTCGACCTGGGCCCTGTCCTCCATGAAGCGGGGGAACCCGTCCACGTTGGCGTTCGGGTACTCCCAGATCGGCTTGAGGCCGGTGGGCGGCGCGATGTCGGTGCGCACCGACCAGCTGTTGGAGGTCTGGCGCTCGGTGGACAGCTGCCAGTTGAGGTAGAGCTTGGCCGCTGTGGGGTTGGCGGCCTGCTTCAGGATCGCGATTCGCTGTCCCCACGCCATGAACGGGTGCCCGTCGGTCATCATCCAGCGGGTCGGGGTGGTGGCGAGCGGGTTGCCGCCCGCGCCGATGCCGATGATCTTCTCCTTGTTGGTGACCGCGGCGCCGGGGGAGAAGGAGCCGCGGGCGAACTGGGGCTGCTGGGCGGCGAGGCCGGCTATCCAGTCCCAGCCGTAGGTCTTGGCGTAGAGGGCGTAGAGGTAGAGCACCGCGTCGTCGTCGTGCGGGTAGGAGGAGGCGATGGCGCCCTTCCAGCGCGGGTCGACCAGGTCCAGCGGCGTCTGCGGTGCGTCGGCGCCGGCCGCTGCCACGTCGTACAGGTAGCTGAAGGCGATGACCATGCCGGCCACCCAGGCAGCGTCCGGGTCCCGGAACTTCTTGTGGAGCTTGCTGAAGCCGGCGGGCTTGTAGTGCAGCAGCCGTCCCTGGCTCTTCCAGCGGGTGAAGTCCTGCAGTGTCTGCAGCTGCACCACGTCGGGGACCAGGGTGTCGGTCGCGAACTGGTTGTCCACGCGGACGTCGTGGTACTTGCTGTAGTCCACGATGAGGTTGAGGTCGATCTGGGGGAACCGCTGGCGGAAGGCGGTCCGGGCGCCCGCGCCGCTGCCCGAGTTGGCGAGGTCGCCGCCGGCGTAGATCACGAGTTTGCCGCCTTCGGCGATGGCGGCCTGGTACAGCTCGTCGAGGGTCCTGGTCTCCTCGGCTCCGGCGCCGCGTGCGGCTGTGGCCGAGGTGGCCGCGGCGGGGGTCGCCGTGGTGCCGAGCGCGCCGAGGCCGAGCGCGGCGCCTGCTCCGGTGGTCAGGAGGCGCCGTCGGCTGGGAAGGCTCGTCATGGGGGTCAACCTTTCTGCGTGGGGGCAGCGGTGTTCCCGGCGGACGGGCGGTGGACCGCCTCGGCCGGGACGGTGGGAGCGGAAACGGCGAAGCCGGCTCTCTCGCAACGGCGTGCTCATCAGTCCGGTGGTGCGTGTCTTGCCGGAGTCGGGGAACTCGGTGGCGAGCCGGTGGCCGCCGGCGTGGGTGAAGTCGGCGTCGACCAGCGCCTCCTGCTGACCCGAGGGGCAGTCTCGTTCTTGCTGCCGACCGGAACATCCAGATCGCTATTGGTGAATTCGAGTGTGTTCATCAGGCACTTCGCTGTGCGGTCGAGAGCGGGGCCCGCTGGATTCGAGCCGTTCATCTGACACGACATTATCTGACGCGTCAGGCTTTCTGGTGGGCGGGTGCGCAGGGTGTGATGTGAATCGCACGGGGCCTGCCGGCTCGGCCTTGTGGCGGCATCGCGCAACGACCGGCCCGTTCATGTGGGCCGAGTCGGTGAGTTCACGGGTTCGACGTACCTGCCACCTCCCGGTCTGCCGTCAGACGGAGGTGAGTGCCGTGGCCGGGTCGGGTCGGCACCCGCCCGGCGCCGTCGAGTACGGAGGCCAGGTACACAGCCCAGGCCGGCAGGCCGGTCCCCGCGCCCGGCCCGTCGGACCCCTATGGCGTCGGCGCTGACGCGAGGCCGGGAGGACCATCGGGGCTGACGCCCCTCCAGAACGGCGCCTGAGCATCGACGCGCACCTGACGGGGCACGGCAGGCTGCACCACGGCCCATGCGACTCCCCGGCGCCGAGCGCTACAGGCGCCCGCGAGGCGGCAAGTGGCGTAGACCGTGAGGGACTTCCGCCGCTCCTGCTGGTCGATCTTCATGACCTCGCACTGCTGGAGGTCCGCATCGCCCGGCGGGCGGACCCAGCGCGCGCCCAGGCCCACGGCCTGTAACAGGCGGGTGAGTACGGGAGCGGAGGTCTTCACCGTCGCCACGGCGCGCTCTCCGATCAGTCGCCGGGCGCAGGCCACCGGATGCGGCGGGCAGTTCGCCCAGGCGACCCACAGAGGGGCGCCCGCCACGCCGTCCAGGCTGATGGCATCGACGTGGCAGTCCTCCCGCCGCCGGCCGCGGTTCCTGCCCGCCGCAGGGCGTTGGCGGCATCTACGTGATCGGCCATGCACGTGGTCGGCACACCCCGCAGTGAGCCGAGGTGGCCGCCTCCACCCTCACGTCCGCAAATACTTGGCTAGCCACGTTAATGCTGTTAGGTTAATCCATGTGGCCAGCCACACTTTTGATCGCCACGGGAATGGAGTCATCATGAAAGCCATCCAGTTCGACCGTTTCGGCGGCACGGAAGTACTGCACGAGGCGGACATCGAGGTCCCACAGCCCGGCCCCGGGCAGGTCCGCGTCCGCGTCAGGGCGGCCGGGCTGAACGCCCTGGACGGCAAGATCCGCTCCGGGATGATGGAGGCCGTCCGCCCGACGACTCTCCCCGCGGTCCCCGGCGCCGAGCTCGCCGGCGTGGTGGACGCCCTGGGTGAAGGCGTGCAGGACGTACAGGTGGGCGATGAAGTGCTGGGCTGGTCGGACACCGGCTCATACGCCCAGTACGCGCTGGCCACCACCGTGGCCCTCAAGCCCGCCGGCCTCGACTGGCAGCACGCGGTCGCGCTGCCGGTGGCCGCCGAGACGGCCGAGCGGGTCCTGGACCTGCTCGGCGTCACCGCCGGGGAAACGGTGCTGATGCACGGCGCGGCCGGAGCGGTCGGCACCCTGGCGGTCCAGCTCGCCACGGCCCGCGGAGCGCGTGTCATCGCCACCGCCGGCCCCGCCAACCAGGACTACCTCACCTCGCTCGGCGCCACCGCCACCCTCTACGGCGAGGGCCTGGTCGAACGGGTCCGGGCGCTGGCCCCCGACGGCGTGGACGCGGTGTTCGACCTGGCCGGCAAGGGAGCCCTGGAGGACTCCATCACCCTGCGCGGCGGCACCGATCGCATCGTCACCATCGCCGACTTCAGCGCGCACCAGCTCGGCATCACCTTCTCCAGCGGTGGCCAGGAACGCTCGGCCGCCCGCCTGGCCGCCCTGGCGCAGGAGGCCGCGACCGGCAAGCTCGTCACCACCGTCACCGCCTACCCCCTCGACCGGGCCGCCACGGCCCAGCAGGTCAGCGGCGCCGGGCATGGCCGGGGCAAGCTCGTCCTCACCCTCGACTGATCACGCCCGCCACCACACCCACCCCACCTACCGCCCTCCCGGTGGCCGCCTGGCCATCACCGCACCGAAGGAACGCACATGCTGCACGCCCTGTGGACACCGACCACCGTCGGTGACATCCCCCTCCCCCACCGCCTGGTCATGGCCCCCATGACCCGTGACCGCTCCACACCCGAAGGCGTACCGACCGAGCTGAACGCCGAGTACTACGCCCAGCGGGCCTCGCACGCGCTCATCATCACCGAGGGAACCCAGCCCTCCACCGACGGCCAGGGCTACCTCCTCACCCCCGGCATCCACAATGACGAGCAGATCGCCGGGTGGCGCAAGGTCACCGACGCCGTGCACGCGGCCGACGGCCGGATCGTCATCCAGCTGATGCACACCGGGCGTATCGCCCACCCCGACAACACTCCTCACGGACGCCAGCCCGTCGCCCCTTCGGCGATCCGGCCGCAGGGCGCGATGTTCACCGCGTCCGGGCCCCAGGAGATGCCCACGCCCCGTGCGCTGTCGACGCAGGAGGTCACGGCGACCGTCGACGACTTCCGCCGCGCGGCGGCGGCCGCCGTCGCGGCCGGCGCCGACGGTGTGGAGATCCACGGCGCCAACGGCTACCTGGTGCACCAGTTCCTGTCCGACAACACCAACCAGCGCACCGACGGCTACGGCGGTTCCATCGAGGGCCGCATCCGCTTCGCCACCGAAGTGGCCGCCGCCGTGGCCGACGAGATCGGCGCCGACCGCACCGGCCTGCGCATCTCCCCCGGCAACCCCTACAACGACATCGCCGAGTCCGACACCGCCGAGCTGTATCCGGCACTCCTGCGCGCGCTGAGCCCCCTCGGCCTCGCCTACCTCCACGTGATGCACACGGGCGACGACGAGCTGCTGGGCACCCTGCGCGCACTGTGGCCGACCACGCTGATCCTCAACCGGGGCGGCACCGATCTGCCCACCCGCGCCAAGGACATCGACCAGGGCACGGCCGACCTCGTCTCGGTCGGCGCCCTCGCACTGGCCAACCCGGACCTGGTCGAGCGGCTACGCTCTGACGCGCCGCTCAACACCCCCGACCCGGCGACCTTCTACGGCGGCGGAGTGGCCGGCTACACCGACTACCCCACCCATACCGTCTGAGGAACCGCATCATGCCCGCCTCCACGCACCGCACCCCCTCCACGGCGAGCGAGGGGCCGATGAGCTACGCGATCTTCCAGCTCGCCCGCGCCCACCGCGCCCGCGCCGCCGCCATGCTCCGCGAGATGGACCTGCATCCCGGACAGGAACTGCTGCTGATGCAGCTTCTGGACCGGGACGGCCAGACCCAGTCCGAACTGCTGGAGAGCGTCGGCCTGGACCACTCCACCGTCTCCAAGTCCCTGCGCCGCATGCAGGAGGCGGGCCTGCTCGTCCGCGAGCCGGCCGCACACGACCGGCGCGTCATGGTCGTCCACCTCACCGACAAGGGCCATGCCATGCGCGAGCCCATCGCGGCCATGTGGCAGACCCTGGAGGAAACCTCCGCACGGGACCTCTCGGCGCAGCAGGCAGAGGCCTTCGTCCGCACCGCCTACGCCATCGCCGACGCGATCAACGGCAACGCCCTGCCGCAGGAAGAGTCCGAGTAACTCCCCTCGGCTTGAACCACCGTTCCGGCCTGGAGTGCACATCGCTATCGACGCTCCCGCAGACTGGACAATGCTGCAGCGCCGTCAACCGCACGAAGGCCCGTGCTGAACAGAGCCGGGCTCGCCCACTGCCGGAAGAGGCCCGGTGAGCCGGGCCGACGGATGTGGGGAGCCCGCCCGCTCACCCTGGTACGTCAGGGAGAGCGGGGTGAGTGGGACCTCAGCGTGAAAGGCACGCGCGAGCTGTCCCGGTGGAGGCAGGACGGGACTCGTTCCGGGCAGGGCGACACAGCTGCTGCGCCGGCGCGCGCTTCCCTCACCTCGCCGGCCGGCCCCGCACAGAGGATGACCGCATCACCCCCGTCCGGGGCTCCTCCGGTCTCCGCAAGCCCCTGCAGGCTGGCCTTGTTCACGAGAACCGACAGCAGATGTTCATCACTTCGGGAGGCACGAGGGCCGGCGGTCGTTCGATTTCTACCGAGGCATGTTGAGGTACGGAAAGTACCGCGGAGATTAATCTTGGCCTGATCTGCCACAGATACCCGGATCGGCGGCGGTGGGGGTCTTGGCAGAAGATCTCGCCTCCGGACAGCAGATTCCGGAGGCCCGCGCGAAATCCCCTTGCTCAATGGTCAAGGATCGTTGACCATTGCTCGCATGCCTACCGACGATCTTCCCGAGACGTTTCACGTCACCACGGACGAGCAGCTGCGCGCCGTCTCGAATCTCACGCGTCACCGGATCATGGCCGTGCTCCGCTTCGAGCCGGCGACGATTACGCAGATCGCCGAGAAGGTTGGCCTTGCGAAGGGGAGTTCCAGCTATCACGTGCGGCTGCTGGAGCGGGCCGGCCTGGTGAAGGTGGTACGGACGCGGAAGGTGCGGGGTGTCACCGAGCGGTACTACGCGATGGCCACACGGTCGATCACGCTGCCGGATCCGGGCGAGGAAGGGCCGGATCTGCTGATGCGGCATGCGGTGACGGACCTGGAGGCGTCGCCGGTGGATGGCGAACGGCACGTACGGATGGCGCATCTACGGCTCACCGAGCAGCAGTTCGCACAGCTGGGGGCGCGGCTGCAGGCACTGGCGGACGAGTACCGGGAGCTGTCCGATCCGTCACTGCCGGACGCGTCACTCGTCTTCGCACTGTTCCGCCCGGCACCGCGCCAGGCCGAGGGGGGCGCCAAGTGACCTCAGACACTCAGAAGTTACCGACCGGCTTCGGACGGCTGTGGGCCGCACAGACGACCTCCTCGCTCGGTGACGGGGTGACACAGGCCGCCCTGCCGCTGCTCGCGTTGACGTTGACGCAGGATCCGATGGCGCTCGCCGTCGTCACGGCCGCCGGAACGCTGCCGTGGCTGCTCTTCGGGGTGCTCGGCGGTGCACTGGTGGACCGCTGGGACCGCCGGCGCACGATGTGGGTCGCGGACGCGGCGCGTGCGGTGCTGCTCGCAATACCCGCGGCGGCGGCCGCGTTCGACGTGCTGAGCATTCCGCTGCTCGCCGCCGTCGCCTTCCTGCTCGGCCTCGGTGGACTCTTCTTCGACACGGCCGCCACGGCCTATCTGCCGGGCCTGCTCAACCGCGACCCCGCACTCCTGGAGCGCGCCAACTCGCTATCCCTTCTGGCCGAACCGCTCCCGACCGGTTCCGGGGAGCCGAACGGCCGGCAGGGCGGGCACTCAGGGCTTCGCTGTCCGGGAAGGGAGTCACCTGGTGAAGTGCCGCGGTCGCGGGGCTTCACCAGGTGTCCGCCGTTGACAACCAGATGTCCGCACCTGACTGAGCGATTCGCCGGATTCCGGCAGAGGATCGAGGGGTACCGCGGGGAGAGCTTCGCCGCGGGCCGCAGCGGGGCCACCCCGCAGGGCCGTCCCCGACAGGTAAGGAACCGGCATGGACAAACACGCAGCATCCGCGGGCGCCGCCTCTGCGACGATGCGCGCGGTCGTCGTCACCCAGCCCGGCGGCCTGGATGCCCTTCGGGTCACCACAGTGCCGATGCCCGAGCCGCAGCCCGGGTGGGTGCGCATCAAGGTGAAGGCGTTCGGCGTCAACGAGTCCGAGGTCACCACCCGAAGGGGCGAGTCGGACCGGGAGGTCACCTACCCGCGGATCCCCGGCATTGAGGGCGTCGGTGTGGTCGACAAGGCCGACGAGGACAGCGGGCTGCGCCCGGGCCAGCAGGTGGCGACCATGATGGGCGGCATGGGCCGGTCCTTCGACGGCTCGTACGCGCAGTACGTGAGCGTCCCCGCGGGGCAGGTCATCCCGTTCGAGACCGATCTGCCGTGGGACGTGGTCGGCGCGCTGCCGGAGATGTTCCAGACCGCCTACGGCTCCCTCACCACCGGCCTCGGTCTCACAGCGGGGCAGACGCTGCTGATCCGCGGCGGCACCTCCACCGTCGGGCTCAGCGCGGCCACGATCGCCAAGGACCTCGGAGCCACCGTGCTGTCCACCACCCGCAGCCCGGCGAGGGCCGGGGAACTGCGGGACGCAGGTGCCGACCACCCTCTCCTCGACAACGGCAGCATCGCCGACCAGGTACGCGAGCTGATGCCGGACGGCGTCGACGCCGCACTGGAACTGGTGGGCTGCTCGGTCCTCGCCGACACCCTGCGCACCGTCGGCCGCCACGGCACCGTCTGCTTCACCGGAGCCCTGGCGGGCCAGTGGACCATCCCCGACTTCAGCCCGTTCATGATCCCTGGCGGGGTGCGGCTGACCTCCTACGGGGGCCAGGCCAGCGACCTGCCCGCCGAGGTGCTCCAGCAGCAACTGCAGGCCATCGCCGCCGGTCGGCTCAGAGTCTCGGTCGCGAAGGCCTACCACGGCCTGGAGCAGGTCCGCGCCGCCCAGGCCGACGTCGAGACCGGCACGACGCCGGGCAAGCACGTCGTGCTGCTCGACGACTGAGAAACACCCACCATTCCACGCCGGTCAGGTCAGAGCCGGCCCGCCGCAGCATGCACGAAAGGAAGCGCCATGGGCGTCAGCAAGGAAGAAACCAGCAAGACCATCATCGAGCTGGAGAAGTCGTACAACGAGCGCTTCAGCGTCGGCGACCCGGGCGGCTACCTGGACGGGTTCGCGGACGAGGTGAGCTACTTCGACCCGATCCTCAAGGACATCGTCGTCGGCAAGGAGAAGACCGTCGCGTGGCTGTCGTCCATCTACTCCAACCCGAACATCGTGCGCAGCGAGTACCTCAACCCGCAGGTGCACGTCGGCGACAGCGGTGACTTCGCGGTCATGGGCTACAACCTCAAGACCTACGTGCTCGACGAGGACGGCAACGAGAAGCTGCTGCGTGCCTGGAACGCCACGCACGGCTACCGCCTCGTCGACGACCAGTGGCTCATCGTGCACTCCAACTGGGCCTTCTCCGAGACCTTGAAGGACCTGGTCGCCTCCTGACCGCCGATCGGCGACACGTGGGTACAGCCGTCGCCCCGGTCGGCAGGTGTGTCCCCTGGTGACTTTGACTTCCTCCCCTTCCGGGGTGTTCACGGGTGGGGCTGACCAGCATGGTCCTGGGCAGTCGAAGATCGCTTCCCGGTCTCTGGGAGATCACTTCCCAGCCTGGAATGACGGACCTCACAGAGGTTCTTTGGTTGTGCTCCAGACGTACGCCCGCGCAGGTCGGTCAGGGCCAGGACATCCGCCTGTCTGCCCCTCCTGCCCGCCGTCATGGGCGTGCCGCCTTCCGCATGAATCAGCTGTCCGGCCCGGTGCGTCTGCCTCGGCGGACGTCCGGAGGCAGGCAGGTTTCCGGTCATGCAAGATCCATTCGATCACGTCTTCGGCATCCCGGGTCCGGTGCCCGCTGAACCTGCTGATCAGGCAGCCGGCACGTTCGTTGCCGCCGTGCCGTCCGGCGTCTCAGCGGAGGGCGGCGGCGTGGGTCAGGAGCTGCGCGGTGCCGTGGTGGCGGCGGTGGGGGTGGAGGAGACGGCGCATGTCCTGAAGGCGGCGCGTCACCCGCGTGGAGTGCAGGGTCGGGGCCTCGTCGAGGAACGTCTGCCAGTGAGTGAGGGCGGCATCGAGGTGTCCTTGGGCGAAGAGGGTTTCGGCGAGGCGGGCCCTGGTGAGGGTGCGGGCCTGGCGTTCGGCGGGGGTGCGTAGGCGCAGGGAGGCGGTCAGCGCACCGGTGGCGCCGGCCGGGTCACCGAGGACGGCCAGGGTCTGGGCACGTTGATAGTGCAGGGCGCCGGCCGGATAGTGGGTGAAGGGCCCCGGGGCGGCGCTGTGCGCCTGGTCGTAGAGGCGTTCGGAGGCCGCCAGGGCGGCCAGGGCGGCGTGCTTGTCGTGGTGGGCCTGCATGACCGCCAGGTGGGCCTGGGCGTAGGCGGCGACGATCGGGGCGGCGGCGCGAGTGCTGTCGGCGGCGCGCTGCGCGAGGTCGAGGACGGCGGGGGTGTGGTGGCCCAGGTCGTAGGCGTGCGCGGACATGGTACGCAGCGCGATGGCGAAGGTGGCGGTATCGCCGCCCTCGGCCGCCAACTGGGCGGCGGTGCGGTGGTAGTGCTGGGCCAGTGCGTCCGCGCCGCTGCCGGCGCACATGGTGCCGAGCAGCACGGTCAGCTGAGCGGCCCCGGACAGCAGGCGGCGATGCAGGTCCTCGGTGGCGGGGGCCTGCAGGTACCCGGTCACGTCATGGCCGAGGTAGGCGGCCAGCGCTGTGCGTACGTGGCCAGGCCCGTGAGCCTCGGCGGCCTCGGCGAAGACGCGGGCCATGGTCTGCATCTGCTCTGCCTCCGCCCGCCCCACGCGGCCTCTCGCAAGGGATGAGCCCGGTGACTGCCCGGTGAGGGGATTCTCGCGCGGCTGCCGGGAGGCGGGCATGGCCAGGGCGGCCAGGCTGAACACCCCGACGCCCAGCAGCTGACGCCGAGCGGGGTCGAGGTCGGCGCTCGTGAGTGCGGACAGTCGGCGCAACGGGTCAGCCTCCCAGGACAGCTCGAGCGCTTCGGACGGGGCGCGGGACAGGCCCGCCTCCACCGGGCCGACGGGCCGCTGGAGCCGCCGCGACAGCACCTCCAGCAGTAGGGCCGGCACGGGCGGCCGGGGTATGGTCCCCGACAGCCAGCGCGAGACCATCGACCGGTCACAGGCCAGCCGCTGCCCGTGTTCGGCGGCCATCTGCCGCAAAGCCGCGGCAAGTTGGGCGCCGTTCCAGTCTGCCTCCGCCAGCAGGGTCCGCAGGCGGGTGTTGGGCGTTCGGGGCATCTCTTCCCTCCCTGGCTCCGGTCTGCCGGACCGCCCCCGCCCGCATTTCACAAGCGCGCAATGTTGCATCGGTTGCAGCGCATCCACCGTCTCAGCCCTCTGTGCGGCCCGGGGCTGGGGGCGGTGCACTTGTTGTACCCGGCTCCCGTCCGCCTCCAACTGCGGGCACAGCACGCCGGGTTGGTTCTGGCCACACCACCCCGGTCCCCGGCGAAGGAAGATCCCGATGACTGCCGCCACGCCCACCCGGCCCATCTCGGCCGACCTGACCGAGCCGCAGGCGGTACGGGCCATACCGGCCGGTGAACTCCCCGCTCTGGCCACACGGATCCGCGAGTTCCTGATCGAGAAGGTGTGTGCGGCGGGCGGGCACCTGGGGCCGAACCTGGGCGTGGTGGAGTTGCCCCTGGCCCTGCACCGGGTGTTCCACTCTCCGCGTGACGCGCTGGTCATCGTCGTCGGCTCCCTCAACTCCTCCAACTCCGTCCGCCTCGGCGAGGTCGCTCTGGCCGCTGGCGCCGCCGGCACCCACCTCATCGATCACCCAGAAGAGATCGACGTCGCCTGGCTGCCCGGCGTGAGCACAGTCGGTGTCACCGCCGGTGCCTTCGTCCCGCAAATCCTCATTGAAGGGGTACTCACCCAGCTGGCCGCACACGACTACACGAACGTCGACACCCTCGAAACCGCCCATGAGTCACAATGCTTCGCCGTACCCCGGCAACTGACCGCCCCTGACGGCCAGACGGGCACCACGTGAACGGCCGGGACAAGGCCGAAGAGGCAATCGAGCGGGGGCTGAGCTACCTCTCCCACCAGGTCGAAGGCAGGGGTATGCCGGCTGCCCAGCTTGCCAACGACCCTCTCTTCCATCATTGCTGCTCAGGTACCGAGGCCCGCGCGCGCGTGCTGCGACAGTTCGGCGTCGACCTCGGGTTCAATCCGGCAGGCGAGGCGTTCTCGGCCATGCTCGCCTTGTCAGTGCTGCCGGCAGTTTGCCTGAGTCCCACGGCTGGTGCTGCGCTGGTCCGGCAGGTCGACAGCAGTCGCTGGCGGCACAGGTTCCGGTTCTTCCCGGCCGTCGGCCAATTCGCCGCCGATACGGACTGTACGGCTCACGCCGCCAGTGGCCTGTCAGCGCATGGCGCCATGCCCCGGCACAGGCTGCATGCCGTCGTGCGGGAACTGGGCGACGCAGCCGCCCCGCCCGCAACGGGAGTCGCCGAAAAGGGCCGTCGCCCCGGCCTGCATCCCGGGGTTGTAATGGTCTACTGGGACGATGGGGCCGAGCCGGGCGCCACACCCAGGGGACGCAAGCACGACCCCGTCGTCTGCGCCAATGTCCTGCACACCATGAGCCTGGCCACGCCATCAGCGCTCACCGAGAATTGCCACCGGACCATGGCAGCCACCCTGGACTACGTCAGAGAGCATCTCAACTCCGGACGCTACCGGCACGGAACGCGCTACTACCCCTCACCCGACGCCTTCCTCCACGCGGCATCGCGCCTGTGCCTGCACACCACCGCACACACCGCCCCACTCACCGACGCCTTGCGGACCGCCCTCGTCCAGCGCGAGGCATACCTCACCACCCAGGAGGCAGCGGATGATCCACTCCAGGTGGCCCTGCGAACCATCGCGGCCAACAACCTTGCCCACACACACGGACAAGACGAACGGCGCGCCGCTCTCGTACGCCACCAACGACCGGATGGGTCCTGGCCCGCCCGCCCCTACTACCGCCTCGGTCGTGCGCCCCTGTACTTCGGCTCGCCACAGCTGACCACTCTCTTCGCCCTCGCAGCCCTGCACCCCCACAACCCACCACGCCATGCCGCCGCCCTTGCACACACCTGCCAGACCAGTAAGGCACTGACCCAATCCGAGGAGCCGCGATGAGTACCGGTCTGCTCGCTCCGTACCGCATGATCAATCAGCGGCACCGTGATCTCACTCGGGAACTGCTCGCCTGGTCCCTCCGGCTGTGCTCTTGCAGGCAAGGCGCCGCCTGGCATGCCCAGACGGCCTACGTTGCGGCCACCTTCGAGACTTGTGGCGCACCATCCGATGCGACCCTGGACGAGAGCCTGCTCGGCGGGAAGTACATCGTCTTCTTCCTGTGCGTGGATGACGGTCCGACGGACCAACTGGCCAATCTGGAGCAGCAGCTGCGCAGTGGTCGCCCGGCGGCGAGTGGTGAGTGCGGCGTCCTGTGCCATGCGCTGCTGGATGAGATGAACAAGCGGGGCCTGGACACCCAGCAGTTCACGACTGAGCTTGCGGACTTCTGCTCCGCCATTGCCACGGAAGCCCAGCACGATGTCCGCACCATGACCGAGGAGCAATTCCATACCCTGCGGCGGCAGACCATCGGCAACCTGCCGTACATCACCTGCTGCCGCACTGTCCGCGGCCTGCCCGTTCCCACCCCCGGGTCCGAAGCACACGAGTTCAACGAGCTCGCGGTGGAGGCAATCTACCTGGTCAACGATCTAGCGTCCATCACCAAGGATGAGGAGGAAGTACGGAAAGGAGCCGCTAACGCCTACGTGACATCCAACTGGGTCCTCTTCCACACCCGGTCTCCAGGCGAACTGCATACCGCAATTGACACGGCCATCACGCGATACAGCCGCATCGTCGACACATTCATCCACGCACCCCAAAAGCCATTCGAATCCCTCTTGTCCGGCGTCGTGGACGGCAACCTGGACGCACACCTCCGTCTGACCAGCATGCGCTACCCTGGAACAGCGCAAATCCTACGTGCACTCCCACATATCGGAGCCTGAAGGCACCTCAGGAGCCCCGCCGAAGCGCGCCGGCGACGACGTCCGGGACGATTTCCTGAGTGGCGCTGCCTACCGGCTGGGTAGTGGACCTGCCACCTTGCTGGTCCTGTGGTGGGAAGCCGGCCGCAGAAAGCACGGGGTGGCTCGTAGCGGGCTGCGGGCCCACCTGATTCCGGTTCCGGTGCGGCCAGACTTCTTCGGCGGCGAGTTGCGGGGGTGCTGATGTTCAGTGGGCGACGCCCACACCCCCACCCCTTGACCTCAAACGACATGGGGTGTCTGACACGCCGACCGCTGACCTGGTGCGGTGGGCGAAGATGCGCTGGCGGATCGAACATGACTACCGCGAGCTCAAACACGGCCTGGGGCTCGACCACTTCGAAGGCCGAACCTGGCGCGGCTGGCACCACCACGTCACCCTCGTCACCGCCGCGCAGGCATTCCTCACCCTCCGCAGGCTCGACCCAAAAGTCGAGGCACCTCCCCGAGCCTCTACCAGACCCTCGACGCACTCCAAGACCTGCTGAGGTGCTGGACCGGCACCTGCAGCACCTGCGGTCGCCCCCTCAAAACCAGCAGAACCAGAACCTAACGAAGCACTACTAGCCAGCGAGCGCCCGGGCCCGGTCGGGGGCCGCTCCCCTGCTGTCGGCTCGTTGGACCTGCACGGCCAGGGCCGCGTTGTGGAGGATCGCCCTTCCTGCGGGCCCGGAATCGGGTCCGGCCTCGTCAAGCCCCTTGAGGGCGGCTTGTTGGCAGTTGCTTCGGAGCGGGCGATAGCGGTGAATCCGGAGACCGTCTGCAGCACCAGGCCGGCCGGGTCTGCCTGAACCGGGCCAATTTTGGCGGTCGTGGCCTTGGAGTTGGTCGCCGTGGTAGCCGGACTCGTCGATGGCCGTCGCTGCGGTCTCCGAACTGCTGGTTGTCGAGGATGTCGCTGCCGTGCTCGACCAGGAACCGGGAGACGGCGTGCCGTAGTAACGGCGGCCGGGGTAGCCCTCGGCGTACTTGTTGGTCAGGACCGAGCCCTGGGCCTGCATCACGGCGACGGGTGCGAAGTTCTCCGACGCGATCATCTCGAGGGTGTTCTGCTGGCGGTCCAGCTCCGACGCTATGGCGGCGTGGACCTCAGGGTCGAAGTGCGAGATGTCGAGGTCGAGCGAGGTGGTCACGAGTACTCCTAAATCGACTCGATGACGGTGGCGGTAGCGATTCCGCCGCCGCCGCACATCGTGGAGAGGCCGATGCCCCCACCGGCGGCGCGCAGAGCATGGGCGAGGTGGAGCAACTGCCGGGCTCCCGTCGCGCCGAACGGGTGGCCGATGCTGATGGCGCCGCCGTCGAGGTTGACCCGGTCGAGGCTCACGCCGAAGTGCTCCTGCCAGATCAGGACCGGGACCGCGTAAGCCTCGTGGACGTCGATGAGCCTCATATCGTCGAGGGTGAGCCCGGTGCGGTGGAGGATCTTGGCGGTCGCGTCGTTGGGGCCGTCGAAGATGATGTCGGGGTCGTTGCCCACGAAGGTGGTCGACCGGATCCAGGCGAGTGGGCTCAGGCCGAGGCGGGCGCAGGCCTCTTCAGAGGCGAGGATCATCGCGGCGCTGCCGTCGGAGAGCTGGCTGGAGTTGGCTGCGTTGTTCACACCGTCAGGCCGGTAGACCGATGGCAGCTTCCCGGCCTTCTCGATGCTGGAGTCCGGCCTGATGCCCTCGTCGCGGTTCAGCAGGACGGTGCCGTCGACCGTGATGTGAACGGTCTCGTTGTCGAAAGCGCCGCGTTCCCACGCCGCGTGCGCGGCGAGGTGCGAGCGGACGCCGTACTCGTCGCACGCTTCGCGGGTGATGCCGTACTTGTCGGCGGCACGCTCGGCGGCCTCGCCCTGGTGCGGCATGTCCCAGTGCGCGCGCAGGCTCTGCGAGATCGGGCCGTCTTCACCCAACGTTCCCGCGATGCCGGTGGGCACCCGGGTCAGGGACTCCACGCCTCCCGTGATGACGACCGATGCGTCCCCGGCCATGATCGAGGCGACGCCGAGGTGGGTGGCCAGCTGACTCGAGGGGCACTGCGCGTCGAGCGTTGCGATGGGCACGGTCATCGGCAGGCCAGACGACAGCCAGGCGTTGCGGCCGATGTTCTGCGCCTGGCCCCCTACCTGCCCGGTGGCACCGGCCAGGCCCATGTCGACGTTCGCAGGATCGATCCCAGCGGCAGCGAGGGCGCCACTGAACGACGTCGCAAGCAGGTCGACGGGGTGGACGTCGCGGTAGGCCTTGTCCTTCTTCGCTATGGGGGTGCGGACACCAGCGACGATGGCGACACGGGTCATGAGGGTTCCAATCGGTTGAAGTTGCTGCGCGGAGGCAGCCCGTTGCTCGGGCGCTCATCCGTCAGGGGTGTCGCCGGCACTTGGGGGATCCTGCGCGCACCGGGTATGACGTGCCCGGCGCGCGCGGTCAGCTCAGGACCAGACCTGGCCGTAGACCCGCAGCCAGTTCTCGCCGAGGACGCCGCGGACCTCGTCGCCGCTGTAGCCGCGCTCGAGCATCCGCTCGGCGAGCTTGGGGAAGCCGCTCGGGCCCCCTTGGCCCAGACCCTCGGGGAAGTAGAACGGCGGGGGTGCGTAGGTTTCGCGACGCCAGACCTGGGCCTTGATGAGGCCCTCGTACTGTTCCATCGTCAGCGTCGCGTTGTCGTCGACCTGACTGCCGCGGCAGTAGTCGATGCCCAGGCCCACGTGACCGGTGCCGACCAGGCTGTCCACGTGGACCATGTGGTCGATGAACTGGTCGAGCGTGGGAGCCGTGTCGGTCGCGACGAAGAACGGCAGGCCGTTCATGCCGATGACTCCCCCGCTTTCGGCGATGGCCTTGATGACCTCGTCGGGGATGTTGCGCGTGCTCGGGTGCACGGCATAGGCGTTCGAGTGCGAGGCGATGACCGGGGCAGTTGACGCCTCGATGACCTCAAGCGCCGAGCGCCATCCGGTGTGGCTGACGTCGACCAGGATGCCGAGCCGGTTCAGCTCGGCGAGCATCTCCTCGCCCAGCTTGCTGAGTCCGGCGTCCTGCGGCTCCTCGCACCCGTCGCACATGATGCCGCGCCGGTTGTAGGAGACCTGCACGATCCGCAGACCCATCCGGTAGTAGGCCTCGATGAGCGAAGGCTCGTACTCGAAGGGCCGGGTGCCTTGGAAGTGGAAGACCACGGCCATCTCGCCCGCGGCCTTGGCCGCACGGATCTCGTCGACCGAGGTTGCCAGTCGCATCCGCGGGGTGTTGCGGATGAACTCGAAGCATCTGCCGAAGGCGAACAGTGCCTCCCGCGCAGCGCCGAGCGCCGAGACTGTGAGCACGCACACGGTCGTGCCGCCCTTGAGCCACTCGTCCAGGTGGGTGCGCCAGTAGTCGAACTCGCAGACCGCGTCGATGACGACTGCGTCGTCGAAGACGAACGGTGCGGTTTTACTCATCTCTACGCCTTTCTCGTCGTGCGGCTGTCAGCTCGTGCGGGAGATGTCGAGCGGCCACGGACCGTTCCACCACGGGGAGGAGTACCCCGACCACGTGAAGCCCGGAGCGATGCCGAGGCTGGCCTTGAGCGCCATGATCGGGAGGTACGGGACGTCCGTGCCCAGTTGCGTGAGCAGTTCGGTGTAGGCGGCGAACTGTGCCTCCGGGGTGTCCGCTTTCGACGCCTTCTGGATGATGCTGTCCACCTTCTCGGGTGCGTAGGCGGCGAGGTTGCTGCCGCCGTTGACCAGGCCCGACGATCCCAACCAGTACGACGGCATGTACCCCGGGGTCGGCGTGCAGCCCCCGCCCGCGGTGTACACCGTCGGTCGCTTCTTGGCCGCTGCGCTGAGGCCGGAGACCCACGCCGTGATGGTCTGGTTCTTGACCGTCAGCTTGATGCCGATCTTGGCCATCTGGGCGGCGAAGATCTGCGAGCCGGTCACATCGTTGGAGAAGTCGGTGGTCGGGAGCTCGGCCGAGAAACCGTTGGGGTAGCCCGACTTGGCCAGCTCCGCCTTCGCCTTGTCGAGGTCGTAGGGGTACTGCGGCAGCGACTTGATCATCGAGTCGACCTCGTCCTTCGAGGCGATCGTCTCCAGCGAGCTCGGGGGGATGAAGGTGGTGATGGCCTCGGCGCGACCGTCGACGTCATCCACGAACGCTGAGCGGTCAAGCGCGTAGGCGACGGCGCGACGAACGTTCACGTCCGCCCATGGTCCTGACTGGGTGTTCATGCCGATGAAGCCGATGGAGCAGCTGGTGCCGCTGACGATCTTGGCCTTCGAGGTCGACTTGAACGACGCGGCGTTGGCGAGGTTGGGGACCATGTCGACCGACTTGCCGCGCAGCGCGATCGCGGCATTGGTCTCGTTGTCGAAGAACTTTACGTCCATCGTCTTGAACTTGACCTTGCCGTCCCAGTAGGTGGGGTTGGCCCTGAACTCTGCGCCGGTGGTCGGGTCCAGCTTGACGGTCTCGTAGGGTCCGGTACCCATCAGGAGGGTGCCGGGGTTGCCGAAGTCCTTCTCGTGGGCTTCGTAGAACTTCTTCTGGAAGATCTGGGAGGAGAACATCGACGCCTGGGTCGGCCAGTTAGAGTCCGGGGACTTCAGGGTCACGGTCACCGTGTACTTGTCGGTGGCCTTGATCGTGTCGACGGTTCGGTACTTGGCGGACGTGTAGGACGCAGGATCCCGGTAGCGGTCCAGCGAGAAGGCCACGTCGTCGGCCGTCAGCTCCTGGCCGTCCCAGAACTTCACACCCTTGCGGATCTTGTACACGTACTCCGTCGGGCTCGGGTTCTCGACGCTCTCTGCCAGGCGGGGCTCGAGGCTGCCGTCCGGCTTGAGCCGAACGAGGCTTTCCAGGCTGGCGCCCGTCAGGAGCGGCGCTATCTGGGAGTCGACGATGTCGAGCGTGCTCGTGCTGCCCACCAAGCCGACCCGAAGGACGCCGCCGTCGCCGGCTGCGGACGGGGAAGAAACTGAGCTGCAGGCACTCAGCCCTGTCATCGCCATGATCACTGCGACCGCGATCGCACCGTGTTGTCTACGCATGAGCATCCTCGCCTGGTCTGTCGTTTGTCTGCTGGGTGGAAACCGCGTTGACGTCGCGTTCCGCTTCGTGCCGTCCCCGAGTTCTTGGGTGTTCTGGTCCTGCGCCGTCGTCCCGACGGGCCATCACGAGGCCCAGCCGTCGGATCGAGGCACGGAGTCGATGAGCTTGCGTGTGTACGGGGCCTTCGGTCGGTCCAGCACGTCGCCCGTGGGCCCGTGCTCGACCACACGGCCGCGATGCATCACGTAGATGTAGTCAGCGACCTGGCGGACGATGGCGAGGTCGTGGGTGATGAAGAGGTAGCCGATGCCCCGTTCCTCGCGCAGCTTCCCGAAGAGGTTGAGGATCTGCGCCTGGACCGACATGTCCAGCGCCGACACGGACTCGTCGCAGATCAGGAGCTGTGGTCGGGCAGCGAGTGCTCGTCCGATGGCGACGCGCTGACGCTCACCGCCGGACAGGGCCACCGGCTTGCGCTGGGCGTAGCTCGCGGGCAGACCAACCGTCTCGAGCAGGTCTCCCACCTGCGCCGATATGTCGGCTGCCTTGGGGTCGTGGGTCCGGATCGCCTCCTGCAGCGTCCATCCGATGGTGCGCATCGGGTTCAGGCTCGAGTACGGGTCCTGGAAGACCATCTGCACGGTGCCGCGCAGGCGGCGCGCGTCACGCCTGCTCAGCGCCGACCAGTCCGTGGCCGACACACCATCGATCTCGATCTCGCCACCGGACGCGGTCTCGAGCCCGATGAGCATCCGGGCCAGCGTCGTCTTGCCGCTGCCCGACTCACCAACGATGCCGACGCTCTGCCCCGCCGCGATGTTGATCGACACCCCGTCGACGGCACGGACACCCCCCTTGCCGTTGTCGAACTGCTTGACGACGTCGCGGACCTGGACCAGCTGGTCGCGAGTTTGGTCCGGCGTGGGGGGCTCGTCGACCCCTGCCTCGACGCGGGAGCGGATCTCGACCATCTCGTCCCGGATGTCCGCAAGACGCACGCATCGCGACCAACGGCCCCCACCCACGCTCACGAGCTCGGGCGCCGACTCCGTGCAGACATCAGTCGCCCAGCGGCAGCGAGGCGCGAAGGCACACCCGTCGGCCACGTCGTCAGGCGCAGGCACCGATCCCGGGATGGAGAGCATCTCGCGAAGCTTGCGGTCGGCCGGGGGCTCGGACAGGAGCAGCCCGTGGCTGTACGGGTGAAGCGGTTCGTGCTCGAGGTCGGCCGAGGGGGCGACCTCGAGGAGCGAACCTGCGTAGAAGACGTGGACCCGGTCGCAGGTTCCGAAGGCCAGTCTGAGGTCGTGGGTGATGAGCATGACGCCCATGCCCCTGGAACGCTGGAGGTCCTTGATCAGCGACAGGATCTCGTGCTGGGTGGTGACGTCGAGTGCGGTGGAAGGCTCATCGGCGATCAGGATCTCGGGATCACACGCCAGTGCAGCGGCGATGGCCACCCGCTGACGCATGCCGCCCGAGAGCTGGAAAGGGTAACGGTCGACCACGGAGGGGTCGTCGATGCCGACCTCGGCCAGTCGTCGGACGGCTTCCTGCCGCTTCTCTGCGCGTGGACGCCGGGCGAGCTCGGGCGGGAGCGACTCGACCAGGATGCGTCCGACCCGCATCACCGGGTTCAGCATGGTGAAAGGGTCTTGGAGGATCATCCCGATGGCGTTGCCGCGCATGGCTCGACGCTGGCGGGGACCCATGTCCATCAGGTTCTTGCCGTCGAAGGCGATGGTGCCGCTCGCGTGGAGCCCTTGCGGGAGCAGGCCCATGATCGCTTTCGCGGTCACCGACTTGCCGCTGCCGCTCTCCCCGACCACGGCGATCATCTCGCCGGCGGCGATGGTCAAGTCGACCCCGGACACCACGGTGGAGGTGTGAGCCGACGTCTTGTGCATGACCGTCAGGCCGGACACGTTCAGAAGTGGCGTGGTCGCGGGCCCTGCTGACAGGTCGGTTCCCATGGCGGTCTCCGCGATCTGTGGGTTCGGCGTCGTGGTGTTGGCTTCGGCCGTGGTCCCGGCGCTGTCTGTCCGCGTCATCGCGAAGCTCCTCGCTCGGAGAGCCGCTCGTAGATCCAGTCCCCGACGACGTTCATCGACGCTGCGGTGAGGACGATCATCACGCCGGGCGCCAAGGCCGCGACTGGGCTGACGAAGAGGAGACTGAGGTTCTCGGCGAGCATGAGCCCCCAGTCCGGGGTGCCGGGGTTCACGCCGAGGCCGAGAAACGAGAGCCCGGACAGCGACACCAGCGCGGTGGCGAAGATGAGGAACGCGTTCGCGACGGCGACCGGGGCGACGTTGGGCCAGATGTGCGAGACGAGGATCCGGAAGTTCGACACGCCGACGGTCTTGGCGGACTCGACGTAGGGGCGAGGTGCTTGTTCGAGTGCGGCACCCCGGACGACGCGGACGTCCATCGGGATGACCAGGACGATCAGCAGGCCGATCGCGAGCCAGTAGCCTCCGCCGAAGGCGCCGGCGACGACGATGACGACCAGCAGCGAGGGGATGGACCACATGAGGTCGACCCAGCGCATGATGAGCGAGTCGACCCATCTGCCGTAGTAGCCCGCGACGAGTCCCAGGAGGTCTCCGATGACCAGCGAGCATGCCGCGATGATCAGCGGGCCGACGAAGGCCGTCCGGCCGCCGACGATCAGCCTGGAGAAGATGTCGCGGCCGAGCTGGTCGGTGCCCAGCCAGTGGTCAGCGCTTGGGCCCGACATGCCCAGTGACGTCATCTGCGCACTGGGGTCCTGGGGGGCGATCAGGTGACCCAGCAGCGCCAGCAGCGCGACGACCACGATCACGACCACGCACAGGATGACGGACCACGAGGCGCGGGTGCGGCGGCGCAACCGGCTCTTGCCGGTGTCCAGGGGGAGGCTCATCCCGCGTTCCTTCCGAGTCGGATGCGGGGGTCGACTGCCATGTAGAGCAGGTCCGCAAGCAGGTTGGCCAGCATGATGACCACGGCGATCACGATGGCGACGCCTTGGATCATGGGGAGGTCCTTGTTGATGGCGGCGTCGACGAGCAGGGTCCCGATGCCGGGCAGTGAGAACGTCACCTCGACCAGAAACGCGCTGGTGATCAACGCGCCAAGCACCAGTCCGCTGATGGTGACGATGGGAATGAGAGCGTTGCGCAGGACGTAGGTGAGCATGATCCGCGTCGAGCTCAGCCCACGGGCACGAGCGAACGTCACGTAGTCCTGGTCGATGACACCGATCAGTGCCGCCCGCGTGTGTTTGAGCACGAACGCCGACACCGTCAGCGCGAGTGCCACGGCCGGCAGCGTCAGGTGCCACACCTGATCGGCGAACCCCTCACCAGCGCCGGTGGCGGGGAAGATCGGCACGAGGATGGCGAAGAGGAACAGCAGCAGGACGCCGCTGACGAACGCCGGCGTGCTCAATGCCACGACGGTTGCCCCGACGATCCCGCGGTCGACGGCGGTCTTTCGACGAAGGGCCGCCACCATTCCGAGCCCGACGCCGATGATCATGGTGAGCGCGAAGGCGAAGACGCCGAGGAACAGCGAGACCGGAAGCCGGGAGCTGATTTCTTCCCTGACCGGGAGCGTGGTCTGGATCGAGGTGCCGAAGTCGAAGTGCAAAGCCCCCTTCGCCCAGATCCCGTATTGGGTCAGGAACGGCTCGTCGAGGTGGTAGCGCTCGTTGAGCAACCGCACGGTCTCGGGCGTTCGCGGCTGGGATCCCAGGAGGATGTCGACCGGGCTGCCCGGCGCGATGTAGAGCAGCGAGTAGATGACGAACGACAGGATCGTCACCATCACGAGCAACGCGCCGAGGCGTCGCGCGAGGAACAGCGTCAGGCGCTGAGCAGTCATGTGCGCTCCCGGAGGGGCAGATGGTCCAATTTGCCCTGAATGCCGTCGACCCATCAAGGGTGGCGGCGCGTGTCAGGATTACATGCACTACCAGCTATCGGTAAGCCATTAGTTGGTAAAACATCAAACATCCCGGCGCTCTCCCCCACGCGGGATGCAGGACATCGCCCCCTCAGGCTCTTCTCCTCGGGCGCGACTGTCCGAACGCCGACGGTCACCACTCCGACGGATTGCCGCCGGGCGCGCGAGTCCGACGCGGGAAGCCGGGCCGGTCGACCGTGGCCCCGACGTCCGCGTACAACCGGGCGATCGGATCAGCCGGGACCGGTGATGCCCGCCTCGACGGCACTCGGGCCTACCGGAGCCTGACTGCGAACTCGTCCAGCGATTCCGCCGGAACTCCGCCGAGCCCGAACTCGCCGCTGTCGAGCGACGTGGCGACGGCCTCCTGGAAGGGCCTCACCCGCAGGAGCAGGGTGTAGACGGTGATGTCGGTGACGCGCCGGTCGCTGCCTGTGTCCGCCGGACAAGCTTGCTGCGCTCGAGCCGGTCGACGGTGCGGATCACAGCGGTCGGGGGACGACCTTCCATCCGACCCCAGGCGATCACGGGTCAGGCAGACCCGTGCGGTTCAATCGGAGGCGTCCATCCGCCCTTCGACGAGCAACCTGACCTGTCGGAGCATGGCTGCGAGCTCGTCCAGCGATTCCGCCGGAACTCCGCCGAGCCCGAACTCGCCGCTGTCGAACGACGTGGCGACGGCCTCCTGGGCGGCCTCGCCGGCCGGGAGCAGGGCGACGACGGTGACGCGCCGGTCGCTGCCCTGTGTCCGCCGGACAAGCTTGCTGCGCTCGAGCCGGTCGACGGTGCGGGTGATAGTGGTCGGGTGAGCCCCGACACGCAGTGCCAGCTTGGCTGTCGCCATCTGCTTGGCGGGATGAAAGCTCAGTGCAGTCAGCGCCTGCCAGCCGGCGAAGGTCAGGCCCTCGGCAGCGAGCGCGGGCTGGGCGGCCACTTGGACGAGACGGTTGATCCGCTCCACCTCAAGGGAGACGGCGAGCTGGCGATGGGAACGGGCACCACGGCGCTGAAACTCCCGTTGCGTGGCTTCTATGAGGTCGCGATCCAAATCCACTGCGACAACCTATCCGTCCTGGCGTCGGTGCGGGCAGTACGGGAGGAGGTTGTCCATGTAAACGAGGTCGATCGGTTTGCCGTGGGCGACCGCGACGTGCTCGGGGAACGCGCCGAGCAGGTTGGTGAGTACGATCAGTGTCAGCCCGTCGGGATAGCGGGCGATCTGAGCCTTCCCGCCACCCCCCGGGGCCGGGACGAGACCCTGAGGTCGCTCGAAGACGAGCCAGCCGATCCCCCAGAAGCCAGGGCCGCCGTCATGGCCAGGGACCGGTGTCCACATAGTGTCGCGACTGGCCGTGGAGAGCAGCGCACCGCTCTCGAGGGCGGACATCCAGGCGGCCAGGTCGTCGGCGGTGCTGTGGAGTCCCGCAGCGGTGCGGAGCAGGTGCGGCCAGTCCAGGCGGCTCTTGTCGATGCTGCCGGTGGGCTCACCTGTGGCGTCAATACTCATGTAGGTGTCGGCACGGTGAGGGATGAGGTCGTGGTCGTTGGCGTAGCGCGTGTGGGTCATCCCGGCGACGTCGAACTGGCGCTCGGTGATGAAGTCGACGAACGGCTTCCCGCTCAGCCGGTCGATGACCTTGCCGAGCAGGGCGTAGTTGGTCTGGACGTAGTTGTAGCCGCGGCCGGGCTCGAACTCCATAGGTGCGGCGTGCACGACGGCCCATGCCGCTTCCTCGTCCGCTGCGACCAGCCCGACGGAGCTGTCTGCGCCGTAGGCCATGATCTCCGGCAGCCCGGAGGTGAGGGTGGCGAGCTGTCGGATCGTGATCGGCTGCCAGGCTTTGGGCAGCGCGTCGAGGTAGCGCGAGACCGGGGCGTCCAGGTCGAGGTCCCCGGACTCGACCAGCTGCATCAGGGCGATCCCGGTGAACGCCTTGGCCATGGAGTTGATGGAGAACACCGACTCCCGGGTCACCGCGACGTCGTGCTCGAGGTTGGCCGAGCCGAGCGTCTCCGAGGCGACCACCGCGCCGTCGCGGAGCACCGCGGCCTGCAGCCCGGGGATCTGGCGCTCCTCCATCAGTCGGGTGAGCTCCTCGCGCAGCCCGTGCGTCGTCGTGCTCATCGTGTGTCTCCGCTCGTTTCGGGTGATGCCCGCTCCAAGAAGGCGCCTTTGAGCGCCTTCTTGTCCCTCTTGCCGACCTGAGTCAGCGGGATACGTTCAACGATCTCGATCCGCTTGGGCGTCTGCACCGGGCCTTTACGCTCGCGCACGTGCGCCTTGAGGTCATCGACCGTGACGCTGGTGTCGCGCAACTCGACCACCGCCACGAGGATCTCGCCCCAGTAGTCGTCGGGGGCTCCGAAGACCGCGGCTGCGGCTACGGCGGGATGTTCCTCGAGGGCGTCCTCGACGTTGCGGGGGTAGACATTGAACCCGCCGGTGATGACGAGGTCCTTTGCCCGGTCGACGATGCGCAGGAAACCGTCAGGGTCGCGCACTGCCACGTCCCCGGTGTGGACCCAACCGCCGCGCATCACCTGGGCCGTGTCCTCGGGCCGGTTGAGGTAGCCGCTCATCAGCAGTGGGCCGCGCACGCACAGCTCACCCGGCTGACCGTCGGGCACCTCCTCGTCGTCGTGGTCGACGAGCCGCACGTCAGCCTCGGCGACTGGCCGCCCGCAGGAAGCCATACGCTCGTCGGAGGTGACGTCGTGCTCCTCGCGCCGCATCACGCATACAGTGGTCGGCGCTTCGGCCTGGCCGTAGAACTGGAAGAAGATCGGCCCAAACCAGGCGATAGCTTCCCTGAGGCGCTGCGGCGAGATCGGTGAGGCGCCGTAGAACAGCGTGGCGAGGCTGGAGGTGTCGTACTCGCGAAGCCGCGGGTGATCGAGGATCGCGCTGATCATCGTCGGCACGAGCAGGGCACACGTGATGCGGTGCCGTTCGACCGCGGCCAGGAACTCGCCCGCGTCGAAGGACTGCTGGATGTAGAGGGTGCCGCCCTGTGCGATCGTCGGCACGAAGTTGACCCCGCCCGCATGGCTGAGTGGCGCGACCAGCAGGTTGCGGATCTCGTCTGGCCACTGCCAGTCGACGAGCTGAATGCCATACATGGTCGACATGCTGCGGAAGCTGACTTGGCTCGCCTTGGGCACCCCGGTGGTGCCGCCGGTGTAGACGCTGCGGCAGATCGCCTCCGGGTCGGTTGGACGCGGCTCGAGCACGGTCGCGTTCTCGGCCTCCATGAGCACCTGCAGGTCGTCTGCTCCTCCACCCCCGATTCTCAGGACCTGCGCGCTGCTGCCGGCGGTCTTCACAGCCTCGGTGATCTCGTCGATCCGCGCGCCGTCCACGACCACGTGGGTTGCGGCGGCGTCGTCGAGGATGCGCGCGAAGTCGGCGGGGCTGCCCAAGGGGTGCAACGGAACGAAGACGGCGCCCAGTGCGGCGACGGCCTGCTGGACGAAGAGCACCTCGATGCGGTTGCCGGAGAGCAGCGCGACCCGGTCGCCGGACCGGAGGTCGAGTCCGTCCAGCACTGCGGCGCACCGCGCAATGGCGACCTCGAGCTGCGCCCCGGTCCAATTCGTGCCGTCGGACTCGACGACGAGCACCTTGTCCGAGTGCGTTCGCAGCGCGCGGACAAGCAGGTCGTTGAGGTGCTCGAAGTGTCGGTCCGTCACCATCGAGCCAGCCCTTCCAGCATGCGCTTCTGGGCCTCGAGCCCGTTGGTCATCGCGGCCTCGCGCCAGGCCGGCGCAGCAGGGTTGAGCCCTTCCATCATCAGGTCCAGCATCTCCTCGCGTGAGGTGTAGGTCCGCCCGGTGGCGTACTTCAACCACCGGTCGATGCGCACGGTGTTGAGCACGGTCAGGTTGTCGTAGGTGCCGACCTCGATCAGGAGTCCGGACCACTCCGCCCAGGGCGCGGTGCTAGGCAACCAGGCGGAGAAGAATCCGGTGTAGGACGGGGTGTGCCCCTCCGACATCCGGGCGGAGGAGGAGAAGCTGGTGCGGGCCGACTCCCCCAGCCAGTCCACCACCCGCTCGTGGCCCGGCGAGCCGACCGGCAGGCTGCAGATGTGCGCGAGCTCGCCCCACTCGCCGATGCCGGTGTGCCACTCGATGAAGGCGACCTTCTCGGCGTGGGCCAGCACGCGCGGCAGGAGCTCGGCGACGACCGTGTGCGACCAGGCCGGGCGATCCCCGACGTAGGTGATGCCGGTCGGCTCGACAGCCTGTCCACCCGAGAGGGCGGTGATCATCTGCTGCGGCCCATGGACGCGCACCAGCTCGTCGAGGTCACCGCTCCAGTCGCTCGTCTCCTCTGTCCAGTCTTCGGGGCACAGCGTCGGAAACAGCTCGCGATAGAGGTCGTTGGGAGGAAACGGGGTGTCGTGGTCGAGGAAGTTGCGATTGAGGTCGATGTTGTCCTCGTCGGTGCGCGAGTGGTGCGAGTAGCCCCACGGATTCAGCGCATGCAGCACCACGATGTTGACCCCGTCCGGGATCTCGAGGTGGCGGAGCAGTTCGAGCTGGAGGGCCGAGCCGAGGAAGCCCTCCTGGCCATGGGTACCCGAGACAACGAGAAAGGTCTTGGCGGCCTCGGGATCACCGAACGTGGCCACGTCGATGGCCAGCTCCTCGCCGTCGGCACCGCGCTCGGTCGGGTGCGGTACCGACTCAAGCTGCGCGCCGCGCTCGGTCACCAGGTCGAGGAACCGTCGACGCGCCTCGGCATATGTCTCGCTGAACGCTTCGATCACGGCAACCTCCGGTTGGGCCAAGGCCTCGATCGTCTCGTCGACTTCATGGGCCCACGGTTACATGCACTACCATCTATTGGCAATGCGTCTTTCTCGCGAATTGAACCACCCGCCGCTCACGCACACAGAACCCAGGAGCAACAGATGGACATCGACGGCACCTCCGCGATCGTCACCGGCGCAGCGTCGGGGCTAGGAGCAGCGACCGCTCGCGCACTGGCCGACGCCGGGGCACACGTCGTCGCGCTGGACCTCGCCTTCGACGGCGTCGAGCCCGTCGACGGCGTGACCCACCTCTCGACCGATGTCACGGACGCGATCCAGGTACGCCGCGCGGTGGCTGAGGCCGCCACCGCCGCCCCGCTGCGGATCGCGGTCAACTGTGCCGGGATCGGCCCCTCGGCCCGCATTGTCGGGCGAGCCGGGGTCCACGACTTCGACCTCTTCGCGAAGGTGGTGTCGGTCAACCTGGTCGGCACCTTCACAGTGCTGGCGCTGGCGGCCGAGGAGATGACGCGAAACGCCGAACTCGAGCACGGCCAGCGCGGGGTCGTGATCAACACGGCCTCGATCGCCGCCTACGACGGCCAGATCGGGCAGAGCGCGTACGCCTCCTCGAAGGGCGGCGTCGTCTCAATGACGCTCCCGGCAGCCCGGGACCTCGCCCAGCACGGCATCCGCGTCAACACCATCGCACCGGGCATCGTCGAGACCCCCATGCTCGCCACCGTCAGCGAGGAGTTTCGTGCCGGGCTCGCGGCAGGCGTGCCCTTCCCGCAGCGCTTGGCCAGGCCCGAGGAGTTCGCCCTGCTGGTGACCCAGCTCATCGCGCACGACTACATCAACGGCGAGGTGATCCGAATGGACGGTGCACTCCGGATGGCACCCCGCTGAAGGGTCGACGACCATGATCCTCAGTCCCTCGCGCCTCTCATCATGCAGCGGGCAGCCCGCACCGGGCATCGGCGTGGTCCTGATGGCCGTCGACCAGCTCTGGTTTGCCATCGCTGGTCACCATTGCCTCGGCAAGCAGCAGGTTGGCTCGCCCACCGAGGAACAATCCCGTTGGGTCATCGCGATCACCTGCAGCCCGGATCGATTCGCGACGTAGTGCAGGAGCCATGGCAGCGGGCCAGCCCCTTCGCTAGAGCACCGGCGCCTGCGCCAGCACTCCATGACGTTGTGTTCCCCTGCCCTCGCCCGACCTAGGAGCGCGGGTCAGTAACGGGCAAGCGGCCCGGTTGTCCGTGATCGGTGCGATCGGTCGCGGTCGGTCGCTTGGCGTCTGTGGGGCTGTGGGCGGGTCCAGCCGGCCAGGTGTCCGGCAGGTGGGGGCCTGGTGGCGTGGCGGAAGGCCTGGCCTGTCAGGCGGCCAGAGCGGCGAGGCCGGTGGTTCCGGCGCGTCGGAAGGCCTTGCGGAGGTTGTGGCAGGCGGCGAGCAGTCGCCATTCGCCGCGGGCGCCGTCCGCGCCGCGCAGGAGGAGTTGGCGGCCGTTCTGGCAGGTCATGATCTGTCCGAAGACGGGTTCGACGATGGCTTTTCGGCGACTGTAGGCGGCCTTGCCGGGCTTGGTCCGCAGCTTGCGGGCCATCCGTTCCTTGAGCGTGGCGTTCGCCGGGATGCGTCCGCGTGGTGCGGGTGGGACCTGTTCGTCGTGGGCGAGTCGGCCGGTGGTCATGAACGTGTCGGTGCCGCAAGCCAGTTGGCGTTCCTGTGCGGCTTGGAGGTTGGTCTCGGAGCAGTAGCCGGCGTCGACCAGGGCCTGCGTGGGATGGACGCCGGTGTTCGCTGCGGACTGGTCGAGCATGGTGGTGTAGTTCAGGGCGTCGGAGGCGTTGGTCATTACGTCGGCGGCGGTGATGACCTGGTGTTCGGCGTCGACGACGGCCTGGGCGTTGTAGGCCTGGATGTAGGCGCCTCTGCCATTCTTCATGATCCGTGAGTCGGGGTCGGTGAAGTTGGCCTGAGCCTTGGGCTTGGGACGCGCATTCGCGGCGGCCTTGTGCCCGGCGTCGGTGACGCCTTGTTCGTCGCTGGTGCCGGTGCGTTCCTGGCGGCGGCGTTCGAGGTCCTCGGCGTGGGCGCGTGCCTTGGCGGCTGCGTCGGCCTCGATCTGGGCGCGGGCGGCCTGCAGATTGGCCAGGCGCTTCTCGCGGCGGTCCAGTTCGGCGGGCAGGTCGGTGTCCTTGCCGTCGGTGCCGAATGTGGCGTCTTCGGCGGCGTCGAGGTGCTCGGCGTCCGCGAGCAGGGTTGCGGCCTGGGCCTCCAGGGCGGCGATCTCGGCCTCGATGCGTTCTTCCTTGTCGATCAGGCGGCCGTAGCTCATCGCCTTGTGCTTGGAGGCGTTGGCTTCCAGTTTGGTGCCGTCCAGGGCGACGCGGCCCATCTTGACCATGCCCAGCTTCTGGGCGAGGTGCAGGGACTGGGTGAACAGGTCGGCGAGGGCGTCCAGGTGGCGGCGGCGGAACCGTGAGATCGAGCGGAAGTCCGGGGCCTGGTCGGCGGCCAGGTAGCGGAACGCGATGTCGTCGGCGCACCTGCGCTCGATCGCCCGTGAGGAGCGGACCCCGGTGGTGTAGCCGTAGATCAGCAGTCGCACCATCAGCCTGGGGTCGTAGGGCGGGTAACCGCGCTTCTCCGTGTAGTCAGCCCGAATCGCCGTCAGGTCCAGTACGTCGTCGACCAGGTCGGCGACGAAGCGGGCCAGATGGTCCTGGGGCAGCCAGTCGTCCAGCGACGGCGGCAGTAGCAGGACCTGGTGCGGGTCGAACGCCCGGAACCGCTTATCCACCGCCGCCCCACGGCCCTGCGACGGCCTCTTCTCGGCCGGCTCGACCTCGAACAACCCGTCGCCACTACGCATACCACCATCATTCCGTACGAATGATCACGAAACATGGGCGGGTAGCCCATCGCTGAGACACGCTCTAGCCGGCGGGCATTCCCGCTGAAGCATCCTCCAGCGTCTTGCGCAGCAGGGCGACGGTGGATGCCAACTGGTCCAGCGAGCCGGCCGTCAGCGGATCGGCGAGCCAGGAGCGTAGGCCGTCCTGGAAAGTGGGTGTGGCAGTGGCCAGCAGCTTGCCGCCATCGGGGGTCAGCTCCAGCAGGGACGAGCGGCGGTTGCTGGGATTGGGTCGCCGGACCACCCAGCCGGCGGCCTCCAAGCGGTCCACCCCCTTGCTGGTCGCCCCAACGGTGATGGCGGCCTCCTCTGCCAGGTCGTTGACCCGGCAGTCGTCCCGACTCTCGATGATGCGCAGGAACTCGAACTGGCCCATCGTCAGACCGTGCTCGGCGCGCAGTCGTTCGCCCAGCGCGTTGTAGAGCCTGGTCTCGTAGCGGACGAGGTCCATGAACACCTGAGTGAGGTCGGTCACACTCTGCTCCAGATTCGCGGGAATGATATTCCTAGGAATGTAGTTCCTAGTGAAGAACAGCACTCATCTGGAGGATCGCATGAGCAAGGCACAGCGCGCGACAGTCGACACCCTGATGCGGCAGGCCCCGTTCGACGGCAGCCTCCCGCCGGAGCAACTGCGCAAGGACTTCGAAACCCAGATGACCTCGGGCCCGGCCCCGGCCGGGGTGACCGTCACGCCCTCCGTCCTCGGCGGGCGTCCCGCCCTGACCGTCGAGCCCGAGGGCAGCCCTGCCACCGGGACGGTGGTCTACTTCCACGGCGGATGCTGGGTCTTCGGCTCGCCCGCCACGGCCCTGCAACTCACCGCCGCGCTGGTGCGCCGCACCGGCGTCCGCGCCATCTCGGTCGACTACCGGCTCGCCCCCGAGCACCCTTTCCCCGCTGCTGTCGAGGACGGCCTCGCCGCCTACCGCGACCTGCTGGACCAGGGCATTCCGGCCGAGCAGATCGTTCTGGCCGGGGAGTCGGCCGGCGGCGGCCTCAGCATCACCACCCTGCTCACCGCCCGCGACGCCGGACTGCCGATGCCAGCCGCCGCGGTCACCTTCTCCCCGGCCCTGGACGCCACCCTCTCGGGCGAGAGCATGACCACCAAGCACGACGCCGACCCGCTCTTCACCCGCGCGGACCTGACCACCGTCTTCGCCCACTACCTGGCCGGACAGGACCCCGACCAGCCGCTGCTGAGCCCGGCCCTCCACGCCGACCTGACCGGGCTGCCACCGCTGCTGCTCCAGGCCGGCTCCAACGAGGTCCTGCTGGACGACTCCACCCGGTTCGCCGTCCGGGCGGCCCCGGCCGGGGTCGACGTCCAGCTCGACATCACCGCCGACGTCCCTCACGTCTTCCAGGCCTTCGAGGGCCTGCTGGACGAGGCCGACGCGGCCCTGGACCGCGCCGCCCGCTTCATCACCGCCGCGCTGGCCCGCACCTGAACCGTCCCTCAACACTGCGCGATACCAGTCGCTTGCACGTTACTGACTCACGCTCCTAGCGGCGGGTGAGGTGAGTGAGGGTGACCCCGTTAGGGAAGGCGGTGCGCTCGGCAACGTCGAAGACGGTGGGGTCGAAGGAACCGTCGACTACCGCGATTCCGGTTCCGGCGACGACCGGATACGTCTTGATCAGCAGCTCGTCGATCTCGGGCAGTAGGGTGCCCGCGAGCTGGCCGCCCCCGCAGAGCCAGATGTCCAGGCCGGCGCCCGCTTCGTTCTTGAGTTCGCGGGCGAGGGCGAGCGGGTCGCCCGGCACCATGGTGACTGCTGGGTCGGTGTCCGGCTTGAGGGTGCTGGACACGACGTACTGGCGCAGGTGCCCGTAGGGGCTGGTGATCCCGTTGTCGAGGGCCGGGCGGTAGGTGCCATGGCCCATGACCACGGTGTCGAACCGCCGGTTGGGTGCGTCGGCGACGCCGACGGCCGCACGGTAAGCGGTCGGGATGGTCTCCGGGTACAGCGCGTTTACCCAGGTCGAGTAGGCGGCGGCCTGCTGCTCGTCGCCCTGCGGAAAGAAGTCAAACTCACCACTGGGACCGGCGATGCGGCCGTCGAGCGAGATGCCGATGTAGTACACGAGCTTTCGCATAACGTTCCCCATACGTAGTACTCTACTTGTAGTGGCTGGAACGTAGTACTACATACGGAGTGGTGTCAATGGTGAGACGGAACGACCAGCGGCGCGCGGCCCTCGTTGACGCGGCGATCGAGGTGCTGGCCCGAGAAGGCGCACGCGGCCTGACTTTCCGGGCCGTGGATGCCGAGGCCACCGTTCCCGCCGGCACGACCTCCAACTACTTCACCAGCCGCGACGACCTGTTCACTCAGGCCGGCGCGCGGGTTTACGAGCGACTCCAGCCCGACGAGGCCACGATCGCCCGTCAGCAGGCGGCAAACCGCGACCGGGAGGCCTACGCAGAACTGATGCGCGAGCTCGTCGGCCGCATCGCCTCCTTCCGCACCGGATACCTCGCGCTGCTGGAACTCCGTCTTGAGGCAACCCGCCGCCCCGAACTACGCAAGGTCCTCACTGAGCGGGTCCGAGCCGATGTCGACGCCAACGTCGCCTATCACGAGGCTTCCGGACTTCCTGGCGACGGCACGGCGGTCAAGCTGCTCATGCTGACGCTGAACTGGCTAATCGTTGAACAGCTCACCCTGCCGGACGTCTTCACGGAGGCAGAGCGTGAACAACTGGTGACGGCCGCAGTGGAGCGCATCGTGGCTGCGGAATAGACGTCCGACCCCGGGCTGGCTCGGCTGGACCGGGCCGACGTCGGCATATACCTCACTCCTGGCTCCGTCCGCTGATTCGAAAGAAGCGGCCTAAGCGCTGTCCCATAAATGATCTACGACGTGTTCGTTGACCTGCCTGCCCCTTCGTCACCCGGCGAGGGCGAGGTTGTGCAGGCGGGCGATGCCGAGCATCGCATGCTGGACGCCATCGCCCTTGAGACGGCAGTCGCGGAGGATCTTCCAGGTCTTCATCCGGGCAAAGGCGTGCTCGACGCGGGCACGGACCTTGCGGTGAGACGCGTTGTGTTCCTCTTTCCAGGCCGGGAGTTCGGTCTGGCCAGGTACGCGGCGTTGCGGGATGACCAGGCCGGTGCCCCGGTAGCCGCCGTCGGCGATCACCGTGGCGGTGCCGACGGCGTCCTTCGCTCCGGACCACTCCCATGCCTTGCAGTCGTTGCGGTTGCCCGGCAGTGGCCGGCCGACCGCGACGACAAGCCGGGTGTCGGCGTCGATGACGACCTGGTGGTTCGTCGAGTACCGATAGTTCGTGGACTGCTCGGCAACCGTATGGTCACGCGTGGGCACCAGCGTGCCGTCCACGATCAGCACAGTGTCCTGAGCGAACCGCTTACGGGGCTGCACCGCGAGCGCCGGCCCCAGGTGGCCGATGATGCGGTCGGCCGCGGACTTCGAGACGCCGAACAGCAGCGCCAGCTGCCGCAGCGTCAGGTTCGTGCGCCAGTACGCGGTGACCAGCAGCACCCGGTCCTCCAACGGCAGGCTCCAGGGCCTGCCCTTACGGACTGGGTCCGCGCCCTCGCGCCGCAGCGTAGTGAGTAACTTGGCGAACTGCCGTGGGCTCAGCCCGGTGAACGGGGCTATCCACGAGGGCTCCGACGCTGTGATCACACCAGCCACAGCAAGATCGTCTCACCTCTAGTACTGGCAGTTGTCGAGCCAGTCCGCCTGCTCCGCACGACTGCCGCCCCCATCGCCGTCCACCACGTAGGCCAACGCCTCCATGAAGTTAGAACCCAGAGGCCAGAAGCAGTTCGGCCCCACGGCGATGACGCGACCGCTGGCTGAGATGTACGCAGGGAACTGGCACGACCACATGCCCAGAGGGCTGTAGTTCTCTCCGTAGTGAAGTCTCAGCGTGGTCGCTTCCTCGGCGGCGTCGATGCAGGCGTCAACGGGCTCCACGTACAGTTCCGAACCGGGCTCGCGGGTCGGGGAGCTCATGATCGTCAGCTTGCCGAACTCGGCCCAGACCACTGTCGCCACGTCGTTGAGGTCGAACCCGTATTCCGTCAGTCGCCGTGTCCAGTCCGCAATGTCGATCCTGCGACCTGGTGTCCACCCGGCAGCACCAAGCGCGTCCAGCACCGACGGACTGCAAGCCGTCGTCGACTCCCTGATGTGTTCTATGCGCCCTCCCACTCGACCTTGTCTGCTGCCCAGTCTGCCGCACATCCCCACCAGCGCACAGGGTTATTGGTCGAGAAGGACACGGAGATCGTTTACGGGACAACCCTTAGGTGGAGTCAAATCTCACCAACAGAACGGGGCTGTGAACCGCTCACGTGGAGTCAGAAGAGACCTACAACTGGAGTCGGTTGTCTCACCTACGAAGCCACGCGATCAAGAAGCTGAAGTCGCTGATCGTGTCGCTCAAGCGGCTTGACGCGACATAGCAGCCTCGGGGGGAACTTCAGAGTGCGGAACGGTTCACCTTGCGCGAGCCGATAGCCGTACAGAGGGCCGGGCGCGGTGCCACGTCGGATGCGGCCACGGCGGGAAGGCGCCCGGAAACCGGCGTGCCCCGTGCTGGAGATGCCGGCCGTCCAGAACCAGCAGCCGGAGGTCGCGGTCGTTCGGTAGACCTTCGTCCAGTATTTCGACCGCACCGGATCGTCAGTAAGTCCCGGTTACTTCCTGAACCACTCGATCACCCTCGCGAGTCCGTCGGCCCGGGTCACTTTGGGCTCCCATCCCAACTCGTTCCTGGCCAACGTGATGTCGGGGAGCCGTCGTTCGGGATCATCCCGCGGTCGCTCGACGAACTGAACGGAGGACGTGGAGCCCGTGATGGCGATGATCTCTTCGGCCAGTTCCAGCATGCTGACCTCTTCAGGATTCCCCAGGTTCACCGGGCCGCCACCACCGCTCTCCGTGAAGCGGACGATGCCCTCCACGATGTCGTCCACGTAGCACAGTGAGCGCGTCTGTGAGCCGTCGCCCGCCACCGTCAAGGGCTCCCCGGCGAGCGCCTGCCTGATGAACGTCGGGACCGCGCGACCATCGTCACCCTGCATATTCGGCCCATAGCAGTTGAAGATACGCACAATGCCCGCGTCCGCACTCCGGTGACGGTGGTAGGCCATCGTCAGCGCTTCACTGAAGCGTTTTGCCTCGTCGTAGACGGACCGCGGCCCGACTGGGTTGACGTGGCCCCAGTAGGACTCGGGCTGGGGGTGAACGCCCGGATCGCCATAGACCTCCGATGTTGAGGCCATGACGAAACGGGCCCCCGCCGAGACCGCGGCGTCCAGCAGGTGGAAAGTGCTCAGCGAGCCGGCACCCAGTGTCTCGATCGGCAGACGCAGGTAATCAAGGGGGCTTGCCGGAGAGGCCAGATGAATGATGACCTCGATGTCCTCAGGTCCGGTGAACGGTATCGTCACATCGTGCTCTATCACTTCCAGCCTGTCGTCCGACATGTGATCGGACAGGTTCGCGCGGTTTCCGGTGACGAAGTTGTCTAGGCACACGACGCGATGCCCCGCACTCAGGTAACGCCCGGTTAAATGCGATCCTATGAAACCGGCGCCGCCGGCGATGAGTATGTTCGTCATCGTCTTCCCTCCTCTTTGCTGGTGGTACGACCATTCACGGACGAGGAAACTGGCCGCTGCGGGGAGATCACTGAAGCAGCATGACGCTGCCTGGCACTCCGGCCGTTCGGCGTGTCACAACCCCACGGCTGCGAGGAATCTCTTCGCTACATTCGCCGGGGCATAGGAGGCTGTCTGCAGCGGCGCCTGGCGGGATGCCCTGTGGTAGCCCGCCTCATCACTGAGCAGCTCGGTGGTGGCCGACCACAGCGCGCTCATGCGTCCGGCTACCGAGGGGATATGCACTGCGGGACCCCGCAGCGCCGGGAGCTCGTCTCCTCTCGCAGAGAACTCGACCGCGCATCCGGCGGATCCGACCAGTACTGGCAGATGGCCCATGTGGAAACCGACGACCGGGGTCCCCACGGAGAGCGCCTCGGCGGCGACGTTGCTGAAGCTCTCGGGGCCGGTCGAGGGCACCAGAGCGACGGCCGCACCCGCGAAGAAGGGCTGGACTCCTTCCCAAGGCAGGGGCGGGAGGATTTCTACGGCGTCCAGCCTGTCTGCCAGCTCTGTGCACTCACGCACATACTGGTCCTGGAGTGCCGGTCGGAGTTCGAATCCCGCTTTGGCCAGGACCACCTGGACGGGGCGGTCGAGTCCCAGCGGTAGCGACCTCAAGAGGTCGGCGACGCCTTTCTGGGGATCCGCGCGTGCCACCACCCGGACGGGTCCCGTGTGGCGGAGTTCCTCTCGCCGGGCAGCGTCCGGTGCACGGCCCTCCGCGAGGAGAGCGTTGGGTAGGGCGTGCCAGGCACGGGAGTCGATTCCGGTTCGGGCAGCCTCATCGATCATGAATGGGCTGACGGTGATGACCGCGTCGGGCTCGTGCGCCAGACTCTGGCGCATCGCCTGATCGGCTCGAGGGAAGTGCACCATGAGCACGGTGCGTGTCGCCGGCCCTGCAGGGCTGAGGAAACCCAGACCTGACACCGCGTCGCACCAGCAGACGAGATCCGTCTGGTGGTCCGCGAGGATCTGCCGAACCTCCCCCCCGATGGCAGCGGTGTCGGCGAGCAGCAGGGGGATCTCTTCGTAGGGGACTGGGCGGGGGAAGGTCACCGATGTCAGGCGCACTACTCCTGGGGCGGGGGTGCTGTCCGCCGAATTCGCGGCGATGACGAGGGTGCTGTGGCCTATCTCGCGCAGTCCCGCGGCGAGGGAGGCGATGGAGCGTTCGATCCCTGCGGGTTCGTCGGAGTGGTAGGTGAGCATGACGAAGGCGATGTTCATGTGTCCGCTCGTGGGGGAAGGGGTTGGATGGCGGGGCCAGGGCGGCGGTGGGCGTGGACCTGTGGTGGACGGCGATCAGCTGCTGGGGAACGCAAACTTGATCAGCTCGTCGCGGGCCGGGCCATAGTCGCGGAAAATCCCCTCGAAGACCGAGCAGGTCATGAGCGCAGAGGTGCGGATGCCTCGCATGCTCATGCACAGGTGCTCGCCGCGGCCGATGACAGCGACATCGTCTGTCCCGGTCACCTTGGATATCTCCTCGGCGATGTCGCGTACCAACCGTTCCTGAACCTGGAGCCGATGCGCGTGGCGCTGAGCGATGCGGGCGAACTTGGACAGCCCCAGAACGTGCTCCCCGGGCTTGTACGCGATGGACAGCGCGCACGAGAAGGGCAGCAGATGGTGCTCGCACAGTGACCACACGTTGATGTCGGAGACCATGACGGTCTGCCCGTCGGTGCGCAACGGGAAGTGCGTTTCGACACGACCGGCTTCGTAGGTGCTGAATTCTCGCCACCATCGAGCGAATCGCTCCGGGGTGTCCTGGAGGCCGCTGCGGTCGGGGTCTTCGCCGATCTCAATGAGGAGTTGCCGTGCTATGGCCTCCAACGGATCCTGCACGGGATAGTCCTGAGGTAGGTTTGTGAGTGTCATACGCCTCTCCGATCTCCCCACATCGTGATATGCAGTCTCGTTGTGATATTCCAGCCGCGGGCAATGGCGGGGTCTCGCAGCCGGGCCAGGGACTGGTCGAGCGCGGCCTGGTTCTGTCCTTCCGGCATCACCCAGACCGATTCGAGACCGTACTCACTGACCAGCGCCGCGACCTCGTCAAGATCGGGCTCGGTACGGCAGACGAACTTGAATGCGGTACCCGGCACAGCAGCGAACGCCGATAGTGCGTTTCTGACTATGCGTCTGCTTCTCGGATCCCCCGAGTGGGCCAACTTCGGTGACACGTTGAACCGAACCAGCTCCGCGATCCGGGGATCCGGCGCGATCGTTCCGTTGGTCTCGATTTCGACGTCGTGCCCAGAGTCGCGGAGGTCCCGTATCAACGGATAGAGCCTGTCCTGTTGGCTCAACGGTTCGCCGCCGGACACGACGACGAGCGGAACATCGTAGGCGACCAGGTGATCCCGAACCTCCGTATAGGGAATCGCCCGCAGTTCCTTCTTGGGGTCGTAGGCGACGCCGGAGTCTCCCTTCCCGGTCCAGTCCCAGGTGTAGGGAGTGTCACACCAACGACAGGCGAGATTGCACCCGCCCAACCGAGCGAAAGCGCATCGGCGTCCCAATGAGGGCCCTTCACCCTGAACGGTGGGGCCGAATATCTCACTGACCACGAGCTTCGGCGCACCCAAGGGATCATCCTCCTTCCGTCTCGCAGTCCCGAGCTGGCTCATGGCCTGAATTCTGCCCACGTCTTGGCAGTCTCCGAGACGCGTACCGCGCTCAACTCTGGGTAGCGGAGCGTCCATTGCTCGAACATCCAGCGACACAGGTTCTCAGCCGTTGGATTGAATGGCACCACGTCATTCAGATGCCGATGGTCCATCTCGGCGTCTAACCAACGGGAGAATTCCTTGAGATCGCCGTAGTCCCGCACGAACCCCACGTTGCTCAGGGCGTCGGTACCAGTCGAAAGCGTCAGTTCGACTACGTAGTTGTGGCCGTGGAGACGTGAGCACTGATGGTCGTGGTCGAGGCCGTCGAGTCGGTGACTCGCCGAGAAGTGGAACTCTTTCGAGATGTTAAAAGCCATGGGTAACCTCCTTGACTTCAAGGATCCATGTGGTGCCCAACGAACGCATCACGGTCGTCACCGAGAGATTTTCGGCACGCCCACGAAGGGGGCGATGACGGCCTGATCCAGCGCATACGCTCGGAGCAGCGCCACCGTCTTCCCATCGGTGGCGGTTTCGCGCGTTCCCAGTCCTGGGATCGTGTTCCAAGCAGAGGAATCCCATGAACGCAGATGCTGATGGTGTGGTCCTGTGTTTTGACTCCAACTACGCATGGCCGGCCTGCGTGGCGATGTACTCGGTCATCCGCACCTGGTCGTCTACCGAAACCCTGAACGTCTACTGTCTGTGCGACTCGTCCCTCACGCCAACGGATCGGGCGATGGTCGAGGCTGTGGGCCGGCAAGAGAATTGCAAGGTACGGATCATTGACGTCGAGATCTCGGTACCTGAGATACGGATAGCGCACCTCAGCGCCATGGCATATGCGCGCGCGATGGCTCCACAGCTGATCGACGCGGCGCACTTGATCTACCTTGATTGCGATATCGTCGCATGCGCCAGTGTCCAGCCGCTGTTGCGTCCGATCGCTGCAGACTATCCGCTGGCGGCAGCTCGCGACGCCTACGGTCCGGAGCTCTCTGCCCCCCATATCGGTCCGCAGCGATTTCCGTTCGGGCGGCGCGCGGGAACGTTCCCCTACTTCAACTCCGGGGTCATGGCCGTCGATGTCGCGAGATGGCGCGAACAATCTGTGACACAGCATGTCACAGCCTTGATGCACGATCCGGAATGGCGGCCGGCGCTCGACGACCAGGACACCCTCAACTACGTTCTGGACGGCCGGTTTGAAATGCTCGATCCACGATGGAACGTCATTCCGGTAAGCTTTCTCAACCGCAGCTTCGGTTCGACTTCCATCCCAGGAGATCGATACGTGCCGACTGAGTATCAGCGGGATCTTGAGGCATCACCCTGGGTAGTGCACTATCTGACGGATCGCAAGCCGTGGCTCGTCGACTACGGTGACGACCCCTTGGGGCGTCTGTGGCACTCGACGGCGGCCGAGACAGCGGACATTCTCGATCGGGCCGGTCTCTCCCGGCCGTCGCCCCGATGACGGCACAGTCGTCACACAGGTGAGGTCAGGGCGCCGCGAACCGCGTCACGCCATCAACGTACTCGGTGGGGTCAAGGAGGTCAGCCTCTCGGAAGGCCTCACGCCGCTCGTAGCAGGTTCCACACGTCCCGCAGTGGATGGCGCCACCCTTGTAGCACGACCAGCTCAGATCCAGCGGCGCGCCAAGCCGCACGCCGTGCCGGGCGATGTCGGCCTTGGACCATGTCATGAAGGGAGCCTCGACGCGCGGCGTGGTGAACCCCTCGTTGGCGACGGCGACCAGATGGCGCAGAGCGTCGACGAAGGCCGGTCGGCAGTCCGGGTATACGAAGTGGTCGCCGGCGTGCATGCCGAGCGCCACTATGTCGGCCCGCCGGGCCACAGCCACCGATGTCGCGAGGTTCGCCAGCACGGCGTTCCGGTTCGGAACGACCGTGGCGCGCATGGCATCCTCAGCGAAATGCCCGTCAGGCACGGCTACCTGATTGTCGGTCAAGGCGGTGCCCGACAGCAGTGTCCCGAATCCCGCCACCTCCAGCACATGGTGCTCCGCACCGTAGTGCCGGGCGATCGTGCGGGCCGAGTCGATCTCCTTCCGGTGTCGTTGGCCGTAATCCACAGTTACGGCTACGAGCTTGAACTGCAGCGCCGCGTAGTGGGCAAGCAGCGTGGTGGAGTCCATGCCGCCGGACAACACCACAACTGCAGTGAAGGGGTCGCGACCCGCGTCGTCTTGTGAGGCATCCTGTACATCCATCAGCATCTCCACATGGGGTTATGCGGCGCCGAGCCGACAACCCGGCCTGGGCGGTTGTCTTGTGGTCACATTCTCGTGCGCAGGTGATGTCGGCACATCACGGGCCATCACCGAAGCGTTCGGTGCGCCGCGCCGAAGTGTGGTGCCTACGGTCGGGTCCCGCGGTCAGAATCTCCCACCGCCCGGGGCTGCCGAGGATCTTGCCGAGCTCGCCCCGCCCCGAGATACCGAGCTTGCGGTAGGCACTCGACAGGTGCAGCTCCACCGTGCGTCGAGTGATGCGCCGATGTCCAGCGATCGTGTTGTTGGCCTGACCTGACGCCGCGTCGATCAGGATCTCCCGTTCGCGTGGGGTCAGCGAGAGGATGCCCTGCACGGAGACGTCGTGCGGGGCGCGTGATTCCAGGACCACCAGCTGAAGGTGCACCCGGTCGGCGAGGTCACGCGCACCGCGCTGACCCGCCAGGCGCGCCGAGTGGGTCAGCGCGGCCACAGCCTCGTCGTGTCGACCCAGTCCCGCTAACACGGTGCCCAACTCGGCACTTGTCCGTGCCATTTCGAGGTCGTTCCCAGCTCCGTCGAGTAGGTCGGCCGCCATCGTCAGTCGCTTCACCGCAGCGTCCCCCTGGGAGAGAGCGCCCCGCACTCGTAACGCCCGCGAGCGTTCTTGTGGGGAGTCGGTCCCCTCCGCGAAATCCGCCTGCCGTTGCGCCTCGCGCACCGCCTGCTCCTGGGCCCCTGTTTTCGCCAGCAGAAGGGCACCTTCGTTCCGCCAACAGAGCGTCCCCGGCCCGGAGTGCCCCGTAGTCTCACGATGCCGGACGATTTCCAACAGCTTCTCAAGGCCCCCTGTCAGGTCTGCGGCCATCACCCGCAGCCTCGCTCGAGCGAGCTGCGCGTCGAGCTCGTACCACTCAGTGGGAGGGCCCTCGTGGTGGTGACGACGCAGCAGGGCCGCCGCCGCGGCCGGGTCACCGGCGTCCAAGTGGACGTTGGCCAGCAGGCCGACGATGCACGTCCGGAGCAGGCCGTAGCCCTGGCCGCCTTGCAGTGGCAGATCCGCGAGCTGATGTGTGAGCATGTGCCGCGCCGCGTCCAGCTCACCCGCAGCGTAGTGCCCGCTGGCCTCAACGAGTTCCACCGCGACGCGCACCCAGCGAGGCAGTTGATCCGTGTCCTCGACGAGCAGGCGCAGACGAGCCGACGCCTCCGCATGGTGTCCGCTGTCGACCAGTACGGATAACGCGGTGGGTAACGCCGGCGGTTGCAGGAGAAGGTCGTCGAGGTCGCAGTCGAGAGTTTTGCGCGCATCGGCGAGCGCGGACGCCGGCGCCCTTCCTGACAGAAGGGCGGAGAAGGCACTGATCGCGGTGGCAGCAGGCTGGAGGCACACGTCGCCGGAGGCGGAGGAGGTAGGGGCACCCCCGGCGCGACGGGCATCCATGGGCATCGGCGACGTGAACCGGGCGTAGGCCTGGAACTCCTGCGGCCAGTCGTGAAACTCCGTTCCCGCGACGGCGGACCGCACTGCCTCCAAAGTGCCGGATTGGTCGTCGCGCCCATTGCCTTCGTACAGCGTGGCGCCGATCAGTGCGAGCAGACGGCGACAGATTGCTGCGTCGGTGATGCCACCGAGCATCTCCACCGCGGAGTGCAGGCCTTCCTCTCGGTCGAGTGTGATGTGGGCGCGCGCGAGCTCGGGTGCGACGCGAGGCCAGGTACCCTCCACCCCGCTCTGGGCGGCGTGTTCCAGGAAACGCACCCTGTCCCGCGGGTTGGCGTTGGTGGACCGGGCGGCCTCGATCAACGCGGTCACAGACCAGTGCGCGTGCAGGGGCACGGTCGACGCTGTGAGGTGCCGGGCCGCCCGGAGCTCGGTATCGCGGCGTCGGTGGACGAAGGCGGCCGCAGCCAGATGCGCCGCGTTGCGGCCCATCACGGTCATGGACCCGAGCAGCGAGGTGCCTAATAACGGGTGTCGTAGCGCCACGGCGTGGTTGTCGGTGGCGAGACGTGTTCGCACCAAGAAGTCGAGTGTGGCGAGAGTGTCCTGGAGGCGGTTCCCGCTGATGCTGGCCACCAGCGCCGGATCCGCTTCTCCGGAGACCGTGGCTACGGCGATTGCCTCGGCCACCGACCGGGCCCGCGGATCGAAGCGGTTCGCCGAACCGGTCATCACTTCGACCACGGATGGGAGCACGGCTTTCCGCAGCTCGGCCGAAGTGCGCACCGGGTTGTTCTGTACCCGGATCCAGTCGCATACCGCGTTGACGAGGAACGGATTGCCGAGCGTGATTCTGTGACACGTCGTGACGAAGTTGGTGTCGTCCCGGCGGCGCAGCCGCTCGGACAGCAGTGCCCCGGTCTCCTGCTCTGACAAGCCGAGGAGGGTAGCGGTGCTGGCGCCCGGCAGTAGATCCGCGAGTTCGGCCGGCGCGACGGCCGGTTCGCCACTCCGGGTCGAGGCGACGAGCACCACCGGCAAGTGCGCGATGTCCCGCAAGGCCAACCGCAGCCGGACGAGTGAGGCGGGGGTCGCCTGGTCGACATCGTCCAGCGCGACCACCAGGGGGTCACTGCGGGTCAACGCTTCCACCAGGTCCTGGAAGGAGGCCGGTACACCGTCGTCTGCCGCTTTCCGATTGCGTGCCCTCTCGGGGCTGACGTCGGCACGCAATCGTGAGGCGGCGCGTTCGACCTCGGCTTGGCGGCGGTCGGTGGCCAGCCGGAGCAGCCCGTCCACGAGTTCATCGAACAGCCGGTTCGCGTGCCGGGAGCACGCGATCATGACCGAAGGACCAGCGTGGGACGGTGTCGGACTGCACAACAGAGTGAGCAGGAGGGTCCGTCCCACTTTCGGCTCGCCCGTCACCACATGACAGGTCAGCCCCGTATGCCTGCTGTTGTGACGTCGCTCCCTCAGTCTTCTGAGTAACTCTGTCCTGCCCACGCTCTCACCATGCGGTGCCCACATGTCCAGCACCCCAGTCCTCGCAATCGGAAGAATCAGACCTTGGAGAAGGCACGTCTGCCGCTGGGCCAGAGTCCGGCGGCGGTCGGCGCCTCGATGCCAACCCGGCTGAGCCGTCGGGGATCAGTGCCCCGGGCGGGCGACCAGGACCGTCGCCTGATCACCGATTCCGTGTGGTCGGACGGCAAAGTGGCGTGCCAGGGCCGGCGCCAGGGCGTTTCTGATCTCCTCGGCCTTCGCGTGCGGCCCGTACCAGAACTCGGTCAGCACGGATGCCGCCCTCGCGACCCGATCCGCTCTCCCCGTCTCGTCGAAACGAATCGACGCCTCAGTGCGCTGAAGGGAGAAGTCGGTGAAACCGTGCTCGGCGAGCACCTGGGCTGCCGTGGCCAGCAGATAGCCGTGATGGTCGTACGGCTCCTCAGCGACCGGTATGCAGACCTCGTTGAGGAGTGTCAGAAGCTCGTTCCCGGAACCGCCGGCGAACAGCACAATCTTCGATTCCGGCTCGCTGGGATCGCAGACCCGAATCATTTCCGTGACGGCGTGCCTGATGTCCTGGACGTATGGAAGCACCCATGCGCAGTAGACGGCATCGAACGAGGCGTCGGGAAAGGGAAGCGACTCAGCCGATCCGGCGAAGACGTTCACCGCGCCGGTGGCGGCTCCGTCACGGATCGTCTCCACCAGTTGGGCGTGCGGCTCGACGGCCGTACAGTGCCCGATCTGCGCGGCGACCGCGCGCGCCATCTCCCCACTGCCACCGCCGACGTCGAGCACGCGCTGATTGCCGGCCGTGAGGCTGCGGATAAGAGCGATCTCCTCGCCGCGCTCCAGCCGGGTCGCGAATCCCACCCATCCATCTCCGGTCACCTTTCGCGGACCGCGATACCGGGCCGGCAGCCGATCTAAGGGGCCTAACGCGGGATGTTCCATGAGCGCAGAGAGAGAAAGTGGTGCAGAGCGATCTGAATTGTGTGACATGCAGTCGTCCACCGGTGTGTGGAACCGTTCTTCGGTCATGCCAAGCCCACCTTTCTTAGCCATGTGTGAGACATCATGTTCAGGGGGAAAAGAGCGCACGGCCGCCCTGCCGAGACGTTCGCATTGCCCGCGGTGTCACCACTCGCATCGTCGGCCACCGAACGTTTTCCGAATTCCGCACGCAGCCGTGTGGTCGCCGTATTTGTTGGGGTCAACTGTCATGCGAAGCCTTCCCCGGTCACATGGTTGACGAATCGCGGAGTGCACGACCAGACTTCGAAACGGAACTTTAGGGCAGAGGTGAGAAGGCCTCTCAGGCAAACTGCGTCTTCGAACTCAGTCGGACAACGCTTCGCGACGGCTGCGTTTGGATGTTGCGCAGCGTGACCTTAGGCGTTGATTCTCGCGGTAGCGACTGGGCCAGGCCCTGGACGGCGCCTACGACCCCGCACTACCCCCTTGAACTCCGGCTGACCACTCTCGCCTGGGCCCACCTCGGCTTCGCCATCGACCACGCCGAGCTGCTGGAGCTGATGTACGCCAGCAAGCACGACACCGACGCCTCGGAGCAGAAGGCAGCCGCGGTCGCACGGACGCTGAACAACGCACCCAGGTCCTCGCGGATGGGCACCACCCGCCACCGCCCCCTGCCCAGAACAGCCACCACGAGCCCGAGCCCAAGACCCAGAGCAACCTGACCGGGTCCTACTGGCTAGAGCATCGCCGGGCCGTCAGGCGTGTCCGGGCAGGACTCTCAGCAGCGGGACGCAGCAGGACCACCCGGCCTGGGAGTTCAGGCCCGAGGCGAAGGAGGGGAACCGGTCGGCACGTTCGTTGGGTACGTCGTCGGCGAAGGCGTATCCGCAGACCGCCGCGACGGGATTCCAGGAGCCCGACGGCATGCCCACGCCGGAGAAGGCGCCGCCGAAGCGCACCGCCGGGGTTGGGCAGCAGACCGCGAGGGAAGCCTCTGTCCCGCGGAGCGTCAACTGAAGTGGAGCCCCTGTGACGTGAGCAACGCTGTCCGAGAGCAGCGGAACTTCAGGGATGGAGTTGAGCGCGGTGGAACGACGCATGTCGGTTGCAACGCACTGGGGCAGTTTTGTCGCGGTGGTCGATTCCGGTCGGTTGGTGCGTATCGAGCCGCAGGAGGATGACCCCGCGCCGTCGCCTATCGGCCCCGGAATGGTGACAGCCGCCGACGACAACGCTCGCGTACTGCGCCCCGCGGTGCGCAAGGGCTGGCTGAACGGCCTGCCGCGGACCCACGACACCGCCAGAGGCGCGGACGCCTTCGTGGAGGTGAGCTGGGACGAGGCGATCTCACTGGTGAGTGACGAACTCCGTCGAGTGCGTTCACAGCACGGAGACAGCGCGGTCTTCGGCGGATCCTACGGCTGGGCGAGTGCGGGCGCGTTCCACAACGCGCAGGGTCAACTCCACCGGTTCCTCGCGTTGGGCGGGGGATACACCGACTCGCGCAACACGTACAGCACCGCAGCTTTGGAGGTCATCCTCCCCCACGTGATCGGCGGGCATCCGTGGAGCTACCAGTCCCGGATGCCGATGTGGGACAAGATCGCAGAGAACTGCGAACTGGTGGTGGCGTTCGGCGGGCTCGCCCTCAAGAACAGTCAGATCAATCCCGGTGGGCTGGCCAGACACCAGACGCAGAACCTGCAGCGCCAGTGCCATGAGGCCGGAGTGCGGTTCGTCAACGTCAGTCCCATCCGCAGCGACGTCGCCGGCTTCCTCGACGCCCAGTGGCTGCCCGTCGTCCCCAACACCGACACCGCCGCGATGCTCGGCATCGCCCACACCATGCTGGTCAACGGGTGGCACGACGAGGACTTCCTTCGCCGGTGCTGCGCCGGATTCGACCGCTTCGCCTCCTACCTGCTCGGCGAGCACGATGGCGTCCCCAAGGACGCTGCCTGGGCAGCCAGGATCACAGGCATCAGCCGCGACGCGATCACCGATCTCGCCCGCCGCCTCACCACCCAGCGCTCCCTCATCATGGTCAACTACGCGGTACAACGGGCAGACCACGGCGAACAGCCGATCTGGATGTCCGTCGTACTGGCCGCCATGGCGGGCTCGATGGGCCGCCCCGGCTGTGGCTGGGGCGCAGGTTACGCGACGATGGACGCGACCGGCGTCGCCCCAGGCCGCCCCTCGGTGGCGACGATTCCCACGGTGTCCAACCCCGTTCCGGATTTCATCCCGGTCGCAAGGATCGCCGACACCCTGCTGCATCCAGGGAGGACCATCGACTACGACGGCCGGCGCCTCACCTTGCCTGAGCTGCGCCTGGTCTACTGGTGCGGAGGGAACCCGTTCCACCACCACCAGGACCTGCATCGGTTGTCCCGCGCCTGGCAGACCCCTGACACGGTGGTGGTTCACGAAGCCTGGTGGAACACCACGGCCAAGTTCGCGGACATCGTCCTTCCTGTCGCCACCAGCTTGGAACGCGACGACTTCGCCGCCGGATTCTCGGACCCCCACCTCGTCGCGATGCCGAGAGTCCGCGAACCGGAGGGCGAGTCGCGCACTGACCACCACATCTTCACCGCCTTGGCTTCCCGGCTCGGATACGAGCAGGAGTTCACAGAGTCGCGCTCCGAGATCGACTGGGTCCGACACCTTTACGAGCAGACGAGGGCCAATCTCGGCGACGATGCCGCCTTGCCGAGTTTCGACGACTTCTGGCAAAGCTCCACCGCCGAGCTGCCGGCGCTGGCCGGGCCGTTTCCCGGCAGCTTCGAGGCGCTCCGCTCAGATCCGCAGCGTTTCCCCCTGCCGACCCCATCGGGCCGCATCGAGATCTTCTCCGAGGAGATCGACTCGTTCGGCTACGACGACTGCGCCGGACATCCGACGTGGTTCGAACCGGTGGAGTGGCTACACGCCGATCTGTCGGACCGATTCCCGCTCCATTTGATTTCGAATCAGCCCGCCTCGCGCCTGCACAGCCAGTACGACAACGGCGGCCACAGCCTCAGTTCCAAGATTCGTGGCCGTGAGCCCGTGACACTCAATCCGTCGGACGCCGCATCCCGTGGCATCGAGAACGGCGTGATCGTACGCGTCTACAACGACCGAGGTAGCTGCCTCGCGGGCGCAGTGATTTCGGACGACGTCATGCAGGGCGTCGTACAACTGTCCACCGGAGCGTGGTGGGATCCGGTCCAGCCGGGCCTGAACGGAACCCTGGACCGCCACGGTAATCCGAACGTCCTTACGGCAGATCGACCGTGCTCACGCCTGTCCCAAGGGCCGAGCGCCCTCAGCGCGCTGGTCGACGTCGAACTGTACGGCGATCCCCCTCCTGAGGTGCTCGCCTATACGCCACCCGATCTCGAACACTGACACGAAAGCTTCCGGCCTTCTCGGGCCGGTTTCCGTGCCCTCGATCGTCACAATGCAGCAGGCTGTCTCTGGCCGCCGAGAGGCTCTCCACATGCACGTTTGCACTTTCGTAACCGTATGAATACTGTGCGTATTCGTGACTGCACTTCAAAACCTCAAGTACGCCCAGTGGTTCAGAGGCGCCGACGTCGACGGCGACGGGTTCATCACCCAGCGGGACGTCCGCATGATGAGCGAGCGCTACATCACCGCCCGCGGCACCACTCCGGACTCCGCGACCGCCCACCTGCTCACCGAGGGGATGGACGGCTTCTGGACGAACGTGATCGCCCCGATGGATCAGGACGGTGACGGGAAGGTCGATCTGCGGGAGATGACCGAAGGGTTCAGGCGGGTCCTGACCGACCCCGCCCTGTACCCGGAGCAGATCGAGCCGGTCACCAACTGCTTCTTCGACCTCGTCGATCTCAACGCAGACGGCAAGATCGACCAGGCGGAGTTCCAGCAGATGTTCGACTCAGTCGCCGGCGTTCCCGGCGAGGACTGCGCCGCGGTCTTCGCCGCTTTGGACCGGGACGGCTCCGGCGCGCTGGACCGCGCCGAATTCCACCAGGCGCTCACGGAGTTCTTCTACGGCAACAACCCGGACGCTCCTGCCAACCACCTGTTCGGGAAAGTCGCCGCCTGACGGCCATAGATACGGCCCGGGAACTGCACACCCACAGCACTGCTGGTGTGGGCGTGCAGCGCGAAGACCTCACGCCAGGGCAGCCCCTGACGACGCCTCTCCGGTCGGGGCTGCAGACCCGTCGCCCTCGTCCCTCCGGCGCGGCCGGGTCTCGCAGCGGCCGCAGTGCCCCCGGCGACCGGGGGTGAGGTGGTCTGAAGCTATGACGGCCTTGCCACTCAGGACGCGGACATCCCCGTCAATGCTTCGCCCACACGTCCGCGTCCATGTCGCGTAGGCGGCCATGGCGCCTCAGGTCTGGCGTGCACCTCCCCCACCCATCCCGTGCCGATGATCCCGGAGCATGGTGCGTGGCTCGGTATCTGAAGTCCTCTGTGTGTCGGGGACACCGGCCGCAGGCCGGCGCGCGGGTCGGATGCGCAGGGCGTGGTCAGGACCGCAGCAGGTCGGCGGCGGCGAGCTGGAGTACGCCGTCGTGCCAGGTCAGGCCGCGCAGGTCGCGGACGACGATGGTGGCGGCGGTGGCCAGTGCGCGCTGGCCGACTCCGATGACGGTTGCGCCCGCTGCGGCTCCGGCCTTCGCTCCTGCGGTGCTGTCCTCGAAGACAACGGTCCGCGCGGGGGCGAAGCCCAGCTTCCTGGCCGCTCTGCGGTAGCCGTCGGGGGCCGGTTTGCCGTGGCTGACGTCGTCTGCGGTGATGAGCACGGGCGGGGTGGGCAGTCCCGCCGCTGCTAGGCGGGCCCGGGCCAAGGCGGTGACTCCGGAGGTCACCACCGCCCACCGCTCGCGCGGCAGGCCGGCGAGGAAGTCGAGGGCGCCGGGGAGCGCTGTGGTGGCGGCCGCGGCCTGGACCTCCAGGCGGTCGATCGAGGCGAGTGCGGCCGGCCGCTCCTTCGGGTCGGGCACCAGGAGCGCGACGGTGTCGGCCGAACGGCGGCCGTGCACCATGGCGGTCACCTGTTCCGGCGGCAGGCCGCGGTCGCGTGCCCATTGGCTCCAGGCCTGGTCGACACCGTGGTCGGAGTCGACCAGGACACCGTCGTTGTCGAAGAGCAGGCCCTGGCAGGGGATGTCGAGCACGGTGAGCGGGTGGGGCTGTTCGGTCATGGGTGGTCTCTTCAAGTCACGGGACGGTTACGGTAGCGGCCGACCAGTTCACGGGCGGCGCTCTGCATACGGGCAGGTGGAAGCCCCTGGGCGAGGAGGGTCAGGTCGTCGAGGACCATGTCGCCGATGGACTGGAAGGCTTGCGGGATGCCGCCCGCGCGGTGGGCGGACAGCACGAGCCCGTCGAGAGTGCGGGCCGGGTCGTCGGCGGCGACCGGTTCGTCCGGCCATACGTCGATGCCCGCGAGCAGGCGTCCGCGCGCGACGTGGGCAAGGAGCGCCGGGTAGTCGACGACGGGGGCGCGGCTGACCAGGATGAGGCGGGCGCCGTCGGGCAGCAGGTCGAGTTCGCGTTCCCCGATCAGGTGGCGGCTGTCGTCCGTGACGGTGGCCAGCACGAACACGAAGCGGCTGTGGGACAGGGTCTCGTCCAGCGAGGCGGGCAGCACGCCGTGTTCGTGCAGGACGCCGGGGGGCAGCCAGGGGTCGTATACGCGGATGGTGGGCCGGAAGGGGGCGAGGAGCCGGTTGAGGCTGCGGCCGAGGTTGCCGAAGCCGACCAGTCCCACGGCGGAGCCTTGCAGCAGGACGGCGTCGGCGTTGCCGTCAGAGACGTACCGCTCCTGTCCGGCGCGGAAGGCACGGTCCTCGCGGCTGATGCCCCGGGCGAGGTCGAGGGCGAGTCCGAGGGAGTACTCGGCGACGGCCTGGGCGTAGGCGGGTCCGCAGCCCAGGACGTGGATGCCGCGTTCGAAGCAGGTCGGGTAGTCGACGTTGGGCAAGAAGTTGCCTTCGACGTTCAGCAGAGCCCGCAACCTGACCGCGCGAGCGAGCCGTCCGGTTGGCATGTCGGGCTGACCGACGATCGCGAAGGCGTCGGGCAGAACCTCCTCAAATGCTTCCTCGGAGGGATCCTTCTCCAGGTCCACCACGGCGAAGCGGTCGCGGAGCAGTTCCAGGGCGGCGGGGGTGAAGATGCGGTCCGTGCGCTGTGGGGCGGGGCGCAGGACCACCACGGGCTTGGCGGAGGTGGAGGACGGGATGCTCACAGAACTCCTTGCGCGCGTACGGGTATCGGATCGCCCGCCGGTCACAGTTCGGCCCTGTTGGCGCCGGTGACCGGGGCGACGAGTTCCTCGACGGTGGTGCCGCGGGGGTGGCGACAGGCGATGGCGCGGCTCTTTGAGGATTCCGGTGACGACGACGGCTGCGATGCCCGGGCCGGTGATGTTCTTGCCGTCGAAGAGGCTAGCGCCTCCCCGGACGGCGGCGGCGAAGGAGGTGGGCTGGTACCCGGTGCCGACGAGGGGCTCGGCCGCCGACCAGGGCTACCAGCAAGATGTCGCCGAGTGCCGGCAGAAGTCCGGCGATCGCGCAGACGGTGACCTTGATACGGGTGAAACTGAGCCGAGGGCGTCGGCCGTGCCCTGGTTGCCGCCGACGACCGGCACATCGGTACCGAAGGCGGCATGGACGAGGATGATCCGCTGGTGGCTTTGTTCGTGATGATCCCGGGCCGTTCCGTAGGCGGGCGCGGCCGGTACAGACAGTGCCGCTGAGCGGAGCGTCGCCGTCGCCGCCTGAACGGGGCGCCCCGCTGCTTCGGCGCTTGCGGGACGCCCCTTTCACGGTCAGCCGAGGGCGCTCAGCTGCGCGACCTCGTCGTCGGTCAGCGAGATGGCTGCCGCGGCGACGTTGTCCTCCAGGTGGGCGACCCTGGAGGTGCCGGGGATCGGCAGGATCACCGGGGAACGGTGCAGGAGCCAGGCGAGCGCCAACTGTGCGGGAGTGGCCTCGTGGCGGACGGCGGCCTCCGCGAGGATGCTGCCCGGCTGCGCCAGCTTCCCGGTCGCCAGCGGGAACCACGGGATGAACGCGATGCCCTCGCGCTCGCAGTGCTCAAGCACCGCCTCGGAGCCGCGCTCGGCCAGGTTGAAGAGGTTCTGCACCGACACGATCGGGACGTACTGCTGCGCCTCCACCAGCTGCTCGACCGTCACTTCGGACAGGCCGACGTGCCGGATCTTGCCCTGATCCCGCAGCTGCGCGAGCGCGCCGACCTGCTCGGCCAGCGGCACATTCGGGTCGACCCTGTGCAGCTGGTAGAGGTCGATGCGCTCCAGCTTCAGACGCTGCAGGCTCCCCTCCACACACTGCCGCAGGTACTCCGGGCGGCCATCGGGCACCCACTGGTCGGGCCCGGGCCGGGTGTTGGCGCCCTTCGTCGCGATCAGCAGGTCGTCGGCGTACGGGTGGAGCGCCTCGGCGATCAGCGTCTCGTTGACATGCGGCCCGTACGCGTCGGCGGTGTCGATGAAGGTGACGCCGAGCTCGACGGCCCGGCGCAGCACCCTGATCGCCTCGTCGCGGTTGTCGGGCTCACCCCACACGCCTTTGCCGGTGAGCTGCATGGCGCCGTAGCCGAGCCGGTGTACCGGCAGGTCGCCGCCGATGGAGAAGGTACCGCTCGCCTCTGCGGGGCGGACAGACGGATCGCTCATGTTGTCCTCGATCTTTGATCTTCGTCGTGTTGATGTGTGTCCGGGCCTTTGGACCGGATTTCTCATACGGCCCCACCGTCCGTCGGGACCGGTGGTGGCGGCCTGCCTGGCACGGCTGGGGCGCGCTGATCCGGGCGCCCACCGTGCCCGGATCAGCGTGGGGGCTTCTCCTTGGGCAAGGGGGGCAACCGCGTCAGACGGTCGAAGGGGCTGAGTGCCACGCTGTCCAGGTAACCGGTACATCGCGTGGGCAAACAGTTACTGATGAGGGGTGTACTGGCAGTACATCTCTCAGGGCAGGCGGGCGGCGTACGGTCTGGGTGTGGACACCCGTGATGAAGTCCGCGAGTTCCTCACCTGGCGGAGAGCCAGGATCACCCCGGAGCGGGCAGGGCTGCCGGCCGGCAGCCGGCGCCGCGTGCCCGGACTGCGCAGGAGCGAGGTCGCCACACTGGCCGACGTCAGCGTCGAGTACTAGGTTCTGTCTGACAAATGATCTTGGGTGGGTTCGCGGAGCCAGAGGATGAGTGCCGCGAGGTGGATGCCGGCCTTGTAGCGGTCGGCGAGTTTGTCGAAGCGGGTGGCGATCGCGCGGAATTGCTTGAGGCGGTTGAAGCAGCGTTCGACGACGTTGCGGGCCTTGTAGAGGTCGCGGTCGAAGGCCGGCGGTCTGCCTCCGGCCCGTCCGCGCCGCATCCGGTTGGCCTTCTGGTCCGCCCGTTCGGGGATGACGGCTCGGATGCCCCGGCGCCGCAGCGTCTGGCGGATCGCCCGTGACGAATACGCTTTGTCGGCGATGACCGCGTCGGGCCTGCGGCGCGGCCGGCCGACGCCGGCCCGGGGCACTCTCACCGCGTCCAGGACCGCGTCGAAGACGGTGGAGTCGTTGACGTTGCCCGGCGTGACGAGGACGGCCAGGGGCAGGCCCCGGCCGTCACAGGCGAGGTGGACCTTGGTGGTCAGCCCGCCGCGGGACCGGCCGAGCGCCTGACGATCCGCTGCGCGTTCCGGATCTTCCAGTTCGTCCCCCGACGCCGCCCCTTTTTGCGGGCGCCGGCGGCGTGCTGGTGCGCACGGTTGATCGTGGAGTCGACCGACACGGTCCACTCCACCGCCCCGACCGAGTCGTCGCGGACCTGGACCTCCTCGAGCAGGCGGGCCCAGGTCCCGTCCGCCTCCCACCGGGCGAACCGCTCATAGACCGTCTGCCACGGCCCGAAGCGTTCCGGCAGGTCACGCCACGGAGCACCCGTCCGCAACCGCCACAACACCCCGTTGATCACCTGCCGGTGATCCCGCCACGGACGACCCCGCCCGTCAACACCCGGCAACAGCAGCGCTATCCGCTCCCACGCCGCATCCGTCAGCTCACCACGACCCACCACAAGATCAATTATCAGACAGGACCTAGGCCAAGCCGGAACGCGGCCACGTCGCCGGCGTCTCCCCCGCCTGGCTCTATCGGTGAGTCCTGGCTTCTGGCACGGATCTTGGGGAGCGTTCGCGGAGCATCACTGGACAGACAGTTTCGCGGCTTTGATCACGCCTGTTCTTGGTAAACCCTGATTTCCGTGGGATGGAAGTTGCGGAGGATCGCCCAGAATTCAAGGAGGCCCAGGTCATCGGCCCAGCGTTCGAGTTCGTCGTCCGTGTCGTGGAAGAACCAGGACTCGAAGTACCCCAGTGTGCGGAGTCGGAGGACGGGTTCGTACCGAAGTTCGCAGTGGAGCTGGATGTAATGATCATGCTCGCCGCAAGAGTCGTTGACCTCGAACTGCCGGGCAAGGTCCAGCGTGAAGACGCGCGGGCCCTCGAAGGAGTGGGTCCCGTACTGGAAGAGAAGACCATCGGCGTCCGGTGTGCCCGCTGTGTCGAAGCGTTGCGAGCCGAAGCGAACGAACCTGAGCCACACCTCGTCCACGTCCAGCTCAGCGAAGGGCTGTTGCCCAGGACTCAGCTCATATCGAAGTCGCTCCTGGGCCCGGTCTATGGGCAGTCTCCTCGACATCCCTCTCCTTCGCGGGTCTCGATGGAATCAAATCTCGCGGCGATCTTCTCAGCCCACCCCAGTCCGACCGGAAGCCCGTCATCTTCTCGTGGTGGAACAGCACGAAGCTGACGTCGCGGTCGTGTCCGACGTAGTTGGCGACGGACACGGCGATGACCTTGTTGTGCGTGGTGACGTCGTCGTGACCGTTCCGGCGGGCCGGATCTTGTTGCGCTCGCCCCAAGAAGCCTCAGTCCCGGCCAGGTGAGCCTGGATCGTGCAACACCACGCGCACACCGGCCGCTACGCCTCCCGCGCAACGGAAGCATGGCGCGGCGTAGGTAGGCTCCCCCTTCCTGCAGAAGACGACCGGCTACAGTGCGCGCGACGGCAGCCTGGTTGCCAAGGAGGGGAAGCGTGACCCACACCAGCGAGACCCGATCCGACGACAGCGCAGCGCACGAGACTCGGCAGAGCCGACTGCACCGGCTGATGCGCTATCTCCCCCTGGTCGCCCCCGTCCTGCTGTGGACCGTGCCCTGCTGGGTGCTGCTGCACGCCGGCCAGCACTGGCCGCTGCCCGTGGCGATAGGCGGCACAGCTCTGTTCGTACTCGGTCTGATCGCCATGCCGCTCGCGATGATGCGCGGCCACGGCCGGCGGCAGCAGGACTGGGCGGCGATCGTCGGAGACACTCTCCTTGGGACCAGCTGGGTACTGTTCACCTGGTCCGTCCTGCTCGGCGTCCTGCTGCGCCTCGCTCTGACCGTGACCGGCGTCGGCGACGGCCAGGACCGGGCCAGGATCGTCACCTGGGCGGTCCTCGGCGCAGCTGGCGCGCTGCTCACCTGGGGGTACGCCGAGGCCCGCCGGGTACCACGGGTGCGCCACCTCGACGTGCAACTTCCGCGCCTGAGAGCCGGATTGGACGGCACCCGCGTCGTTCTCATCACCGACACGCACTACGGCCCGCTCGACCGCGCCCGCTGGTCGGCGCGGGTCTGCGCGAAGGTCAACACCCTGGAGGCCGACCTGGTCTGCCACACCGGCGACATCGCGGACGGCACGGCCGAACTCCGCCGCGCCCAGGCCGCTCCGCTCGGCACCGTGCGAGCCACCCGGGCCCGGGTCTACGTCACCGGAAACCACGAGTACTACAGCGAGGCCCAGGGCTGGGTCGACCTGATGGACGAGCTGGGCTGGGAGCCGCTGCGCAACCGTCATCTGCTGCTCGAACGCGGTGGCGACACCCTCGTGGTCGCCGGCGTGGATGACGTCACGGCCGAGTCCTCCGGCCTGGCCGGCCACCGTGCCCACCTCGCCGGAGCCCTGCACGGCGCCGACCCCGACCACCCCATCCTGCTCCTGGCCCACCAGCCCAAGTTCGTCGACCGGGCAGCAGCAGGCGGCGTCGACCTCCAACTCTCCGGCCACACCCACGGCGGCCAGATCTGGCCCTTCCACCACCTCGTCCGCCTCGACCAGCCCGCCGTCGCCGGTCTCAGCCGCCACGGCACCCGCACTCTCCTCTACACCAGCCGCGGCACCGGTTTCTGGGGCCCGCCGTTCCGCGTCTTCGCCCCCAGCGAGATCACCCTGCTCGTACTCCGCTCCCCGCAGCCGCCGCCCACGCCGTAACACGGACCAGGCCGACCAGAGGGAACCCCAGTCCTGCGCCGGCTGCGCGTGGGGCTCCAGCCGCCCTGCGAACGGTGTGACGCCACACCTTGTTGACTTCCTCCCCTTCCTGAAGGAGGGGCAGTTCCTACGGCTCGCGCTGTAGGGGTTTCTGCTTCATCGCCGACTGCCCGCCCGGAATGCTCCGTTGAGGTCTTACGCCGGCTCCACAGACAGACGCCGTCAGGCCGACGGCCAGGATGTTGCGTGCCGCATTCACATCACGGTCATGCACAGCACCGCACTCACACGTCCAGGTACGGACGTCCAGCGCCATCTTCGCCGCAACCCTGCCGCAGACCCCGCACAGCTTCGAGCTGGGGAACCAGCGGTCGATCACGACGAGTTGGCGTCCGTACCAGGCGCACTTGTATTCCAGCAGGGAGCGCAGTTCTCTCCAGGAGGCGTCGGAGATGGCGCGGGCCAGGCTGTGGTTCTTGAGCAGGTTGCGGACGGAGAGGTCCTCGATCACGACCGTTTGGTTCTCACGGACAAGACGAGTCGACAGCTGGTGCAGGAAATCACGGCGCCGGTCAGTGATCCGCGCATGGATCCTGGCGACACGACGCCGGGCTTTCTCCCGGTTCGCCGAGCCTTTGGCTTTACGGGAGAGCTCCCGCTGCGCGCGGGCCAGGCGCTTGCGGTCATGCCGCTCATGCTTCGGGTTGGTGATCTTCTCGCCCGTGGACAAGGTCACCAGGGAGGTGATTCCGGCATCCAGGCCCACTGCCGCTGTGGTGGCGGGGGCCGGGGTGATGTGGTCCTCGCACAGCAGGGACACGAACCAGCGCCCCGCCGCATCACGGGAGACGGTCACCGTGGACGGCTGTGTTCCCCCGGGCAGTGGACGCGACCAGCGGATGTCCAGCGATCCCGGCATCTTCGCCAGCGTCAGACATCCGTTACGCCAGGTGAAGGCGGAGCGGGTGTATTCGGCCGACGCACCAGACTTCTTCCGGCTCTTGAAGCGCGGATACTTCGCCCGCTTGGCGAAAAAGCTGGCGAACGCCGTCTGCAAGTGCCGCAACGCCTGCTGGAGCGGGACCGAGGACACCTCGGTAAGGAAGGCGAATTCCTCGCTCTTCTTCCACTGCGTGAGCGCGGCAGAAGACTGCGCGTAAGAGATCCGGCGCTGCTCGGTGTGCCAGGCGCGGGTGCGTTCCTCCAGCGCCTTGTTGTAGACGAGGCGGACACAGCCGAACGTCCGCGACAGCTCAGCCGCCTGACCGTCGGTGGGGTAGAAGCGGTACTTGAACGCCCGCTTGACCTGCCGCGCCATACCTCACAAGCTATCAGCTTCGATACAGGCAACGGGTGTTGGCCGGTGGCCGGTAACCGGCCAACGCGGGTCCGCCCCCGGGGGCGGACCCGCTTTTCCTGCCCTGCTCCGCAGAAGCTTCGTTTCCTCCCCCGGCTAAAGCCGGGGGCATGCACGAAGAAACGCCACGATGAACCCTCACACCCACGACCGCGGCGGCCGGTTCAGCCTGTTGTACGCCGGACCGCCGTGCCCTGGGCGGGGTTGGCCGCTGGCTCCTTGGCCGATGACAACTCCCGGCGCCGGAAGGTGCCCGCGGCCAGCGTCATCGGGCCGATCAGCAACACGAGTACCGCGACAGCGCCGAGCGCGACGGGCAGGCTGGTCAGCTGGGCGATGCCGCCCACCATCGGAGGCCCGAGCAAGAACCCGCTGTAGGCGATGGTGGTGGCGAACGCGACTTCGCGCTCGCCACCACCCCCGTCAGCCCGTCGCCCGGCCGCGCCGCTCAACTCCATGACGACGGGGGACGCGTATGCCAAACCGACACCAGCGACGGCGAAGCCGGCGAAGGCGAACGCCGACGACGGCACGATGACCGCCGTGGCCAGCCCCAGCCCGCCGATGACCGCACCCCCGATGAGCATCCGTGGTGCGCCCCAGCGACGCTGGATCGCCTCACCGCACAAGCGGGTGCACGCCATGGTGACCGAGAAGCACGCGTAGATCAGGGCACCGGTGGCCTCGCTGAGACCGCGCTCCTGCACACCGAACAGTGCCGACCAGTCGGCGGTCGCTCCTTCGGCGATCGAGGCGCACAGGGCCACGCCGCCGAGCAGCCACAGCGCCGGTCGCCTGAACGGTGCCCGCTCGGTGCGCCCGCTCTTTGAGGGCACCTTGAGGAGTTCCTCGACGGGAATCCAGCGTGCGATGCCGATGGTGACGCCGCCGCAGATCACGGCGACGATGACAAAATGTCGGCTCGGCGCCAAGCCTTGTCCGGCGGCGACCGCAGCGCCGACCGAACCGGCCAGCGTGCCGAAACTGAAGGCCGCGTGGAACAGCGGCATGATCGCCCGGCCGGTCCGCCGGGTTGCTGTCACGCCGGACACGTTCATCGCCACGTCCATCACGCCGACCATCGCGCCGAGAACGATCAGGAACAGGCCGAGCGTGGCGGGCGACCTCGCCAGTCCCAGCGCCGGAAGCATCGCGGACCCCGCAACGCCGGACACCGTCATCACGACGCGAGCGCCGAACGCCGCGCACAACCGACCGGCAAGAAGCGAAGCGGCGATCATACCGACGCTGGCACCCAGCAGGGACAGTCCCAGCGCACCCTCCTCCGCACCGATCTGCGCGGCCAGCGCCGGCACCCGAGGGGCCCACGAGCCGAGCAGCGCACCGTTGAGGACGAACGCACCAAGTACCGCGATGATTGCCGGGTCCCGGCCACCGGCCCGCTCTGGATGGGTTCCAGTCATTGTCAACTCCCTCCCGGCCCGTTCCTGGTCGAGCCACGATCGGCCCGGCACCGGGGCACACCTGCGGAGATCTGAGTGGATCACGCCGATGGAATCGAACGTAGGCGCGTCGGCACACCCGTCAACCTCGTCGACAGGTTCACGCCAAGAGGATGGCTGATTCACGCAAGCAGGTAGGGCGTCAGCAAGCAGCCCGTCAGTCTTTCTACAAGAAGCGAGCGGGCTGGCAGCATCGTGGTCACCGGCTTGGGCATGGCGCGTTTGTTCTTCATCGCGGCCATCAGATCCCGCCAACTGCCGGACGTCACCCGCCGATGCGTTGCCGACCGCACCGAGCCGGGCAGCGTCGGACTGCGCAGAGCTCGGTCGTTGCTGTCCCAGTCGTCCAGGGCGCTTCCCTATGAGGGACGACGAACGTTCACCTGGACGCAGCGCGAGGTCAGTGGGACAGCTTCAGGTCGGCCCACTGCAGGTTCATGGCCTGCCAGGTCGATGCGTTGGCCGGTTTGATCGCCACTGTTCGGCTGCCCGCGGCGGACACCGTGGCCGTGCCCTGGACCCGTGGTGTATGCGCCCCAGCTTGAGGTTCGTGCCACCGAGACCGTGGTGCTGCCCGCGCCGGTGTCGAGCGTGAAGGAGGTGGCGCCGTAACAGGCGGAGACCCGCGCTCGCAGGGCATAGGCGCCCGCGGCCGGGGACGTCACTGTCCAGGAGGCCGTGGCGCTCGGGCTGGTCCAGTAGCCGACGCGACTCACGAGGCGGCCCAAGACCTCAAGCCCGGGACACCCGGTCAGAACGGTTCAACGGTAGACGCTCGCCTGCCGCCCGCCCTCGGGCGGCCATCCTTGTGATGCTTCGCCGCGTTCGGTGCGGACCATCCCGCCCGCACTTCATCGCGCACTGGGCCTTGCGGTGGCGAGTGGCAGTCGTTAACTTGCCGACCGACCAAGAACGCGAAATCTTGCATGCCGTTCGCCATACCGAACGACAAGGGGTGGCTCCCCCAGCCGCCCTGGGCAGGTCGAGGCAACGACCGGCAGTACCCCCTCCGAACTGGAACAGCGGGTAGCCCTTCCCGCGGGTGGGAGCGCTCCCACCCGTGGGGCGGAGACAGATCTGCACCGACGAGCAAGAGGAGGAGACGTGACGCAAGAGCGGAACGAACCCGTGAGCGGCGAGCGCAGATCGCCGAGCCGGAGGACCGTCCTGGCCACGCTGGGGACCCTGCCGGTCCTCACGGCCACGACGTCGGCCCTGGGGGCTACGCAGGCCGGGGCGGCGACGGCCGCCACCGCGGTCATCGACCCGTCGGCGCGGCGGCAGACGATCCGGGGCTTCGGCGGCATGACCCACACGGCCTGGATCGGCGACCTGACAGCCGCCCAGCGCGACACGGCATTCGGCACTGGCGAGGGCCGGCTGGGGTTCTCCGTGCTGAGGATCCCCGTCCCCGAGACCCAGGCGGCCTGGAGCCGTGATGTAGCGACGGCCAGGCGCGCCATCGAGCTCGGGGCGACCGTCATCGCGTCGCCGTGGAATCCCCCCGCCAGCATGGTCGAGACCTTCGTCCGAGGTACTCAGACCGATGCGAAACGCCTCAGGTACAACATGTACGGCGCCTATGCCCAGCACCTCAACGACTTCAGCACGTTCATGCGGAACAACGGGGTGAACCTGTACGGCATATCGGTGCAGAACGAGCCCGACTACGCTCACGACTGGACGTGGTGGACCCCCGCCGAAATCCTCCGCTTCATGCGGGAGAACGCCGGCTCGATCGGCACCAGGGTCATCGCACCCGAGTCCTTCCAGTACCGGAAGGACATCTCGGACCCGATCCTCAACGACTCCGTGGCGCTCGCCAACGTGGACATCATCGGGGCCCACCTCTACGGCACGGCCTTCTCCAACTTCCCCTATCCCCTCTTCAAGCAGAAGGGTGCCGGCAAGGAACTCTGGATGACCGAGGTCTACCACCCCAACAGCAGTGATTCGGCCGACCTCTGGCCCCAGGCGCTCGACGTCGGGGAGCACATCCACCGCGCCATGGTGGACGCCGAGTTCCAGGCATACATCTGGTGGTACATCCGGCGCAGCTACGGCCCCATGCGGGAGGACGGTCAGATCAGCAAGCGCGGCGCCTGCATGGCGCACTTCGCCAGGTTCGTCCGCCCCGGATATGTGCGCGTCGAGGCGACGGCGAACCCGGCGTCGAACGTCTACGTCTCGGCGTACCGGGGCGGTCAGTCCACGGTCGTCGTGGTTGCCGTCAACAAGGGGACTGCTGCGGTGAGCCAGCAGTTCTCCCTGGCGAACGGCACGGTGTCCAGCGTCTCGTCCTGGCTGACTGATGCGAGCCGGAACGTCGCGCCCCAGGGTACGACCGGTGTGTCGAACAGGTCTTTCACCTCGTCGCTTCCCGCTCGAAGCGTGACGACCTTCGTGACCGCGTGACCGTGATCTAGGCTCCCCGGGGGATCCAGGGAGTGGTGAAGTGCTCGTGAAGCATGGTGGCGACTGCCTGACCGGCCGGCCCAAGGAATACATACGGCGGATCGTCCGCAACGAGCGCTCTCGCCCAGGGTGCCCGGTTACGGGTCACCGGCGCCGGCGGTGTGCGGCTGACCTGTTTCGCCACCAACGCCAGGAACAGTCCGGTTGCCGAACGGGAACCGCGACACCGCCGTCGGGCCCACGCCAAGGAACGCATCCGTGCAGCGTGGGCCTCCGGCCCGCAACTCGCGTCTGCGTGGGCGGCGCTGAGCCAGGGTTGAATGGTGATCGTCCCGGCTCGTACGGGATCTGTCGGACTGGATGTCGCTGCTCGCTCTCACCGGCAGGGCCCGACTTCGGCAGCCCCGGCCGGCGCCTGCGACTACGGCTGCTCTCCACAGCCGCCCAACTCGACGCCACCGGCCGACAACGCACTCTGCGCCCCGCGCCCCGCGCCCCACTGCCCCTGGACCGAAGCGATCACGACCACCCTCATCCGACTCGATGCCCTCCCCACCTCAGGCCCGTCGGCGGAGTCCCGGTCCGCGAACAGCGCGCTCCCGGGGCCGTGGAACCAGGCATCCACTCGGCACGACGGCCGGGCCATTGGCGTGCCCGCACCTTGGCATCACCGTTTTGGACGAGCGGTGCGGCCTGTTGACGTCCCCTGGTTGACATCCCGTCTTTCGTCGGGCCGCCTGTCGGCACCGGTTGAATGCCTAGAGACGACGCACCGATATCACCAGCGCACGGGCGGAGCCTCTCGCCACCTCGATCGTTAAGCGGCAACCGGGAGCCTTCGAAGGTCGTGTGCCAGCCCGTTTTCCCGTGTCCTTCCCCTGGTGTTTTCCCGGCCCGTCCGTCGGCGCCGGTACTCGGAAACGGATGTCCCCTCCTGATGAGCACTACTGTCCCGCCGGGCGTTCTCACCGTTCCCGCCGAGGTCCACGGCCGGCGTCTGCAGGCCATGCGCGCCGAGGTTCTGCGTCTGACCGACGAGGTCCTCTCCAGCGGCGTGTTCCACGGCGGTCCCCGCGTACGGGAGTTGGAACGCCTGACAGGCCGGGTGTGGGGAGGCCATCCTGTGGGCGCCAGCTCGGGCACGATGGCTCTGGAGGCCGCTTGCCGGGCACTCGGTATCGGCGCGGGTGACGAGGTGATCGTGCCGGCGCTGACGTTCGTTTCCACCAGCTTCGCACCCGCTCACGCAGGTGCCGTCCCGGTCGTCGCCGACATCGACCCGCTCACCCGGACCCTGGACGCCGAAGCCGTGGGGGCTGCCATCACCTCGCGGACCAAAGCCGTGATCGCGGTCCACATGTACGGCCAGTGTGCCGACATGACCGCCCTGAACGCGATCGCCTCACAATACGGCCTGGCCGTCATCGAGGACTGCGCGCAGGCTGCCGGCGCCACTCATCACGGCCGGGCGGCGGGCACTCTGGGCGACATCGGCTGCTTCTCCATGTGGGCCGGGAAGAACCTCGGGGGCCTCAGCGACGCCGGCCTGCTCATCGCACACGACCCCGGTATGGTCCCGGTGCTGCGCCAACTCATCGACCTGGGCCGGCACCAGGACCGCCACGTCCACCATGTCCCGGGTCACCGCGGCTGGCTGAGCGAGCTCGACGCAGCCGTCATCACGCACCAGCTCGGTCTGCTCCCGCAGTGGATCGGACAACGCCGCGACATCGCCGCCCAGTACAACCGCGCGTTCGCCGGCCTGGCTCTGCAGACACCGGACGACGCACCCGGCCGCCCGCACACCTATGACAAGTATCCGATCACCCTTCCCACCGCGCACGAGGCCCGCCGCCTGGCCGACCAGCTCACCGCAGCCGGAATCACCACCGAACAGATCTACCCGGTACTCCCCCACCAACAGCCCGCCTTCACCCAGATCCCCCACCGCGTGGACTCCGCGGACCACGCCCTCGACCTCACCAGCCGTACCCTCTGCCTGCCCATCGCGCCCGAACTCACCCGGACAGAAACCGACCACGTCACGGACACCGTGCTCGCCTGCCGGTGAAGCACGTGCACAGCGCCGACCCGGACAGAGCCTGGCCACGGATCCGCCTACCGCAGACGGGTCCGCGGGCTTTGTAGGTGAGCGCCGGGGTCTGGCACAGATCTTGGGAACCTGCACGCGAAGACCGGCTCCCCGACTGGTGCACGGAAACCGTCCCACCCCGGCCCAAGCAGGCCGCCAGGCTCGAAGAGCCAGCGACCAACCACCCGTCACGCCCACCATAAAGTCGGTGCCAAGCCCCACCGCGGTGCCTGACGCTCCGCCCGCCTGAACCGTCAGGAAGCCGACGAGGTTGGATGGCTTCATGGTGAGACGAGAGCGGGAGAAGAAGAGGCGACCTCCCTTTGGCATGCCGAAGGGCATCGTCCTGCTCGCGACGCCGGAGGGCTGGCGCCACAGTGTCCTCACCGTGGAAGGCGGGATGGTCTGCGGGCATCTCACCGACGTTCCGGTCAACGCCGACCCAGCCGAGGCGCGGGCCGCCGCAGTGGCCATGGTGGTAGGACTCGCATACGACTTCCACGAAGAGCGCGTCGACGTGACCTGGGATCCACCCCGGGAACCCGGGGCCTGGACCGCCCAGGTCACCGTCGCCGCGACCTCACCGAACGCCTGTGGTTGAACGACGAGCATGCTGCTTTCTGGTGAAACTGCCGGTGTCGGCCTCGGTGAGGGGCCCGCCCGCGTGTGCGTGCGTGCGGCGAGCTCCTCGCTCGGCTTGCCGGTGGCAGGCTCAGAGCTTGACGACCATCTTTCGAGGTTCTCGCCCCGCAGCATCCCGAGGTGGCACTCGGCGGTGAGGGCTTCAGCCAACTCAGCGGCAGTTCCTGGCTTCTGACGCCACCGGCACCGCTGGTGGCGGCCTGGGACATCGAGCACGTCCCTGGGGAGGGCCTCCACCGCGAGATCGACCGGCTGCGGCACACCGACCAGGTGGCGGCCCTGGCCCGGTTGCTGGCCCAGACCGTGACGGTCGACATCACGCAGGGATCCTCGGCCTTGGCCGAGGGGAATGTCATCGAGGGACTCCGCGTGGCGCAGGAGATCGGCGACGACAAGTCAGCGTCGCGGTAGCGCACCGGTCGCGGATGGCCGGTGGCCGCACGAGGTGATGAGCGGACCGTCGCGGACCATGCCGCCCAGGCCATCGAGCCTTGGGTGCCGCGCGGAGTGCGCGTCTTCAGCGCGGCCTCGCAGTGGAGCCTCGGTATGTCGGCGCTCTTCGCCGGCCGGGCCGAGGAGGCTGTGGGCCGCCTGGTCCGGCTGACCGAGCACGGCACCACGCGGCGCGCCCCACCATCGCGCTGCTGCCCGCGCCGGACACGGCTGAGGCCGCGGTCCAGGCAGGGCAGCGGGCGACGGCCGACAAACGGGCCCGGTTGCTGCGACGGTGGGCGGAGCGGTCCAACGCGCCCTGAGCGCTCTCCGCGCTGCACCTTGTCTGTGCCCTGCTGGAGTCCGGGGCGGAGGCGGAGGAGTCTTCCGGCTCGCGGATACGCCCCAGTCCGCGTGCATGGCAGTCGTCGCCGGTGATCGGCAGCAGTGGTTGGTTGCGTGGCAGGGGTGTGTCACTTTGGTGCGGGACGCGAAGTCGCACCCTTGCCTAGAGCGCACTCCACGCGACTAGCGTGCGGTCCATGAAGTACACGCAACTGGGACGCACGGGCCTCAAGGTCAGCCGACTCGTCCTCGGCACCATGAACTTCGGTCCGCAGACCGACGAGGCCGACAGCCACGCGATCATGGACGCGGCGCTGGACGCGGGCATCAACTTCTTCGACACGGCGAACGTGTACGGGGGCGAGAACAAGGGCCGTACCGAAAGCATCATCGGCAACTGGTTCACGAAGGGCGGCGGGCGGCGCGACAAGGTCGTCCTCGCCACCAAGGTGTACGGCAACATGGGTGCGGAGGGCGCGGTGTGGCCCAACCACGAGAAGCTGTCGGCGGTGAACATCCGGCGCGCCGTGGACGCGTCGCTCAAGCGGCTCCAGACGGACTACATAGACGTCTACCAGTTCCACCACGTCGACCGGGACACCCCGTTCGAGGAGATCTGGCAGGCGATCGACGTACTGGTCCAGCAGGGGAAGATCCTGTACGTCGGGTCCTCCAATTTCCCGGGCTACAAGATCGCCCAGGCAAACGAGATCGCCGCCCGTCGCGGCGGCACCATCGGCCTCGTGAGCGAACAGTGCCTGTACAACCTCTACGAGCGCCGCGCCGAGATGGAGGTCATCCCGGCCGCGCAGGAGTACGGCCTCGGCGTCATCCCGTGGTCGCCGCTGCACGGCGGTGCGCTCGGCGGCGTGCTGAAGAAGGAGGTCAAGGGGGGGCGGCGCAGCGAGGGGCGAGCCTCGGGCGCCATGTCCGGCCCTGACGTACACGCGAAGATCCAGGCGTACGAGGACCTGCTCGACAAGCATGGTCTGGAGCCCGGCGAGGCTGCCCTGGCCTGGCTGCTCACCCGTCCTGGCGTGACCGGCCCGATCGTCGGCCCGCGCACGGCGGAGCAGCTCGAATCCGCCCTGCGCGCCACCGAGTTGGATCTGAGCGAGGAGCTGCTGGCCGGGCTGGACGAGATCTTCCCGGGGCCGGGCCCCTCCCCGGAGGCCTTCGCCTGGTAGCGGTCGCAGCCGCATTCGTTCGCAGCCGCATTCGTTCGCGGTCGCCGCCACCGTCGTCGGGACGGGGCGGCGCTCGGCCTACGGCGCGGCTGTCCCGGCTGCTGTCCGAGCGCCGCCTCCACCGTGAGCAGGACGAACATCAGAACGAGCACACCGGCCATGATCCGGTTCCGGATCCTGGGGTTCACGGGACCGAGCCTGACCGGCCCCTCCGAGCGGCCGGCGGGTGACCGCTTCGTAGGGGGCTTCCCGCCCGCCACCCCGGACGTCGGCAGGTCGCTGCGCACCAGCACGAGGTCGGCCACGGTCCAGGCACGGCCGGTGAAGTCGCCGAGGGACGCGACACCTTTCGAATCCCGGGCGCAGCAAGCCTCCCCGTAGATCGGTGCGACAGTCTCGTAGTCGTGGTGGCGGCCGTATGGGCACCGGACGGACGCCTCTTGCCGGCCGGACCAGGATGCCCTTCGGAAGATCAAGAAGATCGCCCAGGGCAGGCACCACACCCAGGCCATCCTCTGCCTCGTCCGCCCGAGCCGACGTACTCCTCACCATGCTCCGCGACGGCACCTTCTACGAACCGCCCACCCCGGTCACTGCTTGACCACAGCCACATGGGCACCTCCCGGGTGAGCGCCGGTCTCCACGGCTCCGGGCTGAACACACCCCCGGCCCTGGGGACGGCCGCGGCGCGCGGCCCGGCGCGTCCCCAGGTCGTCGGGCGACTACGCCGTAGCCACTGCCTGGACGGTGTCGCCCAAGGTGTCCGCCACTTCCTTCCACTCGGTGAGAGAGATCGTCAGGGGCGGCAGGAGCTTCAGCACATGTCCCAGCCCCGAGGTCTCGGCGACGATGCCTGCGCGGAACAACGCCTCCCGTATCCGCTCGGCCCTGCCGGAGGCGGGGAATCTGAGTCCGCTCATCGCTCCCTTGCCGACGACTTCGGCAGTACCCACCGGGAGAGCGTCGCTGATGCCCGCCAGGCTGGTGCGGATTGCGGCGCTCAGTTCCGCGACGTGGTCGGTGAAGTGCGGGTCGGTCCAGTGGTCCAGTGCCGCGGAGCCCGCCACGAAGGCGAGGTTGTGGCCACGGAACGTACCGTTGTGCTCGCCGGGCGCCCAACGGTCGATCTCGCGCCGGATCAACAGTGCCGCCATCGGCAGTCCCATTCCGCTGAGGGACTTCGACAGGCAGACCATGTCGGGGCGGAGTTCGGGGGCGTCCTCGAAGCTGAAGAAGGTACCGGTGCGTCCGCAGCCCGCCTGGATGTCGTCCACGACGACCAGCGTGCCGGTGGCGTCGGCGAGTTCACGGATCCGGGCCAGCCACGCGCGGGGAGCGGTGTGCAGTCCGCCCTCGCCCTGGACCGTCTCCAGCAGGACCGCGGCGGGCGGTGGCGTCGCCGCACCCGGGCCCAGGGCGTGTTCCAGGGAGGCGAACGGATCGGGCTCGACCGCGTCGCCGTACGGGAGGATCGTGACGTCGGTCAGAGGTACGCCCGCCGCACCGCGCAGCAGCGGGGAGCTCGTGGCGGCGAGGGCGCCGAGGGACGCGCCGTGGAAGCCTCCGGTGAAGGCGATCACCTCGGTGCGCCCGGTGACTTTGCGGGCCAGCTTCAGGGCGGCCTCGACGGCAAGCGTTCCGGCCGGTCCGGGGAACTGGACGACGTGGTCGCCGAGGCCGCGCGGCTGAAGGACGAGGCTGGTGAACCGCTCCAGGAAGTCGGCCTTGGCCGTGGTGTGCAGGTCCAGCGACTGCACCGGGCCGCCGGCCGTGAGGTAGGCCGTGACCCGCTCGACGATCTCGGGCGGGTTGTGGCCGTAGTTGAGCGAGCCCGCCCCGCACAGGAGGTCCACATAGCGGCGCCCTGACGTGTCCCACAGATGGTGTCCGGCGGCTCGTTCGAAGACCACCGGGAAGTCGCGGCAGTAGCTGCGTACCTTCGACTCGCGACGTTCGAACACCGCGAGGGGCGTCCGGTCGGTCTCGGTCATGTCAGCACGTACCTTTCAAGTCGGCGGTTCGCGTAACGCGTCGCGGGCCCATGTCACTTGGGGGGCTCACTTGACCAGCACCATTCCGTCGCCGGGACGGTGGTCGCGGGAACGGCGCAGGTTGCTGAAGGCGAAGGTCCGCTGGAGCCAGCGGTCGCGGCCGTCGTAGCGCGGGGTGAACGCGGAACGGCCGTGCAGGGTGATCCGGTTGTCGACGACTGCGAGGTCACCGGGGCGCAGTAGCACCCCGGTGTACGTGCGGTGCGCCACCGCGGCCAGTTCGGTGAGGGCGGCTCGGCCCTCGGGGGTCGCTGCCTTGGTGGCCGCCTCGTCGAAGCACCAGTCGGGGTCGTCCGGGTCGCCAGTGAGCACGGCATGCGCGGTGCCTTCGCCGACCGGGCCGAAGGAGGGCGGTGCCTCGGTGACGTACTCGGGTCTGCCGAGCGCCTCCCGGGTGCCGGATGTCAGCAGCGGCAGGACGCGTCGGGCGCAGCTGGTGCGCAGTTCGGCGACGCCGTCGTGGTCGGGGCGCAGGCACAGCAGCATCACGTAGTCGGGCCGGTGGGGGTGGAAGGCGTTCTCGGTGTGGAAGGTGAGTTCGACCGAGCCGACGTTGCCCTGGACGGTCTCCTGGCCGGGCACCGGCACCACGTCCTGGACGAGGGCACCGGACTTCTCCGCTGCGAACGCTGCCGGGTCGCCGAGCCCAGCGGCGAACAGCAGCAGCATTGCCGCGGTCAGGGACGGGCCGTGCTGGACCGAGTCCTTCACCATGGGGGTGGGCGGCAGGTGCGCGGCACCGATGGGGAGCCTCCTGAGGACGAGGGCACCGTCGGGGCCGGAATGCCTGCGGAACTCCCTGACGGTGCGTCGAATTTCGGCGGGGACGTCCTCCCAGGCGTGCCGGGCGAGGGCCACCCATGCCGGGTCGTCGACCCGGTCGCTCGCCTGGTCCAGGAGTTCCGCCGCCACATGGCCGAGCCGGGCCAGGGTGGGGGCGCCGTAGCGCACCGTGCCGTCGGCGCTCGCCGGGGCGTCCGGTGCCTGCGTCATGTCGACGCTGCTCACGTGTGTGTTCCCTTTCGTCCTCTGCGTCCGCGTCACTCGCCCATGGCCCGGACGAGGCTTTTGGGGCGCAGGTCGGTCCATTCGCGTTCGACGTACTCCAGGCAGGCGGTGCGGCTGTCCGGGCCGAAGACGGTGGTCCAGCCGGAGGGGACGGCGGTGAAGTCGGGCCACAGCGAGTGCTGGCCTTCGTCGTTGGCCAGGACCTGGTAGGTGCCGTCGTGGTTCTCGAAGGGGTTGGTCATGTCGGGTCGGTGTTCCTTTCGGGAGCCGGAGGCGCTTCGCCTGCCGGTGCGGGACGTTGGGCCACGGTTGTGGCCGGTGGTCCGGGAGGTGTGGGTGGTGATCAGGAACTCGCGCCAGCCGTCCGCCGGCGGACGGTGCGAGGGGCCGCAGGGGTGGTCGGAGGAAGCCGGGCCGCGGAGGCTGCTCCGCGCTGCTCGCCTCAGCGTTCGACGAAGTCCCAGTAGCGGGAGATCGCGTCGTCGTCGACGTCCGGGATCGCGACCGCCAGATCGCGCAGGCGCTGAAGCGTCCTGTCGTTCTCGAATTCCAGGGTCGGCCGCTGTGGATCCGGCGCGTTCCTCGCGTGCTCTTCGAGATACGCCTGGTAGGGCAGGATCGGCAGGTCCTGTCCCCGTTCGCTCGCGCGCCGCAGGCGGTGCAGCCACACGGTGAGCGGGACCGCTTCGGAGACCGTCCCGCGCATCCGGTCGTAGCCGCTCATGAAGGCGCCGGCTCCGACCTTTCGCGGGTGGTGGAGGTGGTGCACACGGCCTGTTCCCGTCCCGGTCAGGATCAGCCCCACGACGGCGCGGGCCAGGACATCGACGGGGAGCAGCGCTTCCTCCAGATCCGGTCCGACCGGATGGCAGCCGAGCGCGGCGCAACTGGTGAGCAGTCGGGAGAACATGTCGTCCGCACTGACGGCACCGGTCGAGGTGTGCGCCCAGATGCGGCCGAGCCGGTGGATGCCGCCGGCGGCCCCCCGCTCGAAGGCACGCTCCACGAGCCGGTCGGCGACCCATTTGCTCGCCGCGTACCCGTTTCCGAAGGGGTGTTTCTCACCGTCGATCGGTGAATCCTCCGTGACCAGCCGGGAGTCCTGGCCGGGCCCGAACACACCGAGGGTGGAGAGGTGGTGAAACGCTTTCGGCCGGCCTTCGGCGGCCAGGCGCAGCAGGGTCCGGGTTCCCTCCACGTTGGCCGGTTTCAGCCGGGTGTACGGCGAGAGGTGATGGACGTGTGCGCCGCTGTGGACGATCGTGTCGACCTGCTCGCGCAGCCTCGTCCAGTCCGCGGGTTCGAGGCCGAGGTCCACTTCCGCCAGGTCCCCCCGGACGACATGCAGCCGCGGATCGTCCGGCGTCGGCCCGAGGTCGATGCCGTAGCGGCGCAGGGTCCCGGTCAGCCGCTCACCCGCCTCGGCGTCGGTCCGCGCACGGACGAGGCAGTGCACCCGCGCCGATGTCCGGTGCAGCAGCTCGGCCAGGAGGAAGGCTCCGACGAACCCGGTGGCGCCGGTCAGCAGAATCTCTTGAGGACCACCGGCATGCGGGGCGGCGTGCGGCACGGCGGGGGATGTGCCGGGCGTGAAGCGCAGGGCGGGACTCAGCTCGGCTTCCGAGTCCGGCACCCACGACGCGGCGAGCGGGCCGCCCTCCGTGAGGTGGCCGCCCTCCGTGAGGTGGCCGGCCAGTCCCGCCGGGGTCGGTGCTTCGAGAAGCGCGGACAGGCTGAAGCGGACCTCCAGCGTCTCAGCGATCCGGCCGGCCAGACGGATGGCGAGCAGGGAGTGACCGCCCAGTGCGAAGAAGTCGTCGTCGGCGGAGACCTCGGGCACCCCCAGCACCTCGGCGAACAGCCCGCACAGCAGGGCCTCCTGTTCGGTCCGCGGCGCCCGGCCGGTACCGGCGGTGTCCGGTGGAGCGGGCAGTGCCCTGCGGTCGAGCTTGCCGTTGGCGTTCAGGGGGATCGCGTCGACCTCGACGAACGCGGACGGTACGAGGTGGGCGGGGAGGACGGTGGCGAGCCGGTCCTTCAACTCATCGGCCACCAGCGGTGTTTCGGCGACGAAGTACGCCACCAGCCGCTGGTCGCCCGGACGGTCCTCGCGGGCGATCACGGTGGCTCGGGCGACCCCGTCGAGCGCGGTCAGCGCGGTCTCGATCTCGCCGGGCTCGATCCGGTAGCCACGAACCTTGACCTGGTCGTCGACGCGTCCGGCGTATTCCAGCACCCCGGCGCGGTTCCAGCGGGCCCGGTCGCCCACCCGGTACATCCGGGTGCCGGGCGGGCCGTACGGATCGGCGACGAAACGCTCGGCACTCTGGCCGGGCCGCCCGGCGTAGCCGCGGGCGAGTCCGGCGCCGGCGAGGTACAGCTCGCCCCACACACCGTCGGGGACGGGCTGGAGACGCTCGTCGAGCACGTACACGCGTGCGCCCCCGATGGGGTGGCCGATGGGCACCGGCCCCGCGCCCAGGGTGTCGTGCGGTTCGAGCCGGTGGACGACACAGCCGACGGTCGCCTCCGTGGGACCGTACTCGTTGACGACCACGGTTTCGGGGTGCCGCTCGCGCCACGCCTGGAGGGCGGTGCCGTCGAGTGCCTCGCCGCCGATGACCAGGTTCCGGGCGTCGCTGACACGGTCGGGCAGCGACTCCAGCAGCCGCAGATGGCTCGGGGTGACCTTGAGCAGGCCGGGGGTCGGCGTGTCCTCGTCCAGTTCGCCGAACCGCACCCGGCCACCCGTGACCAGTGGCGTGAACAGCGTGGTCACCGGCATGTCGAAGGCGAGCGAGGTGTGCACCAGGGACTCGCCGGACGCGGCCGGGTACATCGCCGCGGCCTCGTTCAGATAGGCGGCGAGCGCCCCGTGCTCGATGACCACCCCCTTGGGGCGGCCGCTCGATCCGGAGGTGTGGATCAGGTAGGCGGCCTGGCGGGGGTGGACGCGGACGCCCAGGCCACCGTCCGCGCGTGTCCGCGCAGCGGCGGCGAGCACGTCCTCGGTGAGCACGATCGCGGCGCCCGCGTCGGCCACCAGCGCGTCGATCCGTGCCCGTGGGTCGGCCGGGTCGACCGGCAGATAGGCCGCTCCGGTCTTCAGGACCGCGAGCAGCGCCACCACCACGTCCGGGCGGCGCGGCAGCACGACCGCGACGACGGTCTCCGGTCCGGCCCCGAGCCCGGTCAGGTGCCGGGCGAGCCGGTCGGCGTGGCGGTTCAGCTCGTCGTAGGTCAGCTCCGTGCCGTCCCCGACGACGGCCACGGCGTGTGGGGTGCGCGCCGCCTGTGCCTCGAACATCTCCGGCAGCGACGTCTGCGGCAGCGCCAAGGTTGTTCCGTTGCGCCGGACGACTATCTCCTCGTGCTCGGCGGGGGTGAGAACGGACAAGGCGTGCAGGGGACGCGCCGGGTCGGTCGTCACCTCTTCCAGGAGACGCAGATAGCGGGCGGCGACGTCCTCGGCGGTGGCGCGGTCGAACAGGTCCGAGGCGTACTCGACCGATCCGCACCAGCCGCCCTCGCCGCTCTCGGTGAGCGTCAGCGACAGGTCGAACTTGGCGAGGTCGCCGTGCAGGTCTCCGACGGTCACCTCAAGTCCGGGCAGGGTGGGGGCGATCGCCTCCTGGTTGACCGTCAGCATGACCTGGAACAGGGGGTGCCGGGAGCGGGAGCGCGCCGGGTTGAGGGCCTCGACCAGTTGCTCGAACGGAACGTCGGAGTGGTCGTACGCCGTGACGTCCCTCGCTCGCACCCGATCGAGGAGTTCCTCGAACGTGGGGGCGCCGGAGGTGTCGGCGCGCAGCACCAGAGTGTTGGCGAACAGTCCGACGAGGTTTTCGAGCGCGGTGTCCGGGCGGCCCTCCACGGGTGTTCCGATCACGATGTCGTCGCCGGCGCCCAGCCGGGTCAGCAGGGTGACGAGCGTGGCGTGCAGCACCATGAAGGCGCTGGCGCCCCGGTCACGGCCGAGTGCGTCGACCTGGACGCGCAGTGCGGCCGGGACCGTGAAGGGCACCGTGCCGCCGCGCCGGGATGCGACAGCGGGCCGGGGCCGGTCGGTGGGCAGTTCGGTCTGGTCGGGGATCCCGGCCAGCTCCCTGGTCCAGAAGCCGAGCCGGTCGGCGGGCAGTTCGCGCTCCCACAGCGCGTAGTCGGCGTACTGGACGGGCAGCGGAGCCCAGTCGGGGGCGCGGCCGGCGAGGTGGGCGGCGTAGGCCGTGGAGAGGTCCTCGGCGAGGGGCCGCATGGACGCGCCGTCGCCCGCGATGTGGTGCAGGAGCAGCAGCAGGACGTGTTCATGCTTGCCGTCGGTGAACAGTGCAGCGTGGACGGGCAGTTGGTGGTCCAGGGAGAACGGCGTCCGGGCGGCCTGCGCCACCCTCGCGTCGAAGTCGGCCGGGTCCGAGGAGCGGACCGCGAAGCGCGGCTGCGTGTCGAGAACGACCTGGTGCGGCCCCTGGGGTCCCTCGGCGATCACCGTGCGCAGCGCTTCGTGGCGCCGCACCAGGTCACCGAAGGCGGCCCGCAGGGCGTCCGGGTCGAGGGCGCCGGTCATCCGCAGCACGACGGGGATGGTGTACGTCTGGGAGGGGCCGTCGAGCCGGTCGAGGAACCACATCCGTCGCTGTGCCGCCGACAGGGGTACCAGTTCGGGCCGTTCACGCCGGCTGAGCGGGGGCCGGAAGGAGGTCTTCGTCGGGCGGTCCGAGAGCAGTTCCGCAAGACGGGCGACGGTCGGCTGCTCGAAGACCTCCCGGACGGTCACCTCCACTCCGAGGCCGACGCGGATCCGGTTGACCAGCCGGGCGACGAGCAGGGAGTGGCCGCCGAGGCGGAAGAAGTCGTCGTCGGCGCCGACCTCGGGCACACCCAGGACGGCGGCGAAGAGGTTGGCCACCTGCCGCTCGGTGCCCTCGGCGGGCGGCCTGCCCGGGCTCTCGGCGGTGCGGCCGGGAGCGGGCAGCGCCTTACGGGCGATCTTGCCGTTGGCGGTCAGGGGCAGGGTCTCCAGCACGACGAACGCGGCCGGGACCATGTAGTCGGGCAGGGCCCGCGCGGCGGCGGCCCGCAGGGCGGCCAGGTCCGCCGGGTGACCCTGCTCCGGCACGACGTAGGCGACGAGGCGCTTGTCGCCGGGGGTGTCCTCGCGGACGACCACGGCGGCGGCGTCGATGCCCGGCCGGGCGGTGAGGACGGCCTCCACCTCGCCGAGTTCGATGCGGAAGCCGCGGATCTTCACCTGGTCGTCGACGCGGCTGACGAACTCCAGCCGGCCGGCGGCCGTCCAGCGGGCCAGGTCGCCCGTGCGGTACATCCGGGACCCGGGCGGGCCGAACGGGCTGGCGACGAAGCGTCCGGCGGTCAGGCCGGGGCGTCCGTGGTAGCCGCGGGTGACGAGGTCGCCCGCGACGTACAGTTCGCCGGCGGTGCCCACTGGTGCCGGGCGCAGCAGCGCGTCCAGCACGTACATCCGCGTGTTCCAGGCGGGGGTGCCGATGGTGATGACGCCGGGCGGGACGGGGGCGCCGGGTTCGATGCGGAACACGCTGCAGCCGATGGTGGTCTCGGTCGGGCCGTACTCGTTGAGGACGGTCACGCCGGGGTGCCGGGTGCGCCAGGCGTCCAGCACGTCGCCGAGGAGGGACTCGCCGCCGAGGACGAGCTGTCCGCCCGGCGAGTACTCCTCGGGTCCCACGCCCAGCAGGTGCAGATGGCTGGGGGTGGCCTTGACGAAGTCGGGCCGGGTGACGTGGGCGTCCGGGTCGGGGCCGCTGCCGGACCAGCGGACCAGTTCGACGGTGCCACCGCAGATCAGTGGGCCGAACATGCCGGTCGCGGTGAGGTCGAAGGAGACCGGCGAGTGCACCAGGACGCGGCGGCGCATGCTCTGGTACTCGTGGGTCGCCCAGGCCAGATAGGCGACCAGTGAGCGGTGTTCGACGATGACCGCCTTGGGCCGTCCGGTGGAGCCGGAGGTGAAGATGACGAACGCGGTGTGTTCGGGCCGCCGGACGACGGTGGTGAGTGGGCCGGACGGCTGGTCCTCGACGGCGGGGTCGTCCGTGAGCACGATCGGGGCGTCCGTCGACGAGCGGACGGTCCGGGCGAGTTCGGCCGTGGTGACCACGGCGACCGGCGCGATGTCCGCCAGCATGAAGGCGAGCCGGTCGGCCGGGTGGGACGGGTCGAGCGGCAGATATCCGGCGCCGGTCTTCAGAGCGGCCAGCAGCGCCACCGGAATGTGCTCGCTGGCCGGCATCAGCACGGCGACATAGCGCTCCGGACCGGCCCCCAGGCCGGTCAGATGCCGGGCCAGGCGGTTGGCGCGGGCGTCGAGTTCGGCGTACGACAGTTCTGTGGCGCCGAAGACGACGGCGGGCTCGTCCGGGGTGCGGGCGGTCTGGGCCTCGATCAGTTCGGTGAGGGTCTGGGACGGCACCTCGTGGCCGGTGGTGTTCCACTCGGTGAGCAACAGCCGCCGCTCGTCGCCGTCCACGATGTCGAACTCCCCCACCGGGCGGCCGGGTTCGGCGGTGACGGCGGTGAGCAGTCGGGTGAAGCGCTCGGCGATGCGGGTGGCGGAGTCCCGGTCGAAGAGGTCGGTGGCGAACTCCAGGAGTCCGTGCACCCCGCCCTCGGGCCGCTCGGTGAGGAAGAACGACAGGTCGAACTTGGCGGCGGGCGAGGCGACCGGCCGGACGCGTGCGGTGAGGCCGGGCAGGTCGACGGCCAGGTCGAGGGCGGCCTGCTGGTCGGCGTTGTTGAAGTTCAGGCCGGTCTGGAACAGCGGGTGCCGGGCGGTGGAGCGCGCCGGGTTGACCACCTCCACGACCTGCTCGAACGGAACGTCCTGGTTCGCGTAGGCGGCCAGGTCGGCGGCCCGCACCCGGCGCAGCACCTCGGTGAAGCCGGGGTCGCCGCTCAGGTCGGTGCGCAGGACGAGGTTGTTGGCGAAGAAGCCGACCAGGGGTGTCAGGGCGTCGTCGGTGCGGTTCGCGACCGGTGAGCCGATCACGATGTCGTCGCCCGCGCCGAGCCGGTGCAGGAGGGTGGCGAGCGCGGCATGCACGACCATGAAGACGGTCGTGTGGTGTGCGCGGGCGAGCCGGACCAGGGCCTCGTGGACCTCGGGCGCGACCGTGATGGGCACGGTGTCGCCGCGGTGGGTGGGCAGGGCGGGCCTGGGCCGGTCGAAGGGCAGCTCCATCTGCTCGGGCAGTCCGGTGAGGGTCGTGCGCCAGTGGTCGAGCTGGCGGGCCAGGGTGCTGTCCGGGTCGTCGGCCGCGCCGAGCGCGCGCCGTTGCCATACCGCGAAGTCGGCGTACTGGATGGGCATGGGGGCCCAGTCGGGCTCTTCTCCCCGGGTCCGGGCCGCGTAGGCGGTGGCGAGGTCGCGGGCGAGCGGGGCCATGGAGGCGCCGTCGCCGGCGATGTGGTGCAGGACGAGGAGCAGCACGTGCTCTCCCGCGCCGAGGTCGAACAGGGTGGCGCGCAGCGGGGGGTGGACGGAGAGATCGAAGGGGGTGCGGACCGCGTCGGCGACGCGCTCTTCGAGGGCGTCCTCGTCGGCGCGGACGACGGTCAGGGGTGGGACGGACGGCAGGACCATCTGGTGGGCGCCCTCCCCGTCCTCGGCGAAGACCGTACGCAGTGCCTCGTGCCGCAGCGCCAGGTCGTCCAGAGCGGTCGTGAGGGCGGCCACATCGAGGTCACCGGTCAGCCGCAGCGCGACGGGCAGGTTGTACGTCGCGGACGGGCCCTCGAAGCGGTGCAGGAACCACAGGCGTTCCTGGGCGTACGACAGCGGCAGGCGCCCCTCGCGCGGCTGTGCGGTGACGCCTCCGCGACGCGGTCCGCTCCCGGCGAGCCGGGCAGCGAGCTTCGCCACGGTCGTCGCCTCGAACAGGACCGACAGTTCGAGGTCGACGTCCAGCGCGGCCCGGATGCGGCCGGCCAGTCGGGTCACCAGCAGGGAGTGGCCGCCGAGTGCGAAGAAGTCGTCGTCGATCGAGACCGCGCCCACCTGGAGCACCTCGGCGAACAGCCCGCACAGAATCTCCTCCTGCGGGGTGCGCGGCCCGCGTCCCAAGGCGTGGGTCTGCTCCGGGACGGGCAGTGCCCTGCGGTCGAGCTTGCCGTTCGGGGTGAGCGGCATGGCGTCCAGCTCGACGATCTGGGCCGGGACCATGTACTCCGGCAGCCGTGCCGAGAGCCGGTCGCGCAGTGTCTCGGCGTCGACCGGGACGTCCGGGGTGGCGGGCACGACGTACCCGACGAGCCACTGCCCGTGCACGGCCGCGGCGGCCTGGGCGACGGCCGGGTGGTCGGCCAACGCGTCCTCGACCTCGCCGAGTTCGACGCGGAAGCCGCGCAGCTTGACCTGGTTGTCGGCGCGGCCGAGGTACTCCAGCTCGCCGTCCGCCGTCCAGCGGGCCACGTCCCCGGTGCGGTACATCACCGCTCCGGGCGGCCCGTACGGGCTCGCGACGAACCGTTCGGCGGTCAAAGCGGGCCGGTCCAGGTAGCCGCGGGCCAGCTGGACGCCCTCGACGTACAGCTCACCGGGTGCCCCGGGGGCGACCGGTGCCAGCGTCGCGTCGAGCACGTAGGCGCGGGTGTTGGCGACGGGCGCGCCGATCAGCACGGTCTCGGTGTCGGGCGGCGCCGCCCAGGCGGTGACGTCGACGGCGGCCTCGGTGGGGCCGTAGGCGTTGAGGAGCACCGCGCGGGAGTCTTCGTGGAATCGGCGGACCAGCTCGGCGGGCAGGGCCTCGTCGCCGGAGACGACCAGACGCACGGAGCCCGGCAGCCGGGTCTCGGCGAGATAGGCGCCGAGCATGGACGCGCTGAGGTGGACGACGGCGACGGAGTCCTCGCGCATCAGCCGCTCCAGGTGGAGCGGGTCGCGGTGGGCGTCGGGGCGGGCCACGACGAGGGTGCCGCCGTACATGAGGGTCCAGAAGACCTCCCACACCGACACGTCGAAGCTGACCGGAGTGGACTGCAGCACGCGTTCCCCGGCGGCGAGCCGGTGGTCGCGCTGCATCCAGTACAGGCGGTTCGCCATGCCCGCGTACGTGTTGACCGTGCCCTTGGGGCGGCCGGTGGAGCCCGAGGTGTAGATGACGTACGCCGCGTTGTCGCCGTGGGCCGTCACCCCCGGGTTCCGGGCGGGCCCCTCGGCGTCGGGTGTGATCCGCTCGAAGCCGTCGACGTCCCGGTCGGAGATCAGCAGCCGGGCGGCGGAGTCGGCGAGGATGTACGCGATCCGGTCGGCCGGGTAGCCGGTGTCGATGGGCACGTACGCGGCACCCGCCTTGAGCACCGCCCACAGGGCCACCATCAGGTCGACCGAGCGTGGCAGCATCACGGCGACCCGTGCCTCGGGCCCGACACCCCGCTCGCGCAGGGCATGGGCGAGCCGGTTCACCCGGGTGTTGAACTCGCCGTACGTGATCCGCTCGTCCTCGAAGCGGACGGCTTCGGCGTCCGGGTGCCGGGCCGCGTGCCTCTCGAACAGTTCCACCACCGGCAGCTGGTTGTCGAACCGTACGGCGGTGTCGTTCCAGCCCTCCAGCATCAGGGCGCGTTCCTCGGCGTCGAGCACGTCGACCTCGGACAGCCGCAGCGCCGGGTCGGCGGTGACGGTCTCCAGGACGCGGACGAAGCGGGCCGCGAAGCTCTCGGCCGTGCGCCGGTCGTACAGGTCGGTCGTGTACTCCAGGCGGCACAGCAGCCCGTCGCCCTCGACATGGCAGTCGAAGTGCACGTCGAACTTGGACGTACCGCTGGTCACCGGGCCGGGTTCAGCGCGCACGCCGGGCAGGTCGATGCGGGCGTCGGTGAGGTCCAGCCAGGCCAGCATCACCTGGAAGAAGGCGGCCCGGGACCGGGACCGCTCCGGGTTCAGCTCCTCCACCAGGCGTTCGAACGGCACTCCTTGGTGCGCGTAGGCGGCCAGGCCGGTTTCGCGGACGCGGTCCAGCAGGTCCTCGAAGCGGGGGTCGCCGGAGGTGTCGACGCGGTAGACGAGGGTGTTGATGAACACGCCGACCACGTCGTCGAGCACCGAGTCGGGCCGGTCGGCGATGATGCCGCCGAGCGGGATGTCCTCGCCCGCGCCGAGCCGGGTCAGCAACGTCGACACGGCCGCCTGGAGGATCATGTACGGGGTGGAGCGGGTGCGGCCCGCCAGGTCGAGGACCCGCTGATAGAGCTCCGGTGCGACGGAGAACTCCACGTGGTCGCCACAGTGTGTGGCCACCGCGGGGCGCGGCCGGTCTCCGGGGAAGGTGACCTCGGGCGGCAGGCCGTCCAGGTTCTGCTTCCAGTAGTCGATCTGCCGGGGCAGGTCACCGGCCAGGGTGTCGCGCTGCCACACCGCGAAGTCCGCGTACTGGACGGACAGTTCGGGGAAGTGGGGCGCGCTGCCGCCGAGCCGGGCACGGTAGGCGGCGGACAGGTCCTCGGTCAGCGGGCGCAGCGAGGCACCGTCGGTGGCGATGTGATGCACCACGAACAGCAGTACGTGGGTGTCCGGGCCGGTCGGGTAGAGCGTCGCCCGCATCGGCAGGTCGCGGGCCAGATCGAAGGGCCGGCCGGCGGAGACGGCCAGCTCGGGGGTGGGGCCGGCGTCCCCTACGACCTCCATGGCGAAGGGCGTGTCCGGGGGCAGCACGACCTGGTGCGGTCCCTCGTCGTCCTCCGGGTAGAGCGTGCGCAGCGCCTCGTGACGGGCGACGAGGTCGGCGAGCGCGGCGCCGAGCGCGTCCGCGTCCAGGGGGCCGGTCAGCCGGATCTGGATGGGGACGTTGTAGGAGCCGGAGTTGCTCTGGAGCCGCTGCAGGAACCACATGCGCTCCTGCGCGAACGACAGCGGGACGCGGGCCGGCCGCTCGTCCGCCATGATGCGCTTGGCCTGCGGGCCGATGTCCGACAAACGCTCGGCGACCCCGGCGACGGTCGGGGCGGCGAACACGTCCCGCAGGGACAGGTCGACGCCGAACTCGTCGCGCACCCGGTGGACCAGCCGGATCATCAGGATCGACGTGCCGCCCAGCGCGAAGAACTCGTCGTCGACACCGACCGCATCGTCGCCGAGGACCTCGGCGACGATGCCGCACAAGATCTCCTCCTGCGGTGTGCGGGCAACCCCGCCCCGGCCCGGCCCGGTGGGCTCCCGGCCGTCGGACGGGTCGGTGGCGCGCTCGCCCATGATCAGCAGCCGGTCCTCCTCGGACACGGCCGTCAACTCCCCCGCCGGTACGTCGAGTCCGGCCACCACCTCGCCGAGCAGTTCGGTCAGGCGGTCCGCCAGCCGTGTCACGGCCTCCGAGCCGAGGACACTGGTGCGGTAGCCCCACAGCAGCCGCAGCCGCTCGCCGGGAAAGACGTACAGGCTGACGGTGTAGTGGGTGCGCTCGGCGAGGTCGGCGTGGGCCAGGCGCAGCCCGCCGGCCTCGATGCCGTCGGTCGTCGGGTAGTTCTCGAAGAAGATGATGGTGTCGAACAGCGACTCGAAGCCGGACGAGCGGGTGACCTTCGCCAGGGAGGCGTGCTGGTGCGGCCGCAGCGCCTGCTGCTCCCTCTGCACCCGGGCCAGCAGCGCCGCCAGCGGCTCGTCCCGCTCGATCCGGACCCGGGCCGGGAGGGTGTTGATGAACGGCCCGATCGTCGACTCCGCGCCGGGCAACTCGGGCGGACGGCCGGAGAGGGTCGCGCCGAACACGACGTCGTCCCGTCCGGTCAGGTCGCCCAGCAGCAGCGCCCACAGTCCCTGGAAGACGGTGTTGAGGGTGAGCCCGTGCGCGCGGGCCACGGAGGTCAGCGCGTCGGTCAGCGCGTGGGGCAGGACGACCTCGTGGGAGCCGTATCCCTCGGGTGTGTGCCCGGCGGGGGCGATCAGAGTGGGGGCGGCCAGGCCGGCGAGCCGCTCCCGCACCGCCTCGGCCGAGGCGTCCAGATCCTGCTCGGCGAGCCAGGCCAGGTAGTCGCGGTAGGCGGGCGCCGGGGGCAGCTCGTCGCCGCCGTACAGCGTGAACAGCTCGCGTACCAGCAGTGGCAGCGACCAGCCGTCCACCAGCAGGTGGTGGTGGGTGACAACAAGGCGGTCACCGAGCGCGGTGAACCGGATCAGCGGCGGCCGCACGACGCTGAAGCCGCGTGCCCGGTCCCGGGCGAGGAACTCCTCCAGGCCGGTCTCCTCCCGCTCCTCCTTCCACGCCACCTTCACGTCGGCGGGAACGACCTGGACGGCGGCGCCCGTCGGGCGGGTGCGGAAGCCGGCGCGCAGGTTCGGGTGCCGGTGCAGCAGCGATGCCGCGGCGGCCTTCATCCGGTCGCGGTCGAAGCCGCCGTCGATGTCGAGGACCAACTGGCCGACATAGGGGTCGTCGGGCTCGTACAGCGCGAGGAAGAGCAGGCCCTCCTGGAGCGGGGAGAGCGGCAGGATGTCCGTGGCACCCCGGAACCTGTCCAGTTCTTCCTGGGTGATCCGGACGAGGGGCACGTCGGAGACGGTGAGCCCGCCCCGGGTGTGCGCGGCCAGTTCGGCCAGGGCGTCCGTCCACGCCTCGGCGAGGGCGCGTACGTCGGTCTCGGTGAGGACACCGGCGGCATAGGTCCACCCGGCGGTCAGCTCGCCGTCGCGGACATGGGCGTCGATCTGGAGGGTGTGGGTGAGCGCCAGGGTGTCGTCGGCGAGGAGTTCCACGGCCGTCGCGCCGTCGGCGAGCTGCCAACCGCCGAGGTCGGTCGCGTCCAGGCGGCCCAGGTAGTTGAAGGAGATCTGGGGCGTCGCCAGTCCGGTGAGTTCCTCGCGCAGCAGGTCGTGGCCGCGGCCGCCGAAGGGGATCGCGCGCAGCTCCTCCTTGGTGCGCTTGATCAGGTCGGCGCCGGTCCCGGTGCCGGGGCCCAGGCGCACCGGGTGGATACGGGTGAACCAGCCGACGGTGGTGGACAGGTCCATGCCCTCGGGCAGGTGGTCGCGGCCGTGGCCCTCCAGGTCGACCAAGACCGGTCCCTCACCCCGGTGGCGCTGGACGGCAGCCGACAGCGCGGCGAGCAGGATGTCGTCCGGCCTGGCCCGGTAGGCGGCCGGCAGGGTGGTCAGCAGGGTGGCGGTGAGGTCGGCCGGGACGGTGACGGTGACCGAGCGGGCCGTGCCGTGGCAGTCCCGGGCCGGGTCGAGGGGGCGGGTGCCGAGCACGGGTTCCGGGGTCGACAACAGGTCGGTCCACAAGGGGAGTTCGTCCACGGAGGCACGCAGGTGTCCGGCCCAGCGGCGGAGCGAGGTCCCGGGCGGGGACAGTTCGGCGCCCGTGAGGGCCTCGGTGAGGTCGCTCAGCAGGATGCGCCAGGACACGCCGTCGACGACGAGGTGGTGGAGCACGAGCAGCAGCCGGCCGGACTCGAACCACACCGCCCGCACCATCACCCCCTCGTCCGGCGACAGCGCGCGGCGCGCGGCCTCCTTCTGCCCGGCCACATCCTCGTCCCGGGCGCGGGTCAGGCAGTCCTCGGCCCGGACGGCGCCCACGGGCCGGATGTGCCGGCCGCGCATGCGCAGGGCGTCGTGGCGGTCGAGCACCCGCTGCAGGGCGACGGACAGACGGTCGTAGGACAGTTCCGGCCCGGCGGCCAGGAGAAGGGACTGGGCGTAGCCGGTGGTGGGGCCCGCGCGTTCGGCGAGGCGCCGGGACATGGGTGTCCCGGGGAGTTCGCCGACCGGGTCGTCCTCGACGGGCGGGGCCGCCGGTGCCGTCGTGGCCACGAGGGCGAGTCGTGCGACCGTCGGGTGGTCGAAGACGTCCTGGGGCGTGAGGCGCACGTCCTGGCGGCGGGCGCGGCTGACGAGCTGGATGGCGTGGATGCTGTCCGCGCCGAGGGCGAACAGGTCGTCGTCCACGCCCAGTTCGGGACGGCCCAGAAGTACGGCGGCGATGCTGTGCAGGAGGTGCTCGGTGGTGGTCGCGGGGGCCCGGCCGCTCACCTGCCGGGCCGGGGCGGGCAGGGCGGCGCGGTCGGTCTTGCCGTTGGGGGTCACCGGGATCGACGGCAGCAGGAGCACACTCACCGGCACCATGTGCGCGGGCAGCAGGGCCGCGAGGTGGCTCCGGGGATCGGCCCGAGGGGTGCCGGTCACATAGCCGACGAGCTGCCGGGCGCCCGCTTCGGAGTCGTGGACGAGAACCACGGCCTGTTCGACACCGGGCACCGACGCCAGGACGGCCTCGACCTCGGCGGGTTCGACCCGCTGCCCGTTGATCTTGATCTGGTCGTCGGCACGTCCGACGAACTCCAGGTCACCGCCCGCCCGTCGGCGCACCAGGTCCCCAGTGCGGTACATCCGGGTGCCGGCCGGGCCGTGGGGGTCGGCGACGAAGCGCTCGGCGGTCGGGCCGGGCCGGTCGAAGTAGCCGCGGGCCAGCTGGACGCCCGCCAGGTACAGCTCGCCGGTGACGCCGTCCGGCACCGGCCGCAGGGCGGGATCGAGCACGTAGGCACGGGAGTTGTGGGTGGGCGTGCCGATCGTGACGGGCTCGCCGGGCACGCAGGCGTGGGAGGTGGCGGTCACCGAGAACTCGGTGGGCCCGTAGGAGTTGTGCAGCTGGACGCCGCACTCGCGGTGGAAGCGGTCGGCGAGCCCGGCGGGCAGCGCCTCGCCGCCGCAGCTGACCATGCGCAGCGCGTCCGTGGGCAGGCAGGTGTACTCGTCCAGGAACGGGCCGAGCATCGCGGGCACGAAGTGGATGACGCTGACCCGCTCGTCACGGACCAGCCGGGCCAGGTAGGCCGGGTCGCGGTGGCCGTCGGGGCGGGCGACGACGAGGGTCGCGCCACGGGTGAGGGTCCAGAACACCTCCCACACCGACACGTCGAACCCGGCCGGTGTCTTGTGCACGACCCGGTCCGCCGGGGTGAGCCGGTACTCGTCCTGCATCCAGGCCAGCATGTTGGTGATGCCGGCGTGGGTGACGACGGTGCCCTTGGGACGGCCGGTGGTGCCCGAGGTGTGGATGACGTACGCGGCGTGGTCCCCCCGCGGGACGACGCCGGGGTCGGTGGCGGGCTCGCCGTCGCCGAGGGAGCCCACGTTGTCCTCGTCGATCACGAACGACACACGCGAGTCGGCGAGGACGTACGCGATCCGGTCGGCCGGGTAGCCGGTCTCGACGGGCACGTACGCCGCACCGGTCTTCACCACCGCCCACAGCGCGACGATCAGGTCCAGCGAGCGGGGCAGCACCACCGCCACCCGTGACTCGGGTCCCACGCCCCGCGCGCGCAGGGCGTGCGCGAGCCGGTTGACGCGGGCGCCCAGTTCGCCGTACGTCAGCCGCTCGCCCTCGAAGGCGACGGCCTCGGCGGCCGGGTCCTGGGCCTCGAACAGCTCCACCAGGGAGCGCGGGTCGCTCGCGTGGGCGGTGTCGTTGCGGGTGTGGAAACGTGCGCGTTCCGCGTCGTCGAGCAGGTCGACGGCGCCGATGGGCAGGTCGGGCCGCTCGGTGACGGCGGTGAGCAGGCGCACATAGCGGTCGCGGTGGGCGGCGGCCGTCTCGGGGGTGAAGCGTCCCGGGTGGGCGTTGACGGTCAGCTCGATGCCGTCGCCCGCCTCGGGGTCGCCGTACGCGTGCAGGGCGAGGTCGCGGACCGGGCCGGAGGCGAGCTGGTGCGCCTGGGCCTCGGTGGGGCCGAACGGCAGGCGGGCGGCGGCGAAGGAGAGGACGTTCACGGACGGCCCGCTCAGGGTCCCCGGATGGGCCGAGGCGGAGAGGTCGCGGCGCAGTTCGTCGTGCGGGTAGCGCTGGTGGCGGCTCGCCTCGGCGAGGCGGGCGGCGACGCGGTCCAGGAGTTCGGCGAAGGTGGTGGACCCGTCGACGGCTATCCGCAGCGGGACGTCGTTGACGAGCATGGCGGGTGTCGCCAGGGCGTGCGGGCTGAGCCGGGCGGCCATGAAGACACGGACGAGGACGTCGTGGGCGCCGGTGACGCGGTGGGTGTGGGCCGCCATGGCGGCGATCACCGGCAGGGACCAGCGGGCCCCGCCGAGGGCGCGCACCCTGAGCGCGGTGTCCTCGGGCAGACGGCCGGTCGTGGCGGGCAGGCTGGGCGCGAGTCCGGTGGCTCCGGAACCGAGTTCGGTGGACTGGGGCAGGTCGGCGAACTCCCGCTGCCAGTAGGCGCTGTCGCGCTTGCGGCGGGCAGAGCCGAGGTAGGCGTGCTCCTCGGCCAGGACCTCGCCCAGGGTGCCGAAGCCGCTCGCGGGAGGCTGTTCGCCCGCGGCGAGTGCCGTGTAGACCTCCAGCAGTCGGCGGCAGTGCAGGACCTGTCCGTAGCCGTCGAGGAGGATGTGGTGGTAGCGGAAGTGGAACCAGTGCCGGTCGGGTCCGAGCCTCAGCAGGGTGTGCCGGAACAGCCGGTCGTCGGTGACCGTGACGGGCCGGGCCTGGTCGGCGTCGATCCAGGCCCGGGCGGCTCCGGCCGGATCGGCCTCACCGCTGAGGTCGACGTATGCCAGCTCGCCGGTGGCGGACGGGTCGACCGTCTGACGGACCGTCTCCCCGTCGTCGTGGAAGCGGACCCGCAGCGCCTCGGTCTCGGCCACGGCCCGCTCCACGGCGTGGGCGAGCAGGGCGCGGTCCACCTGTGCGGGGACGTCGTAGTAGATGCCGCAGGTGTACTGCGGGCTGTCGGGGGCGAGGCGTTGGGCGACCCACACGCCGTGCTGGGCCGCCGTGAGCGGCAGGCCGGGGTTCGTCGAGGCGGCGTCGTTCATGGTCAGGCCTGCTTCTCGCTCGCCGGGGCCGCTGCCGGCTGTGTGCCGAACAGCTCGGTCAGGGCCGCGCTCAGCGCGTCGACCGTCGGGTGGTCCCAGGTCAGTGCGTCGTCGACGGTCACCTCGAACTCGTCCTCGATGTCGGCGGTGATGGCCAGCGCCGTCAGCGAGTCCAGGCCGTAGTCGGCCAGCGGGACGGACGTGTCGATGTCCTGGGGCGAGCGGCGCAGGTAGGTCGCCACGCGCTCCGTCAGCCAGGTGTGCACGTCTTGGTTGCCAGCGGTCATGAGGGGGGGTTCGCTTTCTTGAGCGGGGGGAGAAAGGAAGCCGGAGCGCGGGCCGGCGGCAGGGCCGGGTGCGCGGCCGCCGTACGTGAGACGGGCTCCGCCCGTTCCGGGTGCGGGGTGTCCGACGGGCACGGCGTACGGATGGTGGGGGCTTTCGGGTGGTGCCGACGGCCGGTTCTCAGACGGCGAGCGGTCTCCCGGTCAGGCCGAAGGAGCGACCGCTGTCCCGGCGGTCCAGGAGTTCGGTGAAGAGCGCGTCCTCGACCTGGGCGGGCAGGGGGCCCGGCCGGTGAGCGCCCGGCGCCGAGCGCCACAGGGCCGCGCGCAGCCAGGCGGGGCCGGCCAGGAAGCTCCCGGGCGGAGCGTGCCGCCACACCTGCGTACAGGCGGTGCGGGACAGAAGGTGCACATACCGGGTGACCAGGTCGTAGTGCTCAGGGCGGGCGTCGACGCCGAGGTCCACCGGCGACAACCGCTCGCATGCGGCGGCCAGTTCGGTCAGTTCGGCGTGGTCGCCACGGAGCATCGCGCGCAGGTCGTCGTGTTCGGGTGCCCAGGGCGCGTCGGCCAGGGCGGGCAGGGAGCCCATGACCGGGTCGCGGCCCGCCGCGTGCAGGGCCAGCCGGTTGTACGGCAGGGGCGGCAGCGGCCGTGCGAGTGCGAACAGGTCGGCAGGCGCCTCGGCGCCGGGGCGGGCCCAGGTGCGGCGGGCCAGCAGGGGCAGCTGGGGCAGCAGACTCATCTGGCAGGCGGCGCGCGCGATGTGCCCGAAGCCGACGGGGGCCAGGTCGCGCAGCAGTTTCTGGAACAGCGCGGTCGGTCCTTCGCGCAGATAGAAGTGGGCGCCGAGGAGTTCCGCGAGCCGGTCCATGGCCGACAGGAGCAGCCGGGACACCTCGAACTTGACCGCGGAGGCGTACACGCTCGCCGAACCGGGCACCACGTGCAGCGCACGGGCGCCGACGGCGCCGAGCGCCTCGGCACGCAGCAGGTCGGCGAAGACACCGGCCAGTACCGAGCGGACGTGCGGGAGGGCGGTGGCCGGACCGCCGTAGAGCCGACGCCGTGTCAGGTGATCCACGGTGATGCGCAGCCCGGTGTCGAGGATGCCGCTGGCCATCGCGGGCAGGACCGTGCGGGTGATCTGGAGGGCCTTCAGCGCGGTCTCCAGACCGGAGCCCTGCGAGCCGAGGACCGCGGAGGCGGGCACCGGCAGTTCGTCGAAGATCAGACCGCCGAGCTGCACTCCCCGCATGCCGACGGTACCGAAGCGCGGCAGGTCGGTCAGGCGGGCGGGGTCGGCGCTCGCGCGGTCGACGAGGGCCAGGGAGTGGCTGCGCGGACCGGGCCGGGGATCGGTGCGGGCGAGGACGACCATGGCGTCGGCGCGCGCGATGTTGGTGACGACCTCCTTGCGGCCGCTCAGGCGCAGGCCGTCGGGTGCGGCGGTGGCGGCGAACTCCGTGCCTGCCATGTCGTTGCCGTGGGCCAGTTCGTGGAAGGCGATGGCGATGCGCCGGCCGTCCAGGAGCAGGTGGGCGGCATGCCCGCTCTGCTGTTCGTCGCCGGCGGTCCACACGGTGACTGCGGCGATGAGCGAGCTGGCGCCGTAGCCGAGGCCGAGCGCCGGGTCGCGGCGGTAGAGCGCGCGCATGACCTCGGCGAGGTGGTCGGCCCGCTCCAGCCGGCCGCCCAGCGCGGGGGGTACGAACTCGGCGTTCAGCCCGTAGGAGTGCAGCAGCGACTCTCCGGCGGCGAGCATCTCGGCTTGCTCGTCGGCGACGAGGATGGCGGCGGTTCCTGTGGGATTGGCTGGGTCGGCGAGGCCGCCGAGCAGCTGTTCCAGTTCGTCGGCGCGCTTGGGGGGCGAGGCCGTCGGTGGTGGTCATACGGCATCTCCCCACAGGGTGAACTCGCGTGCGGGTGTGCCGAGTGCGACGTCGGCCAGGGCGCCGAACACGTCGCTGTCGTCCTCGCCGAGCAGGGCGGTCAGGCAGGCCCGCAGCCACAGGCCGTCGGAGCCGAGCCGTCCCGTGCGCAGCGGCGGGTTGTGCAGCCACAGCAGCAGACAGGCGGCAGCCGCGTAGGCGCGTTCGTAGCGTTCGGCGAGGTCGAAGGCGGTGCTGGGCAGTCCGCCCGTCACCGGTACGAAGGTGGCCGACTCCTTTTCCAGCAGGGCGAGTTCGGTGAGCAGCCGGGCGATGAGCGGGCCCGCCTCCGGTGGTCCTTCCGCCTCCATGCGCGCCGCCGTGTCCGGCAGTGCCTGTACGGCGCTGCATCCGGTGACGGATCGCAGCGTCAGCCGGTCGCGGTCGAACCGGGTTAAAGGGGCGGTGAGTTCGGCTGCGGCCCGCAGGCCTTCGGCGTCGGCCCGGCCGCGGCCTAACTGGCGTGCCAGGCGCGGCATCTGGCTGAGGAGGGCGGCACGGTTGACGACCGTGCTGCCGTCGAAGATCGCGCAGATGCGGTGGTCGCGCTCCAGTTTGGCGAAGCCGTCGCCGGGCGGTGAGGTGAGAAAGCCGCGTACGCCCAGCAGTTCGCCGAGTGAGCCGAGCGTCTCCTGGGTCAGCGTCGGGACGTACGCCTTGGTGATGGCCGAGATCGCGCTCAGTTCGCCGGGCAGGGTGTGCACCGAGCGGGCGGAGAGCGCGCTCACCGCTTCGGCGGTCAGTGCGGTGGCGGCCGCCCGGCCCAGGATGCGCCGTACGTGCGGTACGTCGGCGAGGCGGCGGCCGTACAGTTCGCGTCCGGTGACGAAGTCGCGGGCCAGCCGCAGGGCGTGGTCGGCGGCCCCGAGGGAGAGAGCCGTGCAGGCCACGCGGGTGAGCTGGAGGGTTCTGAGGACCACGGCGATCCCGTCGCCCTCTTCGCCGACGAGGGCGTCGGCGGGCACCGGGGCACGGTCGAGGGCGAAGCCGCTGATGTCGGCGCCGCGGATGCCGTGTGTGCGGACCTTCGGCAGGTTGCGCCAGGCGCCTTCGGGCAGGTGGCCCTTGTCCACGAGGAAGAGGCTGAAGCCGCGTCCGCCGCCCGCCGGGTCGGTGCGGGCCAGGACGCAGGCGAGTGTGGAGCGGGTGGCGTTGTTGATGAGCCACTTCTCGCCGGTGAGCCGCCAGCCGCCACCGTCGGTCTCTGCTCCTGCGTCCGCCTCTGCGCCTGCGTCCGCGCCCGCATCCGTCTCGGCCTCCGCCGCGAATTCGCTCGCAAGCAGGTCGGCGCCGTGGTCACGCTCGGTCAGTCCCCAGCAGACGGCCTCGCCGCCGCGCACCCGCTCGGCGAGCCGGGCAGCCTGGTCCGGGGTGCCGGCCACCCACACCGGGGCCGACCCCAGGAACGTCTTGCCGTGCGCGATGGCCACGGTCAGATCACGGCGGGCGACCGTGCGCAGCAGCCGTACCGTCTCGCTGAAGTCGCCGTCCGGGAAGAGGACGTAGTGGGCGGACATTCCCGCGTCGTCGAGGAGGCGGACAGCGCTGTCGGGAAACTCCTCCAGGGTGTCGAGGGCACAGAGAGCGTCGGAGGAGAAGACGTCGCTCTCGTGGGCGGCGAGCAGGGTCTCCAGAGCGGCCGTGGTGGTCATCGCCCGGTCACCCGCCGGTGTTCGGCCAGGGCCGCGGTGAGTAGCCGGTCCTCGCCGAGGTGCAGGGTGTCCAGTTCTCCGGAGAGGTAGAGGCCGCGCATCGCCGAGCGCTGCACCTTGCCGCTCGTGGTCCGCCGGACGCCGCCGGGCCGCACCAGGGCGACCGCCGCGACGGGGACGCCGAACTCCCGGGCCACGGTCTGCTTCATGTCGACGGCGATCTCGCTCAGCCGCTCGGCGCCCCAGTGGGCGCGGATCTCGTGCACGGCGACGATCGCGGGAGTGGTGTCCGGCCCGTCGTCGTCCCCGACCATGAAGACGGCCCCGTGCAGACCCTCCAACTCCTCGTGTCCGGAACGCAGTTCGTACTCGATGTCCGCGGGGTGCAGATTGCGCCCGTGCAGGACGAGGACGTCCTTGCGGCGGCCGGTGATGTAGACGTCACCGTCGAGCAGGCCGCCGAGGTCGCCCGTGCGCAGGAACGGACCGCGTCCGTCGCGGGTGTATGCCCGGAACGTGGCGTCGGTGGCACCCTCGTTCTCCCAGTACCCCGCGGTGACGCAGGGGCCGGCGAGCCAGATCTCGCCGATCCTGCCCTCGGGCTGGGCCTCCCCGGTGTCGGGATCGACGATCAGTGCGTCGGAGCCGGTCGGCGCTCCGCATCCGACGAGCACACGGGACGGCTCCGTGCCGTCGGCCGGTCGCAGCACACGCTTCTCCAGTGCCGAGGCATCGACGGCGGTACGCAGGGGTGCCCGCCCGGTGGTGGCCGAGACCATCAGAGTCGCCTCGGCCAGGCCGTACACGGGAATGAGCGCGTCGGGCCGCAGCCCTGCGGCGGCGAACCTCTCGGTGAAGGCGGCGACCACGTCGGCGCGGACCGGTTCCGAGCCGTCGGCGGCCTTGACCCGGGACAGGTCGAGCGTGGCGAGCTGCTCATCGGTGACCCGCCGGACACACAGGTCGTAGCCGAAGTCGGGTGCGGCGGTGAATCCGACGTCACAGGCGTCCAGCATCCGCAGCCAGTGGTACGGGCGGCGCAGGAAGGACATGGGATCCATCTGGACGTACCCGCTGCCGGACAGGAGGCCGGGCAGCATCAGGCCGATCAGCCCCATGTCGTGGTACAGGGGGATCCAGCCACCGTACGTCGTGCCGCTGTCGTTCCCGAACGCGTCCACCATTCGCTCGACGTTGGCGACCAGGTTGCCGTGGGTGACCATGACGCCCTTGGGGTCGCCGGTCGATCCCGAGGTGTACTGGAGCAGCGCCAGGGTTTCGGGCGACACCTCGGGAGCGCTCCAGGCGTCCGGGTCTCCGTCACCGGAGTCGGTCGCGTGGCATGCCACGCCGACGATGCCCTCCTCGGCGATCCACTTCTCCACGTCCGGCAGATCGCTCTGCTGTGTCAGGACGACGTTCACCCTCGCGTCGCGGGCGATGGCGGCGAGTCTGCGGCGCTCGTGCCGGTAGCGGCCCGGCAGTGGGGAGGGCACCGCGATGACGCCGGCGTAGACACAGGCGGAGAAGGCGGTGGTGAACTCGATTCCCGGGGAGTGGACGAGCAGCGCCCGGTCTCCTGCGGAGAATCGCTCCTGGAGCCAGGAGGCAATGCGCCGGGAATGCAGATCTAATTCCCCGCGATCGCGCGACACACATCTGAGATCACTGAATTCCGAGACGAATGTTACCGCGGGCTGCCGCGGATTACGCGCCGCCCGATCTCTCAGGTTCGTGAATAATTCTCGCACAACAGAAAATGTACGCGCTAGTGGCCAACGATCCAGCAGCGAAATCCCTAAGTAACAGCAAAGTAACGCCATCGAACATGCAAGTGGTCTTTAACATTCCATGATCGACTTCGGTCAACGGCAAGCGTAGAACGGACTTGTGCCTACCCCCACCACGTCCGCCGTCGCCATATACGGCCTGCACAAGAGATTTCAGGCCAGCCCTGCGTTAAGCGGTGTTGACCTTGAGGTGAAACCAGGTAAGGTCACAGGCCTCCTGGGTCCGAACGGAGCCGGAAAAACCACTTTATTAAAGATTCTTACGACACTTCTCAAGCCGGACTCCGGACGCGCCTTCGTGAATGGCTGGGACGTGGCAAAAGCACCGGAAAAGGTGCGCTCCACCATCGGAACGGCCGGCCAGTACTCGACGGTCGACAGCTTACTGACTGGCTTCGAGAACCTTTTTCTCCTCGCGAAACTGCGCGGTCTGGGCCGCTCTGCGGCTCGCCGCGTCGCCGACGACCTGCTGTCCCGGTTCCGGCTCACCGGCGTCGCGGGGCGCCCCGCCGGCACCTACTCGGGCGGTATGCGGCGGCGGCTGGACCTGGCCGCAGCCCTCGTCTGTTCCCCTCCCCTGGTCCTCCTGGACGAACCCACCACCGGCCTCGACCCCGAGAGCAGGTTCGACACCTGGGACGCGGTCGGTGAACTGGTCCTCGGCGGCACCACGATCCTGCTGACGACCCAGTACCTGGAGGAGGCGGACCGCCTCGCCGACCGGATCGCCGTGATCGACCGGGGCCGGGTGGTGGCGGAGGGCACCAGCGACGAACTGAAGGCAACCGCCGGAGACCGGCTCGTCCTGTGTGTCGCCGAGGACCACCAGCTCGACCCGGCGGCACGCGCCGCCGCACGGGCCACCGGCACGCCCCCGACCGTGGACCGCCGTGCCCGGCGCGTCGAGGCAGCCACCGCCGACGGCCAAGCCGCACTGGGCCGCGCCCTCACCGCGCTGGCGGACGAACAGGTCGACGTACTGGAGATCGGGCTCAGCCGCTGCACCCTCGACGACGTGTTCCTCGGCCTGACCGGCCGCGCCCGGCACGAGGCGACACGATGACCGCGCCCCTCGACGTCCAGCAGACCGGCACCCGGCACCGGGGCACACCCGCCACCGGCCTCCCCTCCCCCGCGACGGTGACCCGGACCCGGCGCAATCCGGTGCTCCGTGTCGTCGCCGAGAGCACGGACCTCGCCCTGCGCAACCTGCTGCATCTGCGGCGCACTCCGGGACTGCTCATCTCGTGCCTGGTCGAGCCGGTCGTGTACGCCCTTCTCATCGGGTACATCTTCGGCAACAGCCTGGGCGGCACGGCCTACCGCTCGTACATGTTCGCCGGGCTGATCGCCCAGACCGTGGCCTTCACCACCACCTTCACCACGGTCGGGCTCTCCCGGGACCTCGACCAAGGCATGGTCGACCGCTTCCGTACGCTGCCGATCTCCCGCGTGGCCCTGCTGCTCGGACGGACCGCCTCCGACCTCACAACCTGCCTGGCCGGCCTTGCCGTCACCACCACCTGCGGTCTGCTGATGGGCTGGCGCACACACACCGGCCCCGTCCAGCTGGCCGCCGGCATCCTGCTGGTGCTGCTGTTCTCCTTCGCGATGTCGTGGATCGGCGTCTTCGTCGCCCTCGTCTCGCCGAACTCCCAAGTGGCCGGGAGCCTCGGAGTGATCTGGCTGTTCCCGGCGACGTTCATCTCCTCCGGGTTCGTCTCCGGAGCGACCCTGCCGGGCGTGCTGTCCACCGTGGCCGCCTGGAACCCGATCACCTCGCTCGCGAACGCCCTGCGACGGCTCTTCGGTAACCCTCCCCCGCCGGGCTTCTCCGTACAGCACGCGTGGCCCGCCCGTCACCCGGAGCTGTACACGGTGGGCTGCTCGGTGCTGATCATCGCCGTCTTCATCTCCCTCTCGACATGGCGCTACCACGCCCGCACCAGCCGCTGACCGCGGCCGCTACCCAGCCCGGTGCCACCTCCCGGCTGGGCCCCGACCGTCCCGCGCCCGCAGCAGGAGTACTCATGACCGTTCCCGCCCTGCGTCTCGGCCTCAACCTCGGCTACTGGGTCGCAGGCAACGACGCGTCCAACATCTCGCTCGCCTCCCTGGCCGAGGACCTCGGCTACTCGGCGGTGTGGGTCTCGGAGGCCTACGGGTCCGACGCCGTGACCGTGCTGTCCTGGATCGCCGCCCGCACCTCCCGCATCGACGTCGGCAGCGCGGTCCTGCAGATCCCCGCCCGCTCACCCGCCATGACGGCGATGACCGCCGCCACCCTCGACACCCTGTCCGGCGGACGGTTCAGGCTCGGCCTCGGCGTGTCCGGCCCGCAGGTCTCGGAGGGCTGGCACGGCGTCGGTTTCGGCTCGCCGCTGGGCCGTACCCGCGAATACGTCGATCTGGTGCGCCGCGCCCTGCGCCGGGAACCCCTGGAGTACGAGGGCAGGCACTTCACACTCCCGCTGCCGGACGGCCCCGGCAAGGCGCTCACCCTGACCATCCGGCCGCCCCGGGCGCACCTCCCCGTCTACCTCGCCGCCCTCGGCCCGAAGAACCTGGAACTGGCCGGGGAGATCGCCGACGGCTGGCTGCCGGTGTTCTTCTCACCCGCCCACGCCGCCAAGCAGCTCGAACCCCTGCGGGCCGGCCTCACCACGTCCGGGCGCACCCTCGACGGGTTCGACATCGCCCCCTGCGTACCCCTGGTGACCGGCGCCGACTGGCAGACCTGTGCCCGCCGGGTGAGGGGGTATGCCGCGCTGTACCTCGGTGGCATGGGCGGCCGGGAGGACAACCACTACACCCAGCTGGCCGAGCGCATGGGCTTCGGTTCCCAGGCCCGTACCGTCCAGGACAGGTTCCTGGACGGTGACTTCCCGGGCGCCATGGCCGCCGTACCGCTCGAGTTCCTCGACGCCACCTCGCTGCTCGGGCCGCGGGAACGGATCGCCGAGCGGATGACGGCGTTCGCCGAGGCCGGCGCCACCACGCTCAACCTGATGCCGGTCGGCCCCGGGCTGCCCGGCCCGGACCGCGCCGCCGACGCGATGCGGGTCGCCGCCGAGGCCGCGGACCTCACGGGCCTGCTCTCCCCCGGTCCCACCCCGTAAAACCCCGACCCAGGCGCACACAGCTCACCAGGTGTGCTCGCCTCCGACCCGCGCAGTCCCCGCCCCAGGGCGCACCCGACTCACAAGGAGACACCCACACTCATGACCACCTCTGACACGACCAAGCTGATCTGCCTCCCGTACGCCGGAGCGGGCGCCTCGTTCTACCGCCCCTGGACGGCCCTCGCCGGGGACTCGCTGGAGATCGTGGCGCTGCAACTGCCCGGCCGGGAACGGCTGATCGACGAGGAGCCCTACCGCGACGTGCACAGGGCCACGGACGGACTCCTGGCCCAGCTGCGGGAACGGCTCGGCGACGGCGACGACCACCGAGTCGTCCTGTTCGGGCACAGCCTCGGCGCCGTGCTCGCCTACGAACTCGCCCACCGGCTGGACGCCGAAACCGACATCGAGCTCGTCCACCTGTTCGTCAGCGGATCCCCGGAACCCTCCAGCACACGCGAACAGCACGCCACCGGCCTCTCCGACGAGGACTTCCTCGCCCGCGTAGGCGAGTTCGCGGGCTATCACCATCCCGCACTCGACGACCCGGAGATGCGCGCCATGATCCTGCCCACGCTGCGCGCGGACGTCGAGATGCACGAGGCCTACGCACCCAGCACCGACCTGCCGCTGGAGGCGCCGCTCACCGTCCTCCGGGGCGAGGACGACGACCTGGTCGACTACGACGACGCCGAGGCCTGGAACAAGGCGGCCGGCCAGGACTTCGAGCATGTCGAGTTCCCCGGCGGCCACATGTACCTGGCCGACTCCTCCCCCTCGCTGGTCCGCCTGATCGTCTCGTCGGTGCTGTAGCCGCGCCTCCCCTCCCCATCACGACTCTCCCAAGGAGCATCCGATGCGTTTGCACGGCAAGTCGGTCCTGGTCACCGGCGCTGCCCGCGGGCTCGGCCGGGCCGCCGCGGTCGCCTGCGCGGCCGAGGGCGCCGACCTCACGCTGCTGGACATCTGCGCCGACCTGCCCGGCGTGCCCTATCCGCTGGGCAACCCGAGCCAGTTGGAGCACACCGCCGCTCTGTGCCGCGAGGCGGGCGCCGCCGTCCTGACCGCGGTGGCCGACATCCGCGACCTGCTCGCCGTACGGGAGGCCGTGGCACGGGCCGAGGACCGGTTCGGCCGGATCGACGTCGCCGTCAACAACGCCGGCATCGCGGCGCCCTCCGGCAAGCCGGTGCACGAGATCGACGAGGACGAGTGGTCCCTGATGATCGACGTGGACCTCTCCGGGGCCTGGCGGGTGATCCGCGAGGTCGGCAAGGCGATGAGCGCCCGGCGCGCCGGCAGCATCGTCAACGTCGCCTCCACCGCCGGGCTCGTCGGCTACCGCCACTTCGCCGGATACGTCGCCGCCAAGCACGCCGTCGTCGGCCTCACCAAGGCCGCCGCCCTCGACTACGCACCGACCAAGGTCCGTGTGAACGCCGTCTGCCCGGGATCGGTGCGCGACGATGCATCGGCCGAGGGCCGGATGCTCGCCGAGATCGCCCGCGCGCTGGAGGTATCCGTCGACGAGCACGAGAAGACCTTCGTCGAGGCACAGCCCATGAACGCGCTGATCGAACCCGAGGACGTCGCCGCCGCGATCGTCTTCCTCGCCTCCGACGAGTCCCGGCAGATCACCGGCTCGGTCCTCACCGTGGACGGCGGCTTCAGCATCCGCTGAGCGGTATGCACGCCATTGCGGCCCCTCCGGACAACCTGAAGACCCCTGAACAACAAGGAGTACCCCTCGTGCCAGGCTCTCTCCTCCCCGCGGCGCGCTGCCATGCGGTACGCGTGCGTTCGGACCGTTCCCCGAACCCGGCGGCCCCTGCGGGGCTGTGGACGGAGGACGTACCCGTGCCGGCGGCGGACGCGCGCGCCGAGCGGCGCCGCGCCGTCGAACTTGCCCGCCCCGCCTCCGGACCACGCAGGGTCCTGCTGCGCTACGCCGACGGCCCGTGCGACCTGATCGTGGTGGCCCCGCGCGACCAGTGGAACCGCACGGCCCTCGCCCGTCTGGCGGCCGGCGCGTCCGTGGAGTCCGTGGAGTTTGCCGAATCCGGCGATGCGCACACCCGCCGCCCCGCCCTTGAGGGACCCGCGCTCGCTCCCTCCCCCGCATGGGGGCTCGGCCACGACGGCCCCACCCTCCCTCACCTGCTCTCCCTGGACGAAGGGGGCGACGAGACGAGCTGGCTCGCGGCCCTCTCCGTCACCCTGCGCCGCTACGACCCCGGGACCACACCGGTCATCGGCACGGACCACGGCTCCTTCGCCATGCGCGAAGCCCCTACGCTCGGCGAGCTGAAGCCCACCTCCGCTGACGGGCCCGCGCTCGTCGGCCTGCTCTTCGACGAGACGGAACTGCCCGGCGCGTACGTGCCCTGCCTGGCACCGCCGTTCCCGCTCACCCTCTCCGTCTTCAGGGACGCCGGTGGCCTGCGGCTGCGCTGCGACCACCTGGGCAGCCACTTCTCCTCGGAGATCGCCGCGCAGTTCATACGGCACCTCGCCCACGTGCACGGGCAGGTTCTGCACTCCCCGCAGACCTCGCCCGACGACGTCGAGCTCCTCGACGAGGCCGAACGCGCCCGCACCGCGGCGCTCGGCCGGCCGACCCGCACCCTGGTGACCACGGAGGTGAGCATTCCCGAGGCCGTCGCCCGTGCGGCGGCGGCGACACCCGACGTCATCGCCGTGACCGACGGTGCGGCGGGCCTGACCTATCGCGAACTCGATGAGCGGGCCGAGCTGTTGGCCCACGGCTTGCGGGCCCGTGGAGTCGTCGGCGGCGACCGGGTGGGCGTGTGCCTGGAGCGCTCCGCCGAACTCGTCGTCACCCTGCTCGCCGTGCTGAAGGCCGGCGCGACCTACGTCCCCGTCGACCCCGCCTACCCGAAGGACCGGATCGCCCACACGGCGCAGGACGCCGAGCTGGGTGTGATGGTCACCCGGCTGCCGGAGTTCCCGGCGGTGCCCGGCTGTATGGCCCTGACCCCGGACGAGCTGCAGGACACCGGGCCCTCCGGGACGGACGACACGGCCCTCCCCTTCCCCTCTCCGGACACCGCCGCCTATGTCATCTACACCTCCGGCTCCACCGGCCGCCCCAAGGGTGTCGTCGTACCGCACAGCAATGTGATCGCCCTGATCGACGCGACCCGCGACGAGTACGGATTCGGCGCCTCGGATGTGTGGACCTGGTTCCACTCCAGCGCCTTCGACCTGTCGGTGTGGGAGATCTGGGGCTGCCTCGTGACGGGCGGGCGGCTGGTCATGGTGCCGTACTTCGTCTCCCGCGAACCCGACCGTTTCCGCGACCTGCTCGTCGCCGAGAAAGTCACCGTGCTCAGCCAGACCCCGTCGGCCTTCGCCCAGCTCCTGGGCGTCGACCACAGCGACGTGTCCGTCCGGCTCGTCGTCTTCGGCGGTGAGCCACTGGACGCGCGGATGCTGCTGCCCTGGTTCGACCGGCATCCGGAGTCGGCCTGCCGCATGGTGAACATGTTCGGCATCACGGAAACCACCGTTCACGTCACCGAGCAGACCATCACCCGGAAACTGGCCCTGGCCGCCACCCGCTCCGTCGGACCCGCCCTGCCCGGCTGGCACCTGTACGTGACGGATCCGGGCGGACGTCTGCTGCCGCCCGGAGTGATCGGCGAGATCTGCGTCGGCGGCGCCGGAGTCGCGCTCGGTTACCTCGGCCGACCCGACCTGACCGAGCAGCGGTTCGTAGCGGACCCCTTCACCGGCGGCACCATGTACCGCAGCGGCGATCTGGGACGCCTGCGCCCCGACGGCTGTCTCGAACACCTTGGCGCATGGACAGCCAGGTGAAGATCCGTGGCTTCCGTATCGAGCTCGACGAAATCCGCTCAGTCCTGCTGGAGGACCCGGATGTGCGGACGGCGGCCGTCGTCGTACGCCGCGTCGATCCGGCCGACGCGGCCACGGCCAGGATCGACGCGTACGTGGTCCTGTCTGCCGGGGGCGACCCGGGGGCCGTCCGCAAGCGGGCCGCGGGCATCCTGCCCGACCACATGCTCCCCACCACCGTCACCTCCCTGGACACGCTCCCGCTGACGCCCAACGGCAAGCTCGACGCGGAAAAACTCCCCGCACCCGCGGTGCCCCACTCGCCGGCCCGGGACACCGTGCCCGTCACGGGTGATGCCGATCTCGCCGAGCGCCTGCGGGAGATCTGGAGCGAGGTGCTCGGCGTGCCGGTCGGCCTGGACGACGATTTCTTCGACCTGGGAGGCAACTCCCTGTTCGCCGTGCGCATAGGCGCCGCCCTGCGCGCGCGGGGCCTGCCGTCGCTGCGGCTGAAGGAGCTGTACCGCCGCCCGACCATCCGGGAAAGCGTCAGCGGCCTCACGGCCCCGGGCAACTGACCTCCACGCGGCAGGGCGCGGAGGCGGTGGTGCGCTCACCGCCTCCGACCCGGGCCGAGCCGATGACCGCCCGCAGTCGATGTCACCCGCCCACCGGCCCAAGCGAAAGGGCCGGACTCTCCGGCTTCGCCCGCCAGGCCGGCTACCACTGCCAGAGCCTGTGCTCCCTCAGAGGTCGTCCACGTCGACCAGGCCGTCCTGGATGGCGCGGGCGACCAGGCTTGCCTTGGTCCGGGCGGGCCGGCCGACGTTCGCGTACTTGATGCGGACCCGGTCGAGATAGGAGTTGACCGTTCGTACGGAGATCCCGAGACGCTGCGCGACCAGCTCCTTCGACTCGGACTGGAACCACTCGATGAGCGCGTTCTCCTCGCGCACCGAGAGCTGGGGGCGGTCGGCGCGGGTGTTCGTTCCCAGCGCGCCGGCCAGCGCGGGCGCCATGTAGGGCCGTTCGTCCGCTGCCGCGAGCGTCGCCTCGACCAGATGGTCTCGGCCCTCGCTCTTGGTCAGGTAGGTCGCGGCTCCCAGGTCCAGGCAGTTGAGCGCCGTCTTCTCGTCGTCCCGCATCGAATAGACGACCACCTGCCGCCCGGCGTCGACGAGTCTTCGAAGGCTGCCGAAGGCGGGGCCGCCCTCGCCCAGTTGCAGATCCAGGACGACGACGTCGGCCGTGCTGCCCGGCGCGGTCCAGGCTTCCCGTACGGAGTCGCCGGACGCGACCACGGTGATGGGCCGCCGTGATGCGGCGTACCACGCCTCCACGCCCGAGAGGATGGCGGGATGGTCGTCCACGACGACCACACTGACCGGTGCGTTGTCACTCATGTGAGGTCAACTCCGGAGGCCGCCGGTCTTCTCCAGCCCGCTTCGACCCACACACTTCCGCCGCGCTTCGTTCGCGCCACGTCCACCTGCGGGTTTGTGGAACCCGCGTGCCACGAGGCAGTCTCTTCCGTGCTCCGGCCGTCGGCGCAGTCCTCGCTGACCACGCTCACGCGTACCGTGCGGGGTGTCCACACGACGGTCACCCGCGCGGTCGAGCGGGTACGGTTCAGAATCACCGCGACCGGGTCGATCAGTTCCCTGCGTACCTCCACAGGTACCTCACCCGGCCTCCCTCGTACGGCCAGGCTCACCGTCACTCCCTGGTGTTCGGCCACTTCGACGCATGCCCGCAGCTCGTTCAGCAGCGGGTCCAGGACGGCGTCGCTCTCCGCGAACAAGCGGCGCATGCGTGCGGCTTCCACACCGCACCGCAGCCTGACCTCCTCATCGTGCGGGCTCAGCACACCGTGGCCCAGGCCCACGAGCAGCGGCACGGTCGTCGCCGTCAGCGCGCGGTAGCGCTCCTTGTGATCACGCTGCATGTCCTCGTGGATGCGTTCCCGGGTACGCAGTTCTTCCTCCCGTGCGGCTGCGGTCCCCGCTGCCGGCGCCGTACCGTGCAGCAGGGACGTCATCAGCACACCGACGGAGAGCTGGAAGCCGCAGCTGGCTATCGTGGAGATGCCCATGGTGGCCCACTGGGCGACGGTTGGCGCCCCGGACAGGAACACCGCGGTCGCGTTGAGCACCACATGCGCCGCGAGGAACGCCGCGAACACCCTGACCCTCAGGTCTGCCAGCAGGAACAGCGCATGCCAGCCGACCACTCCGAACGCCCAGTCCGGCGCACCTGTCGACTGCTCCGACGGGAGCGTGAACGCACATACCGCCGAAACGGCCAGCACCGAGCCCACGCTCCACCAGCGCACCCTCGGCGGGATCTGCCTGCCCCTCAGCAGATAGGCACCCCCGATCACCGCGACAGCGGCAAGGCAGACGAAGGCGGCCGTCTGTGCCCACGCGGGGCGGTACATGTCCTGGTGGACCACGAGCCGGCGCAGCGAGATGGTGAACTGCCACACCAGGCTGATCAGCAGCACGGCCAGCTGGGTGCCGTAAAGGAGCCGTCCGCGGATGAAGCGGATGTCGGCCGTGTGCTGTACCTGGGCGTGGGGCGGGTGCGGTACGCCGGTCGCCGGTGCTCCGTCCCCTGCTTGTGACGCCCGGGCTGGGCCGTGCCAGCGCCACTGCACGCAGGTTCCGGTGCCCGGATGGGAGGTGACGGAAGCGGAGCCTCCGGCTGCGTGCATCCTGGCGATGATGGATCCGGAGATGCCCCGTCGCCGTGCGGGGACGGACTCCGGGTCGAAACCCCGTCCCGCGTCGGACAGTTCGACGACGGCGCTGTCCCCTTCTGTCCATGCCCTGAGCTCCGCCTCCGGCACCCCGGCATGGCGTGCCACATTGGTGACGGCCTCCCGGACCCCGTTGAAGATCGCGAGCCCAGGTCCGGAAGGAATGGTGAGCGGGCCGTCGATGTGCGTCTTGAGGCGCACCCTGGTCTGTCCCTCACCCTCGGGTACGCAGCTCAGAAGGGCTGCGAGGTCGACGTTGCCCGTCTCGAATCCGGGCACGGCGGACATGGCCTCCAGATCCTGTCTGGCCCGTGGAGGCAGCCACGACCAGTCCCGGCCGTCGCCCTGGGAGACCATCAGCAGCGTCGCGCTCGCCGTGTCGTGCAGGGTCGCCAGGTATTCACGCTCGGTCGCCCTGCGTGCGGCGGCGACTTTCATCTCCCGGCGCGCCGCCGCCCTGACCGCGGCCGAGCGGTCGGCCGCCCTGGCCAGCGCCCGCACGATGAGGTAGGCGGCCCTCGACAGGACCACCTGGATCAGCATGCGCACCAGGGGTACCAGGTCAGGGCTGTTCCCGGGCGTGGAGAGGGCATCGCCCAGCACGAAGACGACGGCCCCCAATGCGGCCAGGGCAGCGCCAGCCACGGGTCTCGTCGCCCACTCGTACTGGAAGGCGACGACGCTGATGCCGACCATCGCCTCCACCATCACATCCGCGGACTCGCCACCGATCACCGGCTGAGACAACCCCGTCAACACCACCACGGCCGCGTCCAACGTCCACAGCAGGGCGAGCGGGAACAGGCCTGGGCGGCGCAGCGAGTAAAGACGCACACCACAGGCGAGGCCGGCGGGCGCCAGCAGGGCCAGCGCCAGGGGAATGTCCGCCGCATCCGCCGAGACGATGCCCAGCGCACCGCACAGGCAGACCACGATGGAGCGGAGCCACACCCCGAACCGCTCCAGGGCGAGGATGACCAGGCGCTCGCTGGACCCTGGGCTGTCCATCGACTCAGCGGCTCCCGCCCCGTTGCCCGCGAATCCCCCATGCCGCATAGGAGCAAGGGTAGTTGACCCATGATCAAGGCAGAATGCCCATTCGCCTCCGGCCTCGGCGCGATGAAGGCATCGGTGTCGGCGTTCTGATGCCGACTGCCGGCTGCCGAACGACACCCGGGCCGCCCCGAGTCTTGTAGCGGCAGTCGAGTTCAAAAGTCACGGCTGCGAACGAGAGGCGCTCTCGTCCGCCGCTTTGCGCGTGTTCGGGGGTGTGCGGCGGCCGTTCCTTGTGGGGCGAACGACCGGCACACCCGGCGACCGGGCCGGGCTACTGTCCCCGTCGTAGGGGGCTGACACCAGCCTTGGCGGGCGCACATCCAGACGGGTGCCGGTGCGCGCCTGGCGCACGGGCGGTTCCCTTCCTTCGCTCACGAGAGGTACAAGCATGTCCATTCGCCTCGGCAAGCGGTTCAGATCCCTTCTGGCGACCGGCGCTCTGACCGCCGGCCTCCTCGGTGGTGCCGTTGCCGTCGCTCCTTCGGCGGCAGCGTGGCCCTATGTCGGGGAATGCTCATCCACCCACAAGATCGCTTACAACACGACCTCCTCCCAGATGATCAAGATCCCAGACGTGTGATACAAGGGCTACTACAACGTGCGCTGCTGGATGGACTACGGCAGCTCCGGAGACGGCGTCGAGACTCTTCAGCTCGCCCTCAAGTCGTGCTACGGCCAAGCCATCGCCGTCGACGGCGAATTCGGCCCGGCCACACGAGACGCCCTCAAATACGCCCAGGGCCAAGAGGGAATCACCGTTGACGGGCTGTACGGCGAGCAGGCGTTCGAGAACCTGAAGTGGGCGCGGTACACGCAGGACGGGACGCGCAACGGCTGTGCCAGCCGCAGCTTCTAGCTTCTCGCCCTGCAGAAGTCGTGGGAAGCCAGCCCGCTGAAGTGACGGTCGGACTTAAGCAGTGAGGCTGCAGCTCTGCCGGTCAGGACCGAGGGCGAGGCATTGATGTTCGCGGACCGCGTGGAGATCCAGTCGCCCTCGAAATCACCGCTCGTGATCAGTCAGTGCCACAACTGCCCGTCCTGGAAACAGGCCGACGACGTGCCCTGCACCATGCCGTACGACAGCGACGGTACGGCCGACACGGTCTGCGCGGGCCCGGCACGCAGCCACGGCTACTACGGCGAGCGCATCGTCGACGCGCTGGACACCATGCCCACGAAGTAGTGAGACACCGGCCGGCCCATGCTGATGCCGGGGACCGGCACGGCCCGCCGCTCCGTGCGGGCCGGCCCCTGGCATAGGCTCACAGGCGTACCGCCGAGCGATGGCCAACTGAGAGGAGGACACCATCCGTGCACGATGACGACGACCCCGCCTGGGGACCGCTGCCCGTCCGGCCGGCCGCACTGCGCTGGCTGCTGCTGCTCCCCCTGACCCTGGTGTTCCTGCCGTTGTGGTGGGTGGTGTGGGTCTTCCTTGCCGCCTGCATCTACTGCGTGGCGACGGTAGCCGAACTGATTGTCTACATGATGCCGCGTACCGAGAACGGTGCGATACGGGTGCTGGACGCCACCCTGGGCCGGGTGCCGTTCGTCCCGCTCTGGTGCGTGACTCCGGTGGCACTGGTGCGGGAAGGCGACACGGCGTACTACCAGGCGCGCGTGGACCGACGCATCGACAAGCAGACCCGGCGGGTGGAGACCTCCCAGTACCGTCGCGAATACCACCGCGACCTCGAACTCGGAACACACCACTTCCGGGGCGCCGGCGCCGGTTACGTCCTGCGCGTCGCCTCGGAGCAGGGCTGGAACCTACATCCGGTGCTGCGCTCGCACCCCCGGCGTCGGCTCCGGCTGCGCCACAACGGCCGCCCACGGCCTGACTTCAGGAACTGACGGTCCCGGACGGCCTTCATCAGGGGCGGTCGCCCCACCCCATTGACCAACGGCGAAGCAACCGGCACCCTCCGGGCCACTCACACATGTGCCGTCAGGCGCGAACAGAGAGAGCCTCAAGCTGTCTACCGGCGACACGAATCGACGAGATGGCAGCGTATACACCGCTGAAGAACCCGGTGATCAGCCCCAGTTGCGGCTTCGCCTCAACCAGGAAGGCGAATCTCCTCACCGTCGACAACCCGCACCGTACGACTGGAGCCGGTCGCGACCACCGCAGGCCAGGTCCGGGACTGATCGGCCCCGGCGTGCTCACTCGCTTCCAAGGAGACCACACTGAGAAGAAACGCCCTGCGATGGCCGGTACTGATCATCGCGTTCATGCTGGGCCTGGCCTCGTTGACCGGCTGCGCCATCGACAAGGGCACGGCGCTGGCCGCGGAATTCGAAGAAGACTGGGCCGACACCCCCGACGTGGCAGAAATCCACACCACCAAAGACAACACGCTGCCCTTCCAGGGAAAGTCGACCGGCACCCTGATCCTCAAGGACGGCACTTCGGCCGACCGTGTGACCACACTGGCGGGCGAGATGAGAGAGTACGTCGCCCGTCACGACAAGACCACCGGCCGGATCGAGACGGATGGCATCACCTTCACCGTTGTCGCGGACGAGGGCCGCACCCGAGAGGTCCTGGCGCTGTGGAGGTCACTGACGGCCGACGACCGGGTGGCGAACGCCGACATCAATGACGCACCCTGGAAGGAAGCAACCGACCGCTGGCGGATCGAGGTCACCGCGGTCGATGCCACCGGCGCATTGGCGGTGTTCAAGGACATGTACGCCGAGGGCGACCGGCACCGGCCACTCTCTGGCGTGATGGTCCTAACGGTCAAGGGCGGGCTCTTCGTGGAGACCGACTTCAACGACGCTTTCCCCACCGAGGCTATCGCCGCGTACGAGGCGGTACTCGCTCAGTACCCGGTCGTCGCCGCGACTCTGCGCCGCGATGCCGTGTCTGGATCGGCGGTGGACATCGTCGTGGCCGAGGGCGTAGATCCGGACCATGCCGGCGAACTCGCCAGGAGAGCTGCGCCGAACCTCGGCGCCGCCGTCAAGGTCACCAGCGACAGCGTCGACTGATCGCCGACAGGATCAACCAGCACGGCCATTCCTTCTCCTACAGCCACAGATCCTCCCTGCAGCAATCGGATCTGACCGTTTCACGCCCCAGCGCCCGCGCGACTCCACGGCACAAGGGCCGGGTCGGACTCGGTCACCGACTTCGCGACCGAACCCGACCGGCTGTGACCGACGGATCAAAATCTGTGACTGAAGTACATGACCCCCTCAGTTCAGGATCGGTTGGACGGCTGCAGTTCAGCGATGTCACGCGCCAGATACCTCACCTATGTACAGGCGGAGTTGTCGCAACGGGCCGTCGGTGGTGACGGACGGGGATTGGGCCGAGTAATTATCCGACCAGCTGGAGGATCTCCTCTCGAAGCCCGGGGAATTGTTCCCCGGGCGGATCCGCGCCATCGGACGCGGGCGGGTGTGCCGGCTACTGCGACCGGTATCGCGGAAGAATGCCTGACAGCCGACCGAGTACGGCGGGGACCCGTGACCGTGGAAGCAGCGGCATCCACTGGACCGCTCGCACCAGGACGCCGAAGCCGTGCGGGACTTCACCCGCCGGATATCTCCGACTCCGGTGATTTCAAACCCTCTTGGGTCCGCAACGGTGGCGGACCTGAGGGCTGTCCCGTAAACGATCTTCGTGTCCTTCGGAACCAATAACCCTGTGCGCTGGTGGGGATGTGCGGCAGACTGGGCAACACACATGGGCCGAGTGGGAGGGCACATAGAACACATCAGGGAGTCGACGACGGCTTGCAGTCCGTCGGTGCTGGACGCGCTTGGTGCTGCCGGGTGGACACCAGGTCGCAAGATCGCCATCGCGGACTGGACGCGGCAACTGACAGGTGCAGGGTTCGACCTCAACGACCTGGCGATAGCGGTCTGTGCCGAGTTCGGCGAGCTGATGATCAGGAGCTCTCCGTCCCGTGTCCCCGGTTCGCGCTTGCACATGGACCCCGTTGACGCCTGCATCGACGGCGCCACGGAAGCGGCCACGCTGGAGCGGCACTACGGAGAGAACTTCAGTCCTCTGGGCATGTGGTCGAGCCAGTTCCCTGCGTACATTGCGGCCAGCGGTCGTGTTATCGCCGTGGGGCCGTACTGCCTTTGGTCGCTGGGTTCTACCTTCATGGAGGCGTTGGCCTACGTGGTGGACGGCGATGGCGGCGTCAATCGTGAGGAACGGGCAGACTGGCTCGACAACTGCCAGTACTAGCCTCGCCGTTTCGGTTGGGCTGAGCGGCTGCGTTGATCATCAACTGTTGGGTGGCCGAGGTGATTCTGTTGCCTGGGCATGGTGGAGTCGCGGCGCAATGGTCGGGTTCTCCGGGTCCTTCGGGTCGTGGGTGGGCGGGGGCCGCAGGTCAGTCAACCGGTCGGGGCAGTGCGGCGAGGCGGTGGAAAGCCGTGGCCAGTTCGTGCCTCCAGGGCCAGGTCGCCGAGATCCGCAGGCAGAGGCGGCGTCCACTGCGGGTAAGGCGAGCGGCAACGTGTAGCAGCCGGTAGCGAAGCTTCTTGGGTTCGGCGGCGGCCAGTTCGCCATCCAGCAGGAGGACGCGGGCCCAGGCGAGGAGATCGATCGCCGTGAGGCTGAGTTCAAGCCAGGTGGCGTTGACGTCGAAATGGCGGGAGGGGAAGCGGCCGAAGCCAGTGGTCTTGCCGCACCGGATATGGTCCTCGACGGTGGCGTGTCCGCGGTGGCGGACCTCAAGGAACTGTGCGGAGCCGCCGCCGGAGTAAGGGGTATCGGTAAGGAATACCTGGTGCCGCAGGCCCTCGTCGTGGTCGAAAAGGGACAGTTGAGCGCCGGGGTGCGGCCGTTCGCGCCGCACTGTGATGCGGGTGCCAGCCGGGTAACCGGCGAGGTCGGCCATGCCCGTCAGTGCGGCGACCTCGGCGCCGACTCGCAGTGTCCCGTTCTGGTCCAAGGCGGGATGCCAGAGAGCTTCGGGCAACGAGCGGATTGCACGACGGACTGGCTCGGTGACCGCGTATCCGACCGGGAACCGCAGGTTCAACCCGTGCTCGCGCAAGGTCCGGATGTGGGTGAGGAAGGCTTTCGCGGATCCGGCGCTGTCGGCGCGGACCAGGATCTGGGTGCCATACCGGTGAGCGTCGGGGATCTGCGCGAGGGCATCGTCCAGCACCGCGATGTGATCGGCGGCGGTGTTGGCTCCGGAGTTGCCGGGCCGCAGTCGGCCAGACATGGGCTCGCCGGTGTTCGCGAGGAAACACAGCAGCGGTTGAAAGCCGAAGCCGCCTTTGTAAGTGGGCGCGGCCTGTTCCTTTCCCGAGTGGGAGGTGATCAGCGTGGCGTCGAGGTCCAGGACCAGGCCGGGAAGTTCTCGTCCGTCGGCCTGGACGGCGGGTATGCCCTGGCCGGTCTCGGCCGCCTGCATCCAGGCGACTTCCCGGGCTGAAGCGCGGGCCGCTCGCAGCGAAGCGAGTACTGCCCCGTCGGTGTCGGCGAGCAACCGCCAGGCGGTGGGCATGGAGGCGACCGGTCCGAATACCTCGCCCTGGTCCCGCAGCACGGCCAGATCCGCTATCGCCTCACCGCCGTCGGCGAGCATCACCGCGAGATCGGTGGCGGTCCGACCTGGATCGTGCCCGGTGCCACGCGGTCGCAGCGGCCTGAGGCAGTGGAGTAGGCGGTGGTCAGACCGGTGGCATCGGCAAGATCCGCCAGCAAACGTGCGCCCGCGTGCCCGACCACCCCCGAACCCTCAGTGGAGACGTGGAGCCTGGGACGAGAATGGATACCCTGCACGCGCTCAAAGTGCCTTCCGCTGGACGGACAGAACCCCTCGACAAGGTTCATCGCCCCACCTCAGAAGGCACTTTCGCATTTCCTCCCCGCTTCCGGCCTCACCTCAACCGAAACGGCGAGATCAGTCGCCGAGGATCCGCTCCCACAGCAGCCCGTCCCGCCAGCTCCCGTCGAGAAAGATCGAGGAGTGCGCGATGCCGTACGGGCTGAACCCGTTGCGGCGCAGCACCCGCTGCGACGGCAGATTCTCCAGACTGGTGGACGCCTCGGCGCGGTGCAACCCGAGTTCGTCCGTCATCACGCGAAGTACAAGCTCGACGGCGTGCCCGGCGTGCCCTTGGTTCTGGGCGACGCTGGCGATCCAGTATCCGACGGAGGCGCGACGCAGGTGCGGCTGCGGCAGGATGCCTCCGACGGTGACCTGCCCGATCACCTGGTCGTCGGCGAGCACCACGCCCGGCCAGACCGTGCCGGTCCGGTATCCGGCCAGCAGCTTGTCGATCCGCTCCGCCTGGCCCTCCGGGGTGAAGAAGTCGGCCGGCTGGGCCGGTTCCCACGGCCGGAAGGCCTCGAAGTCCCGCACCCGATGAGCGGCTATCGGGGCGGCGTCGGTGGGCTCGATCAGGCGAATCCTGGTGCTGCTGCGCATGGGCGGGCTGATCCTCGTCGCGGTGCGTCGGATGAGACGGCCAGCCTATGCAAGGGTGCCCGCGACGCCGCACCCCACGCCCGCCGGAGCCTTGCCGTCCAGGACGCGACTGCCCAGCGCGAGCAGTGTCCCCTCCTGGCATAAGTACTCCGAGGCAAGGGGGCACTTCTCGCCGACCGCGCAGGAGAACGAGGCTGACCCCACCAGCACCGTCCCGACCCCGCGTTACGCCGTCTACGAGATCCGTCGCCTCGTCGCCGCCCTGCGGCCCCAGCCTCAGCCACCCACTTCCGACCGGATCCAGCGCGGCCTGCACTGGTCCGGCGGATGACGCTGCCACCAGGCCCGCGCCGGCGCCCACCGCTCCCCCGCCGCCCTGGACTACAGCCACCCAACCGATCCACGGCTGAAAGGCCTGTGGGGCAAACGACCGGCACGCCCAACGACCGGGCCGGGCTAATGTCCCGTCATCGAGGGCTGGCACAGACTCCGATGGGCGCACACTTCCTCACCATCGCTTTCTCATTCATGCGCCCGAGCAGTCGGCATGGGCGGGGCCATCCCCGATCAGATCCGAGGCGAGCGATCCCGTCGCCCCCCTGCCTGCGCAGGTAACCAGTGATCCCCATTGGTTCACGTTGCATCAATCGCACCAGTCCCGTCCCGCAGTAACTCGGGTAATCCGCCCGAAAACCGGAAGGTGGAGCAGAATTGATCAAGATCCGAAGCGGACGCGTGAAATCGGCTACGGCCACGGCGAGCCTTCTCGCCGGCCTCCTCGGCGGCGCTCTCGCCGGCGCGCCGTCCGCGGCCGCGGCTGACTCCCCTTGCAGCTACGGGGGGATCGTCTACAACAACGTCACAACCCCCACCTCCTACAAGTACATTCCCTACGCTGGCGCTACGCCCAATTGCTGGCTGGACCGAGGGATGAGCAACACGGCAGTCCGAGCCCTCCAGAAAAACCTGAACTCCTGCTACGGATACAAGCTGGCAACGGACGGTGTCTTCGGAGACCTCACCGAGTCGGCGCTCGTCTCCGTTCAGAGGAAGGTGGGTGTCGCGGCGGACGGCGATTACGGCCCCAACACACGGAAAGCGATGGTGTGGGCGAACTACGGAATAGAGACCGGGGCACGAATCAGCTGTAACTGACGAACAGCCACTACTCCAGCTGCAAATCGTGATCTTCATTTCTGAACTGCGGCCTGTCGCCGGGACTGGTACGTGATCGGCCTTGATGGCGCCGTCTCCACCGGGACCAATTGAGGCGGTGGACCGTGTCGGGGACGAGCACGATCAACTCACTCCTGCGGAAGGTGCTACGCGTGAGGGCCCGCACCCCCGAGCCGGGGTGCGGGCCCTCACGCGCTCTTCTACTGGTCCAGCTTGGTGTCCCGGCCCACCCTCTCCCAGACCATGAGGTCGGCCCGCACCTGCTCCAGGTGCCCCAGAATCGTGTCGATCGAGTCGTCGCCGAGCGCCAACCGCAGCGGCGTCTCCCCCGCGTCGAGGGCCCGGATGACCGCCGCCGCGGCCTTGGCCGGGTCGCCGGCCTGCGTGCCGCCCCCTGTCTCCACGAAAGAGCGTGTCGCGCCCACCGTGTCCGCGTAGTCCGTGATCCCGTCCGCGCTCAGGCTGTGGTTGCCGAACAGGCTCGTACGGAAGGCGCCCGGCTCCACGATCAGAACGTCGATGCCCAGCGGCCGGACCTCGGCGGCCAGTGCCTCCGACATGCCCTCCAGGGCGAACTTCGTGGCGCTGTACGCGCCGAAACCGGCCATCGACATCTGCCCTCCCACGCTGCTGAGCTGCACGATCGCACCCGCTCGGCGGGCCCGCATGTGGGGCAGGACCGCTCGCGTCAGCGCCGCGGGGCCGAAGACGTGCACGTCGAAGAGGGAGCGCAACTCGGCGTCGCCGGTCTCCTCGACCGAACCGACGTGTGTGCGGCCCGCGTTGTTCACGAGGACGTCGATGCGGCCGTGGCGCTCGGCGACGTCCCGTACGACGGTGTCGATCGCGGCCGTGTCGGTGACGTCCAGGGCGATCGCGTCGACCTGGTCGGGGTGTGCCGCGACCAGGTCGTCCAGGCTCTCGACGCGGCGCGCGGCGGCGACGACGACATCGCCCCCGGCGATCGCCGTCTCGGCGAAGGCACGCCCGAAGCCGCTGTTGGCGCCCGTGATCAGCCAGACCTTGCTCATGTGCTGCTCCCCTCGTTCGGTGACACGACAAGCCTGCGTCACGAGGGCGTTGCCCGTCGAAGATCTGTTGTGATAGCCCATGGCTATGACCACGGACGTGCACGGGCGTGACCTGAGGTACTTCGTCGCCGTGGCCGCTGAGCTGCACTTCACCCGGGCCGCCGAGAAGCTGTATGTCTCCCAGCCTGCGCTCAGCAAGCAGATCCGGGCTCTGGAGCGGCAGCTCGGCGCCCCGCTCTTCGACCGCGACCAGCACGGTGTCCGCCTCACCCCGGTCGGTGCGGCGCTGCTGCCGCATGCCCGGGCCGTACTCGCCGCCTGGGCCGAGGCGGACGACGCCGTACGGCAGGCCCGCGCGGAAGCGCAGGCCACCCTCGTCGTCGGGATGACCACCAGCCCTGGCCGGGGCGGTCTGCTGCCGGCGATCCGCTCCCGCTTCACCGCCGCCCACCCCGAGATCCGGCTGAAGCTGCGCCAGGTGGGCTGGGAAGACCCGACGGCGGGCCTCGCCGACAGGACAAGCGATGTCGCCTTCGTCTGGCTTCCCCTGGCAGGCGCCGAACGCTACCGCTGGGTCGTCGTGGCCACCGAACCCCGCCTGGTTGCCCTTCCCGAGACCCATCCGCTCGCCGGACGGGAGCGTGTCGACTTCGCCGACCTCCTCGACGAAGCCTTCCTCGCCCTGCCCGCCGTCGCACCCGAACTGCGCGACCACTGGCTGGCTTTGGACGCCCGCGACGGCCGGCCGCCGGTGATCGGCGGGGAGATCGCCAGTGCGGACGAGGCATACGAGGCTCTCGTCGACGGCCTCGGTATCTGCCTGGTGGCCGCGGGGAACGTGCCCCTGCTCGCCCGGGGCGGAGTCGTCGTGGTGCCCGTAGACGGGATATCCCCGACCCGCTTCGCCCTGGCCTGGCGCGCGGATGACACCCGTCCACTGGTCCAGGACTACGCCCGGGCGGCGGTCCCCCACTCTCTGCCCTAGGCCGTGTATCGAAAGTGGATCAAGGTGAGACGGTGGCCATGGTTAGGGGCTAGGCTCATTGGTCTGGTGTAGATCTGAGGATGTGGACGAGTTGGCTGCTGTAGTGCTTGTTCACGGCCTGTATCACCGGCCCGAGCACTTTGCGGTGTTGGCCGAACGGTTGCGGACCGACGGAACCGAGGTCGCTGTACCCGAGCTCCACCGTGGCTCTTTGGCTGCTGACACCGCCGCCGTCCAGGCAGTCATCGACGCGTTGCCCGAGCCCCCGGTCGTTCTCGGCCACTCCTACGGAGGGTCGGTGATCACAGGGGTCCGCGGAGCAGCACACCTGGTCTACCTGGCAGCGTTCGTACTCGATGCAGGCGAGAGCGCGGCCAGTCTGGGCGGTGCATCCCAACAGCTCAAGGACGCCATCGTCGCCGAAACGGACGGCTCGACCACCCTGCACCCCGGCCTGGCCATCGACACCCTCTACGGCGACTGCCCGAACCCCTTGCCGCGCAGGCGGTCGGCCTGCTGCGTGCGCAAGCCCCAGGCTGCGGACGAGGAGTCCCCCAGCACCACAGCTGGAAGAAGACTCCCTCCACCTACGTCATCTGCGCACAGGACCGCGCCATCGACCCCGGCCTCCAGCGGACCATGGCCTCGCGCTGCACCGACGTGCGCGAATGGCAGACAGGTCACTCTCCGTTCGTGGGACAGCCTGACCTCACCCTGGAACTCCTGCGAGAACTGCTCCCCACCCGCATCGCGCCCAGCCGGAACCAGGTAGTCACAACCACTCGTTGATCACTGCAATCATGACCGTCGCCTCGTATCGGACCGCGAGCTTGTCGTACCTGGCGGCAACGGCACGGTGCCTCTTGAGACGGTTGATCCCGCACTCCACCGCGTGGCGCTCACGATAGTCGACCGGGCTGGCCTTCTCCTCCTCGGTCGCGGCCTTCTCCGTGGCGGTGAGGAACGTCCTGGTCCAAGTGCATCCCTGCGGCGTCGTGGTGGGCGCGCACGGTGGTGGAGTCGATACTGACCAAGGACAGGTCCACCTCGCCCAGTTTCGCCACTTCCGCGATCAGCCCCTCCAGCAGGGCCTCGAAGACGCCGGCGTCACGCCACTGCCGGAAGCCGTTGTGCACCGTGGACCAGGCGCCCAACTCCTGCAGCATCTCCCGCCACTGCCCGCCGGTCTTGAACCGCCAGATCACGCCCTCGAACTGCTGCCGCAGCCGCTCCGGGTACGGGCCGCACTCTCCGATCGGCAGAAACGACTCGATGAACTCCCATTCCTCGTAAGTCAGTTGCACTCGCGTCACGAAAGAAGAACTACCGATCCAAACCCCGCCATGAGGGCGATTCCCGCAGATTGATCACGGCCCAATATGCGCCCTCAGATCAGCCGAGACCACGATGGGCGGCCCACAACGCCCCGGCATGGCTGGCAGCCTCGGAGACCAGGGCCGCCAGTTCACCCCTACGGCACCCGCGTGCTGAACACCGTCACCAGCGGCGCCCCCGCGGCCACCCCGTCCTTCACCGGCGCCCGCTACGAAACCACCACCGGCAACCTCGACCTCCACGCCCGCCAGTACACCTCGGCCACCGGCCGCTTCAGCCGCCCCGACCCCGCGAACCGCGACACATCTACCCCGTACATCTCCCCGTACGCCTACGCCGACAACGACCCCACCCTCCTGACCGACCCCAGCCGCCTGACCTCCCAAGACCCCAACTGCCACGTCGACAGCCTCGGCGACGGCTTCCTCCAAGGGCTCACCATGCCCTTCGAGTTCCTCGGCGACGCCTACGACGCCGTCACCGGCCAGAACGGCGGCGCCAGCGCCTACGTTGACCAGTACCTCCCCGTCCGCCCCGCCTACCACCTCTACCGTGCCGAGTCCATGCTCCGCCAGCAGGGCTGCGACGCGCTGGCCGACCTGTACGCCGAGGCAGCCGACGAACTCGCCCAGCAGATCACCCTCGTGGACATCGGCGGCCTCACGGCGTGGCGGCGGGCCGCGGTCGAGCCGGGTGGTGGCCGCTACTACGGAGAGCCAAATTCGACGAGGTTCGGCCTCCCCTACTACACCGCCCCAGGCCCCGTCCTCCAGGCAGCGGATCAACCCTGAGCGTGGCGAGAGGAACTGCGGACTGTGTGCCACCGCGGGCGACGACCTCATGGCTGGCCGCAACCCGAACTCCGTTTCTGGAGCCGACCGACGCCTGACGAGGGCGGAGGTCTCAGCGATCACGGGGCTTGCGTGGCGCAAGGTCGGAAGCCTGAACGTCATCGTCAGCGACATGCTGCGCTGGGGCCCGGGCGCGCATGGGAGCGTGGGAGCGTGGCCGGAGAAGGGTGTCGGTCACTACTTCAACGTCGCCAACATCGACGGGCAGGTGGTGTTTTTCGACTTCCAGTCCGGCAAGGCCAATCCGGCCGCAAAGAGATTCCGGCACTACTACCTCATGAGGACCAACTGACATGCTCGACAGGGAGGAAGCCGAGCGTAGGGCCACGGAGTTCCTCGCTGCCGAAAGCAGGTCCTGGAGGGCGTACTCCCTTGTCCGGATCATTCCTGAGTACTGCTTCACGGACGGGGGACGGTTCATCGCTCCCTACGACCACGTCGACTACCTCGACCACGGACGCGAGGACATGCAACTCGGCGGAAACCTACCCGTCTCGGTCGACTTGGCGACGGGATCTTGCCGCTTCATCGACTGGAAAGAGGCGGACGACATGATGGAACGCGACCTGCTCTGAACGAGCGTCCTTCCGAGTCCACATAGCGGGTCCAGCCAGGACGTTCTGGCTGGACCCGCTATCGATGAACGTCGGCTCACCTCACCGACGCTCGGTGCCCATGGCCGGCGAGCCGGATGACCTCTCGGTCGGCAGGGTTGGTGACAAGCCGACAGCCCCACCCATCTCGCCACCAACGGGATATATTTGCGCTTTGGTAATCGACTTGCCGCCCTCGCAACGGCCGTCGTCCGTGGCCACGACCACTCACTACCTATGGATTCCCGAAACCGACTGTGGTCGGGCTCAGTGATTCAAGAGCCCTTAAACGTGTCGTCGCTGGCGAACACGGTCCACCGGATCTGCGTGGGTCTCGGAACACATGGCCAATGTTGCAACCGCGGCAAGTGGTTCCGTGGCTGCAGGCGATCATTTGCAGGTGGCGCGATAAGGGAAGTCGGGCTCTCGGCCGTGCTTGAGGAGATTCGGCAGCGGCCAGAACTTCCTCTGCTCCTAGTACTCCAGCTGTAGATCGTGATCTTGCCGCAAAGCGCTCAATCTTGCGCTTGGGGCCAGGCGGCCAGTGCTAGTTCTGCGGTTTCGGTGAGCTCTGTGGTCGTTGCGCCATCCCGGGCACGCTGTGACATGCCCTGGATGACCGCGGCAAAGTACGCGGCCAGGGCGCGAGGGTTGGCTGCGGCGGATAGTTCGCCTTGCTGCTGCGCCGTTTTGAGACGTGCTTCGAAGGCGGCCAGGTTCGCGTTGCGCAGGTCGCGCAGGAATGCCGCGACCTCGGCGTCCTGGACGGTGACGTTGGTGGCAGCGCTGATGGTCAGACAGCCGGCCGGGTGGGAGGGGTCGGGGTAGACGGCCGCCGCCTCGCGAAGGATGCGGCGGAACGCGCCGCGGGCTGTGGGTTCCGCTTCCAGGGCGGTACCGATGAACGCACCGACGGGAGAGCGTCCATAGGTGTGGACAACCTCTTTGAACAGGGACATCTTGTCCCCGAACGCTGCGTACAGGCTGCCGGGTTTGATGTCCATTACTCGGGTCAGCTCGCCGATGGAGGTGGCCGCGTAGCCGTGCTCCCAGAACAGTCGGGTTGCGGCTGTCAGGGCCGTCGTGCGGTCGAACGCCGGCGGCCGTCCTCGCTTCACGCCTGATCCACTCATGCCCTTGATTTTAGAGCGAGTGCTCAAGAACGTGTGCTACGTTGATTTTTGAGTGATCACTCAAGAACTATGGAGGCGGTCAATAGCCATGACAGCAGGAGCACTTGAGGGCAAGGTTGCGCTGGTCACCGGCGGCAGCCGGGGCATCGGCCGGGCCATCGCGGAACGACTCGCCCGGGACGACGCTGCCGTCGGCGTCGCCTACGCCCGCGACGAGACGGCGGCGAGTGAGACCGTCGAGCACATCCGGAAGAACGGAGGGCGGGCCTTCGCGCTGCGCGCGGAGCTGGGACGGCACGGCGACGCGGCTCGCATGTGGGCCGCCTTCGACGCCGCGGGCAAGGACCACGCGCCCGACGGGAAGCTCGACATCATAGTCAACAACGCCGGCATAGGACGCAGCGCGGCGTTGGCCTCGTTGACCGAGGACGGCTTCGACGAGGTCTTCGCCGTGAACGTGCGTGCGCCGTTCTTCATCGTGCAGCAGGGGCTGGAACGTCTGCGTGACGGGGGCCGGATCATCAACATCTCCAGCGGTGCGGCCCGCCTGGCCATGCCGGAGATCATCGCCTACGGCGCTACCAAGGGCGCACTGGACACCTTCACCCTCAACCTGGCCAAGGAGCTGGGCCCTCGGGGCATCACGGCCAACTCGGTGGCCCCCGGGATCGTCGATACGGATCTGAACGCGGCCTGGCTTCGGGGCAATCCGCAGGCTGAGGCACATGCGGCATCCCTGGCCGGCCTCGGCCGGGTCGGGCAGCCGGAAGACGTGGCCGACATCGTGGCCTTCCTCGCGTCCAATGACGCGCGCTGGGTGACCGGCCGGGTAATCGACGCGACGGGAGGTGCCGGGCTGTGAGTCGCCCCCTCGGGCGGGAGTACCGTGCCATGGTCTCCCGCCCGAGAGGGAGCGTTGGCGGGCTGCGTTCGCTGAGCTGATGGGCCGGATCGCAGGCCGGTTCGCCCGGGTCGAACCACGGCAACGGGCCGAGCGGTTGGTACTCGGGTTGCTATCTGATCTGCCGCGCAAGAACTGCTGGACGATCGCGGAGTGGGCAGGAGAAGCGAACCCGCACGGCATGCAGCATCTGCTGTGCCGGGCCTCCTGGAATGCCGACGCCGTCCGTGACGATGTCCGCGAGTACGTCGTCGAGCACCTGCACGACGGGCAAGCGGCGCTGGTCGTGGATGAGACCGGAGATGTGAAGAAGGGCACCCACACCGTCGGGGTGCAGCGTCAGTACACCGGCGGGCCGAATCGAAAACTCCCAGGTTGCCGTCTACCTTGTCTATGCCGGTACCCAAGGCTATGCGGCGGTTGACCGGGAACTGTACGTCCCGCGTTCCTGGACCTGCGACCCGAACGGCTGCCGGGCGGCGGGTCTGGGCGAGGACACCGCCTTCACGACCAAGCCGGAGCTGGCCCGCACGACGATCGAACGGTTCCTGGACGCCGGACACCACGTCGGCTGGGTCGCCGGCGACGAGATCTACGGCGGCAACCCCAAGCTGCGGTCCCCCCTGGAGGAACGCGGCCTCGGCCATGTCCTCACGGTGGCCTGCTCGGCCGAAGTCACCACCAATGCGGGCAAGTTCCATGCCGACAAGCTGGCAGCGAAGGTACCGAAGCGGGCCTGGCAGAAGCTGTCGGCAGGCACGGGAGCCAAGGGCAACCGCTTCTACGACTGGGCCGTCATCGACCTGGCCGAGCCCGGCCGAGGCCACCGGCAGCTGCTGATCCGCCGCGACCGCCGCAACGGTGAACTGGCCTACTACCGCTGCCACTCCACCGGACCGTTCCCGCACGCCACCCTGATCAGGGTCGCTGGAGCAAGGTGGCGGGTGGAGGAGACATTCCCGACCGGGAAGGGGCTGGCCGGCCTGGACCAGCACCAGCTCCGCCGCTACCCCTCCTGGGCCCGCTGGGTCACCCTCGCCATGCTCACCCACGCCTTCCTCGCCGTCGTCCGCACCGACGAACACACCCGCCCGGCCCCCGACGACCTCATTCCGCTGACCTGCAACGAGATCCAGCACCTGTTCATCACGCTCGCCTTCCAACCCCTGTCCAACGTGGCCCACCGCCTCAGCTGGTCCGAGTGGAGACGACGTCATCAAGCCCGATCACGCACCAGCCACTACCGGCAACAAGCCGCAATCCAGACATGAAGATCACGATCTACAGCTGGAGCGCTAAGGGAGTTGCCATCCATCACAAGATCACGAGCGCGAATGGCTCCCCGGCGTCACCACGGACTACGGGCCAGAGCCGTTGACCGCTGGACAGACCCCCTGACGAACGGCACCCCCAGAGTCCCCCTGCCACCGCGCAGGAGTTGCCCGACGCGATGGCGCGACAGCTCATCGACAAGGAAGCCGTACGCGATCCGCGCGTCGTTGCCGCCTTCCGCAAGGTGCCCCGGCACCGCGTGAAAGCTCAAGCACAGCAGGGCCGCAGTTGTCGAAACGTCCTGACAAACCGATTGACATCCCTTGAGGCCGGTCCCATAGTTACGTGCTACTAGAGCGCGCTAATGACGCGCTCTAGTAGCACGCCGAAGGCAGTCACACCCATGACCGCTCCCCCAGCACACCGCCCCATCCGCACGGGGCGCCCGGCCGGCCACCAGCCCGCCTCTCCTGGGACGAACCCCGACGAACACATTGAGCACAGTGAGGTGCAAGGGACATGCGCAGACACCGCAGAGCCGCCACCCTGACCGCCACCGTCCTGGTGGGCACCCTGTTCGCCGCGGGCTGCTCCAGCAGCTCCGGCGGCAAGAAATCCGAGGACGGCGGGGACGCCGCCGCCGCAGGCAAGGCCACCACTCCGCGTATGACCGTGGCCATGATCACCCACGCCGCTCCCGGCGACACGTTCTGGGACCTGGTCCGCAAGGGCGCCCAGGCCGCCGCCGCCAAGGACAACGTCAAACTCGTCTACTCCAGCGACCCCAGCGCCGGCAACCAGGCCAGCCTGGTGCAGAACGCGATCGACCAGAAGGTCGACGGCATCGCGCTCACCGCGGCCAAGCCGGACGCCATGAGGGACGTGTTGGCCAGGGCGAAGTCGGCCGGCATCCCCGTGGTCGGGTTCAACTCCGGTGTGAGCGACTGGAAGAGGCTCGGCATGCTGGAGTACTTCGGGCAGGACGAGAACGTCGCCGGCCAGGCGTTCGGCGAGCGTCTGAACCAGCTCGGCGCCAAGCACGCCCTCTGCGTTGTCCAGGAACAGGGCCAGGTCGCCCTGGAGGCACGCTGCGCCGGCCTGAAGAAGGGCTTCAGCGCCAAGACCGACATCCTCTACGTCAACGGCACCGACATGCCCTCGGTGAAGTCGACCATCACCGCCAAGCTCAAGCAGGACTCCTCCATCGACCAGGTGGTCACCCTGGGCGCACCGATCGCGCTGACCGCGGTGCAGTCGCTGTCGGACGCGGGCACCAAGGCCAAGGTCGCGACCTTCGACCTCAGCAAGGACCTGGTCAAGGCCGTCCAGGACGGCACGATCGAGTTCGCCGTCGACCAACAGCCCTACCTGCAGGGCTACTTGGCGGTCGACTCGCTGTGGCTGTACAAGACCAACGGCAACTTCAGCGGCGGCGGCGCCGCGCCGGTACTGACGGGTCCGGCCTTCATCACCAAGGACAACGTGGACGCCGTCGCCAAGTTCGCCGCCAAGGGAACACGGTGACCGGTCCACCCCACCCGTCGCCCCGGAACCATACGCCCGCTTCTCAGGCCGACGGTTCCGGGGCCGGCCCGCTGCTCCCCCGCACCACCAGCTTCGGGTCCAACACCGCTTCCCGCGGCTCCAGTTCCGGCTTCTCCAGCCGCTCCACCGCGAAGCGCACCGCGCACTCCGCCATGAGCCCCGCGTCCTGACGGACGGTGGTCAGGCCGATCGGCATCAGGTGGGAGAGGTGGCTGTCGTCGTAGCCGACGACGGACACATCGCGCGGCACCTCGACGCCGGCCCTGGTGAGGGTCATCAACAGGCCCATCGCACAACGGTCGTTGGCGGCCAGGACCGCCGTGGGCAGAAGCTGCCCCTGGTCTCGCTCCTCCAGCAGCAGCCGCCCGGTCTCGATGCCCGACCGCTCCGTGTGGTCACCGGGGATGACACGGGCCTTTGCCTCCAGCCCGTGGCGGCGCATCGCCGCCCGGTAGGCGCGGCGCCGCTCGGCCGAGCCGGGGCCGCTGCCGCCGTCGATGTGCGCGATCCGGCGGTGCCCCAGCTCGACGAGGTGGTCCATGGCCTGCCGTACGCCCTTGCCCTCGGCGGTGTGCACGAAGTCGACGTGGGCGTGCGGAACCCGGCGGCTGACCGAGACGGCGACCGTACGGCGCCCCAGTTCCTCAAGGAGAGAGGGCTCCGCGAACGAGCCGAGCAGGATCACCGCCTCGCAGCGATGGCTGAGCAGCGCCTCCGCGGCCTTCTCCTCACTGCGGCCCTGCGTGGCGCCCGACAGCAGCACCTCGTAGTCGAGGCGCTCGACCTCGGCGTAGATGCCCTCGATGAGGTCGGTGTGGAAGGTCTGGTGCACGGTGAACATCACGCCGAGCGTGCGGCTGCGGCCTCGGGCCAGCAGCCGGGCCGCGCTGTCGGGCCGGTAGCCGATCTCGTCGGCGACCCGGAGCACCCGCTGCCGGGTCTCCTCACTTGCCCCCGGCTGATTGCGGAAGATGATCGAGACGAGCGCCCTGGATACCCCGGCCTTCTCGGCGACGTCCGCCATCGTGGGCCGTTGCTTGCCCGCTGCATCCACCTGTGAACCACCCTTCGACACGGCCCACCCTAGCCAGCTGACTCGAAATCTCCCGGCAACAGGCTATTGACATGACATTTGGACCAGGGTCATCGTACTCGTACTAGAGCGCGCTAGTAGAGCGCAACAGCAACCTCAGCGAACCTCCCGATCTCGGGGTGAAGGGACACGTCATGGCAACGGCGCCAGGCCCGCTCCGCACCATCGCCGGCAACCTCTGCCTGGGCTCCGCCCCCGACTCCTGGGGCATCTGGTTCCCCGAGGATGAGCAGCAGGTGCCGTACACCCGCTTCCTCGACGAGCTGGCCACGGCCGGCTACCGGTGGCTCGAACTCGGCCCCTACGGCTATCTCCCCACCGACCCGCAGCACCTGAAGGCGGAGCTGGACGCCCGTGGGCTCCAGGTCTCCGGCGGCACCGCCTTCGGCGCGCTGCACCGGCCGGAGGCATGGGACGGGATGCTCGCCCACGTCCGGCAGGTCGCCGCGCTGACCGCCGCCGCCGGCGCGCACCACCTCGTCCTCATCCCGCCCATGTACCGGGACGAGAAGACCGGAGCGTTCACCGAGTCGCCCGAGCTGACCGCCGCCCAGTGGGCGGGCTTCGGCCGATCCGCCGACCGGCTGGGCAGGCTGCTGCTCGATGAGTACGACATCCGCCTGGTCGTCCACCCACACGCCGACAGCCACCTCCAGACCCAGCCGGAGATCGAGCGGCTGCTGGGCGAGTCGGACGCCCGCTACACCAACCTCTGCCTGGACACCGGGCACGTGGCCTACGGCGGCGGCGACAACCTCGACCTGATCCGCCGCTTCGGCGAGCGCGTGGGCTACGTCCACATCAAGCAGATGGACCCCGAGGTGCTGGCCAAAGTCGCCGCCGAGGACCTGTCGTTCGGGGAGGCGGTCAAGCGAGGGGTGTGCGTGTCACCTCCGGAAGGCGTCCCGGACCCGGCCGCCGTGGTGGCCGAACTCGCCCGGCTGGAGGCCGAGTTGTTCGTGATCGTCGAACAGGATCTGTACCCCTGCGCTCCCGAGGTGCCGCTGCCCATCGCGGTCGACACCCGTAAGCACCTGGCCGGTTGCGGGCTGACGGGTACCCGGCGCCCACACCTCGACCAGTAGGGACGGCCATGGACCCCAGAGACGACACCACCACAGCCCCGGCCACCGCGATCGCCGACGACGCCCCTTCGGCGGTGTCGCGGCGGCTGCGACTCATCACCGTCATCGCCACCTTCGGCGGACTCCTCTTCGGCTACGACACGGGCGTCATCAACGGCGCCCTGCCCTACATGACCGACGACCTGGGCCTGACCCCCTTCACGGAGGGCATGGTCACCAGCTCGCTGCTGCTCGGCGCGGCCCTGGGCGCGGTCACCGGCGGACGTCTGTCGGACGCGCGCGGACGCCGCCGTACGATCCTCATCCTCGCCGTGGTGTTCTTCGTCGGCGCACTGGGCTGCACGCTCGCTCCGAACACCGCCGTCATGGTTGTGGCCCGGTTCGTGCTCGGCCTCGCGGTCGGCGGCGCCTCGGTGACCGTGCCCGTCTATCTGGCGGAGATCTCGCCCGCCGAACGGCGCGGCGCACTGGTCACCCGCAACGAACTCATGATCGTCAGCGGGCAGTTGCTCGCGTTCACCTCCAACGCGGTCATCGCGCGGGTGGGCGGTGAGTCCGGTGGGGTGTGGCGCTACATGCTCGTGCTCGCCACGATCCCGGCCGTCGTGCTCTGGTTCGGCATGCTGGTCATGCCGGAGAGCCCGCGCTGGCTGGCCTCCAAGACCCGCTTCGGCGAGGCTTTGGATGTACTGAAGCAGGTCCGGTCCCAGCAGCGGGCCGAGGCCGAGCTGCGCGAAGTGTCCGCGCTCGCCGCCAAGGAGGACCAGCAGAGGCTCGGCGGCTGGCAGGACATGAAGTCCACGCCCTGGCTTCGCCGGCTGATGCTCATCGGCTTCGGGATCGCGATCGTGCAGCAGATCACCGGTGTCAACACGATCATGTACTACGGCACCCAGATCCTCACCGACGCCGGCTTCGCCGCCGACAGCGCACTGACCGCGAACATCGCCAACGGCGTCATCTCGGTACTGGCCACCTTCGTCGGCATCTGGCTGCTGGGCCGTGCCAACCGGCGTCCGATGCTGATGACCGGTCAGATCGGTACGACAGCGGCCCTGTTGCTGATCGGAGTCTTCTCCCTGGTACTGCCTTCGGGCGACACCCGGGCGTTCGCCGTGCTCGCCATGACGGTCACCTTCCTCGCCTTCCAGCAGGGGGCGATCTCACCGGTGACCTGGCTGATGCTGTCGGAGATCTTCCCGATGCGGATGCGCGGCTTCGGAATGGGCGTCGCGGCCCTGGTGCTGTGGCTGACCAACTTCGCGATCGGACTGGTCTTCCCGTCCCTGGTGTCGGGGATCGGGATCTCCAACACCTTCTTCCTCTTCGTGGTGGCGGGTCTCCTCTCGCTCACCTTCGTGAAGCTCTACGTCCCCGAGACCAAGGGCCGCACCCTCGAAACCCTCGAAGCCGAACTCCGGGCGCGCTTCTCCTGAATCCCGCTGTCCCGCAGGAAAGGAACAACCATGACCGTGCGCGTAGGCGTCATCGGCGCCGGCTGGATCGGCAAAGAACACATCCGACGCCTCACCCACACCGTCACCGGCGCCCGCGTCACCGCGGTCACCGACATCGACGCGGCCCGTGCCGAGGAGGCGGCGGCGCCGGTCGGTGCACGGGTCCTGCCCGACGGCGCGGCCGTGATCGCGGCGGACGACGTCGACGCGGTGCTCGTGACGTCCTGGGGCCCGACCCACGCCGAACACGTGCTGACCGCGATAGCCGCCGGGAAACCGGTGTTCTGCGAGAAGCCGCTGGCCACCACCGCCGAGGACTGCCTGAAGATCATCGACGCCGAGACGGCACACGGCCGCCGCCTGGTCCAGGTCGGCTTCATGCGCCGATACGACTCCGGATACCGGCAGATGAAACAGGCCATCGACTCGGGCGGCATCGGCGAGCCGCTCCTCGTCCACTGCGCCCACCGCAACCCCACCGTCCCCAAGGCGTACACCTCCGACATGGCCGCCCTGGACACGGCCGTCCACGAGGTGGACGTACTGCGCTGGCTGCTGGACGACGAGATCATCTCCACCCAGGTGATCACCCCCCGCGCCACGAGCAGGCGGTTCGCCCACCTCAAGGACCCTCAGATCATGCTCTTCGAGACCGCCAAGGGCGTCCGCATCGACCTGGAGGTCTTCGTCAACTGCCAGTACGGATACGACATCCAGTGCGAGACCGTGGGCGAAGAGGGCCTGGTCCGCCTGCCCGACCCGGCCGCCGTCGGCGTCCGCAGCGCGGGCCGGCACACCACCGAGGTGCTCACGGACTGGGTGGGCCGCTTCACCGACGCCTTCGACACCGAGTTCCGCGAATGGATCGCGGGAATAGCCGCCGGCGACGAACCCACCGGGCCCTCGGCCTGGGACGGCTACGCGGCCACCGTCATCACCAGCGCGACCGTCCAGGCCCTGGAGTCGGGCCACGTCATCGCCACCGACCTCAAGCCCCGCCCCGCCTTCTACGGAGGTGCCGCGTGAAGATCGCCCTCGACCCCTACATGTTCCGTGCCCTGCCCATCGACGACATGGTCCGCACCGTCGCGGAACTCGGCTACCAGTACATCGAGTTGTCGCCCCGCGACGACTTCATGCCGTTCTTCCTGCACCCGCGAGCGGACGATGCCCGCGTGGCGGAACTGAAGACCTCCCTGCGCACGCACGGCGTGCGGCTCTCCTCCGTACTCCCCCTGTACAAGTGGTCCTCCCCCGACGAGACCGAGCGCCGGACCGCCGTCCGCAACTGGAAGCGGATGATCGAGATCACCGCCGACCTCGAATGCCCCCTGATGAACTCGGAGTTCAACGGCCGTCCCGAGCACGCCGCCGAGAGCGAGGCCGCGTTCTGGCGGTCCCTGGAGGAGTTGCTGCCCCTGTTCGAGCGGGAGGGCATCGCCCTCAACCTGGAGGCCCATCCCGACGACTTCTGCGAGGAGAACACCCCCGCCGTCGACCTCGTCCGCGCCATCAACAAGCCCTGGGTGAACTACCTCTACTGCGCGCCCCATTCCTTCCACCTCTCGGGACCCGACCCGACGGCGGACATCGCGGCGATGATGCGCTACGCCGGAGACAGACTCCAGCACGTGCACATCGCCGACTCCTTCAACCACAAGGGGTCCAGCGGCCTGCGCTACATCCTCAACCCGCCCGGCACCACCGCCCGCATCCACCAGCACCTCGACATCGGCCAGGGCGAGGTCGACTGGGACGCCTTCTTCGGCACCCTTCGCGCACTCGGCTTCGACGGCGTCGCCACAGCCTGCGTCTTCGCCTGGGAGGAACGGGCACGCGACTCCTCGGCGTTCATGCTCGACCGCATCAGCAAGGAACTCGCCGGGTGATCGACCGCCCCGCAGGCCATGTCCCGGGCGCGCGCGTGGCGCGCCCGGGACATCCCGCCGCGGCGGCTGCTTCATTTCACCGCGCCGACGCCCTCCCTGCCGGAGGCGGCGCAGGAGGGCAATCCTGTGACCGTCGTGATCTTGGTGAGGGTGCCGGTCCATCCGACACGGAAGCCGTCGACGGGTGCCGAAGGTCGCGTTCTGGACGTATACGAACTTGTCGTCGGCCACGGTAAGGTCGCTGACGCCCTGCGACATCGCGGATGGCGCGGCGGCGATGCCCGCCTCATTGGTCAGGGCGAGCCGGCCGTGCGCGTCCTGGCGGTAACCGCTGCCGGAGGAGTTCCCGGTGTTGCCCCCGCAGAACAAGTCACGGCCCGCTCCAGCCAACCCAGGACGTTCTGCCCGCTCGGCAAGGACTCCTGCACGGTCTTCAACTCGCCGTCGTGTCGCACCTTGCAGCTGCTGACGGTGGAGTTGGCGGCCTAGGGTGTGTATCGAAAGTGCCTGGTGAGAACGGTGGAGAGCCATTTGTGATCTAGAATTTTTTGATGGTCACGCTTGAGACTCCCCGTTTGATCCTGCGTCGCTGGCGCGAGGAAGACGTTGCGCACATGGCTGCCGTCAATGCCGACCCCGAGGTCATGCGGTGGATTCGTGACGGCAGTGTCCGTGACGAACAGCAGACTCGCGGCGGGATCCAGGAATGGGAGAGCGAGTGGGAGTCACAGGACTTCGGCCTGTTCGCCGTGGAGGTCCGGTCCACTGGCGAGATGGCCGGGTTCACCGGCCTTTCCGTGCCCAACTTCCTGCCGGAGATACTGCCGGCGGTTGAGGTCGGCTGGCGGCTGGGACGTTCCCACTGGGGGCAGGGCTTGGCCACCGAGGCCGCGAGAGCTGCTGTGCGGTTCGGGTTCGAAGAGCGAGGGCTGGAGCGGATCGTCAGCATCGCTCAAGTGGGCAACGACGCCTCCGAACGGATCATGACCAAACTGGGGATGCTTCCGGTCCGTGAGACCGTCAATCCCACCAGCGGTCGGCGGGTACGGGTGTTCGAGTTGTCATCGGACCAGTACGTCACAACCCCTCATTGATGGCGGCAACGAGGACAATAGCCTCGTAGCGGACCGCGAGTTTGTCGTATCGCGTGGCGACAGCGCGGTGCCTCTTGAGGCGGTTGATCCCGCACTCGACTGCGTGGCGCTCACGGTAGTCGACTGGGTCGAAACGTGGCGGCCGGCCACCGTGGGAGCCGAGCTTCTGGCGGTTGCGTGCCTGGTCGGCCTTGTCCGGGATGGTGCAGCGGATCCCGCGGCGGCGTAGATAGGCCCGGTTCTTGCGGGAGGTGTACGCCTTGTCAGCACGCACCCGATCGGGTCGGACGCGCGGCCGGCATGGTCCGATGCGGGGCACGCGGACCTTCTCCAGCACCGGCTCGAACTGCGGCGAGTCCCCGCACTGTCCTGCCGTCACCACAATCGACATGGGCTTCTGGCCCTGCTCGACGGCCAGGTGCAGCTTGGTGGTGAACCCACCGCGCGAGCGCCCCAGTCCATGATCAAGGGGCCCTGTGAAGACACCGCCCGGCGGTTCCTTCTGCAGGTCACCCTGCTTCCAGGCCCCGGCCGCATGCTGATGAGCACGGCACACCGTGGAATCGACGCTCAGGTCCCACCTGATCGCACCCTTCGCATCGGCCAGGGACTGGAGCCGGCTGAAGATCTTGCGCCAGGTGCCGTTCCGCTGCCATCGGCGAAACAGGTCATAGATCCGGCCCCACGGCCCGTACTCGACGGGTACGTCCCGCCACGGAACGCCCGTTCGGACCCGGAACCGTATGCCGTCGATCAACTGCCGTCGGGACCAGACGGGCGGCCGCCCCGCCTTCGTCCCCTTCGGCAGCAACGGCTCCAACACCCCCACTGCTCGTCCGTGAGATCTCCCCGCCCCATGAACCATGATCATTCATGCCTCATGATCCACTTCCGATACACGGCCTAGGCGACCAGCATGCGCCCGGACTTGTCGAAGGCAACGGCGAACGGCACCACTCCGCCGACCTGTTCACGACCGCCTTGTCCGGCAAGCGCCCATCCCTCCCCACGGGGAACACCTCGATGGTGTTCGCCGACTTCACCATCCGCTGTCCGACCGTGATCGTTCAGTTCGGGCGGGTGGGCATGAACTCCGGTTCGTGGTCGCAAAGATGGGCGTGGCTGGTCCGCCCATCTGACCCGCTGAGATCGCTGATGGCGTCCGTGCTCGCCCTGCTGGAGGCCAGACCGGCGAACCAGCTGACAGTTGGCCCCACGGGAGTATGCGCCATGACGTGCCGGATCACTCCGGACGGTCCAGCGCCTCCTGCCGCAGTTGCACCGCCGCCAGCAGGCTCAGTTTCGGCTCCGCCTGGCGCAGCGCCTTCACCGCCGCGACCGAGGCGATGTCTCCGGTGAAGCCGACGGCCACCAGCCGGGAGCGGACCCAGCGGGCACGCAGCTGGCCCTCGGCGGCTGCGGCGGTGGACTCCGCGAGTGCGACGGCGCGTTCCAGACCTGGGCGCTCCTCGGGAGATGCCTCGGCCAACGCCTGACGCAGGGCCATCACGATCACGTCTGCGTCCCGGATGACCGGCACGAAGTTGTGCTTTTTGCTCAGTCCCGCAATGGCTGCCATGGGAATGAGCGTGACGGTCATGCTCTTCGTGTGGCAAGGGACTTGAGGATTTCCAGAGGCAGTCCGAGACATGCCTCGCGCTCGCCACCTGGGATCAGAGCGATAGAGGACAACCTCGTGACAGGCGACACGAGCCGGATCGACGCTTGTCTCAAGGCCGCGGGTTTCGGCCCGGACCACGAGTGCGAAGCCGTACTGGTCGCCTCCGCACTCCGGGAGGTCGAACGGATACCGATGATGGAATGGCAGGTCAGCGGAGTCCACCCGGGGTCCAGCCACGGTGAGCCCAGAAGCCGCCACCAGAGGGTCTTCGATCAGGCCAGCCCTGCCGAGATGGCGCGGCGTACGGCGTCGGCCCGGTCGCGGATTCCGGCCTTGGCGAAGAGGTTGTTGATGTGCGTCTTGACGGTGGCCTCGCTGATGAAGAGCTGCTCGGCGATGGCCCGGTTGGGCAGGCCCTGGCCGATCAGTGTGAGCACTTCGCGCTCGCGCGGGGTGATGTCCTGCGGCAGCGATTCCTTCGGCGCCGAGGGCTTGGTCCTGGCGGTGGCGAGCAGTCGGTTCTGTACCTCGCGGTCGAGTACGGACTGCCCGGCGGCGGCGGCCCGGATGGCCCGGATGATGTCCTTGCGACCGGAGTTCTTGGTCAGATAACCGCGGGCGCCGGCGCTCAGCGCGGACAGGATCGAGTCGTCGTCGGCGAAGGTGGTCAGCACCACCACGGCCACCTCGGGGTGTTCCTCGGTCAGCCGCCGGGTCGCCTCGGTCCCGTCCATGCCCGGCATCCGCAGATCCATCAGCACGACGTCGACCGGCCGGGCGGCCACGGCGTTCAGTACCTCGTGCCCGTCCGCAGCCGCGGCGACGACGTCGATGTCCGGGGAGAGCCCGAGCATCGCCGCAAGGGGTTCCCGGACGGCTGCCTGGTCGTCGGCGACGATCACACGCAATGGTTCCTGGTGTTCGGTCGGTTCGCTCATCCTGGGATCCTTGCCTCTACTTGCCAGCCGCCCTGGTCCGGTCCTTCGGCGACCGGGCCCGCGGTGATGGTGCCGCCCAGCAGGGCGACGCGTTCGCGCATGCCGATCAGCCCCATACCGCTGCCGGCGTTCCGGGTTACCGTGCGGGTGGCGGGGCGGTTGCGGATCCGCAGCACGGTCGACGCATCGGCGAACGTCAACGCGACGCTCACCTCGCCGCCGGGCGCGTGCCGGGCGGCGTTGGTCAGTGACTCCTGGGCGATCCGCAGCAGGTTCTGGGTCACCTGCGCCGGCACCTGGCGTACGGTCCCGGCGACGGTCAGGACGTCGCGGTGGCCGGAGGATTCGAGCATCGCGGTGAGGCTCTCCAGCAGCGGCAGGGCGTCCTCGCGCAGGGCGTGGACGGTCCACTGCGCCTGTTTCAGGCTCTCTTTGACCATGCTGTGCGCCTTGTCGTTGGCCTCGCGGACTTTGTCCAGGTCGCCGGTGTCCAGCAGCGCGTCGGCCAGCTCCAGCTGCATGTTGATCCCTGCGAGGGAGTGCGCCAGGACGTCGTGTACGTCCCGGGCGATTCTGCTGCGTTCGGTCATCACCGCGGCCTGGGCCTCGGCGCGGGCGGCCCGCTCGGCGGATTCGGCCGCCGAGATCGCCGCCTCGACGGCGCGCTGGCGGTTGCGGTTGACGATGCCGGCGAGGACCGGGACGCCGGTCGCAAGGCCGAGAATCCAGGGCAGCTTGTGGTATCCGGGGCCGAGGTGGAAATACAGGACGCCCCCGCACAGCAGACTGCACAGTACCGCGAGCACGAGGGCCGGTCTGGTCTCCAGCCGGTAGCCGATGTGTCCGGCGATGAAAAAGGCGAAGAGGTAGCTCGTCCCGCCACGGCTGACCCCGATCAGCGCGGCCGCCGCGACGATCGCGAGCGTCAGCCAGACCAAGGTGACGCGCTTCGGCACCCTGGCCGCGGGCAGGGTCCGGATCAGCAGCCCCGCGCAGCAGATCGCGAAGAGGACGAGGACCGCCAGCCCGCGGCCGCTGAAGCCCATCGGCCGGATCGTCAGGATCCCGACTACCATGATCGTGATGTTCGCGGGCCACTGCCGCCGGGGATCGCTCAGCAGAAACGGCCGGGGGCCGTTGTCGGTTGCGGGCACGGCGTGACCATAGCCCACGGTCAGGCCGCGCGGCCGGAGACGGACGCGACGGGGACTGCCGCCGTGCCCGGCTGCGCACGGTCCACCATCCGGCTCCGCACGTAGATCGTGGCCACCCGGGTGACTACTTCGGTGAGCGCCATCAGTACGAACGCCGCGACCCAGGCCTGCTCGCTGGTGATGTGGTGGGCGAGGCTGAACCGGGCGACGTCATCGGAACCGCCGCCGTGCTCGGTCCACATCTGGAAGCCCATCCGGGCCCCCATGCCGAGCACCCACAGGATCGCCGAGACCGCGCCCGCCTTGATCAGGAGGTGGCCGCCGGCGGAGCGGATCCGGGTGTAGATGCCGCCGGCGATGCCGAGGGCGGCGCCCGTACCCATCAGGGCACCGATCAGCACCAGGTCGTTGCCCGCGGTGGGGATCGAGTCGAGGTAGCTGTGCGCCACGAAGGCCACGATGCCCAGCGGGATCAGGAAGGTCTTGAGGTCGAGACGGTCTTCCCGGAGCTGCCGGAAGACGATGAGGACGAGGGCGATGTCGATGATCCAGTCGGTTGTTGTCATGCCCTCAAGCCTGCTGGGGCAAGGCTTTTCGCACCTGGACCCATGGGTGGATTCCGGGGTGGAGTCCGAGGTGGAGGTCCAGTGGTGAGTCGGTACAGGCCACGGTGGGCGGTCTCCACCACCATCGGCAGCGCGGCATCGGCTTCCGGGGCCAGATCAGCGGGGCGCGGGAAGAACACGACTCCCTGGCGGTAGAGGGGAAATAGGTGATCAGAGCTTCAGAATCACCCGGTGGGGGCTCTGGGGCTCACCTTGGCTGGACCCCCAAGATCCCGGCGATTTCACGCAGACTGAGGGGTCCTTGGCAGGAACACAGAGGTGCCTCGTCGTGCTCCACGGTGCTGGATCCGTGCGTTCGACTCCAACTCGCGGCCAGGCCACCTTCTGGTTCCCTGGACGGACAAGACAGTAAACGGGCTAGCTTGATCTTTAACGTTCGGCATCGAATACCCGTTCGAACGTTAAAGATCAAGCAAGTGCCGTAACCACGTAGGTTCGCAAAGTTGGTCGGTCATGGCGGTTGGAGGTGCGGTGCCCTCTGGTCCGGCCGCTGGAGGCACGTAAGTCTGGAGAGAGGAGGGAGGCAGTCGCGGATCGTTTGGCGCTGTGCTCGCTCCGTCTCAAGCAACCTTCGCGAACGCCCAGCGGTCTTGCCTGGTGACAGGGCAGTGCTCTTGCCGACGCGTCGGCATGTGGGCAGAAGACGACTTACCGAGTGCCTGAGCAAGGGTGGAGATGACGAATTTGAACACCGTGGTGACGTGGGTCGACGCACGCGAGAAACTGCCTCCCAGCGGCACACCAGTGGCAGCAGCGATCACGGGTCGGTATCCGGCTGACAGCGCCGCTGAGTCAGATACGGCATTGGGTGAGGAATTTTGGCTGGTGAGGCCGATGTACTTCACAACTCAGCACTGGAGTGAGGACGGGACAGAGCACAGAGACTGCTTCGTCGACTCCGACGGGATCGTCCGTTTGCCCTACGGCCTTACCAGTGCCGAAACCGTGACTCACTGGGCCGAGCTTCCCACGCTGCCAGGCGGGACGACTCACGTGGTCCTCGGGAAGGACGCGCCGACAGCTCTCCAGGACGTGTGGGGCCTTCCTCCCATTAGCTGACCCACAGCCTGCTCCGGCAGTTTGCGCGAGTGCATACATAGAGGCGACTGCTTACGTAGAGCTCGAAACACGATCTTGTTGCGGGGTCCTGGCCGAACGTGACCGATGTGACGATTCGGCCGCTCGGCAGGGAGTGAAACTCGGCCATGGATGGTGGATGACGACTTGTGGATGCTGATCGAGCCGCTGCTGCCGCCCTGGCCTCAGCGATCACCGGAACCGCGGCCGGCGGCCGACCGGCTGGGTCTGCAGGGCATCCTGTACGTGCTCCCCGACGACAAAGCCTGGCAACTGCTGCCCCTGGACTTGGGGTTCGGCTCCGGACAAACCTGCTGGCGGCGTCCGGAGCGGTGGCAGCAGGCCCGGGTCTTCGACCGGCTGCACCGCATTCTGCTCACCCAACTGAACACGGTCGGCGAACTCGACTGGTCCCGCGCGCAGGTGGACGGCTCCCACATCCGTGCAAAAAGAGGGAGGGCCGACACCGGTCCCTCACCGGTCGACCGGCGGAATATGGGCAGCAAGCACCCCTTGATCTGCGACACCCGCGGCACCCCGGTCAAAGTCACCACCACCGCTGCCAACGTCAACGACGTCACCCAGACCCTCGCCCTGGTCAACGGCATCCCGCCCGTAGCCGGGCGCCCCAGCCGGCCACGCCGCCGCCCCGATTCGCGCTCGGCGACAAGGGTTGCAACTCCAACCCCCACCGCGAGGAGCTGCGCAAGCGACGGATCCTGCCGGCCATCTCCCGCAAGGGGGGTCCCGAACATCAAGGGCACGGGCAAGCTCCCCTACGTCGTAGGGCAGACCGTCGCCCTGCTCCACCGGTTCAAGCGCCTCGCCGTCCACTGGGAACGCCGAACCGAACTCAACGACGCCTTCGTCTCATTGGTCTGCGGCCTCATCTACTGGAGACGACTGAAGAAGCACCGATCATGATCGTGTCACGAGCTTCTGACTACAGCTCGCACCACTCACCCAGAGGGCCCGCCGCCCACGTCTGGGTGAAGTCGTGCACCAGGGCCCACGCCCGATCGATATCCAGGACAAAGTCACCCGTGAACGCGGCGAGGCCATCCATGATCGGGACTTCGGCCTCGGCACCCGGGGGCACAGTGCCATCTCCTGCGAGCAGGGACATCCGCTCGGTGTCACTCATCAGTTGGACGACCGCGTGATCATCCCGGAAGGCCAGGATCAGCACCGGGAACTCCCGGCTCGGCGACCGAACCTCGACGTACCCCTGACCACGGGAACGCAGGTCGTTGAACCGGTCTGACAGATCCCTCAACCCTGAACGTCTCTCGACCGGATGGAACAGCCCCGATTCCGGCGACGTCGCCGCCCACACCACGCTCACCCAGCCCCTCTTCCCCACGCAGGCCATCGCCCACGATCCAGGGCCACGCTCCCACGCCCCACCACGACACGACTTCAATCCCCTACGGAACGAGGTCAGGTGGAACTGATCAGAAGATCACGCTCAACAGAACAATGGCCGCGCCGATCCCCAGTACCCACAAGATCAGCATCACAGATCCACTCACCCCTGTGCCAGTGATACCCGCCTGTCGGGGCTGAGATGCGGCTCTCATGAGGCGTTCGTCCGGGACGGCGTTGAGGCGGTCCAGACGTTCCTGCTCCTCTTCTCGGGCTTTCTGCGCCGCCTTGGTCTTGCTGAACTCCTCGGACCTGCGCCGCCTCTCCTCCAACTCCTCGGGAGTCGGCGGCTCGCGTCGAGGCATGGGCGAGCCGGAACGCTGCGAGGTGACGGGGGTGGAGCCGTATGAGACCTGGCCACCCCCACCGGAGCCCGTCCACTGGTTGTATCGCATGTCGTCGTCGAGCTGGGACAACTCCCTCTGGCGGTCGTAAAAATCCGCGTCTGACATGCTGCCCTGCGGACCACCCCACGCCTGCATTCGGTCGTCCTGCTCCTGCGAATACGCATCATCGGGCCACATGGCGCCCCCTCGCTCCTGGCAGACCCACAGTGTCTGCCAGAGTCGATGATCAGCTCAAGGAAGGACGTCTCCACGTCCTGGCGCTTGGACCATGGCCCGCCGTCGTGCAGGAGCCGGGCCCAGTCCTCGACATCGCGGCGGATGCCGACCGCGAGACCATCGAGCTTGCGCTCCAGCCACGGTCGAACGACGAGGGCCGGTCGTCGAAGAAGACACCGATGTGGTTGAGCACTTCCGCCGTGTGTTCGATGCTCGGCCTCCGCGATCGCAGAGCGGGGAACAGCTCGGAGCACCGGCCGACGTCGTCCTCGATGTGGGCGGACAGGACGATGACCAGAGCCCGGTCGATGTCGTGACTGTCCGGCGGGCCAGCCGTGGACCTCGCCGAGGCCGGGCCCGACATGCCGGGCCCACGCCAGCCAGGGATTGCCCGGTCGCGCATGCTGTCAACGGTCGAACCGGGTGAAGTCACGGTGGGCCTCGAACAGCGGCGGCTGGCGCCAGCCGGAAGCCGGCGGCGGCACTGGGGCCGGGCCGGGGTGCGCTGGGCGTCCCAGGCACCGTCCGTTCCTGCCGATGGGAGGGCCGGGCTGGCGCGGGCGGTGGAGGTTGATGAGACACGACTGGCGGTCCCGCACCTTCTCCAAGTAGAGCTGCAGCACGGTGACTTCGACCTTGACTTCCTGGCTCACCTGGTGCCGGCACAGACGGCAACAACCCTTCTTCGATCGCACCATCTGGCGACGACCCGAAGCTCACGCCGCTGGAACGACCGCACCAGATCCCGACGGCTTCCTCGACGACGTGGCCGGGCCCGGGTCGCAGCCGACCTGAGTCAGCCGGCCGCTTCGACGAACGACGCCAGGTTGGCCAACGAGGAGGCGATCCCGGCCTCATGGGCCGCTTGGTCGATGCCGGGTGGCACGTCCGTGGCGGTGACGGTCACCTCGGTCCCGTCACCGGCGGCGCCGAAGTGCCAGGTCATCGTCATGGTGCCCGCGTACGACGGGTCGTCGGCCTCGAACACCGCCCGCTGCACCACACGCTCCAGTGGCACCAGGTCAGCGAATTCGACATCGACGACATCCGTCGCATCTGACGTCTTGCCAGGGCTGTCGGAGGGGTCGAGGTAGGTGAGGACCATCCGGAACCCGCCTCCAGGGCGGGGATCCCACCGCTCGACCCGCCCGCGCATGCCGTCCGGCGGCAGCCAGGCCTCAACGGACTCCGGGTCGAGAAGGGCACCATAGACAGTCGCTGGTGGTGCCGCGATCACTCGGCTGGCGCGGTCGGTCCTGTCCATGGCGCCATTCTAGAACCGAAGAGGTTCCATCGGGCCCATCCTCATCGCACGCCCCCGCCGAGGAAACCAGCCAGGAGTCAGGACACGACCAACAAGTCGCATGGCACACCGATCCACAGGTCTTGACTGTTCCTCGCGCAGTCTCCTTCCCCATCTGGTCGGAATCGCGGCCGGACTCACAAATCTGCCTGTCTCCCCGTAGTGACGCGGACTTGGGGCTGCCCTGTGGCGCGGCCCTTCGGCTCGCGCGGCTCGGCACACCCGCCGGTACGGGGCGTCGGGTATGTACCTGCACCATTGGGCTCGGCTCGGCCCTCACCGGCTCACCCGCACGGGCGCACAGCACGCGAGCGCACGGGTGGTGGCGAGGTCGTAGCGCTGGAGCGGAACGTGGGCACTGCCCGCGTACAGCGTGGTGCCGTCGGGGCCGAACACGAAGGGGTACGCGGCCTCACCGGGGGTGGTGCGCAGGCCGTCGATCGGCTGCCCGGTGGGTACGTCCCAGAGCTGCGGGCCGCCGCTTCCCCCGCCGACCGCCAGGGTGCGTGCGTCGGGCCTGAAGGCCAGGCTGAATGCCTGGCGCGGCATCGCCACCCGATACGACACGACCCCGCAGGTTACGACGCCGGCCTCCAGCTACGGGCCTCGATGATCTGGATCAACGGCCTCCTGCCTCTGCGAAGACAAAGCGACCTCCTATGAGGACCTATGGCGCTTCTTTCGCGAAGCGGGCGGCTTCGTGGGCCGGGTCTGCTGTTCGACCGTGGCGGGCCTTCTCCGGCTCGCGGTCGCAGTCGTGGTCGGGACGTTACCGAAGGGTGGATTCGAGCAGCAGTTCGCTCAGGTCCGCCGGCATGGTGATCATGCAGTCGTGTCCGGTCGGCAGTTCCCGTATCCGTGCTGGGGAGCCGTTGGGCTGTGTCGCGGGGACGGGCCGCCGCACGATGCCTTCCGGCTCTGCGCCGACGCAGTGAATGTGCGTACGCGGTATGGAGTCCACGGCAGGGTTGTCCAGCCGGACCGGTTGCCGCAGGCAGCGCACTGGCTGGTCTGAGAGCGACGCACGCAGCCAGGCGACGTCCGCCGGGTCGGTGACTCCGAACAGGCCGAGGGGCGGAGGCATCTCGGGCAACGGAGGGATGCGCCAGCCGTGGTCGGATCTGGCGGCCAGGTCGATCAGGTGCTGGGTCATGGGCTGCACGTCGACGGCGGTCTCGCCATGCTCCGGGACCATCGCGTCGAGGTACACCAGGTGCGCGATCCGTTCCGGTACCTCGTTGGCCGCGGACGAGACGACCAGCCCCGCGTAGCTGTGACCCACGAGCACCACATCGGTCAGGTTCTCCTCGTGAATCAGCGTGACGACGTCCGCGACGTGCGTGTCGAGCCCCACCTCGGGACCGAGCAGGTGTGCCTTGTCGCCGTAGCCGGTCAGTGAGGGCGCGTACACGCGGTGTCCGGCCGATTCCAGCAGCGGGACCACCCGCTCCCAGCACCGGCCGTTGTGCCAGGCACCGTGTACCAGCAGAAAAGTTGACATGAGGGGAATTTTTTCCTCTTCGGGGCGTGGAGGCGCGGGGCATTACGGTTCCTGTTTGTGCCTCGGTACTCTTTGGGAACCACAGTTATCGTGCTGCACCTGCCGCACCCCGATCAATAAGGCACATTTCCGTGCCCCGGTTCTCTGGAGGTAACCATGAGCGGCACAGTGGGCGGCGAGTCGCGGCCGGCGCGGCCGGAGGACCCTTGCCAGGCCCGTGAAGTGCTCGGCATCGTCGGCGACAAGTGGTCGCTGCTGATCGTGCGTAACCTCAGCCAGGGGCCGCGCCGCTTCACCGAACTCAAGCGGGCCGTCGACGGGATCAGCCAGCGCATGCTCACCGTCACCCTGCGCGGTCTGGAACGCGACGGGATCCTCACACGGACCGTCCGCAACGTCATGCCGCCGCACGTCAGTTACGAACTCACTCCGATGGGCAGGACCCTCCGCGAAGCCACCGCACCCCTGTTGGAGTGGAGCATCACGCACCTGACGCACATCGACGCCGCCCGCGCCGCGTACGACGCCCGCCCCGACATCTCGCCCGCCTGACCCCGCCCGGCTGTACTCACCCATCGGCGGGTATGGCTCGTTGACCTTCCCCTGGCCATCGGTGACCTGTGGTCACGTCACGCCCTGCGTTCTATCGCGACCGGCCTCATCGCGGCAGCGAAATACGCATACTGGTCACGACCGCGCACAGGCCCTAGTCGATGTTGATGTTGAAGTGGGAGACGCTGCCGTCGGCGCTGGTCAGAGTGACAGGACCGAACGTGATGATCACGGCGGAGTTGCCTCCCGGGCCCCGGTAATAGCCGGTCGCCTCGGTGACCCGAACAGCCAAGGCCACGAGGGTCCCTGCGGCCTTCTCGTCGGCCTCGATCTTCGGCTGGGCGAGAGCGGGATGCCCGTTGTCTTCTGCCCAGTCACGGAAGCTGCGGGCGTCACGGCTCATGTCGGGAAGGATGCTCTTGTTGGCCCAGGCCCACAGCCACGAGCCCGAGCCGGGACTGAAACTGCCGAGGATCTGCGCGGGTGCTGTCGCCGTCTTGTCAGGGAAGGTCCAGGTGATGATGCCGGTCGTCTGGTCCAGATCCCAGCGGTCCGCTGCACCCAGCCCCCAGGACATGTGGGCACGACACAACTGCTCGATCATGTCTTCGCCTTGCAGCAGCAGAGTGCTCAAGTCGGCTCGCTCCCCGGCCTGACCAGCGCTCTCTGCCTCATTGGCCCGCTTGAATATCCCCATGCCGCGGAGTCTGTCAGAGGCCACTGACAAGTCGACGGTGAACCCTCACACCTCGCCACCGACAGGGTGGGGAATTGCGTGACCACGGGGCCGGGGAATTGCGGGCTCTGGCGACGATCACGTGACGTGGTCAAGGTGTCAGCAGCCAAGCGGGCGAAGTATCCGCGTTTCAAGAGCCGGAAGAAGTCTGGTGCGTCGGCCGAGTACACCCGTTCCGCCTTCACCTGGCGTAAGGGGGGTCTGACGCTGGCGAAGATGCCGGGATCGCTGGACATTCGCTGGTCGCGTCCACTGCCTGAGGGAACACAGCCGTCCACGGTGACGGTCTCCCGTGATGCGGCGGGGCGCTGGTTCGTGTCCCTGCTGTGCGAGGACCGCATCACCCCGGCGCCCGCCACCACGGCGGCAGTGGGCCTGGATGCCGGAATCACTTCCCTGGTGACCTTGTCCACGGGTGAGAAGATCGTCAACCCGAAGCATGAGCGGCGTGACCGCGAGTGCCTGGCCCGCGCGCAGCGGGAGCTGTCCCGTAAAGCCAAAGGTTCGGCGAACCGGGAGAAGGCCCGGCGTCGTGTCGCCAGGATCCATGCGCGGATCACTGACCGGCGCCGTGATTTCCTGCACCAGCTGTCGACTCGTCTTGTCCGTGAGAACCAAACGGTCGTGATCGAGGACCTCTCCGTCCGCAACCTGCTCAAGAACCACAGCCTGGCCCGCGCCCTCTCTGATGCCTCCTGGAGAGAACTGCGCTCCCTCCTGGAGTACAAGTGCGCCTGGTACGGGCGTGAACTCGTCGTGATCGACCGCTGGTTCCCCAGCAGCAGGCTGTGCGGGGTGTGCGGCAGGGTTGCGGCGCAGCTGGCGCTGGACGTCCGTACCTGGACGTGTGAGTGCGGTGCTGTGCATGACCGTGATGTGAATGCGTCACGCAACATCCTGGCCGTCGGGCTGACGGCGTCTGTCTGTGGAGCCGGCGTAAGACCTCAACGGAGCACTCCGGGCGGGCAGTCGGCGATGAAGCAGAAACCCCTACAGCGCGAGCCGTAGGAACTGCCCCTCCTTCAGGAAGGGGAGCAAGTCAAGCCAGATCACACCGACAGCCCTGCGGACGGACCCGGGCCATTCCCCTGCTCCGCCGGCACGCTCGGGGACCTCGCGGGCGAACAACGCGGTCCGCATTCCGAGGAGCATCACCGTGAAAGCTCTGATCTTCCTTCTGGCTATCACGATCCTCTTGGCTCTGGTGGCACTCGCCACGGCCGTCAAGATCGTCAAGCAGTGCGAACAAGGAGCGCTGTTCAGGTTCGGCCGACCCGTCGGATCACGGGAACCGGGGCTGCGGACCGCCTCTCCCACCCTTCGGGCTTGTTCAGGCGTGCGGGACGACGGCGACGGGGCAGGGCGCGTGATGCAGCGCCGCGTGCGCGACGGGGCCGAGGTGGGTGCCGAAGCGGGATTCGCGGATCTGGCGTCCCACCACGAGGAGGGCCGCGCCGGCCGAGGCGCTGATCAGATTGTCGGCGGCACGTCCTTCGGTGACGCTCTCGGTGACGGCGACCTCGGGCAACTTCTCGCACCAGGGGCGCAGTGCGGCGGCCACGGCGTGCTGGTGCTCCGCGAGCAGTTCCGGGCCCCTTGTCGGGACGAGCGTGTCCGCGGCAGCGAAGTCCGGCTGGCCGCTGAAGGTGTGGATCACGCGCAGCGAGGCGTCCCGGCACCTGGCGGCGTCGAAGGCGAACTCGATCAGCTCGTCGCAGGGGCGGTCGGTGTCGAGGCCGAGTACGACGTCGCGGTAGGGGATCCCGGGTATCTCGTCCGGGGAAATCCCGTCCGGCGCCGAGAAGTGCTCATCGGCGACGTTCCCGCCCACCCTGACCAGCACCACGGGACAGGGTGCCCTGGCGACGACCCGCTGCGAGACCGACCCCATCAAGAACCCCGCGACGGCGCCGAATCCGCGGGAACCGAGGACCAGGAGTTCGGCCTGCTCGGTCTCCTTGAGGAGGGCTGTGACCGGCGAGTCCGCCACCGCCTGGTCGATGACCCGTAGTCCTGGGTGCGCGGCGCGCATGCTGTCCGCCGCCCGTGCCGACAGGTCCTCGGCCGCGGCCCGTTCGGACAGATCCGCGGGCACGGACGGGGCCGGACGCGGATGCCACTCCCAGGCATGCACCAGATGCAACGCGGCGCCCCGGCGCGCCGCTTCCCTGGCCGCCCAGTGCGCGGCGGCCAGGCTTTCGGGGGAACCGTCGATTCCCGCGCTGACGTGTCGAAGCATGGTCCGTACCTCCAGTGTTGCTGCCTGTGGGTTCCTCTTCTTCCATCGAGCCTGGTACCGGGGCGAGCACCGGCGCAGAGGCCGGGCAGGCCCTCCCGAGGGGCCCTTCGGCCCTGATGCTGTCCCTCCGTGCACGGCCCGGCGGCCTTCCCGCCCCTCGCAGCGCGTGAGGGCGTGCCGATCGCCGCTGCCGACGCCATGCGGACCGGTCTGGGGCCGCATGGCCCATGGCGGAGGGCGGGGGACGGGGAAGAGAGTGCAGTGGGCAGGGTCACGCTCCAGGAAAGAGGCAGGACGATGAACGTTTCCGCTACATCCACCATGCTGCGGGCGTTGCCCGTCGAGCACCGTGAGCGGCTGATGTGCCTCGCCCGCGAGGTGTCGTTCCCGCAGGGCGCCCGCCTCTTCGAGGAGGGCGGGCGCGCCGACCGGTTCTGGATCATCCGTACCGGCACGATCGCCCTGGACATGCACGTGCCCGGCCGGCGAGCAGCCGTCATCGAGACACTTGGGCACAACGAACTCGTGGGCTGGTCCTGGCTGTTCGGACCGCACGCCTGGTGTCTGGGCGCCGAGACGCAGAGTCCGGTGCGTGCGTACGAGTTCGACGCCGAGGCGGTACGGGCCATGTGGCGGGCCGATCCCGTGCTGGGCATGGCGGTGACCCAGTGGGTGGGAGACATTGTCGCCCGCCGGCTGCGGTCGGCGAGGACCCGCTTGCTGGACGTCTACGCGCCCTACGGCAGCGGCAGCTCTCTGTGACCCGACCCCGAGGCACCCGCCGGATCCGACCAAGGAGTCACCGTGCACGGCACCCCGCACATCGTGAGCGACGTGATGACACACACCGTCGCCTCCATCGGCCGCAGGACAGACTTCAAGGAAATCGTGCAGCTGATGGAAGAGTGGAAGGTCAGCGCGCTTCCCGTTCTGGAGGGCAGGGGTGAGAGCGAGGGGCGGGTGGTCGGCGTCGTCTCCGAGGCCGACCTGCTGTACAAGGAGGAGTTCCGCGACGCCGACCCCGACGGCGACACACAGCTGCGGCGTTTCTCCGATCTCGCCAAGGCCGGCGCCGTGACCGCCGAGGAGCTCATGACATCGCCGGCCCTGACCGTCCACGCGAACGTGCCCCTCGCACAGGCCGCCCGCACCATGGCGCACGCCAGGGTCAAGCGGCTCCCCGTCGTCGACGACTCGGGCAGGCTGGAAGGCGTGGTCAGCCGCGGTGATCTCCTGAAGGTGTTCCTGCGGGACGACGAGGAGGTCGCCGAGGAGGTCCGCGGGCAAGTCGTGTCCTACCTGTTCCCCGCGTCGTCCTCGTCTGTGCGTGTGCAGGTGAAGGACGGGGTCGTCACACTCGCCGGGCGCGTCAGGGACACCTCTCTGGTACCCGTGGCCGCACGCCTGGTGCGGGCCGTCGAGGGTGTGGTGGACGTGGAGTGCGCGCTCGCGGGCCCGGCTCGCCACCCGGAGCAGTGACCGGGCGCGCCGAACCGGGGGTCGTCGTCGGTTTGGCCCGGTCGGCCCTGGTGCGGGCGGTTCGGAGGGGTGACGATCGTCATGACAGTCGGCATGTGGCCCCTGGCCCCTGGTCCCCAGCGAAGGAGGAGTCGTCATGACCGAGGCGCGTACCTTCACGGAACAGGACCCGATCCGGGTCTTCCTGCTGGACGACCACGAGGTCGTCCGACGCGGTCTCACCGACCTGCTGGACTCCGAGCCGGACATCTCGGTGGTCGGCGACGCGGACAGCGTCGAGCACGCCCTGGTGCGTGGACCGGCGCTGCGCCCGGACGTGGCCGTCCTGGACGTACGTCTGCCGGACGGTGACGGGATCGGTGTCTGCCGTGAGCTGCGCAGCCGGATGCCGGAGCTGGCCTGTCTGATGCTGACGTCCTTCGACGAGGAGGAAGCCCTGCTCGACGCGATCATGGCCGGGGCGGCGGGCTATGTGCTCAAACAGATCCGGGGGTCCGACCTGGTCGCGGCGGTCCGCACGGTCGCTTCCGGGCAGTCGATGCTGGATCCGGCGACGACCGCCCGCCTGATGCGCTCCCTGCGCGCGGACCCCACCGAGCAACCGGCACCCGCACCCGAACTCGCCGGCCTGTCACCCCGCGAACGGGACATCCTCGCGCTGATCGGGGACGGGCTCACCAACCGTGAGATCGGCAAGAAGCTCTATCTGTCCGAGAAGACGGTGAAGAACCACATCTCCCGGCTGCTGGCCAAGCTCGGCGTCCAGCGCCGCGTCCAGGCGGCGGTCCTGGCCAGCCATCTCGAACAGCCCGCCTCACCCGACCGCCCGACGCGCTGAGTCCGCCCTGCCCGGTCTCGTCATCCGGGCCGACGGTGTGGCGGCCTTGCGTGGTCAGCTTTCGTCCGCGGCACCGTCCGTACGCACGGGGACCCGCCACACCAGTCGCGTTCCGCCGCCCTCCGGCCGTTCGCCGAGTGCGAGAGTTCCGCCGAGGGTGACGGCCCGCTCCTTGATGTTCCTCAGCCCGCTGCGTTCGACTCCGCCCGGCACCCCGCAGCCGTCGTCCGTGACCGTGAGTGTGAACTCGCCCCTGGCACACTGAAGCCGGACGTCCACCGTCTGTGCTCCGGAGTGCCGGGCCGCGTTGCTGAGGGCCTCGCCGAGCACCGCGACCGCGTGGTCGGCGATGTCGCCGGGGACATCGGTCTCGACGAGCCCCTCGATGCGCAGCGCGGGCGGGAATCCGAGGGATGTGACCGACGCTCTCACCACCTCGGCCACCCGGCCGCGCAGGCCATCGCTCTCCCGCCCGATCCCGCTGTGGGTGCGCAGTCCGAAGATCGTGGAACGAATGATCTTGATGGTGTCGTCCAGGTCGTCGACGGTCCGGGTCAGGCGCTCCATGCCCTCGGGGTGCTCCATGAAGCGCTGGGTGCTCTGCAGGGTCATGCCGGCGGCGAAGAGCCGCTGGATGGCGAGGTCATGGAGGTCGCGGGCGATGCGGTCGCGGTCCTTGAGCAGCGTGAGCTGTTCCGCGTCCCGGCGCCGTTCGGCCAGCTCCAGGGCGAGCGCCGCCTGGTCGGCGAACCCGAGCAGCGGCCCGGTGTCCATGTCGCCGAACGGTGTGCCCGCCGGTACGCGCCCCAGCAACAACACGCCCCGCGCCTTGCCGCCGGCGCCGAGCGGCACCGCGACCACGGGTCCCAGCCCGGCCCACTGGGCTTCGTCCTCGCCCGTGCGTGCGTCGTGCTCGATGTCGGCGCTGACCACCGGTTCCGCCGCGCCGAGTGCCGCTCCTACGAAACCGTCACGCGCGGACAGCACCAGGGAGCTGCGTTCCTCTCGCCCCAGGCCGACCGCCAGGGCCGGCCGCAGTGTCTCCTCGCCCGGTACGTGCTCCGCGATCAGCCCCATGTCGGCGGAGACGATCTTCCGGGCCTCGTCGACGATCAGTTCCAGGACATCCGCGCTCGGCGCACCGGTCAGGAGCATGCTGGTGACCTTGCCGCTGGCCCGCTGCCAGCGTTCGCGCAGCCTGGTCTCCTCGTACAGCCGTGCGTTCTCGATGGCCACGCCGGCGGCGACCGCCAGCGTCGACAGGACGGACTCGTCCTCCACGTCGAATTCCCGCGCGCTGCGTTTCTCGGTGAGGTAGAGGTTCCCGAAGACCTCCTCGCGCACCCGGATCGGCACGCCGAGGAAGGAGTGCATCGGCGGGTGGTGCGCCGGGAAGCCGTAGGAGGCGGGATGTTCCGACAGCTCCGGCAGCCGCAGTGGCGACGGGTGGCGGATCAGCTCTCCCAGGAGTCCGTGCCCGCTGGGCAGCGACCCGATCTCCGACCGCTCCTCTTCGCCGATTCCGACGGTCAGGAACTCGGACAGCTTCTGGTCACCGCCGATCACACCCAGCGCCCCGTACTCGGCGTCCACCAGCACCACCGCGGCCTCGACGATGCTGCGCAGCACCTGGGGCAGGTCGAGCTCCCGTCCGACGGAGAGGACGGCCTCCAGCAGGCTGTGCAGACGGTCCCGCGTGCCGCGTACGGCGTCGATTCGCACCTGTAGCTCGCCCAGCAGCTCGTCGAGCCGCAGCTTGGGCACATGCTCCCCGGTTGCGCCGTGTCGATCCCCGCTCATGACGTCCTCCGACCGGTACAGCAGACAAGGCGGACCGAACCAGCTGCCCTGTCTTCACCGTACTGGCCGGGAGCCTCCACATGACCGTCGGACGGGCCAAGGCCAGGTCGGCATCCCGGCGGCGCGGACCGCTCCCCCACGCACAACGGCTCCAGAACGGCCCCGCCGCTGCCCACTCCCCCTCCTGCTGCCACACGCCCGTCCGACGGCGTCGGGCCACGGTCCGCACCCCGATCCACGAGCCCACACGCAGACCGCGACCGCCCTGGCTGCCCCTGCCGGACGACCGTGGCGCCGCCCTCGGCTGCACCGGCCGCCACCCTGACCGCGCTGATCCGTGCCCGCCCGCAGTGGCTGCTCCCGCGCACGCTCACGGGGTGTCCCGACGGATCCAGCCTCTCGACGAAGCGGCTGCGGGCCGTCCACCATGCGCACGGCCCGGCCCTCAGGGCGTCGTACTCGGCTGAGCCGAGTACGACAGCGCCCGGGGACGCACGCGCCGACAGGGCGGCTGACGGGGCGGGAAGAGGCCCGCATGGTTCAGCTCCCTTGTGACACGCCCGCCAGGTCACTGCCGATTCCAGTGGCCCACGCCTCGATCTCCGTGAAGTCGCGGAAGTCTCCGCCCTTGCCGGAGGAGACGATCTTCCGGGCGACGAATCCCTTCGCTCCGTCATCGAGGCAGCCTCCGAAGGTGACGTGTTCCCTGGCGTCGAGCCGGACCACGGCCCGCTTCACTCCGGGTACGGGCGGGATGTTCCGCTCCGAGGCCGAGGGGTCCAGCGGTCCGCTGCTGAACATCCACAGCGGTCGCTGGGCCAGTGCGCGGCGGTGGCGGCGGACGAAGCGGCGGGCGTGCTTCTGCCAGCGCCCGGCGTACACCCCGCCTCCGACCACCACGGCCTCGTAGGACGCCAGGCTCGTCACGGACTGTGCGGGCAGTACATCGACCCTCAGCCCGGACTTGCGCAGGACCTCGGCCACGGCCTCGGCGATCTGCGCGGTCGATCCGTTCGTCGTTCCGTAGGCGACCAACACACTGCTGGGCATGGCGGTCCACCTCCTCTCGTAGGTTGTGCAGTTCAGAGCGTGCGCAGCCAGTTGTCGGCGACTCCGTGCAGCACCTGCTCGCTCGGCTGGAGGCGTGAGTCGTCCAGCCCGTGGGTGAGCTTGTCGACGACCGCGACGACGCCGTCGATGCGGTGGGTCACGGCGAGGGCGATCTCCGCCTCGCTCCTGCGCTCCACGTGGCCCGCGAGCGTCACGGCTCCTTCGTCCCCACCGACCTCGACGCTCGAGGACGCCGGCCACAGCGAGTGGACCAGCACCTCGTCGATCACCTCGCGGCGGATCTCGCTCTCGGGCTGCAGGAAGACCTGGAGCAGCTCGCGGCGGGTGCCGATGCCGAGGAACCGGTCCTCCCTGCCCACCACCGGCAGCCGCTCCACACGGTGTTGTGCCGGGGCCCGGGCGGCCTCGGGTCATGGCGTTGTCGGCGTACACCATGACCAGCGGCGCGGACATCAGCTCTCCGGTGGTACGGGCATGTGGCGTCGTGGTCTGCCCACGAGCGCCGCGGGTCGGCGCGGCGAACCGAACGCGGCGCTTGGGCCGGCAGGGGGCGGGGGTCTCGGCCTGCCGGGCCATCAGGTCGGTTTCGGAGATCACCCCGATGGCTTTCTCGTCCTCGTCGACCACCGGCACTCCGCTGATGCGGTGCTCGGCGAGAACTCGTGCCACCTCCTTGAACGCGGAGCCGTACACGGCACGGACGACCTCGGTGCTCATCACGGTGCCGGCCTCGTTGTGTTTCATGCCTGTTCCTCCTCAGCGCAGTCGGCGCAGGTAGGGGTCCTGAGCCGTGCGCGGCAGCAGGCGGACTCGTGCGTCGAGCACCGTGACCGCGTCAGGCGTCGTGAGGACGGGGTTGAAGTCGGCCTCGGCGAGTTGCGGAAGGTCGACCGCCATACGGGACAGGCGCAGCAGCAGTTGTTCCAGACCCTGGAGGTCGACGGGGCCGCTGCCTTGCGCGCCGAACAGCAGCGGTGCGCAGCGCGGCGCGGTGATCAGGTCGTGGACGTCGAGGTCGGTGAGCGGGGCAAGGCGCGCGGTCTGGTCGGCCAGGACCTCGGTGGCGGTGCCGCCGAGTCCGAACAGCACGAGCGGGCCGAAGACCTCGTCCTGGACGACTCCCGCGAACAGTTCGGTGCCGCGTGCGGCCAGCGGCTGGACGACCACGCCGGTCAGCAGGCCGGCGAACCGTGTCTCGAAGTCCCGGAAGGCGGAACGGACTTGGGCCTCTCCTTCGAGATCGAGGTGCACGGCGTGCTGTTCGCTCTTGTGGAGCTGGCCGGGCCAGTGGGCCTTGAGAACCACCCGCCCGCCGGGGCCGCGCAGCTGTTCGGCCGCGATGACGGCGTCGTCCTCCGTCTGCGCCCAGGACCACGGGAGCTGGGGAATTCCGTAGCAGGTGAGGAGCTCGGCGCAGGTGCGCGGGTCGAGCCGGCCGCCGTCCGGGTGGGCGGCGAGGTACGTCGCGGCGACCGCGCGGGCCCGCACAGTGTCGACCCCTGCGAGCTCCGGGATCGAGCCCGCCGGCCGGCTCAGCCAGGCGGCGCGGCGGGCGGCGTGGGCGAGCGCACGTGCTGCCGCACCGGGTTCGGCGTACGAGGGAATCGCGCCGCCCTGCGTGGCCGGCAGCAGTCTGACGGGCAGGTCCTGCTCCAGGCGTACGACGGCGACCGGAAGGGAGCGCCGTGCGGGGCCGCTGGTGAGGGCCCGCACAAGGTCGTCGCCGGTCGCGGCCGCGACGGCCGTGGGGACGAGGGCCAGCAGGACGGCGTCGATACCGCGCTGCCGCATGATGCGGTCCACGCAGTCCCCCAACTGCTCCTCCGTGACGGCTGCCGTGACGTCGACGGGGTTGCCCGCGGTGGCACCGTCGGGCAGTACGGCAGACAGGCTTTCGACCACCGAGGGTGCGAGCGGTGGCAGCGACAGCCCCGCCTCCGCGCAGGCGTCCGCGGCCAGGACCCCCACGCCGCCCGCGTTGGTGACGATGGCCACGCGGCTGCCCGTCGGGAGCGGCTGAGAATACAACAAGGCGGCGGTTTCCAGGAGTTCACCCACCGAGCGGGTGGCGGTGACGCCGGCCTGGGTGAACAGCGCCTGCCGGGTCATCGTCGGCGTGGCGGCGGCTGCGGTGTGCCAGGCGGCGGCGCGGCGGCCGGCTTCGGTGCGGCCCGCGTCGACCGTCAGCACCGGCATGCGGCGGCTCACGCGCCGGGCCGTACGGGAGAACGCGCGCGGGCTGCCGAAGGACTCCAGGTGCAGCAGGGCGAGTTCGGTGCGGCCGTCACTCTCCCACCACTGGAGCATGTCGTTGCCGCTGACGTCGTACTTGTCGCCGAGCGAGGCGAAGGACGACACGCCGACACCCAGGCGTGACAGGCCCTTGAGCAGGGCGATGCCGACGCCGCCGGACTGGACGGCGACGCCTGCGGTGCCGGGGCGCGGGTGATCCGCCGCGAAGGTCGCGTCGAGGGAGAGCATCGGGTCGGTGTTGGAGATGCCGAGGGAGTTGGGTCCGACGAGCCGCATCCCGTACGTACGGCACGCGGTCATGAGGGCTTGCGCCTGCCGGCTGTCGAGGCCTGCCGAGACGACGAGCAGTGCCCGTACTCCGGCTTTGCCGCACTCCACCGCGATGTCGGGGATCCCGGCCGCGGGCACCGCGAGGACCGCGAGATCCGGGACCTTGGGCAGTGCGCTGACCGAGGGGTGGGACGGCACGCCGAGGATCGACGTGGCACGGGGGTTCACCGCGAAGAGCCGCCGGGTGAAGCCGCCCTCGTGCAGATGATGCAGGAGAGCCCGCCCCACCGACCCCGGCCTGCGCCCGGCGCCCACCACAGCGACCGATTTCGGCCGCAGCAGCGGCTCCAGACTGGCCACGTCGGCGACCCGGCCGCGGGCCTCCACGGCGGAGAGATAGCCGTCGTTCTCGTTTCCGTTCAGTTCGATGGCGCAGCGCACCTCCGGACCCTCGAAACGGCGTGCGATGCGCAGACCCAGGTCGGCGAAGAGCCGCAGCACTTCGTGGTTCTCCGCGAGTGCGTCCGCCGTGAACGTGGTGATGCCGTCCGCGCGGGCGGCGGAGACCAGGTGCTCGACAAGGAGTGTGCCAAGTCCCCGGTGGTGCAGTCCGTCGGCCACCGCGATGGAGATCTCGGCCGTGGCCGCGTCGTCGCCGACCTCGTACTCCGCCAGGCCGATCACCTGGTCCTTCGACTCGGCCATCAGGGCCCGGTATCCGGGGCGCGGCGGCCTACAGGCCCGGTCGGCGGCCATCGCTGCGGAACGCCGGCTCGCCGCGAAGAACCGCAGCCGCAGATTCTCCGCGGACATCTCCTCGTAGAGCCTGTGCAGTTGCTCGTGATCGCCTGGCCGCACGGGACGTATGCACACGGTGGTGCCGTCTGAGAGCAGGGCATGGACTGTGGGTCGGCTGCGCGTGGCATGCGTCATCGTGGATCTCCTCCATAACCTTCTGGCACGGCGAGCATCCAGCGGATCGGGCAGTGACCGCATGGGCTGTCCGGGGGTGTGTGGGGGGCCGGTCGGCCCTGAAGAGCGGCCCCCACGCACAACGGGCCCAGACCGGCACCCGGCGGACATCGAGGGTGCGGGCCCGGGCCGGGCCACGGTGAACGCCGATGTACCGGCCGGCGGCCTCAGCCGTCACCCACCGGCGCCGTGAGGTCCGTGAGGTCCGTGAGGTCCGTGAGGTCCGTGAGCGAACCGTCCTCGCCGGGCACGCGCACCGCGATGCCGTCCAGCGCACCCGCCGGTTCCGGCAGCACCAGGGCGACGGCGCGGGCGGCTCCCGTACCGGTCGCCATGATGCTCAGCGCCGCGGAGCGGGCCCGGCGCAGGTCCTTGTGCGGGCCGTCCAGTGGGACCGGTCGTCGGTGTAGCCGTGGATGGTGGTCACGGCGTTGAACTCCTTCGCGGGACAGGTGGGTTCAGGTGGTCCAGGTCCAGTCGGTGACCTCGGGCAGGTCGGTGCCGTGTTCGCGGATCCAGGCGTGGTGGCGGGTACGGGCGTCGGCCATCGACTGGCGTACATGGGCGGCGCGGACGTCGAGGCCGGGGACGCGGTCGATGACGTCCATGACGAGGCGGTAGCGGTCCATGTCGTTGCGGACGACCATGTCGAACGGGGTGGTCGTGGTGCCCATCTCCTTGTAGCCGCGGACGTGCAGGTTGGCGTGGCCCGTGCGGCGGTAGGAGAGGCGGTGGATCAGCCAGGGGTAGCCGTGGTGGGCGAAGATCACGGGCTTGTCGGTGGTGAACATGCCGTCGTACTCGAAGTCGCCCATTCCGTGCGGGTGTTCCTCGCGCGGCAGCAGCCGGGCCAGGTCGACGACGTTGACGACGCGGACGGCGAGTTCCGGCAGATGGCGCCGCAACAGATCGGACGCGGCCAGGATCTCCAACGTCGGTACGTCTCCCGCGCAGGCCAGCACCACATCAGGCTCGCCGCCGTTCTCGCTGCCCGCCCAGTCCCAGATCCCGGCACCGCGGGCGCAGTGCGCGCGGGCCTCGTCCATGGACAGCCAGTCGAAGCAGGGCTGCTTGCCCGCCACGATCACGTTGACGTAGTCACGGCTGCGCAGGGCGTGGTCCGCCACGGACAGCAGGGTGTTGGCGTCCGGCGGCAGATAGACCCGTACGACCTCGGGGCTCTTGCTGAGGACATGGTCGATGAACCCGGGGTCCTGGTGGGAGAAGCCGTTGTGGTCCTGACGCCAGACATGCGACGTCAGAAGGTAGTTGAGGGAGGCGATCGGAGCCCGCCAGACCAACTCCCTGGAGGTCTTGAGCCACTTGATGTGCTGGTTGACCATCGAGTCGACGATGTGCACGAACGCCTCGTAGCAGGAGAACAGTCCGTGCCGGCCGGTCAGCAGATAGCCCTCCAGCCAGCCCTGGCAGAGGTGTTCGGAGAGGATCTCCATGACGCGGCCGTGCCGGTCCAGGTGTTCGTCCACCTGAAGGGTCTGGGCCTGCCAGGCCTTGCCGCTGGCGTTGAGGACGGCGCCGAGCCGGTTGGACTCCGTTTCGTCCGGGCCCACCAGACGGAAGTCGCGCCGTCCCGACGTGTCCCGCATGACCTGTTCGAGGAGGTCGCCGAGGACCCGGGTGGGCTCGTGCAGGGTGGCGCCCGGTTTGTCGACGGGGACGGCGAAGCGGTCCAGGGACGGCATGGGCAGGTCACGCACGAGCAGGCCACCGTTGGCGTGCGGGTTGGCGCCCAGTCGGCGGGTTCCGTCGGGGATGCAGGCGAGGACGTCGGCGGCGGGCCGTCCGTCGTCGCCGAACAGCTCCTCGGGACGGTACGAGCGCAGCCAGGTCTCCAACTGCCGGAGGTGGTCCGGGTTTTCACGTACGCCGGACAGCGGGACCTGGTGGGCACGCCAGGTGCCCTCGACCGGGACGCCGTCGACCTCAGCCGGGCCGGTCCAGCCCTTGGGGGTGCGCAGCACGATCATGGGCCAGTGCGCGCGCTCGGTCACACCGTCCTCGCGGGCCGTCCTCTGCATCACAGCGATGCGGTCCAGTGCCTGGTCGAAGGCGTCGGCCATGGCGCGGTGGACCTGGTGCGGGTCGTCGCTGGTGACGTGGATCGGTTCGTGCCCGTAGCCGCGCAGCAGTTCGTCGAGTTCCGACTCCGGGAGCCTGGACAGCACGGTCGGATTGGCGATCTTGTAGCCGTTGAGGTGCAGGATCGGCAGGACGGCGCCGTCGTGGACCGGGTCGAGGAACTTGTTGGAGTGCCAGGACGCGGCGAGCGGCCCGGTCTCCGCCTCGCCGTCGCCGATGACGCAGGCGACCAGCAGATCAGGGTTGTCGAAGGCGGCCCCGTACGCGTGCGCGAGCGAGTAGCCCAGCTCGCCGCCCTCGTGGATCGAGCCCGGCGTCTCCGGCGCGACATGGCTGGGCACGCCGCCGGGGAACGAGAACTGCCGGAAGAGCCGGTCCATACCCGCCGCGTCCCGCGAGACGTCCGGGTAGGTCTGGCTGTAGCTGCCCTCCAGCCAGGAGTTCGCGAGCACCGCCGGCCCGCCGTGACCCGGCCCCCACACACACAGCGCGTCCAGACCGCGACCCTTGATCACCCGGTTGAGGTGCGTGTACACGAGGTTGAGGCCCGGGGAAGTGCCCCAGTGGCCGAGCAGCCGCGGCTTGATGTGGGCAGCGGTGAGGGGTTCGGCCAGGAGCGGGTTGGCCATGAGGTAGATCTGGCCGACGGCCAGGTAGTTGGCGGCCCGCCAGTGGGCGTCCAGAGTGCGCAGTTCCTCGTCGGCCAGCACGGTGCTGTTCCGGTGTTCGACCTTGGGCATGGTGACTCCGTAAGTCATCGAGGCGAGTCGGACGTCAGGGAGGGGCGCGCCCAGCGGGCGCCCGCTCGTCGTGGTGTTCGAAGGGCGCCACGTTCCAACGCGTCCAGGAACACGTGAACCCGCGCGTCGCGCACACGGTCGCGCTCTGAGCCGGTCATATCCGTTGGGGTACGACAGCCACCGGGCAGGCGGCGTGGTGCAGGACCGCGTGGGTGACCCGGCCGAGCTGGAGTCCGAAGTGGCCGTGGCGCGGCCGGGCACCGACGACGAGCAGGTCGGCGTCGGCCGAGGCGTCGAGCAGCACGTTGCGTGCGGGGCCTTCGGCGGTACGCCGGTGCAGTTCCACACCCTGCGGGGCATCCCGCAGTGCCGTGTCCAGGATCTGCCCGGCCCGCTCCTCGTGCAGCCGGGCGGGTTCGCCGGCCATCAGAGGGTGGTCGGTGCTCTCGTACCCGGGGCACCGCCAGGCGCGTACGGCCTCCAGGCGCACCCGGCGCTGCGCCGCCTCCTGGAAGGCGAAGCGCACAGCCGCCGAGTTCTCCGGCTCCTCGCCGACCCCCAGCACGACGGGCCCGCGCATCGCGGAGTCTGCCTGGCTGCCGCGCAGCACGATCACCGGGCAGTCGGCGCGGGCGGCGACCGCGAGGCTGACCGAGCCGAGCAGCAGCTCGGCGATGCCGCCGCGGCCGCGCGAGCCCAGGACCAGTGCAAGAGCGATACGACTCTCGCGCAGCAGCGCGGGCACCGGCTCTTCGGGCAGAACCTCGGTGGAGATCTTCACGTCCGCCTCGCGACGGTGCGCACGCTTCGCGGCGGCCTCGACGATGGTGTCGGCCAGCACCTGCTCCGAGGACCTGCCAAGACCCGTGGCGAGCGCGGCACCCTCGACGGGGGTCCCCCCGCTCGAGCGCAGCCGAGAGTGGGGGAGCTCCCACAGCCAGGCGTACACCAGCCGCAGCGGCACCCCGCGCAGGGCGGCCTCGTCGGCCGCCCAGTCCACCGCGCGCAGACTCGACTCGGAACCGTCGACACCCACGACCAGGGGGAGTTCCATCGCCGTCACCTTCCCGCAACCATGTCGAAGACGATCCGCGCCTTGATCTCGCCGCGCAGCACGTCGTCGATGGACTCATTGACGACGGCGAGCGGCCGTGCCTCGTAGATGACCCTGGTACGGGCTGCCGCGTGGAGTTGGAAGACCTCGGCCAGGTCCTGCCGGGTACCCACGATGGAGCCGATCACCGAGGTGCCGTTCAGCACGGTGCCGAAGATCGGGACCTGGATCGTGCCGTGCGCCGGCAGGGCCACCATCACGAGCTTCCCGCCGCGCCGCAGCCCGGCGTACGCCGCCGAGAACGCCGCCTCGTTCACCGCGAGCGCGATGGCGGCATGCGCACCGCCGTGCCGTCGCAGTACCTCTCCCGGGTCCTGCTTGCGGGCGTCGATGACGAGGTCGGCACCGAGTTCCGCGGCGAGTTCGAGTTTCTCGTCGGTGACGTCGATCGCGGCGACGGTCGCCCCGGCGATCTTCGCGTACTGCACCGCCAGGTGGCCCAGTCCTCCGACACCGGAGATGGCCACGAGCTGGGTCGGCTTGACGTCGGCGACCTTGAGAGCCTTGTACGTGGTGACGCCGGCGCAGCTCAGCGGGGCGGCCTCCAGGGCGCTGATCCCGTCGGGCACCGGTTGGGCGAAGTCGGCCCAGGCGAGCATCTTCTCGGCGTACCCGCCGTCGCACCCGTATCCGGTGTTGATCTGCTGCTCGCACAGCGTCTCCCAGCCGGACAGGCAGTACTCGCACCGCCCGCACGTCCTGCCCAGCCAGGGAACGGCAACGCGCTGCCCCGGCGCGAGGTGCGTGACCCCGTCACCGAGGGCCTCGACGAGGCCGACGCCCTCGTGGCCGGGGACGAACGGCGGGCTCGGCCTGACCGGCCAGTCGCCGCGGGCGGCGTGGATGTCGGTGTGGCACAGCCCGCAGGCCTCGACCCGGATACGGACCTGTCCGGGGCCGGGCTCGGGATCAGGGCGCTCCTCGATGACCAGGGGCTCGCCGAAGGCTCGTACGACTGCTGCCTTCATCGTTTCTCTCCTCCTCGGGGCAGGTCAGCCGTGCGGTACGACGGCGACGGGGGCGGTGGCATGGTGCAGCACGGCGTGCGTGACGGGGCCGATGCGGGCGCCGAGGGGGCCTCGGCGGATACGGCGGCCGACGACGACCAGGGATGCCTCACGGGAGGCGTCGACCAGGTGGTTGGCGGCCGTTCCGTACCGGGACTCCGCGACGACCTCGACGGAGGGGAACTTATGCCGCCACGGGCCCAGGATGTCGCTCAGGGTGGTGGCTTCCTGCCGGGAGAGCTCGCTGTGGAGTTCCAGGTCGCAGGAGAGGCCGTACGCGTAGTAAGGCGGCGGGTTCCAGCCGTGGACGACCCGCAGGGAGGTGGCGCGGCGGTCGGCCGCTTCGAAGGCGAACTCGACGAGCGAGGGATCCGGGTCGTCGGTGGCCAGGCCCACGACCACGGGCCGGTACGGGCTCGCGGCGGACGGGATGCCCGCCGGGTCCATCAGGTGCTCGTCCGCGGCCTGTGCCCCGGCACGGACCAGGACCACGGGCCGCTCGGCGTGTGCCACCACGGCAAGGCCGACCGAACCCACCAGGAACCCGCCGACCCCGCTCAGACCGCGCGAACCCAGGACGAGCAGGGCGGCGTCATCGGCCCTGCGTGAGAGGACCTCGCCCGGCCGGCCGGAGACCTGCTCCGTGGTGATCTCGACGCCGGGGTGCCGCAGCCTCAGCCCCTCTGCAAACTCAGTGCAGATCCTCCCCCGGCCTTCGGCCAAGGGTGCACCCGTCCGGCTACGTTCGCTCCCGTGCTGCAGGGGCTCTGCGCCGGGAACCGGCTCCCTGACGTTGACGAGCTTCAGCGGCAGGCCGCGCAGCCTGGCCTCCCTGGCCGCCCATTCGGCGGCGGCGTAGCTCTCGGGTGAGCCGTCGAGACCCGCAGTGACGGTGCGGGGCATGATCTCCACCTCCTGAATCGGGATCGCACGATCCGATTCCAGACTGGTGCCGATCGGGTCCGTGGTGCAGGGGCCGCAGGTCCCGGGCAGGGGCCGATCGGCCCCTGCCCGGGACCTGCGGCGATCAACGCAGCCAGCCGTTGGGGTGAGGACGAGCGGCAGCTCGGCCCAGAACCCGCCGACGCCCCAGGACGGCGTGAATGAGCTGGCGGTCGGCGAACGGGTCCACGAACGTGCTCAGCGAGCCGTCGGAGAAGGACAGGTCACAGCAGGGGCGGGCCCGTTCCCCAGGAAGGAGGTACAGGATGCGCCGTCCGATCGTCAGCCCGACCAGTTGGGGACGTGAGGGCGGGGAACCGAGCGCCCTTCTCTTGCGACTGATCTCCAGTTGCATCATCAACACGTCGAGGCTGTCCGGTGCTCAAGCCGGCGGCGAGGATCCACTCACCCCCGGTGAGATCCAGGAAACGAGCCGTTCACAACGCGAAGGTCCTCTGAGAAACAAGCCGTTTCTAGCGTGTTCCCTCATGGATTCGACGCTGTATACGCAGCCGGACGCAGCCGCCGTACAGGAGTCGCCACCCGCGCTGACCCTGCGCGAGGCGGTCTACGCCCAGCTGCGCGAGTCCGTGCTCGACGGCGCGTTCGGCCCGCGCGAACGACTGGCCGAAATGCGGCTGGCCGCTCGGTTCGGGGTGTCGCGCACCCCGGTCCGCGAGGCGCTGGCCCGACTGGCCTCCGACGGTCTGATCGAGCGGGGCGACGGCGGCTTCTTCGTCACGATCCCCAACCTGACCCAGCTGAGGGACTTCTACGAGCTGCGGATCACCCTGGAACTGCGCGGCATCGCCCGCGCGATCGAGGACTCCTCCATACGCCACGATCCGCCGGTCCTGGCCGCCGAGTTGGACCGCTGGACCGCGATGCGTGAACGGCCGCCGGCACCGGACCCTCGTTTCGTCGTCCAGGACGAGAAGTTCCACGCCGAGCTCTCCCGCGCGTCCGGCAACCCGGCCCTCACCGACGCTCTCGTGACGGTCAGCGAGCGCATCCGCAGCGTGCGGATGTACGACTTCCTCACCCAGGACCGGGTCGAGACGACCATCACCGAGCACATCGAGATCATGGAACTGGTCCGCGACGGCCGCCTCGACGAGGCCTACCGCGCCCTGCACGCCCATGTCGGCGACTCGATGGCCGTGGTCCTCGAACGCGCCGAGCGCGCCATGACGCAGATGGCCCTGCACGCCGACCGCCTCTGAGATCACGGGGGATCCCCATCCCCCGGCCCTCGACTCCCCGGCTGCCGACGACGCCGACCGGGGGTGCTCCACCGCTCACCACACCCGCTCTCAGCACCCCCGGAAGGACTGACCATGAGCACCACCGAGTCACGTCTGACACCCGCAGAAGCGAACTCCCCGACAAGCCAGGCGACCAAGGAAACCCTGGAGGACTACACGCTGCGCTTCGCGCCCCGCAGTTACCGCCGCTGGACCCCGATGGTCGTGGCGACGACCGCGCTCGGCGGCATCGCCTACATGGCCGACTTCTCCATCGGTGCCGGCATCGGCCTGGCCCACGGCACCGGCAACGCACTCGTGGCGATCGCCGTCGCCGCCGTCGTCATCTTCATCACCGGTTTCCCGCTCGCCTACTACGGCGCCCGCTACAACATCGACCTCGACCTGATCACCCGCGGATCCGGCTTCGGCTACTACGGATCGGTCCTCACCAGCGTCATCTTCGCCAGCTTCACCTTCATCTTCTTCGCCCTCGAAGGCTCGATCATGGCCCAGGGCCTCAAGCTCGGCCTCGGGCTCCCGCTCTGGCTGGGTTACGCGGTCTCCACGCTGATGGTGATCCCGTTGGTGATCTACGGCATGAAGGCGCTCAGCAAGCTCCAGGTGTGGACCACCCCGGTCTGGCTCGTGCTGATGGTCGCCCCGCTGGTCTACCTGATATCGACGGACCCGGGCACGGTCGACCGCTTCCTCTCCTACGCGGGCACCGACGGCGAGGGCGGCATCAACACCGCCTCCGTACTCCTGGGCGCGGGCGTGTGCCTCTCCCTCATCGCGCAGATCGGCGAGCAGATCGACTACCTGCGCTTCATGCCGCCCAAGACGGAGGCGAACAAGCGCACTTGGTGGACCGCGGTCATCATGGCCGGCCCCGGATGGGTGGTGCTCGGCGCGCTCAAGCAGGCCATCGGCGTCTTCCTCGCCGTATACATCCTGGCCAAGGTCGGACCGGAGGCCGCGCCCGAGCCGATCCAGCAGTTCCGCAGCGCCTTCGACGCGATGATGCCGTCCTGGCTCGTCCTCCCGCTGGCCGTCGCCCTCGTCGTGATCAGCCAGATCAAGATCAACGTGACCAACGCGTACTCCGGCTCACTCGCGTGGACCAACTCCTTCACCCGCGTCACCAAGCACTACCCCGGCCGCATGGTCTTCGTCCTGGTCAACCTGGGCTTCGCACTCGTCCTGATGGAAGCCGACATGTTCAGCTTCCTCAACAACATCCTCGGCTTCTACTCGAACTGCGCGATCGCCTGGATCGTCACCGTCGCCACCGACATCGGCGTCAACAAGTACCTGCTGAAGCTCTCCCCGCTCCAGCCGGAGTTCCGCCGCGGCATGCTCTACGCCGTCAACCCCGTGGGTGTCGTCGCCTTCATCGCCGCCTCCGGCCTCTCCATCGCCATGTACTTCCACGCCCTCGGCGACACCCTCCAGCCCTACTCCCCCGTCGCCGCGGCCCTCATCGCCTTCCTCCTCACCCCGCTGATGGCCGTCGTCACCAAGGGCAAGTACTACCTGCGCCGCACCGACGACGGCATCGACGAGCCCCTCCTCGACACGGAGGGCAACCCCAGCGCGACCACCTATGACTGCCACGTCTGCCACCAGCCCTACGAGCGGCCGGACTTGGCCGCCTGCCGGACCCACGACGCGCATGTCTGCTCGCTGTGCCTGAGCACAGACAAGGTCGGCGACCACGTGCTGCCCGCGCAGCCGTCGGCGGTCTGACCCCTACCGGCCCGGCGGCGAGGAGACCTTGGCGTCCGCTCGCCGCCCGTCCCGTCCCTGGCAAAGCTGCTCTGGCATTCGACACCATGGCTGTCCCCGACCGGCCCTCCGTTGCCGTCTTCATCGGCTCCGCGACGGGGCCTTCTCCGCCCAGTACGGTTTCGTGATCCACGGCTGCAGGATGCGGCAGGTCGCCACGGCGACGTGTCCCTGGAGCAGCCGACGCCGTCGGATGCTGCTCGCGGCCACGATTGCGCCGACCTGGCGTTGATTGTGCGTCCCGGGTATCGGAAAACTCTTTGCACGACCGCAAGAGTTGAGGAACCCTGGGTGCTCGTGACCGAAAGTGTGAGTGAAACGGCTCCGGACAGTGAGGTCAGGGCGCTCCTTCGGGTCTTGGACGGGCAGCGCCGCCACGTTCTCGGCATCCTTGACGGGCTCGACGCGGAGGCTCTGCGACGGCCGGTGCTGCCATCTGGATGGCATTGCCTGGGGCTGGTCCAGCACCTCGCGCTGGACGTTGAGCGCTTCTGGTTCCGTGCGGTTGTCGCAGGGGACAAGGAGATCATCCGCAGCCTGACGAGCGGCGCCGAAGCTTGGAACGTGGCGCCGGAAGCGCGGGCCGTCGACGTGCTCGACGGATACCGGCAGGAGGCAGAGTTCTCCGACGCCGTCATCGCCAACACTCCTGCCGACGGCGTCCTGGCGTGGTGGCCTCACGACCTGTTCGGGGAACCACATCTGCACACCCTGCGCGACGTCCTGTTGCACGTCATCACCGAGACGGCATGCCACGCCGGCCACCTCGATGCGGCACGAGAACTCATCGACGGTCGGCGCTGGTTGGTCCTGACCTAGGGCCTGTGTGAGGTCGTGATCATTCTCGGGTTCTGGTCCCGTGCGGGGACGGGACCTGGTAGGACGCTGGGTGTGACACGTACGCAACTCACCGACGAGCAGTGGGAGTTCATCGAGCCGTACCTGCCGATAGGCGAGTACGGTCCGTACCCCGAGCGGCTGCGGGAGCAGTTCGAGGGGGTGATCTGGCGGTTTCGGTCCAGCGCCCAGTGGCGCGAGATGCCCTCCGAGTTCGGACCGTGGCCGACGGTCTACGGGCGCTTTCGCGTCTGGCGGGACGCCGGAGTCTTCTCCGCTCTCCTGGAAGGCATGATCGCGGAGGCTGCTCGCCGGGGACAGACGGACTTATCCCTGGTCAGCGTGGACTCCACTACGGCCCGCGCCCACCACGACGCAGCCGGGATGCACCTCGGCAAGGACGTCATGGATGCCCTTGAGGAAGCCGCCGCCGAACAGGAGCGGACCCGGCAAAAAGGGGCGACCCGCCGGGACAGAACGGGCAGGACGGCGGGGACGGCCCCGAGCAGGAAGAGCGACGGCGCATCAGGCGGCGGCGCAAGTTCCGGCTGAACCAGGCCCTGCTCGGCAGATCCCGTGGCGGACTGACGAGCA